>NZ_CP019437.1:2777500-3377500 GCF_001940525.2 Thioclava nitratireducens
CGACCCCGATCCAGCCGAGCGGCTCCCAGATCAGGAACAGGATGAAGGCGATCCCCGCGAAGATGGCGACGAATTTGCGCCCTTCGGGATGCATCGGTTTCACGAAGGTGGAGAGCATGGAGACGGACATACGGGCCTCTTGAACTGTTTGCCCGTGCTTACCCCAGTTGCACGGCGATGGAAACGGGGGCGGGAGATGGCACCGCGCGACCCGATATCCGACTCTTTCCGTCGGATTGACTTTTCTGACAAAACTACTCACCTATAGGGGCAGATACCCACCTCCCCCGGAATCAGGGCGCGCAACCATGATCATTTGCCATTGCCAAACCATTACCGATCGCGACATCCATGCGGCGATCGACTGGATGCGAAAATCGGACCCGAGCACGATCATCACGCCGGGCAAGATTTATCACGCGCTCGGCAAACGCGCCGATTGCGGCGGATGCATGCCGCTCTTTCTTTCCACGATGCGCAAGAATACCAATTTGAAAGTGCCGGTCGAACTGACCGGGCTGAGACAGGCACCAATGGAAGGAAGACGACATGAAGGGCGACGCTAAGGTCATCGAATATCTAAACGCGGCTCTGCGCAGCGAATTGACGGCCGTTTCGCAATACTGGCTGCACTTCCGGATGCAGGAAGATTGGGGCCTTGCCGCGATGGCAAAGAAATCGCGTGAGGAGTCGATAGAAGAGATGCATCACGCCGACAAATTGATCGCACGCATCCTGTTCCTCGAAGGCCATCCGAACCTGCAGAAGCTCGACCCGCTGCGTATCGGCGAGGGCCCGCGCGAGACGCTCGAATGCGACCTCGCGGGAGAGCATGACGCGCTGACCCTCTACCGCGAGGCCCGCGACCATTGCGAAAGCGTGCGCGATTACGTCTCGAAGGATCTGTTCGAAGAGTTGATCGCCGACGAGGAAGGTCACGTCGATTTCCTCGAGACCCAGCTCGACCTCTACGACCGCGTAGGCGCACAGAATTACGCCCTGCTCAACGCCGCAAAGATGAACGAGGCGGAATAATCCCCGCCTTTCTCAGGGCAGACAGGCTCGAAGGCGCTCCGAACGGGGCGCCTTCATCGTTTGCACCGGTCGGAATTCGGGGGCCAGGGGGCGAAGCCCCAAACGAAAAGCGGCCCCCGTATGGGAGCCGCTTTCCAAATCGTATCTCGCGAAGTTTAGCGCTTCGAGAACTGGAAGCTACGACGGGCTTTCGCGCGGCCGTATTTCTTACGTTCCACAACGCGCGAGTCGCGGGTCAGGAAGCCAGCGGCTTTCAGAGCCGGACGCAGCGAGGGATCGTAGAGCTGCAGCGCTTTCGAGATGCCGTGCTTGACTGCACCGGCCTGGCCCGAGAGGCCGCCGCCTGCGACGGTCGCGTAGACGTCGAACTGGCCGTCCACGTTCGCCACGCCGAAGGGCTGGTTCACGATCAGCTGAAGCACGGGACGCGCGAAGTACTTGTCCATCGCCTTGCCGTTCACTTCGATCTTGCCGGTGCCCGGCTTGACCCAGACGCGGGCGACCGCGTCTTTACGCTTGCCGGTGGCATAGGAGCGGCCTTGCGCGTCGCGCACGGGCTCACGGGGCGTGGAGGTTTCGGTTTCGGTGGCGCCAGCGTTGTCCGAGCCGGTCACGACCGATTTCAGATCGTCGAGGGTCTTGATATCGTCGGCCATGATCAGCTCCGGGTGTTCTTCTTGTTCATCGACTTGACGTCGAGAACTTCAGGCTGTTGCGCTTCGTGCGGATGCTCGGCACCGGCGTAGACACGCAGGTTCGCCATTTGCGCACGACCCAGACGGTTGCGCGAGATCATGCGCTCGACCGCCTTGATGACCACGCGCTCGGGATGCGCGCCCTCGAGGATCTGGCGCGCGGTGCGCGACTTGATCCCGCCGGGGTGATTGGTGTGCCAGAAGTAGGTCTTGTCGTCACGCTTCTTGCCGGTCATCTGCACCTTGTCGGCGTTGATGACGATGACGTTGTCGCCCATGTCCATGTGCGGCGTGAAGGTGGCCTTGTGCTTGCCACGCAGACGCATTGCGACGATCGAAGCGAGACGGCCCAGCACGACGCCTTCAGCGTCGATGATGACCCATTTCTTCTCGATCTCCGCGGGTTTTGCGGTATAGGTTTTCATCTGTGATCTGCCCTTGTGGGGTATTTCGAATTCTGATGCGGGCTTTTGCGCGATTCCGGAAGCGTTTTCAAGTGGCGCGCTTCTTAATTTTGCCAGCAAAAACAATGCGATAAAAATTAGGTATCAAAATACCCCATCACTGCGTGCGGTTTTCCGACCCGGAGGGGGCTCTGCCCCCGGCGCATCTGCGCCTCCCCCGGGATATTTGACCCAAGGCGAAGGCGCATCGAGAGCCCCACCCTACCCCATCGCCCTCGGCGGGATCGAATAGGTCATGCTCGCACGCGCGACAGGCCGGTCGTCGCCCTCGGAGTAGATCAGCGCATCCCCTACGGCGAGGACGCGGCCCAGTTTCAGCACCCGGATCTTCGCGATCAGGTCGGCTCCGGCCGCTGGCTTGCGCATGAAATCCATGCTCGCATTGGTGGTCACCGCCAAGGCCACGCGCCCGATCCGGGCGAGGATCGCGATGTAGATCCCGACATCGGCCAACGCGAACATATTCGGCCCCGAGACAGTGCCGCCGGGTCGTAAATGACGCTCTTCCACTTTCAGCCGCACCACCAACTCGTCCTCGTCGAGCGCGTCGATCGCGAAGTCGCCTTTCACCTGCGGAAACGCCTCGTCGAGAAATTCCGCGAGTTCGTCGCGATCCATTACCAGCGCCATGCGCCCTCCCCTTCCCTTGTCCCTCTCTCGCCCCTAGAGTTTCGACAAAGAGGAGGAGTTTCAATGACAGATCTGGTGATCCGCGAGGATAAAGGCGCGGTGGCGCATCTGACGATGAACAGCCCCGGCAGCCTCAACGCGCTGTCGGATGCGATGCTCGCGGCGCTCAAGGCCCGGTTTTCGGAGCTGACCGAGGATACGAGCATCAAGGTCGTCGTGCTGCGCGGCGCGGGCAAGGCATTCTGCGCGGGCCATGACCTCAAGGAAATGCAGCGCGGGCGCGAGGCCGAGGACAAGGGCCGCGCCTATTTCGCCGATCTCTTCTTCCGCTGCGCCGAGATGATGCAGATGATCCCGGCCCTGCCGCAGCCGGTGATCGCCGAGGCGCATGGCATCGCCACGGCCGCCGGATGTCAGCTCGTCGCCTCCTGCGATCTGGCGGTCGCCGCCGAGGGCACGCGCTTCGGGGTGAATGGGGTGAATATCGGTCTGTTCTGCTCGACCCCGATGGTGGCGCTGTCGCGCAACGTGCCGCGCAAGGTCGCCTTCGAGATGCTGACCACGGGCGAGTTCATCGACGCCACCCGCGCCCGTGAGGTCGGGCTGGTGAATCGCGTCGCCCCGCATGACGAACTCGGCGCCGAGACCGAAAAGCTGGCACAGACGATCGCGGGCAAGCTCGGCGCCGCGGTGAAGATCGGCAAGCGCGCCTTCTACGAACAGGCCAACATGGACCTCGCGAAAGCCTATGATCACACTGCGGCGGTGATGGTCGAGAATATGCTCTGGCGCGACACCGAGGAAGGCGTGCAGGCCTTCATCGAGAAGCGCAAGCCGGACTGGGCGGAGTAACCGGGCTCAGCCAACCACCATATCGTCGCGATGGATCAGCGCCGCGCGGCCGGGATAACCCAGGATCTCCTCGATCTCGCCCGAGCGGTGCCCCGCGATCAGCCGCGCCTCGTCGCCGGTATAGCGCACGAGTCCCTTGCCGAGAACAGCGCGGTCCGGCCCCGCGATGGTAACGGGATCGCCGCGCCCGAAACGGCCGACGATCTTGGTGACGCCCGCCGGCAGCAGCGACTTGCCCGAGCGCAGCGCGTTCGCCGCGCCCTCGTCGACGAACAGCTCGCCACGCGGCTTCATCGCCGCGATCCAGCGTTTGCGCGCGGCCTGCGGGTCGCCCTCGGGCAGGAACCAGCTGCAGCGCCCGCCTTGCTCCAGTGCGCCGACCGGGTGATCGGCAAAGCCTTCCGCGATCGCCATCGCACAGCCGCCCGCCACCGCCACTTTCGCCGCCAGCAGCTTCGTTTTCATTCCGCCCTTCGAGAGGCCAGACACGGGATCGCCCGCCATCGCCTCGATCTCGGGGGTGATGTGTTCGATTACCGGCAGATGCTCGGCGCTCGGGTCGGTCTTCGGATTCGCCGTATAGAGCCCGTCGACATCGGACAGCAGCAGCAACTGGTCCGCCCCGATCGTCACAGCGATCTGGGCAGCCAGCCGGTCATTGTCGCCGAAACGAATCTCGTCGGTCGCGACCGTGTCGTTTTCGTTCACGATGGGCACGACGCCGAGGCCCAGCAGCGTCTCCAGCGTGGCACGCGAATTGAGATAGCGCCGCCGATCCGCGGTATCTTCCAGCGTGACGAGAACCTGCGCGGTGCTGACGTCATGCGGGCCCAGAACTTCCTCATAGGCCCGCGCGAGGCGGATCTGTCCCACCGCCGCCGCGGCCTGGCTCTGCTCCAGCGGCAGCGTACCGCCCGCAAGACCGAGCACCCGCCGCCCCAAGGCGATGGACCCGGAGGACACGATCACGACGCCGGTGCCGCGTGCGCGCAAAGCCGCCACGTCGGCAGCCAGCGAGCGCAGCCAATCCGCGCGCAAGCCGCCCTGATCGACGAGAAGCGCCGATCCGATCTTGATCACCAGGCGCTTCGCCTGCGCCAGAGCGGGCGCGCTCACGGATGCCATGCTCCGCCCTCATCCTCGGGCTTCGGCTTGTCCTTGGCGATTTCCGCCCAGAGCGCGCGCAGCACATCCGGCACGCCTTTTTTCGACACGCCCGACATCAGCATGACAGGCCCACCCGACGCCTCTTCCAGCTCCGCCTTACGCTCAGCCAACGTCTCTTCGTCAATCGCGTCGATCTTGTTGAGTACGGTGACGCGCGGCTTCTGAGCGAGGATTTCCGAATAGGCCTCCAACTCGCCGATGATCGTGCGCCAATCCTCGACCGGATGCTCCGCCGTGCCATCCACCAGATGCAGCAGCACCGAGCAGCGCTCGACATGACCGAGGAACTGATCGCCCAGACCCCGCCCTTCAGAGGCGCCCTCGATCAGCCCCGGAATGTCGGCCACGACGAATTCGCGCCCGTCGATGCCGACGACGCCGAGATTCGGAACCAGCGTCGTGAACGGATAATCCGCAATCTTGGGACGCGCGTTCGAGGTCGCAGCCAGGAAGGTCGACTTGCCCGCATTGGGCAGGCCCAGCAGCCCCGCATCCGCGATCAGCTTGAGGCGCAGCCAGATCGTGCGCTCGACGCCTTCCTGACCGGGATTCGCCCGTTGCGGCGCGCGGTTGGTGGAGGATTTGAAATGCAGGTTGCCCCAGCCGCCATTGCCGCCCTTGGCGAGCAGCACGCGCTGCCCCACCTCGGTCATATCGGCGATCAGCGTCTCCTGATCCTCGTCGAGAATCTCGGTGCCGACCGGCACTTTCAGCACGACGTCGTCGCCGTCCTTGCCCGTGCATTGGCTGCCCATGCCGTGCTGGCCGGATTTGGCGAAGAAATGCTGCTGGTAGCGGAAATCGATGAGCGTATTGAGCCCTTCGACCGCCTCGATCCAGACCGAGCCGCCCTTGCCGCCGTCGCCGCCATCGGGGCCGCCGAATTCGATATATTTCTCGCGCCGGAACGAGACGCAGCCCGCGCCGCCGCCGCCGGAGCGGATATAGACCTTGGCGAGATCGAGAAATTTCATGGCTTGGCCCCTTTCATCAAGGCGCCGCAATAGACGCCTGCGCGCGCAGGATCAAGCGCCGCGTGGGGCGCCGCCCCGCACACACCTGAGTTATTTCCATAGAGAGTACGGTGAATAGGTCGAGGAACGCGGAATTTGTCCCGGCTGCCTCTTCTTCCTGATCCAAATATCCCGCGAGGGTCCGGGAGGGCTGCGCCCTCCCGTCCGCGGCTCGGGCCGCGCGCTTACATCTTGCGCAGATAGGTCCAGGTCGGAACGTGGCGCCCGCGCGCGAGCGACCAGCTTTCCGCATCGCCCAGATATTCGAAACCGCTATTGGTCAGGACACGGGCCGAGCCCGGATTGTCCTGAAAGACCTCGGCGAAGAGGGTGCGGGATTTGTGGGGATTGGCCTCGATGATGGCGGCGACCGCCTCGGAGGCGAGACCCGTATTCCAGAAGCCCGGGCCCACCCAATAGCCGATCTCGGACTGATCGTCGTCGAGACGTGTCAGCGAGACGACACCCAGAAGTTCGCCCATGCCATGGCGCGATCCATCGATCGCCCAGACGTCTTCGACGCGGTCGTCGGCCTGTGCGCGCGTGATGAAATTCTCGGCTGTGCCGGGCGGTAGTGGATGCGGGATCGCACGGGTGCCTTCGGCGACGCGTTTGTCGCCGGAATACATCTCGATCAGACCGGCATCCGAACGGCGCAGCGGGCGCAGCACGAAACGCTCCGTTTCGATCACGGGTTGGGTAGAAATCGTCTCCTGGTACATGGGCGCTCCTCCTCGAAACGCGGACGAACCGGCGGCTCCTCCTGCCGCATGGTCCTAGTAAATAAATAGGACAGCAAGATGACGATACATCCCCTGACCCGGTAAATTTCCTCGCTGCAATTGCAAACACCTTTGCGCCTCACTGCAACGAGAAAGGGGACCGGCCTTTCAGCCGATCCCCCGATTTTGTGACACTTTCGTCGGTCGGGTTACTCGGCGGCCTCCGCAGCCGGGAGGACCGATACGAAGGTGCGGCCCTTGAGGCCTTTATGGAAGGTGACGCGGCCTTCAGCCGTTGCAAAGATGGTGTGATCCTTGCCGAGGCCGACGCCCTCACCCGGCCACCACTTGGTGCCGCGCTGACGCACGATGATGTTGCCCGGGATCGCTGCCTGACCGCCGAACAGTTTCACGCCGAGACGACGACCCGCAGAGTCGCGGCCGTTACGGGATGAACCGCCTGCTTTCTTGTGTGCCATGGGTGTCTCTCCTTATTTCGCGAGCTCTTTGGCCTGCTCGACCCAGTCGGGCTTGACCTTGGTAGCTTCAAAGGTTTCGGGATCGACCGAAGCGAGCTGGGCGTAGGTGGTGATACCAGCTTCGTTCAGCTTCTTCTCGGCCGCCGGGCCGAGACCGGTGATGACCTTCAGATCGTCCGCTTCCGCGACGGCGGCGTCAGCCTTCGGCGCGGCTTTCGGAGCAGCAGCGGCCTTGGCGGGCTTGGCCGGAGCGGCTTCGCCTTTGCCACCATGCGCTGCACGACGCGCGATCGCGGTGCCCACGGCTTCCTTCACGCCAGACTTGTCGCCGCCGGTGGCGAGGACGTCGGTGACGCGCAGCAAGGTCAGCTGCTGACGGTGACCACGGGTACGCTGCGACGAGTGCTTACGACGACGCTTGTGGTAGGTGATGACCTTGTCGGCCTTGATGTTGTCGATGACTTCCGCCTGCACGGCCGCACCTTCGACGAAGGGGGTGCCGAACTGGGGCTTGTCGCCGCCGACCATCAGAATCTCGTTGAACTGGACTTTGTCGCCAGCTTCGGCTGCGAGCAGTTCCACGCGGAGCAGATCGCCCGCCTGAACCTTGTATTGCTTGCCGCCGGTCTTGAGGACCGCAAACATGGGTCTTTCCTTTTCTTCATCCGCGCCCTGTGGCCCCTGATCGGAGTTCGTTGGACCTGTTGGCCCGCCGTCGGACTGCGCGCTCCTCACGGGAGCGAAGTTGCAAAAACGAGGCCCGGCGGAAAGAGGACTCTCCGCCGGGTCGGGCCGATATCGGGGATCAGCCCCCGTCTGTCAAGGAAAATCGAGGTTTTATACGCAATCGCTCCAGCGGGCGAGCGCCTCCGCCGCAGAGATCCGCCGTCCCTGCGCGCATGCCTGCCCCGGCGTGGCCGAGAGCCGCGGCGCGGGGGCTGGCTGGGCGAGGCCGTCGAGATCGACATAGGCGCCGCGTTCGGCGTTCTGCGGATGCGCAATGGCCTCGGCGATCGACAGTACCGGCGTTGCGCAGGCATCGCTGCCTGCGAAAACCTCAGTCCAGTCATCGCGGCTGCGAGTCGCGAAGCGGTCTGCGAAGGCATCCCGCAAGGCCGGCCAATTCGCACGGGCCTCGCGCGCAGGCAAGGCCTCGGGCGCGAATCCCAGCCCCGCGATCAGCACCGTGTAGAATTGCGGCTCGAGCGCGCCGACCGCCATATGGCCGCCGCAGGCACATTCATAGACCGTGTAGAACGGCGCTGCCCCGTCGAGCAGATTCGCCTGCCGCCGATCCGTCCACGCCCCCTGCCCGGCCATCCCGGTGATCATCGCCATCAGATGTGCCACCCCGTCAGTGATCGCACAATCGACGACCTGACCCTGCCCGGTCTCCCGTGCGCGCCACAGTGCCGCCAGCATCCCGAAGGCCAGATAAATTCCGCCGCCGCCGAAATCGCCCAGAAGGTTGAGCGGGATCGCGGGCGCCTCTCCGCCCATCGCATGCAATGCGCCGGTCAGAGACAGGTAATTGATGTCATGCCCGGCGGTCTGCGAGAGCGGCCCCTCCTGCCCCCAGCCGGTCATCCGGCCATAGACCAACGCCGGATGATCGGGGAAATCGTCCGGCCCCAGCCCCAGCCGCTCCATCACGCCCGGGCGCATGCCTTCGATCACCCCATCGGCGCAAGCGATCAGCGTGCGCACCGCCTCACGCCCGGCGTCGGATTTCAGATCCACCTCCACCACGTCGCGGCCCCGATCGAGCACATCAACCTCCAGCCCCAGAACGTGATTCTCCGCCCCGCCCGAGCCGGGCCGCGCGATGCGGATCACCTCGGCCCCGAAATCGGCCAGACACATTGCCGCGAACGGCGTCGGCCCCAACCCGGAAATCTCGACAATGCGCAGCCCGCTGAGCGGCCCCGCGCCCTTGGCCCCGGTTCGCTTGATCATACGCCCCTCCTGATCGCCCCGTCAGAGGGGCTCTGCCCCGCTGGCTCCGCCAGCCCCCGGGATATTTTCACCAATCCGAAAGAGAATGCCCTCCCCTTTGGCTTGGATCAAATATCTCCGCCGGAGGCATCCGACTTCACGGCGAGCGCCGAGGTCAGGCCTCTTGCGCCTTCTCTTCGAGTTCGAGCCATTCGACCTCGGCCGCGTCGAGCGCGGTCTGGCGGTCGCTCAGCATCTCGGTGGCCTTCGCGAATTTCACCGGCTCGCGGGTAAAGAGATCGGGATCGGCGAGTAACTCGTTGATCTTCGAGATCTCATGTTCGAGCTTCTCGATCACGCCGGGCAGCTCTTCCAACCGGTGTTTCTCGGTAAAGCTGAGGCCGGTTTTCTTCGGCGCAGCTCTCTGGGCCGCGCCGGATTTCGACTCGGCTTTGGGCGCGTCCTTCTTCGGCGCAGGCTTGGCCTCGGGCGCGGCCTCGGCCTTCTGCGCCTGATAATCCGACCAGCCGCCCGCGTAGACAGTAGCGCGCCCGTCGCCTTCCATCGCGATGGTCGTGCTGGCGACTCGGTCGATGAAATCGCGGTCGTGGCTGACCAGCAGCACCGTGCCGTCATATTCGCCCAGCAAATCCTGCAGCAAGTCGAGCGTTTCCACGTCGAGATCGTTGGTCGGTTCGTCGAGAATCAACAGGTTCGACGGTTTCGCCATGATCCGCGCCAGCAGAAGCCGAGCGCGTTCGCCACCCGAGAGCGCCCGGATCGGGCCGCGCGCCTGTTGCTCGTCGAAGAGGAAGTCCTTCAGATAGCCCACGACATGTTTCGGGGTGCCGCGCACCATCACCTGATCGGAGCGCCCCTTCACCGCCATGTCCGGGTCGTTCACCAGCCCGTCCCACAGAGTCTGCTCGGGATTGAGCGTCGCGCGCGCCTGATCGAAGACGGCGATCTCGAGATTCGTGCCCAGCTTGACCGCGCCCTCATCGGGCTCGACCTCGCCGGTCAGCATCTTCAGAAGCGTCGTCTTGCCGACGCCATTGGGGCCGACGAAGGCCACGCGATCCCCGCGCAGCACGCGCAGATCGAAATCCTTCACGATCTGCTTGTCGCCGAAACGTTTGGACAGGCCCGTGGCCTCGATCACCCGCTTGCCCGATTGCTGGCCCGAGTCGAGTTCCATCGCCGCGACGCCCTGCCGTTTGATCTGGCTGGCGCGCTCGGCGCGCAGCGCCTGCAGCGCACGCACCCGACCCTGATTACGCTTGCGCCGCGCCGAAATACCTTCGACCGCCCAACGCGCCTCGGCCTTGATCTTGCGATTGAGCTTGTGGCGGGCCTCGTCTTCCTCGGCCCAGGCTTTCTCGCGCCAATCCTCGAACGTCTCGAAACCCTGCTCGTTGCGTCGCACCTCGCCCCGGTCGATCCAGAGCGTGGCACGCGTCAGCGCGCGCAAGAAAGCGCGGTCGTGCGAGATCAGCACGAACGCCTTGCGGGTCTCCTTCAGCTGGTTTTCCAGCCAGGCGATCGCCTCGATATCGAGATGGTTCGTCGGCTCGTCGAGCAGCATCAGCTCCGGCCCCTCGGCCAGAAGCTTCGCCAGCGCCGCCCGCCGCCGCTCGCCACCCGAGGCGGTCTCCACCGGAGTCTCGGGTTTGAACTTCAGCCCTTCGGCGACCATCTCGACGCGATAAGCCTCGGCCGGATCCAGCTCGGAGGCGGCGAAATCGCCCAAGGTCGCGAAGCCCGAGAGATCCGGCTCCTGCTCCATGTAGCCCACCGAGATGCCCGGCGGCACGACCCGCGTCCCCGAATCCGGCTCCACCAGCCCGGCCATCACCTTCATCAGCGTGGATTTGCCCGAGCCGTTGCGGCCCACCAACGCGACGCGGTCGCCTTGCTGGACGGTGAGCGAGAGCCCTTCGAAAACGGGATTGCCGCCGAAGGTGAGCGAAATGTCGGAAAGCTGTAAGAGCGGTGCGCGTGCCATGCTCGCGAGCTAAGCGGGCCTTGGCGAAAGGTCAATGGGCCATGCGCGACGCCGCCCCTATGAGCGCAGGCGTCTTCTTCCCCTTGGGACAAATATCCCCGCCGGAGGCTCCTGCCTTCTCAGCCCTCCGAAACGTCCGTGTTACCCGGCCAGCGCCCGCAAGCTGCGCCGCCGCGCCTCGGGGATCGCGGCGATCTCCAGTGCGGTGAAGACGTGACAGGTGTCGAGGTCGCGATCGATCACGGCGTGATCCGATACCCATCCGCCCATCCCGAGATAGGATCGCAGCAGCGGCGGCAAGGCACTGACGTCACCAACCTCCCCCGCCAGGGCAGCAGGGTAATCCACACGCTCGGACGCTTTGGGGCGCGGACGCAACGCCTCTGGGCCAAGCGCGCGAGCCGCGAGATGCGCGAGCCCTGAGCGATGCGTCCGCCAGTCGCTTCCCGTGAAGGAGGAGCAGCCAATCAGAAGCTCTGCCCTGGTCTCTTCGGCAATCCGTGTAATCGCAGCCCAGCCCAGACGCAGCACATCGGGATCGCGCAGGCCCGGACGCGTGCAGAACCGTCCCAGTTCGAGAATCGGCCCGGACCATGCGGCGAGCGGCGCGAGATCGTAGAACTGCGCGCAATAGCCCTCAGGCAGCACCGCCCCACACCCCAACAGCAAAAGCCGCGCGGCGGCGGCGGGGCCGTGATCGTCGCAAATCAGGATGTGGCGGCAAAGCGGGTCGAAGCGATCGGCATCCGAGGCGCCATTCCGGAACGCCGCCGCGCGCAGTGCAAGCGCGGCCTCTCGATCCGCAGGGGTCTCTGCCTCGCGGACCTGATAGGTGCCTTTTGCGAAACTCAGGGACATGCGACCTCGCAGATCATGACGGCACCCGCCTCGGGGCCGCCCTGCTGCGATCAGTTGTTTCCGAGAACCTGACCCGCATTGACGCGACCGATCGAACCCATCAGCTGACGCAAGAAGCCGATGCCCTTGACCTTGCTCTCGGTCACGCGGCGCGACAGCGTCACGACCTGACCCTTCTCGAGGCCGAAGCGTTCGACATTCGAGACGACGCCGTTGTCATTGAAGGACACGGCGACGACTTCGCGGCTGATTTCCTGCGGAGCGTGCCAGGTCACGGTTTTCCAGCGCGAACCGACGTAATACCAGCCCGAGCCTTCCAGCAGCCCGGTGGAGCTCGGCCGCCCGATCGCGGCGGCGACATCGTCGCGTGTGCTCTTGCCGACCTCGATCTGGGCGAGGTCTTCGTCAATCGGCACATACCCGTGGTTGCGGTAGATCGGAGAACAGGCCCCCGCGATAAGCACCACGCCGAACGCGATTAACAGCATGGCCTTGCGCATCATTGAACCGATCCCCACCTGCAACCCCCTATTGCCTCTGACACTTCGGGCTTTTAGTGACGCTTACATCATGACTGCGCCGCCCTCAAGCGCTAGAGCGCGCCGACAGGGCACTCGGGCGCATGCAAAGGGTCGCCAGACAGCACCGCGCGACCCAAAACAAGGAGCCGGACATGACACAGACCCCCGTCGATCCCGACCTGCCCGCCGCCCCCGAAACGATCTGGAGCGAGCCGATGCGGCTGGCCGATCTGCCCAGCCGAAAGCCGACGCGCTTCGACATCGAGGCCAAGGGAGAGCGGCTGCAAGCGATTGCAGACTGGGCGGATATTCGCGGCGTCGAGGCGCTGCGGCTTAAAGGCGAGCTCGCGCCGAAGGGCCGCTCGGACTGGGAGCTGCGCGCGACCCTCGAGGCCCGCGTGGTTCAGGATTGTGTGATCACCCTCGCCCCGGTCACGACCGATATCCGCGAAGAAGTGGTACGGCGTTATCTCGCCGATATGGAGATGCCGACCTCCGAAGAAGTCGAGATGCCCGAGGATGACACCGCCGAGCCGCTGCCCGCGACGGTGAATCTCGGCGTCGTCGCGCTCGAGGCGATGGAGCTGGCCCTGCCGCTCTATCCGCGCGCGGAAGGCGCGGAGCTGGAAGGCGCGCAGGTTACCGAGCCCGGCGCGGAGCCGCTCAGCGACGAGCAGATGAAGCCTTTTGCCAATCTGCGCGACTTGCTTGCCAAGGGCGAAAGCGGTAAGGGCGACGCCTAGTGGAAGACGCGGTTTCGCACCGCCCGAAACCGCTTGAAAAAAGGCCGGAAAAAAGGCTTGCACGGAAAAAGAATCCGAGTATGTTCCCGGCCTCATTCGACGTTTGGCTTCGCACCCCGAGAGACGCTTTCGGCCAAGTGACGAAACCACAAGGAAAATCAGGGCTGTAACGCCGCAAACACGGGCTACTGGCCCCCGAAACCCCGAGGTTGAGACATGGCTGTC
Organism: Thioclava nitratireducens; assembly: GCF_001940525.2. Classification (NCBI taxonomy): domain Bacteria; kingdom Pseudomonadati; phylum Pseudomonadota; class Alphaproteobacteria; order Rhodobacterales; family Paracoccaceae; genus Thioclava; species Thioclava nitratireducens. Next base: position 2,790,845 of record NZ_CP019437.1, read on the forward strand.
CCTCAGAATAAAGTCACGCGTTCGCGCCGTAACATGCGCCGCGCCCACGACTCGCTTACCGCTGCAAACCCGGCGGAATGCCCCAGCTGCGGCGAACTCAAGCGCCCGCACCACGTCTGCCCGTCCTGCGGTCACTACGCCGACCGTGAGGTCGTCGCTCTGACCGAAGAGGTCGACCTGGACGACGACGCGGCGTAAGCCCGTCGACCCGCGCCGCACGTCATGCAAGACTCGCAAGACCAGCCGCAGACGGGATCGCAGATGAAGGCCGCAGAGATGCAGGCCGCCCAGAAGGGCAAAGCGCCGGCGAATGCCGGCGCTGTCGTTCTGTCCATCGACGCTATGGGCGGCGATCTTGGCCCCGAGGCCACGATCGCCGGTGTCGCGAAGGCGCACCACGCCCAACCCGATCTGCATTTCATCATCCACGGCCCGCGCGCGCAGCTCGAACCGCTGATCGCCAAGCATGATCTTGGCGAATGCATCGACCTGCGCCACGCCGAACGGACCGTCACGATGGAGGACAAGCCCGCGCAGGTTCTGCGCAGCGGGCAGGATACCTCCATGTGGTCGGCCATCGAATCGGTGCGCGACAAGGAGGCCGATGTCGCGGTCTCCTGCGGGAATACCGGAGCGCTGATGCTGATCTCGATGATGCGGCTGCGCAAGGTGCCGGGCGTGAACCGTCCGGCCATCGCCTCCTTCTGGCCGTCGCGTGGGCCTGCTGGCTGGAATGTCATGCTCGATATGGGCGCGGACGTGAAAGCCGATGCGGAGGATCTGCTGACCTACGCCCTGATGGGCACGTCCTATGCGCGCAACGCGCTGGGGCTGGAGCGTCCGCGCGTAGGTCTGTTGAATATCGGCACCGAAGAGCACAAGGGCCGCCCCGAGCTGCGAGAAGCCCATGAGCTGATCAGCAACGCCCAGGAGGCGGGGCAGTTCGACTTCGCGGGTTTCGTCGAGGGCAACGAGCTTGCCGGCGCCCGTGCTGACGTCATCGTGACCGACGGCTTCACCGGCAATGTCGCGCTGAAAACCGGCGAGGGCACGGCAAAATTCGTGGCCGAACTGCTGCGCGAGGCGCTGACCTCTTCCGTCATGTCGAAGCTGGGCGCACTCCTGGCGATGGGCGCGCTCAAGCGCCTGCGGCACAAGACCGATCCGCGCCGCGCCAATGGCGGCGTCTTCCTCGGCCTCAACGGCACGGTCGTGAAATCGCACGGCTCGGCGGATGCCACCAGCTTCGCCGCCGCGATCGAACTGGCCGCCCGACTGGCACGCTCGGGCTTCGGCGCGAAGCTTGCCGCACGGGTTGCCACTGCCCTTCCCTCGGGGCAGGATGAGGCCAAATCCGGCGCGCCATCTGCCGCCGAGAAAAGCGAGAGCAGCCAATGACGATCAGATCCGTGGTGCGCGGCGTGGGCCATTACCTGCCCGAGCGCGTTGTCGAGAACGCCGAGTTCGAGAAAACGCTCGATACCACGGATGAATGGATTCGCGGCCGCACCGGGATCGAACGCCGCCACATCGCCGCCGAGGGGGAATACACTTCGGATCTCGCGATCAAGGCCGCGAAAGCCGCGCTTGAAGACGCGAATATGAGCGTCGACCAGATCGACGCGATCGTCGTCGCGACCTCGACGCCCGACAGCACTTTCCCTTCCGTCGCCACGATGGTTCAGGCGGGGCTGGGCTCGACCACGGGCTTTGCCTATGACGTGCAGGCGGTCTGCGCGGGCTTCATCTTCGCGCTGACCAATGCGAACGGGCTGATCCTCTCGGGTCAAGCCGAGCGCGTGCTGGTGATCGGCGCCGAGACCTTCTCGCGGATCATGGACTGGACCGACCGGGGCACCTGCGTGCTGTTCGGGGATGGCGCGGGCGCGCTGATCCTCGAAGCCGCCGAGGGCACGGGCACGTCGACCGATCGCGGAATCCTGTCGTCGGACCTGCATTCCGATGGGCGCTACAAAGACCTGCTCTATGTCGACGGCGGGGTGTCGACCACCGGCACGGCGGGACATCTGCGCATGCAAGGCAACGCGGTCTTCAAACATGCGGTCACCAAGCTCGCCGAGACTGCGCACAAAGCCCTCGATAAGGCCGGGCTCACCGGCGAGAACGTCGACTGGATCGTGCCGCATCAGGCGAACCTGCGCATCATCGCAGCCACGGCCGAGCGGATGCAGCTGCCGATGGACCGCGTGATCGTCACGGTTCAGGACCACGGCAACACCTCCGCGGCCTCGATCCCGCTGGCCCTCTCGGTCGGCAAGCAACGCGGCCAGATCAAGGAAGGCCAGGTTCTGGTCACCGAGGCGATCGGCGGCGGTCTGGCATGGGGCTCTGTGGTTCTGCGCTGGTAAGCGCGACCTCTCTGCATTCGTTTTAAGCGTCTCCCGCGCAAACGCGCGTGAGCCCGCGCATCAAGCCCGTCCGCCAAGTGCTTGATATTGACTCGGGAATTACGGTCGGTCACTGTTAGCGAAATTCTTTATCCGGGGGGATAGGATGTCGAAGACCCTGACGCGCATGGATCTCAGCGAAGCGGTGTTCCGCGAGGTTGGATTGTCGCGCAATGAATCGGCGCAGCTCGTCGAAAGCGTGCTGCAGCATATGTCCGACGCCCTCGTGGAGGGAGAAACGGTCAAGATAAGCTCTTTCGGTACCTTCTCGGTGCGCGAGAAAGCCAAGCGCATGGGCCGCAATCCCAAGACCGGCGAAGAGGTTCCGATCTCGCCGCGTCGCGTGCTGTCCTTCCGTCCCTCGCATCTGATGAAGGACCGCGTGGCGGCGGGCAATTCGAAGTAACCCGACAACAAGTGACAGGTCCTACCGATGGGTAAATCCGCCGACGCGTTTCGGACGATCTCTGAGGTTTCAGACCTTCTCGACACGCCGACCCATGTTCTGCGGTTCTGGGAGAGCAAGTTCACCCAAGTGAAGCCGGTGAAGCGCGCGGGCGGGCGGCGGTATTACCGGCCCGCTGACGTCGCACTTCTGGGCGGCATCAAGCGTCTGCTACATGACGAGGGCATGACTATCCGGGGCGTGCAAAAACTGCTGCGCGAGGAAGGTATCCGCGAGGTGGCCGCGCGGGCGGAAGTCAGCCTCGAGGATGAGCGCGAGACCGGTGAGGCCACGCAGAGCACTCCGGAGCCAATCGCCCCGGTTGCCGCGCCCCAGCCTAGCCCGGCGCCCGAAGAGGACACCCAGACGCAAGAACCCGCGCCGCAGGAACCTGCGCCCGAGACGGTCGACGCGGCCGCGACAGACACCTCTCCGCAGGAGGACGCCCCGCGAGAGGCGGCGGCCCACGAGGACGTCGTGCAGGCGGCGGCTGAAGACGCCGCCGAGAGCCGCGCGCCAAGCGAAGCGCTGCCCGAGCGTCCCGAGGAACTGCTCGACCTCAACGCCTCCGTGGAGGCGCCGATCGAGGCGCGTGAGAGTGGCTCGGTCACCCCCTTCCCCGGCGCCTCGCAGCCCTCGTTCTTCGACGAGTCGAAAACCGCTTCCCGCGAATCTCCCGAACTGGACGAGTCGGAGGATGACGCAGAGGCCCCCATGGCGCTCGATGTCGAACCCGAGCCGGAACCGTTGGCTCCTGTCGTGGCGATGACGATCGATCGCGGGGGGCAGGACCGCGCCGCGAAAAGCGCCCCGCGGGCCGATCTGGCCAAGCTGTTGCACGGGCTGCGCACCGTCGATCCGGCGCGGCTCAGCCCTGCCGATCGAGGCGATCTGCGCATGTTGCGTCTGCGTGCGCAGGCCCTTCAGCTGAGGCTCGCGCAGCATGGCTCCGCGCGCGCGGAATGAGTGATCGCAACCCCGGACGAATTGGCGTGAAATTTCTCTCACTAACTGCTTGCACCCGCCGCCCGGTTCGCACTATATCCCCCTCGTCGGGCTGTGGCGCAGCCTGGTTAGCGCGTCCGTCTGGGGGACGGAAGGTCGTGAGTTCGAATCTCGCCAGCCCGACCAATTCGACAAACGCCCACCTCTTCATCGGGGTGGGCGTTCGTGTATCCGGAGGAGGGATCGGATGACCATCGGCGTGCTGCCCGACACGATGCTGCAAGAGATGATCACGCGCGGAGAGATCGCTGCGGATCCGGCCATCATTCCCGAACAGATCCAACCTGCGAGCCTCGACCTGCGGCTTGGCACCGTGGCCTACCGGCTGCGCGCCTCGTTCCTTGCGGGCAAAGGCCAGAAGGTCTCGCATCGCCTGCATGACTTCGAGATGCACCGCATGGCGCTGACCGATGACGGCGTGGTGCTGGAAAAGGGCTGCGTCTATCTCGTGCCGCTGATGGAGAGCCTCGCGCTGCCTGAGGGCGTCACGGCGGTCGCCAATGCCAAAAGCTCCACCGGACGGCTCGATCTGCTGACGCGGCTAATCACCGATGACGGCACCGAGTTCGACCGAATCCCCCAAGGCTATAGCGGCCCGCTTTATGCCGAGATCTGCCCGCGCAGCTTCTCGGTTCTGGTACGGCCCGGCATGCGCCTCAACCAGATCCGATTCCGTGCAGGTCAGGCGGTGCTCAGCGATGCCGAGTTGAAGATCCTGCACCAGCAGGAGCCGCTCGTGGATGGCCCCGCCGTGATCGACGAGGGTCTGGGCTTCTCGGTCGATCTGAAGCCCTCTGAGGGCGATCTGGTGGGCTACCGCGCCAAGCCCCACACCGGGGTGATCGACATCGACAAGATCGGCCATTACCCGGCCCGCGACTTCTGGGAAGAGGTGCGCGCCTCCGATGGCCGCATCATCCTCGACCCCGGCGCGTTCTACATCCTCGTCAGCCGCGAGGCGGTGACGATCCCGCCCGACCACGCCGCCGAAATGGCGCCCTATCTGGCGATGGTCGGCGAGTTCCGCGTCCATTACGCGGGCTTCTTCGATCCCGGCTTCGGGCATGGGGCTGCGGGCGGCACCGGGTCGCGCGGGGTGCTGGAGGTGCGCTGCCACGAGGCCCCCTTCGCGCTCGAGCACGGGCAAGTCGTGGGCCGTCTCGTCTATGAGCGCATGGCCGAGGAGCCGCGCCAGCTCTACGGCAAGGACATCGCCTCGAACTACCAGGGTCAGGGCCTGAAGCTCGCCAAGCATTTCCGGATGGGGTGAGCCGGGAAAAGCGGCCTTCCAGTGAAAGGACGCCCCGGCGAACGCCCGGACTGCAATCGAAAGGCCGGGCAGCAACTCTGTAGCGACTGAGGGACGCGTCCGAGCCCCATAGAGACGCCCTACCCGGCCTGCTGCGTCACGTCGTGGCCATAAATCCAGTCGAAACGCCCGACCAGCCGCTCCGGAGTGAACCGGGAGGCGGCACGCAAAGCGAGATGACCCAAGGTGCGCGGAGCTCCTGACAGGTGATAATTCCGCGCGTTCTTGTTCGCCGCGGCCACGATCCGGTCACAGCGATCCCAGCGCGCATTCTGATAGGCCGCGAAAGCCAGCTCGTCGGTCTCGTGATTGGCAAGCGCCTCGGCCAGAACCCAGGCATCCTCCATCGCCATCACGGCACCCTGCGCAAGGAAAGGCAGAGTGGGATGCGCGGCGTCGCCCAGAATCGCGATACCGGGCGCGAACCAGCGCTCGGCCACAGGGTGACGGAACAGGCCCCATAGGTTAACTTTCTCGGCCTGATCGAGCCAGCCGCGCACGGTCGGGCAGAAATCCTCGAAGGCGGTGCGCAGATTGATCGGATCATCCTCGAGCGCCCAGCTCTCCTCGACCCAGCGATGCCGCTCCTCGACCGCCACGATATTGCGCAGCCCCCGGCCCAGCGGATAGCTCACAAGGTGCTTGCCTGCGCCCATGAAGACCTGCGCGATCTTCGGCTCGGCATCGTCGCACGGCACCAGCGCGCGCCACGCCACCTGATGGGTGAAGAAGGGCGCCACGCGCCCGTTGAGCGCCTCGCGCGCCTTGGAATTCAGCCCGTCCGCGCCGATCAACAGGTCGGTCTCGATCTGTGCACCCTGCTTGGTGTGCAAGACCGGATGCGGCCCCGACAGGTCCACCCGCTCGATCTGTTGCAGAAGACGGATCTTTACACCGGCCTCGCGCGCGCCTTCGGCCAGCAGTTCGATCAGCCGGGCGCGGTGGACGAAATGGTAATCGGCATCGGGCCGCAACCGCGCCATGTCGAGCTTGGCCACCTGGCTCCCGGTCTCGCCATCGACGAGCCGCACCGCCTCGGCGCGCGGCCCCGCCGCCTCCAACGCCTCGCCCAGCCCCAGCGCGCGCAGCACAGCCGCCCCGTTGGGCGAAACCTGCAGCCCGGCGCCGACCTCGCGGATCGCCTCGGCCTGTTCGAGCACCTCGACATCCGCGCCGCGCATCGCCAAGGCCCGCGCCACTGTCAGCCCCGCGATCCCCGCACCCAGAACCGTAACCTTGCGCCCGATCAGCATGGGACCTCCTTGAAAAGCGAACACCGGCACCTTGGCGGTGCCGGTGTCGAAATGTTTTGCGCGCCTTCCCGCCCGAAGGCAACGCGCGTTTCGTTCTCCGACACGCGCAATCCGCGCGTGGGATCAATCGTCGCGATGCACCCGCTCGCGGCGCTCGTGCTTCTCCTGCGCTTCCAGCGTCATCGTCGCGATCGGACGCGCATCGAGACGCTTGAGCGAGATCGGCTCCCCGGTCTTTTCGCAATAACCGTATTCGCCATTCTCGATACGGCGCAGCGCCGAGTCGATCTTGCTGACCAGCTTGCGCTGACGGTCGCGGGTGCGCAGTTCCAGCGCACGATCGGTTTCCTCGGAGGCGCGGTCGGCAATATCGGGCACGTTGCGCGCCGATTCCGCGAGACCTTCCAGCGTTTCAGCGGATTGTTCGAGAAGTTCGGCCTTCCACGCCAGAAGCTTTCTGCGGAAATATTCCAGCTGCCGGTCATTCATGAAGGGTTCATTCTCGGCCGGACGATAATCATCCGGAAGGAAAACTTCTGCTCTCATACCTGCCCTCTCTTCCGGGCCGGGGGCGCCACCATGATCGTCATTCGCCATCGGCCAACTCTCCTCGGGCGCTCCAATACCCCAAGAACACAGGGTTGTCACGTCCGCATTCACCATCACTGCGCGTTTCCTCATCAATTCTTACGCCTGGGTTGCGGCAGCATTTTGGCGCAGATAGGTTGCAAACGATTTGCGCAAGATCATTGCGTAGCGATCTCGAAACCGGAGCGTATCCCCAGTGCAATTCCAATCGACCGACAGCTATGTCGCCCCGCCCGATCTCACCGTCGCGGTCAATGCCGCAGTGGCGCTGGAGCGCCCCCTTCTGGTGAAGGGCGAGCCGGGCACCGGCAAGACGGAACTCGCGCGGCAGGTGGCACAGAGCCTCGGGATGGAGATGGTCGAGTGGAACATCAAATCCACCACCAAGGCGCAGCAGGGCCTTTACGAATACGACGCGGTGAGCCGGCTGCGCGACAGCCAGCTGGGCGACGAACGCGTCAACGACGTTAAGAACTACATCCGCAAGGGCAAGCTCTGGCAGGCCTTCGAGGCGGACCGGAAGGTCGTGCTACTGATCGACGAGGTCGACAAGGCCGATATCGAGTTCCCGAACGACCTGCTGCAGGAACTCGATAAAATGGAGTTCCACGTCTACGAAACCGGCGAGACGATCCGCGCGAAGCACCGCCCCGTCGTCATCATCACCTCGAACAACGAGAAGGAACTGCCCGACGCCTTCCTGCGCCGCTGCTTCTTCCACTACATCCGGTTCCCGGAACCCGCGGTCATGCGCGAAATCGTCGCCGTCCATTTCCCCGACATCAAGGACCGGCTGCTGACCGAGGCGCTGAGCCAGTTCTACGAGATCCGCGAAACACCGGGCCTGAAGAAGAAGCCCTCGACCTCCGAGGTGCTCGACTGGCTAAAACTCCTGCTCGCCGAGGACCTGAACCCCGAAGACCTCAAACTCGAAGGCGCGAGTCTGCTGCCGAAGCTGCACGGGGCGCTTCTGAAGAACGAGCAGGACGTACACCTGTTCGAGCGACTGGCTTTCATGGCGCGGCGGCAGGGGCGCTAGCGCCCCGGAACCCAATCACCCCGCTCACGTTGCCCCACCTGCTCACCAGAAAGGAGACCCCATGACCGACAGATACGAACTCCCGCACCCGATCGGCATGGGGGGCGTTGCGCTTGGCAACGAGTTCCGCGTCACGACAGACCGGCAGGCGGCGGACACGCTCGAGGCCGCGTGGGAAGCGGGCATCCGCTATTTCGACGTGGCGCCGCATTACGGCGTCGGCTTGGCCGAACGCCGCTACGGGCAGTTCCTGCATCACAAGCCGCGCGAAAGCTTCGTGCTCAGCTCGAAAGTCGGGCGGCTCCTGAAAGCGGGGCCCGAGCATCGCAATCAGCAGCTCATGCCCTACTCCCCCTCGCCCAATATCGAGGTCTACGACTACAGCCGCGAGGGCACGCTCCGCTCGATCGAGGACACGTTGCAGCGCACCGGGCTCGACAGTCTCGACGTGGTCTTCGTGCACGACCTCTCGCCCGATAACGGCGCGCTGCCGAAGAACTGGCTGGAGCTGTGGCCCGAGGCGGTCGAGGGCTGTTTCGCGACGCTGAGCGAGCTGCGTGACCAAGGGGTCATCAAGGCATGGGGCATGGGCGTGAACCGACCCGAGCCGATCCTGAAATCGATGGAAGACAGCGATCCGGATCTGCACCTGATGGCGAGCCAGTATTCGCTGGTAGAGCATGACCACGCGGTCGAGACGGTCTTCCCGGCGGCGCGCAAGCACGGCAACAGCTTCGTCATCGGCTCGGCGCTGAATGCGGGCTTCCTCGCGGGGCTGCACCGTTACCATTATGGCGACAAGAACAGTGTCATCGCGAAAGAGCGGATGGAGAAGCGCGATCGCCTGAGAGAGGTGGCCTTCGATCATGGGGTGAATCTGCTCGCGGCTGCGTTGCAATTCGCGAAAGCGCCGGATGTGGTGCAGACGGTGGTGGTGGGGCTTGGACGTCCCGACGAGGCGATCGACGACGTGGCGGCGATGAACATGCCGATCCCGGCGGAGTTCTGGCAGGACCTGCGCGGGGCCGGGCTGATCCACAAGGATGCGCCGGTGCCCGGCTAAGGCGTGAATAGGGGAAAGCACGAAGAAGGGCGTCGCGGGTCGATCCGGCGGCGCCCTTTTCCATGAGATCACATGCGCCGCGTGATCCGCGCCGCTTTGCGCGCGCGTTTGACCGCCTCGCGTGCGGTTTGGGCCTGCTTGCGCTCCTGCGCCGTCATCGGGCTCGCGCTCTTGCCCTTGCCGCCGCGCTTCGAAGCCATGCCGATGCCCTTGTTGATCCCCCAGTTGATCCCCCGGCGCAGGAACATCCGGATGACCATGTTGATGATCTGGTTGAAGTTCATCGGATATCCCCCTGTCAATCCTCGAACAATTCGGACTGGCCGGTCTGGACCTCGTCCTCCTCGCCCTCCTCGTCGTCGTCCGAGCCTGCACCCGGAAGGGGGCGCGAGTCCAGCAGGCCTGCGGCGCGCAGCTCCTTGAGACCCGGCAGGTCGCGGGCGCTCTCGAGGCTGAACTGGTCGAGGAATTCCTGCGTCACGACGAAGGTGACGGGTCGGCCCGGCGTCATGCGGCGCCGACCGAAGCGGATCCATTCCATTTCCAGCAACTGGTCGATCGTGCCGCGCGAGACGGCGACGCCGCGGATTTCCTCGATCTCGGCGCGGGTGACCGGCTGGTGATAGGCGATGATCGCCAGCGTCTCGACCGCGGCGCGGGAAAGCTTGCGCTCCTCAACCGTCTCTTTCTGCATCAGGAAGGCGAGATCGGGCGCGGTGCGCACGGCCCAGGCGTCGCCGACCTTCACCACCCGCACGCCGCGCCCCTCGTAGCGCTTGCGCAGGTGCACCAGCGCCTCGGCGGGGTCGCAACCATGCGGCATCCGTTCTTCCATCTCGCGGATGCGGACGGGTTCGGCAGAGGCGAAGAGGATCGCTTCGACCATCCGCTCCTGCTCGGCAATGGGCGGCGCGGCAAAGAGGGTTTCTTCTTTTTCTTCGGTCTGTTCCGGCTCGTCGTTCATGTCTTCTTCCGGATCGAAATGGGTTGGAACGTATCGCTCTGGCGCAGCTCGATCTGGCCTTGCTTGGCCATCTCCAGCGAGGCCGCGAAAGTCGCGGCAGTGGCCGAGCGTCGGCGTTTGGGGTCGGCGGTCCACCCGTCGGGCAGGAAGGTGGTCAGCTCCGACCAGCCACCGGCGAAACCGATCAGACTGCGCATCCGGTCCAGCGCCTCCTCCATCGTGAAGACATTAGTCCGATCGAACGCATAGGGGCGGAATTCATCGCGCGTGCGGATGCGCGCATAGGCCTGCATCAGGTCCATCAGCGAGGCCGAATAGGTGACCTTGCGGACGCGCTCGACCTCTTCCGAGATGCCGCGCGCGAAGGTGTCGCGCCCCAGCCGGTCGCGCGCCATCAGCTGCGCCGCCGCCTCGCGCATCGCCTGCAGGCGTTCCAGCTGGAAGGCGAGGTGCTCGGCCAGATCCTCCGCCGAGGGGCCTTCGGCCTCGGGGTCAGGCGGCAGCAGAAGCCGCGATTTCAGGAAGGCGAGCCAGGCCGCCATCACGAGGTAATCGGCGGCCAGCTCGATGCGCAGCGCCTTGGCGCGTTCGACGAAGGCCAGATATTGCTCTGCCAGTTGCAGCACGGAGATCTTGCGCAGATCGACTTTCTGGCTGCGCGAGAGCGTCAGCAGCAGGTCGAGCGGGCCTTCGAACCCGTCGACATCGACGATCAGCGCCTCGGCCTGAAGCCGATCCGCGACCGTTTGCGAGTCGAACAGATTTTCGGTGTCACTCATCCATGCCGCCGCTCAAGAGTGCCTCAAGTTCGGCATCGAGCGCGGCCATGTCAACTGTCTCGGGCGGCAAGCGCCGGTCCAGCGCGGCCTCGGCGCGGGCCTGTGCGGCCTCGCTCATCGCCGGGGCGGCCATCGCCACCTCTTCCATCGCGGGCATGTCGCCCTTGCAATGGAGCACCAGATCGCAGCCCGCCGCCAGCGCGGCAGCCGTGCGTGTCCCGAAGCCGCCCGCCAGCGCCTCCATCCCGATATCGTCGCTCATCAGGAGCCCGCCGAAGCCGATCTCCTCACGGATCATCTTGATGATCTTCGCGCTCTGCGTCGCGGGAGCCACGTCGAGCGCGGTGAAGCGGATATGCGCCGTCATGCCCAGTGGCAGATCGGAAAGCGCCTTGAACGGCGCGAAATCAGTCGCGATCAGATCGGCCTTCGAGGCCTCGACCACCGGCAAATCCTTGTGGCTGTCCGAAATCGCCCGACCGTGGCCCGGAATATGCTTGATCACCGGGAGCACGCCGCCCGCCAGCAGCCCCTCGGCCGTGGCGCGGGCATTGGCGATCACCGTCGCCGCATCCTTGCCCAGACAACGGTTTTGCAGGAAGGGATGGGTCAGAAGCCCCGCGATATCGCAGGTGGGCGCGCAGTTCACGTCAATGCCGACCGCGCGCAGCTCCTCGGCCATGATCCGCGAGCGCAGCCAGAAGGAGCGCGGTGCCTGCGCCCCTGCCTGCTTCGCCTGCTCCAGCGGCGGCAGCCATTCGCGCCACTGGGGCCCGCGCAGCCGCTGCACCCGCCCGCCTTCCTGATCGATCAGAACCGGCGCATCGCGCCCCACCGCCCCGCGCAGAGCGTCGGTCAGACGCGTGACCTGCTCGGGCGTATCGATATTGCGCGAGAACAGGATGAAGCCCCACGGATCGGCCTCGCGGAAGAAATCCCGCTCATGCGCGGAGAGCTCGGTCCCCTCGCAGCCGAAGATCGCCGCGACGCCCATCAGCGTGCCTGCGTCGGGATGCAGTTCTGCCGCTCGGCCACGAGGGCCGCGCAGAACTGGCGCGCTTCGGTCACGTCGTCGAAGCCCGCGACGCGGAGGCGATAGAAATCGCGCCCGCCGGAGCTCGCCTTCTGGATCACGCGCTTCTTGTCGGTCATCAGCGCGTCGAAGCGCTTGGCGATCCGGTCCCATTCGCCCTTCGCCGCCGCTGCCGTATCGAAGGCGCCGACCTGCACGAGGCGCGTGCCCGCCGACAGTTCGGACGGGTCGAGATCGACGACGCCAGCCTCCGCTTGCCCGGCCGACATCTGCTTCGTCACCGCCTGCTCCAGCGCCGCCGCCAGCAGCTGATCGCGCATCGGTTTGGACTGCGGGCGCGGCGAGCGCGAGACGCCCGGCACGGAGGCCGGGATCACACCGCTGACTGCGTCGCTCTCGGGGGCTGCGTCCTGCGCGACCGCATCGGGGCGCGTCTCGGGCATGGCCGGGCTCATCAATGCGGGCTCGACGGGAATGTCGGGTGCATCCTTCACCTGCGACGGATCGGCATTGAGCGCGGCAGGCTCGAGCGCCGCAATCGCCGCCTCCACGGCAGGGTTGGACGCTGGGTTGGATCCGTCACCCGCGCCAGACGCATCGCTCGCCACCTGCGTTTCCGCCGCCAGCTCGCCCATCGGCTTATCTTCGTCGGTGAACCCTTCCGGGCTTGGCGCGAGAGTCACTTTCTCAGGTGCAGGTGCCGCCTGCCCCGTGCCGGCCACGTCGTTGACAGCCAGACCGGTATGGCGCGCAAGTTCGCCGCCCGGGTCTTCGGGCGCGATCCGGGCGGGCCCGTCCATCGCGCGGATCACCGGCACGCCGTTCAGATCGCGCATCGCCAGCTTGTACCCCCAGACCACCAGACCCGCGATCATCGCGACCGAAGTCAGTGCCCCGGCCACGTTGACCCAGCGCGACACGACACGCGGCGCGCGCTCTGGAACGGGATCTTCGGGATGCGCGTAATGGGGCTGCGGGTGTTCATGCCCGTAACCCCCACTCTCGCGGTAGTCGTAGGTCGTCATGCTCGTCGCCTCGCCGCCGGTTGCCCGGCCTTGCCCGGTTGACCCGGAATTTGCCTGTTCCCGGCGGCGTGCGTTCAGCGCATCTCTTCAGCCGGGGTCACGCCAAGAATACCAAGACCGGCGGAAATGACAACGGCACAGGCTCGTGCGAGGGCGATTTTCGCCGCCGATGCGGCCTCGTCGCCCTCCTGCAGGAAGCGCAGGGACGGCTCGTCATTGCCACGGTTCCACAGGCTGTGCAGATCCGAGGCGAGATCGTAGAGGTAGAAAGCCACCCGGTGCGGCTCGTTCGCGCGCGCCGCGATCTCCAGAAGACGCGGCCATTCGGCGATCTTCTTGACCAGTTCGAGCTCGGACGGATGCCACTCGCCGGACAGATCGACCTCGGCGAGACGCGCATCGGACATGTCCCAGCCCGCTTCCGCCGCCTTGCGCAGCACCGAGCAGACCCGGGCATGGGCATATTGCACGTAGAAGACCGGGTTGTCCTTGGACTGCTCGAGCACCTTGTCGAAGTCGAAATCCAGCGGCGCGTCGTTCTTGCGGGTGAGCATGTGGAAGCGGGTCACATCCGCGCCCGCCTGCTCCACCACGTCGCGCAGCGTCACGAAAGTGCCCGCGCGCTTCGACATCTTGAAGGGCTCGCCGTTCTTGAACAGCTTCACCAGCTGGATCAGCTTGATATCAAGCGTCACCTTGCGATCCGACAGCGCAGCCACGGCTGCCTTCATCCGCTTCACATAGCCGCCATGGTCGGCACCGAAGACGTCGATCAGCAGATCGTAGCCACGATCGATCTTGGTCCAGTGATAGGCGATATCGGGGGCGAAATAGGTCCATGAGCCGTCCGACTTCTTCACCGGGCGGTCCACGTCATCGCCATATTCGGTCGAGCGGAACAGGGTCTGCTCGCGCTCCTCCCAATCCTCGGGCAGTTTGCCCTTCGGCGGGTCGAGCACACCCTCGTAGATCAGGCCCAGATCCTCGAGCCGCTTCAGCGCCGCCTCGATCTGGCCGGTGCCGTAGAGCGATTTCTCGGAGGAGAAGACATCCATTTTCACGCCGAGACAGGCGAGGTCCTCGCGGATCATCTCCATCATCTGCTCGGTCGCGAATTCGCGGATATCTTCGAGCCAGTCTTCCTCGGGTTTGTCGAGCAGGCTCTCGCCATACTTGGCCTTGATCGCCTCACCGACCGGGATCAGGTAATCGCCGGGATAGAGCCCCTCGCGAATTTCCGGCTCGAGGCCACAGGCTTCGCGATAGCGCTCATAGGCGGAGCGGGCGAGCACATCGACCTGCGCGCCGCCATCGTTGATGTAATATTCCCGCGTGACGTCATAGCCCGCGAAATCCAGCAAGCTTGCCAGCGCATCGCCGAAGACGGCGCCGCGGGTATGGCCGACATGCATCGGGCCGGTCGGGTTCGCGGAGACATATTCCACGTTCACCTTCACGCCGCGGCCCAGATCGGAGCGCCCGTAATCCGCGCCCTCTTTCAGAACGGCGTGGGTCACATCAGCCCAGACCTTCGGATCGAGGCGCAGGTTGATGAAACCGGGACCGGCGACATCGGCGCTGACGATCCGGTCATCTGCGGCCAGCTTGGCCGCCAGCGCCTCGGCGATGTCGCGCGGTTTCGACTTGGCGGGCTTGGCCAGCACCATCGCGGCGTTGGTCGCCATGTCTCCATGCAGCGGATCGCGCGGCGGCTCCACCGCGACGTTTGCGTAGTCCAGCCCCTCGGGCAGCGCGCCTTCGGAAACCATCTGATCGAGTGCCGCAATCACCGCGGCGCGGATGTCGGAAAACAGGTGCATTCTCATTGTCCTTATTTGCGCTCTCCCCTGCCAGAGCGCGCAGGTCGCGTCAATGGCCCGAGCGGGGGTCAAGCGGCGACCGAGACGGCGCGGGCGGCCCGGCATCGCCTGCCGGACCGCCCGAAATCAAACCTTGGCAGGGTGATCAGTCCTCGGCGGTGAAGCCCGCGGCTTCGATCCCGGCCACGGCCACCTTGGCGTCATTGTCCGAGGTATCGCCTGTCACGCCCATTGCACCGATCACCGCGCCGCTCTCGTCGCGGATCAGCACGCCGCCGGGCACGGGGCAGGTCTTGCCGTCATAGATGCCGTTCACCGCGGCCATGAAATAGGCCTGCGCCTCGGCCCGCGCCATCTGCGCCTTGCCGCCCATCCCCAGCATCACCGCGCCGTAAGCCTTGGCTTGCGCAATATCGAAGCGGCCCGGCGCCGCGCCATCGGCGCGCGCGAAGGCCAGCGGGTGGCCGCCCGCATCCAGCACGATGGCTGAAAGCGGTTTCAGCCCGTCCTCCGCGCCTTGCGCCAGCGCGGTCTCGATCATCTTCTGCGCCTGTTCGAGCGTGATCATGCGCGTTCCTCCTTCTCTTGCAGGCGGCGCTGATGCAGCACCGGTTCCGTATATCCCGAGGGTTGGACCGTGCCGAGGAAGCACAGATCGCAGGCCGCCTGGAACGCGAAGCCGTCATAGCCGGGCGCCATGGGGCGGTAGTTGGGATCGCCCTCGTTCTGACGGTCGACGACCTTGGCCATCTTGCGCAGCGCCTCCATCACCTGGCCTTCGCTCACCAGCCCATGCTCGAGCCAGTTCGCGATCGCCTGGCTGGAAATCCGGCAGGTCGCACGGTCTTCCATCAGGCCGACGTCATGGATGTCGGGCACCTTGGAGCAGCCCACCCCCTGATCGACCCAGCGCACGACATAGCCGAGGATGCCTTGCGCGTTGTTCTCGATCTCGGTGCGGATTTCCTCCTCCGAGTAGTTCTTCCCACGCGCGAGCGGGATCGTCAGCAGATCGTCGAGACGCGCCGGACGGTTCATCGCGGCGATTTCCTGCTGGCGGCGCTTCACGTCGATCTTGTGGTAATGGGTGGCGTGCAGCGTGGCCGCCGTCGGCGACGGCACCCAGGCGCAGTTCGCGCCCGCGAGCGGATGGTTCACCTTGGCCTCGAGCATATCGGCCATCTTGTCGGGCATCGCCCACATGCCCTTGCCGATCTGCGCCTTGCCGGCGAGCCCGCAGGCCAGACCGATATCGACGTTGCGATCCTCGTAGGCTTCGATCCAGGGCTGAGACTTCATCTCGCCCTTGCTCAGCATCGGACCGGCCTGCATCGAGGTGTGGATCTCGTCGCCCGTGCGGTCGAGGAAACCGGTATTGATGAAGGCCACACGGTTCTTCGCGGCGCGGATGCATTCCTTGAGGTTGACCGAGGTACGGCGCTCCTCGTCCATGATGCCAAGCTTCACCGTGTAGCGCGGCAGGCCCAGAACCTCTTCGACCTTGTCGAAAATCTCGGTCGCGAAGGCGACCTCTTCGGGGCCGTGCATCTTCGGCTTCACCACGTAGACCGAGCCGGTGACAGAGTTGCGCGGGCCTTCGGTCTTCTTGAGGTCATGCATCGCGCAGAGCGTGGTGACCATCGCGTCCATCAGCCCCTCATAGGCTTCTTCGCCGTCGCGGGTCAGAATCGCGGGGGTGGTCATCAGGTGGCCGACATTGCGCACCAGCATCAGCGAGCGGCCCTTCAGAGTGATCTTCTCGCCACCGCCGCCGGTGAACTGATAATCGCCCTCGAGCCGCCGGACCGTCTTCTCGCCGTTCTTCACGACGTTCTCGCGCAGATCGCCCTTCATCAGGCCCAGCCAGTTGCCATAGGCGAGAACCTTGTCCTCGGCATCGACACAAGCCACCGAGTCCTCGCAATCCATGATCGTGCTGACCGCGGCCTCCAGGATGACATCCGCGATATCGGCAGGATCGGCCTGACCGACTTCGGTGGTCGGGTCGATCTCGATCACGAGATGCAGCCCGTTGTTTTCCAAAAGAACTTCGGACAGTGCGCCCTCGTCGGAGATGTTGAACCCGAGGAACTGCGCCGGATCGGCAAGCCCCGTCTCGCCCACCGCGTTCTCCACGAAGAACACGCCGTTCTCCACGCGCAGCGCGGTGACGTCTGTCCAGCTTCCGCCCGCAAGCGGCACGGCTTCGTCGAGAAATGCCTTGGCACGCTCGATCACGCGGGCGCCGCGCTTGGGATCGTAGCCCTTGCCCTGCGGCAGATCGCCAAGCGCATCGGTGCCGTAAAGCGCATCATAGAGGCTGCCCCACCGGGCGTTCGCGGCGTTGAGTGCGTAGCGCGCGTTGGTGATCGGCACGACGAGCTGCGGACCGCAGACGGTGGCGAATTCGGGATCGGTCTCGGGGGTCTCGATCTTGAAATCGTCGCCTTCGGGCAGGAGATAACCGATCTCGCGCAGGAAGGATTTATAGTCTTCGAAATCAAAGCCTTCGGCGCGGCGATGCGAATGCCAATCGTCGAGCTTGGACTGGATCGACTCGCGCGTCTCGAGCAGCGCACGGTTCTTCGGCCCCAGCGTATGCAACAGTTCCGAGAGCCCTTCCCAGAAGCGCTCCGGCGCGACGCCGGTCCCTGGCAAAGCTTGATCCTCGATGAAAGCGGCCAGTTCGACCGCCACCTGCAGTTCGTTTCGCGCGACCCGCTGTGCCATGATGCCTCCCGTTTTCTCAGACGCGTATTAGATGAAACCGCTGGGCGCGAATGTCCAGCGGATTACGGAAAACACGCGGGAAGGCGCGAAGCCGGAAAAGCGGTCAGGAGAACCGCGCATGCCTCGGCAGGCGGGGCTTTTCGAACCCCGCCCGCCGAGGCATCGGCGCTGATATCACTTTTGTGGCGCGACAGTCGTCGCCCCGGAGTTACTGCTGTATCGTATCGCCCGGCGTTGCCTCACCATTGACCCCGCCTTCGCCGACCCCGGTCGTCGCGGGCGCCTGGGTCGTCGAGGTACCAAGCCCGTCAAGCGGCGCCGATGGCGGCTCGGAGCGCACCACGCCTTCGGTTTTCGGGGCGTTCTGCGTCGTGGCGGGCGCCTCTGTCTGGTCTGCACCCGCGCCGGTCGGTTGCGGGGAATTTGCGGCCATCGCGATCCATACGAGGATCACCGCCACGCCCAGTATCACGACCATGGCCATGCCGATCAGGGCGGGGGCATGCCTCTTCTTCTCGCCATTTGTATTCGTATTCGGTGCGGACATCGGATTGCTCCTTCCATCTTCGATAGTGTCCTGTCGGGGCCGTGGCGCAGAGCGCACCGATCCGGCCCCCTTCACTTCGGGTAACGCGGTCGTCCCGGTTCGGGTTCAGCCCGTCGGCAGCGAACCGCCCGGCCCTGCCGGCGAAACCGCTTTGAAAACCGCGCGCGGGACGGATACTCTTGGCACTGAACTGCGTGACTGAGGCGAAACCGGATCGCGCCCGCCCGAAACGGGAAGCGACACCCAGAAGGCGCGCTTGCCTTCGCGCCGAAACGTTCCACGTCACACAAGCCGAGAATAACGAGGAATATCGCAAGAATGCCCGCCGACACGACGGCTACCCAAGCCCTTCCCAAGCGCCTGATCGACTACCGCCCCTATCCTTTCACGCTCAAGAGCGTGGGACTCGATTTCACGCTCGATCCGGACGCGACAGAAGTACGCGCGCGCCTAGCCTTCTCTCCGCGCGAAGCGGTGGCGGCGCTGCATCTCGATGGGGAGGAGCTGGAGCTTGTCTCGATTGCGCTGGACGGGCGCGAGCTGGCCTCCGGCGAATACCAACTCAGCAAGACCGGCCTTACGCTCCCGGCGGATATTCTGCCGGCACGAGACTTCACGCTGGAGACCGTGACGCGGATCGCACCGTCGAAAAACACCGCGCTGGAAGGGCTTTACATGTCGAACGGCATGTATTGCACGCAATGCGAGGCCGAGGGCTTCCGCAAGATTACCTTCTATCCGGACCGCCCCGACGTGATGGCGCGCTTCCACGTCACGATTACCGGCGATCAGCCGGTTCTGTTGTCGAATGGCGATCTGGTCGCGAACCGCGACGGCTATGCCGAATGGGTCGATCCGTGGCCCAAGCCCGCCTATCTCTTCGCACTGGTCGCGGGTGACCTTCGCGCGCATTCGGGCACATTCACCACGATGTCGGGCCGAGAGGTCGCCACGAATATCTGGGTCCGTCCGGGCGACGAAGACCGTTGCGACTTCGCGCTGCAGGCGCTGCATCGGTCGATGCGCTGGGACGAAGAGGTTTACGGCCGCGAATACGACCTGGACATCTTCAACATCGTCGCCGTCGATGACTTCAATATGGGCGCGATGGAGAACAAGGGGTTGAACATTTTCAACTCCAAATGGGTTCTCGCCTCGCCCGAGACCGCGACCGATGCCGATTACGAGCGTATCGAGGGCATCATCGCGCACGAATATTTCCACAACTGGACCGGCAACCGCATCACCTGCCGCGACTGGTTCCAGCTGTGCCTGAAGGAAGGGCTGACGGTCTATCGCGACCAGCAGTTCACCGGCGACATGCGCGGACACGCGACGAAGCGGATCGACGACGTTCTGGCGCTGCGCGGGCGGCAGTTCCGCGAGGATCGCGGTCCGCTGTCGCACCCGCCGCGCCCCGATCATTACCGCGAGATCAACAACTTCTACACCGCGACCGTCTACGAGAAAGGCGCCGAGATCGTGGGCATGTTGCACCGCCTGCTGGGGCCCGACGGCTATCGCGCCGCGCTCGACCTCTATTTCGAGCGCCATGACGGGCAGGCCTGCACGATCGAGGACTGGCTGAAGGTGTTCGAGGACAGCTCGGGCCGCGATCTGAGCCAGTTCAAGCGCTGGTATACCGATGCGGGCACGCCGACGCTACGGGTGCGCGACAGCTTCAAGGACGGCGTATACACGCTTGAATTCGAACAGGAAACGCGCCCCACGCCCGGTCAGGAAGAAAAGCCGTTGCGCCACATCCCGATCGAAGTCGGGCTGCTCAACGAGAATGGCGACGAGGTCGTGCCATCCACCGTTCTTGAGATGACAGAGGCGAGGCAGAGCTTCACCTTCGACGGGCTCGCGACGCGCCCGGTGCCCTCGATCCTGCGCGATTTCTCCGCCCCCGTGCGGCTGGAGCGCGACGCCGACACGTCCGAGCTTGCCTTCCTGCTGACCCATGACCGCGACCCGTTCAACCGATGGGAAGCGGGGCGTGCGCTGGCCCAGAAGATGCTGATCGGGCGCGTTCTGGGACAAGAGGGTGACCGATCCTTCTCCGATGCGATGGGTGCGCTGTTGCGCGACGAATCCGCCGATCCGGCCTTCCGCGCGCTGTGTCTGAACCTGCCCTCCGAGGACAGCATCGCGCAGGCGCTCTACGATCAGGGCGAGACGCCCGATCCTGCGGCGATCCATGAGGCGCGCGAAGCGCTCGCCCGCGATCTTGCGACTGCGCATAAGACGCTTCTGGCCGAGATTTTCACCAAGACCGAAGCGACGGCGCCCTACAGCTCCGACCCGGAGCAGGCTGGCCCGCGGGCGCTGCGCCTTGCCGTTCTGCGGCTTTTGAACCGCATCGACGGCGGAGCCCGCGCGGGTGCCCTGTTCGCCTCGGCCGAGAACATGACCGAAAGCTTCGGCGCGCTCGCGGCACTGGTGCAGACCGGACAGGATGCGAGCGCGATGGCCGAATTCCGCGACCGCTGGCAGGGCGACCGGCTGGTGATGGACAAGTGGTTCCTCGTCCAGCTCGCCAATTGCCCGCCAGAGATGGCGCTGGAGCGCGCCGAGACGCTGACCGGCGATCCGCTCTTCACATGGAAGACGCCGAACCGCTTCCGTGCGCTGATGGCGGGGCTGTCGGGCAATCACGCGGGCTTCCACCGCGCGGACGGGGCGAGCTATCGCTTCTATGCCGATTGGCTGCTCAAGCTCGATCCGGTCAACCCGCAGGTCGCCGCCCGCATGTCCACCGCTTTCGAGACATGGACGCGCTATGACGAAGGCCGGCGCGAGAAGATGCGCAGCGAGTTGGAACGGATCGCCGCCCAGCCGGGCCTCAGCCGCGACCTGTCCGAGATGACGCAGCGTCTACTGGGCTGATTTCCGCTCGGCGCCTGCGCGCGATCCCGGAAGACCACGGATTGGCCGCATTCTCGGCCCATCCGTGCCGGGTTCTCGCGCTACGAAACGCGGACGCTCGCGACTTGCGGGCGTTGGGCAGTTTCGCGGACAGGCTCGACCATGGACGACAATGAATTTGAATACCGACACCAGGCTCGCCGGGCGGGAGGGTATCTTGCGCTCGCCTTCGGGATGGCGCTGCTCTACGGCGCAATGAAACTGACCGCGACGACATGGATTCATGTCGCCGCGTGGATCTATCTCGCCCTCACTTTGTACAAGCTGATGCGCAACCGCTCGGGGCTGCTGCGGATCACGCCTGCGCGAATGGAAGTCTACCGCAACGGGCGGCAATTGGGCACGTTCCCCCTCGCACAGATCGACTCGGCGCGGCTGCGGCGGCGCAAGCTTGCGGGCGACGAATGCATGGTCACGCTGCGCGACGGGCGTCGCGCCTACCTGCCACGAGAGGCCACGCCGCCGCTCGACCGGCTCAGCGCGATTTTTGAATCCTACGGGGTGCCGCTGGTCTGATGTCCGCTGCGGGGCGGTCGCCCTCTTGCCCCCGCCCCTGCCCTGTCCTAGAAGCTTGCCCAAGCCTTTACTGACAGGATGTGGACATGCTCGACCATCTCGAATTCCAAGCCCCCGAACCCAAGGTCATTGCCGGTGCCAAATCGGATTGGGAGCTGGTTATCGGGCTTGAAGTCCACGCGCAGGTGGCCTCGAAAGCCAAGCTGTTCTCGGGCGCCTCGACCAAGTTCGGCGCAGAGCCGAACTCGAACGTGGCCTTCGTCGACGCGGCGATGCCGGGGATGCTGCCGGTGATCAACGAGTTCTGCGTGGCGCAGGCGGTGCGCACGGGCCTCGGCCTCAAGGCCGATATCAACCTGCGCTCGGCCTTCGACCGGAAGAACTATTTCTACCCCGACCTGCCGCAGGGCTACCAGATTTCGCAGCTCTACCACCCCATCGTGGGCGAGGGCGAAATCATCGTCGATATGGGTCCGGGCGTCGCGCGCAAGGTCCGGATCGAGCGTATCCACCTCGAACAGGATGCGGGCAAGTCGATCCACGACATGGACCCGCATATGTCCTTCGTGGACCTCAACCGTACCGGCGTCGCGCTGATGGAGATCGTCTCGCGCCCCGACATCCGCGGCCCGGAAGAGGCTGCGGCCTATGTCGGCAAGCTGCGCCAGATCCTGCGCTACCTGGGCACCTGCGACGGCAACATGCAGAACGGCAACCTGCGCGCCGACGTCAACGTCTCGATCTGCAAGCCGGGCGCTTACGAAAAGTATCAGGAAACGCAGGATTTCAGCCATCTCGGCACGCGCTGCGAGATCAAGAACATGAACTCGATGCGCTTCATTCAGCAGGCCATCGAATACGAGGCCCGTCGCCAAATCGCCATCGTCGAAGACGGCGGCGAAGTGGTGCAGGAAACCCGCCTTTACGATCCCGACAAGGGCGAGACGCGCTCGATGCGGTCGAAGGAAGAAGCGCATGATTACCGCTACTTCCCCTGCCCCGACCTGCTGCCGCTGGAAATCGAGCAGGCCTGGGTCGACGATATCGGCGCCTCGATGCCCGAACTGCCGGACGCGAAGAAAGCGCGTTTCGTCAAGGAGCTGGGACTGTCGGAATACGATGCCTCGGTGCTGACCGCAGAGGTCGAGAACGCGGATTACTTCGAGGCCGTGGTGGCCGAGGCCGGTGACGGCAAGCTTGCCGCGAACTGGGTCATCAACGAGCTGTTCGGTCGCCTGAAGAAGGAAGACCACGACATCACCTCGAGCCCGGTCGATGCCGCGCAGCTTGGCGCGATCATCCGGCTGATCAAGTCCGACAAGATTTCGGGCAAGATCGCGAAGGACCTCTTCGAGATCGTCTACACCGAAGGCGGCGACCCCGAGAAGATCGTGGAAGAGCGCGGCATGATCCAGGTCACCGATACCGGCGCCATCGAGGCCGCCGTGGATGAAGTGATCGCCGCGAACCCTGAGCAGGTCGAGAAGGCGAAGGCCAACCCGAAGCTCGCCGGCTGGTTCGTCGGTCAGGTGATCAAGGCTTCGGGCGGCAAGGCCAACCCGAAGGCGGTGAACCAGATCGTGGCGCAGAAGCTGGGTCTTTAAGCCATCCTGAAGATCCGAAACGAGGCGCCTTCGGGCGCCTTTTTTCATGTCACGCCGACGGTTTTCGGGAACAGCTTTGCGGCTTGTGGCTTGGGGTCACGCCCCGTAGGTTCACGAGGGCGTGACACGGAAAGGACCGATCCATGAGCGGACTGCTGGCGCTTCTCGATGACGTGGCGGGGATCGCCAAGGTGGCGGCGACCTCGATCGACGATGCGGCAGGTCAGGCGGCCAAGGCGGGCTCGAAGGCGGCTGGCGCGCTGATCGACGATGCGGCGGTGACCCCGAAATATGTCCACGGCTTCAAGCCCGCCCGCGAATTGCCGATCGTGGGGAAGATCGCGCTCGGCTCGATCAAGAACAAGCTCATATTCCTGCTGCCAGCCGCGCTGCTGCTGTCTGCCTTCGCGCCGTGGCTGATCACGCCCTTGCTGATGCTCGGCGGGTCGTACCTGTGTTTCGAAGGCGCGGAGAAGGTCTATCACCTGTTCAAACCGCATGAGCCCGATGCCGAGGGCCATGTCGCGGCAGAAACCGCCGACCATCTCGAGGAAAAACGGGTGAAATCCGCGGTGAAGACCGATTTCATCCTCTCCGCCGAGATCATGACCATCGGCCTCGCCGCCCTGCCCTCGGGCCAGCCGATCTGGATGGAGGCTATCGCGCTCGCCATCATCGGGATCGGCGTGACGGTGGTGGTCTATGGCTCGGTCGCATTGATCGTGAAAGCCGACGACGCGGGGCTATGGCTGGCCGAGAACGGCAAGCTCGGGCCGACGCGCGCGCTCGGGCGTGGCATCGTGCATGTGATGCCCAGATTGATGCAGTTGCTGATGATCGTCGGCACCGCCGCGATGATCTGGGTCGGCGGCAATATCGTGTTGCACGGGCTGGCGGAGCTTGGTTGGCACGCGCCCTACGACTGGATTCACCATCAGGCCGAAGCCGCCGCCCATGCGGCAGGCACGGCGGAAGGCGTCGTCAGCTGGGCCGTCACCGCGTTCTTCGACGGTGTCTTCGGACTGATCTACGGGCTGGTCCTGATCCCGGTCGTCACCCGGATCATCCAGCCGATCTACCGCGCCGTGACCGGAAAGGAAAAACCCGCTCACTGAGCGCAAGCGGACAGGTTGAGGCCATCCGCGCCGCCCTATAGGCTGGGCCGAACAGATCGCAGGGAGCGCAGATGACCGAGTATTTCGAGACCCAAGAAGGCCGCCGCATCGCCTATAACCTGACGCCGGGCAAAGGGCCGGGCGTAGTTTTCCTCGGCGGGTTCAAATCCGACATGGAAGGCACGAAGGCGCTGGCGCTGGAAGACTGGGCAAAGCGCGAGGGCCGCGCCTTCCTGCGCTTCGACTATTCCGGCCACGGCGTCTCGGACGGCGCATTCGAGGACGGCGCGATCGGCGACTGGTTTGAGGATGCGCGCGACGTGATCATGGCCAAGACCGAAGGCCCGCAGATCCTCGTGGGCTCCTCGATGGGCGGCTGGATCTCGCTCCTGATGTCGCGCGAACACCCCGAGAAAGTCGCGGGCCTCGTTACCATCGCCGCGGCCCCCGATTTCACCGAAGACGGCTATTGGGCGAGCTTCGACAAGGAAACCCGGCACAAGCTGGAAAGCGAAGGCTCCATCGCGGTCCCGTCGGATTACGGTGAACCCTATATCATCACCCGCCGCCTCATCAACGAGGGTCGCGAGCGATTGGTGCTGCGCAGCCCGCTGGCGCTGCCCTTCCCCACACGCTTCCTGCAAGGCACCGCCGACGAGGCCGTGAGCACCGAGACCGCGATCCGGCTGCTGGAGCATGCCGAGGGCGCGGACATGCGCCTGACCCTGGTCAAAGGCGCCGATCACCGCTTCTCGGATCCCGATTGCCTCGCGCTGATCGAGACCGCGCTGGCGGAGGTGCTGGCCCGGCTGTGATCCGCTGCTTGCGGCATTTCGATTTGCTTGACCTCGGCCCTTGCGGCACACTCGACGCGAGAAGCGCGAAAACGCGCCGCGATTGAGGTTTCGAGCGATGCCAAGCGACCCGCTGGTCTTTCTTCCCGGTTTCATGTGCGACGCGCGGCTGTTCTGGCACCCGCTGCAAGAGCTGTCTTCCGAGCGTTCGGTGATGGTGGCGCGGCTGCGCGGCACGACGATCGAGGAGATGGCACAGGCGGTTTTGGACGAGGCGCCGCCCCAGTTCGCGCTGGTCGGGCATTGGCTGGGCGCGGTCGTCGCGATCGAGATCCTGCGCCGCGCGCCCGACCGGGTGACCCAGGTCGCATTACTCGACGTCTCCCCCCTGCCCGAGATGCCGCAGATCGCCGCCGCGCGCGAAACCCGGATCGTGAAGGCGCTCACCGGGCGGCTCGACGAGATGATGCTGGAGGAAATCCCCGCCGACAGCCTCGCCCCCGATCCCGGCCGCGCTGAAATTCAGGCGATGCTGCTGGAGATGGCGGCAGGCTTGGGCGCCAACACGTTCGAGGCGCAGTCCCGCGCCCTGATGCGCCGCCCCGACCTGCAACGCACGCTGCGCGCCACGAAAACCCGCGCGCTGCTGATGTGCGGCGAATACGACAAGATCTGCCCGCCCCGCCGGCACGAATTCCTCGCCGAGCTGATGCCGCACGCCGAGTTCCGCCTGATACTCGGCGCGGGCCACCTGAGCCCGCTCGAGCAACCCGAGAAGATCACCCAGAACCTGCGCGACTGGCTGGAGGCGCCGTTATTGTTGGCGTGAAAACGCAACGACCTTCGGCGTTTCGACTTTCCGGGTCCCACGGCATTTCGGGAAATTCGTGCAGCCAAGAAACACGTCACCGGTCTTCTTGCTACGGCGCTCGACCATCGCGGATCCGCATCGCGGGCACCCATCCGTCGAAGCCTGCGATACAATTCGAGCCGCTCTGACGTTCTTGATGTGCTGCTGCGTGGTCCGCAAACCCCGCTCGAACCGTCGGCCTTCCAGCGCCTGACAAAGCGCCTCAACCTCACTCTCCGTGAGTACTACTTGGCGGGGAGACTTCAGAAAGTTGAGCATCGAGTTCCGTCGCCAGTGAACGCTGGGAGGAAACTCAGTTTTCGGAACCGCTCCACCAACGAAGACGATAACCCCGTGAACCTTGCTGCCGTCTACACCAAGACAGTCTTCAATCGCTTTGATGTGCTTGTAGTTTTGCCGCAGCGGATTCTGAAACTTGGTCTTTTTCTTATAAAGAACCTGCGTCCAATGGGATTGCCTCTCCGCACCGAATATCCACCCGCTCATGTTCTTGGTCTCAATAACGAACACGCCGCTCCGCGATATGAGGACATGATCGATTTGTGTTGTCCCGTCCTTCACGGGCAGGGTCACATCATCGAAGAGATGCATGCCCCCTTCTTCAGCGAGCTTCTCGAGCCCTTTGCTCACGTAAACCTCTCCGATGAACCCCTTGAAGCGTGGGGATTTTACGATCGCGACGAAGAGGAGGAGGAGAAGCACAACAGGGAAAAACAATGCGTCCATAATTTCGGTCTCGAAATATCAAAGTGATTTTCCGATCATGCGCCGAAACCAGTCAAAACGATGGCGATACCGCGAATAAAAAAGCGCTGCCGAAGCAGCGCTTTTCCAAAACTCTCGCATGGAGCGAGATCACCCCGCCTCGGCCGTCTTCACCTTCTTTTTCCGGATCGGGGTGACCGTCGCGGGCTTCCCCTTCCCGGGCGCCGGGTTGTCGGCGTTCTCGTCGATGAAATCGAGCACGAGCGGGCGGATGTTGTTGCGCCAGTGCGAGCCTGCGAAGATGCCGTAATGGCCTGCGCCTGGCTCGAGGTGCTGTTGCTTCATCGAATCCGGCACGCCGGAGCAAAGGCCGAGCGCGGCGACGCATTGGCCGGGAGCAGAGATGTCGTCCTTCTCGCCCTCAACGGTCTTCACCGCGACCTTGGTGATCTTCGAGATATCGACCATCTTGCCGCCGACCTCGAAGCGGTTCTTGGCGATCTCGAGGCCCTTGAAGATACGCTCAACCGTCGAGAGGTAGAACTCGGCAGTCATGTCCATCACGGCAAGGTATTCGTCGTAGAAGCGGTAATGCTTGTCGTGCTCCGATCCTTCGCCAGAGGCCTCTTTCCAGATCTTGTCCTGGAAGGCCTGCGCGTGCTTGTCCATGTTCATCGAGATGAAGGAGGCGAGCTGCATCAGGCCCGGATAGACCAGACGGCCCGCGCCCTTGTATTTGAAGCCCACACGCTGAATCACCATCTGCTCGAGCTGGCCCATCGTGACGCGACGGCCGAAATCGGTCACTTCGGTGGCGGCGGCGTCGGGATCGATCGGCCCGCCGATCAGGGTCAGCGTGCGCGGCTGCGCGGCGGGATCCTCGGCGGCGAGATAGGCGGTCGCGGCCAGCGCGAGCGGCGCCGGCTGACACACCGCGATCACGTTGGTATCAGGACCCATCTCTTTCATGAAATCGACAAGGTAGAGTGTATAGTCCTCGATATCGAACTTGCCTTCGGAGACGGGGATATCGCGCGCATTATGCCAATCGGTCACCCAGACATCGGCGTCGGGCAGCAGCGAGGCCACGGTGGAGCGCAGCAGCGTCGCGTAATGGCCCGACATCGGCGCCACCAGAAGGATGCGCCGCTCCATCGGCTCGCGGCCGTGGACGTTGAAATGCACGAGGCTGCCGAAGGGCTTGTTGAGCACCGTTTCGACCTCGACGAGGTGATCGCGCCCGTCCTCGGCGGCGATCGAATGGATGCCCCAATCGGGCTTGATCACCATCCGCGCGAAAGAGCGTTCCGTCACCCGGCCCCAGGCCGACATGATCTTGAACATCGGATGCGGGGCGAGGCCCCAGACCGGGTAGGACGCCATGGCGCGCGCCGAGGCGCCCATCCACTCGTTCGTGTTCCTGAAGGTTTCCATCAGGTCGTAGGACATGATCGTTTTCATATGCAACTCCTCGGGGCCGGCCACGCGCACACTCGGCAACGGAAACGCCGCTTTACCCCAAGACTGCGGCGATATTATGCTGGTTCAGAGGATAGGGAGGATTATCGTTCATGACAACCGAGGAGACGGACAAAATTGCTGCATCGCAGAAGATGCAGGAGAACCTCGCCCGCATCGAGGAACTGACAGAGCGGATGGTCGATGCGATCGCTCAGAAGCGCCCCGTGAATCCCGCCCTCGAAGGCCCCGGCGCCGATCTCTATTTCTCCTCCTCCGCGGCCATGATGAACGAATGGCTGGAGAAACCGTCAAAGATCCTCGAAGCCCAGGTGAATTACTGGGGTCAGGCGATGAAGCATTACCTCGAAGCGCAGGAGGCGCTCGCCAAGGGCGCGTTCCGCCCGCCCGAGGACACGGGCCCTTCCGACCCGCGTTTTGCCAACCCGCTCTGGGACAGCCATCCCTATTTCAACTATATTAAACAGCAATATCAGATCGCGGCGCAGGGCGTGCGCGAGACGGTCGACAAGCTCGAAGACCTGGATCCGGTGGACCGTCAGCGGCTCCAGTATTTCTCGCGCCAGATCATCGACCTGATGGCGCCGACCAACTTCCTCGCGACCAACCCTGATGCGCTGGAAAAGGCGATCGAGACCGAGGGCGAGAGCCTCGTGAAAGGGCTCGAGAACCTCGTGCGCGACATCGAGGCGAACCGCGGCGACCTGCTCGTGACGCTGGCCGACAAGGACGCCTTCACCGTGGGCGAGAATATCGGCACCGCCGAGGGTTCGGTGATCTACCGCAACCGTCTGTTCGAGCTGATCCAGTATACGCCGACCACCGAGAAGGTACACAAGACGCCGCTTCTGATCTTTCCGCCCTGGATCAACCGCTTCTACATCATGGACCTGAAGCCGCAGAACTCGCTGATCCGCTGGATCGTCGATCAGGGCTTCACCCTCTTCGTGGTCAGCTGGAAGAACCCCGACAAGAGCTATGCCGATGTCGGCATGGACGACTACGTGCAGGAGGGCTACCTCACCGCGATCGACGAGGTGAAGAAGATCACCGGCGAGAAGAAGGTCAACGCGGTCGGCTATTGCATCGCGGGTACCACGCTGTCGCTGACGCTGGGCCTGCTGAACAAGCGCAAGGACAAGTCGATCAACTCGGCCACCTTCTTCACCACGCTCACCGATTTCTCGGATCAGGGCGAGTTCGCGGTCTTCCTGCAGGACGATTTCGTCGACGGGATCGAGCGGCAGTGCAAGGCCGACGGCGTGCTCGACAGCTATTTCATGTCGCGCACCTTCTCCTACCTGCGCTCGAACGACCTGATCTATCGGCCTGCGATCCGCAGCTACATGATGGGGGAATCCCCGCCTGCTTTCGATCTGCTGTTTTGGAACGGCGACTCGACGAACCTGCCGGGCAAGATGGCGGTCGAATATCTTCGCGGCCTTTGCCAGAAGGACCGCTTCGCGCGCGAAGGCTTCGAGGTGCTGGGCGAGACGGTCAAGGTCTCCGACGTCAACGTGCCGCTGATGGCGATCGCCTGCGAGACCGATCATATCGCGCCCTGGGTCGCGTCCTTCAACGGGGTCGCGAAGATGGGTTCGAAGGACAAGAGCTTCATCCTGTCACAATCGGGCCACATCGCCGGAATCGTCAATCCGCCCAGCAAGAAGAAATACGGCCACTACACCTCCGAGGCGCCGGTCGCGAATCCCAACGAGTGGAAAGCGCAAGCCGAGTTTCACGAGGGAAGCTGGTGGCCGCGCTGGGGTGAATGGCTGGCCAAGAAGTCCGGTGCGATGGTGCCCGCACGCCAGCCCGGCGATGCCGATCACCCGATTTTGGCAGACGCGCCCGGCACTTACGTCAAAGAGATGGTAAAGATATAACCTTCCCGCTTGGGTTGTGAATTTTCTGCGGCGCAGCAATTCTTCTCTTGAAATGCTGCGCCGCAGCATGTATATACGTTGCGTAACCCAAAGGGCCCCGCCAACGTTCCAGACCACGGGCCCCAACCCAACGGAGCACTCACATGGCCAAGACCCAAGACTACACCAAGATCATGCAGGACATGATGGCGTCCTTCCCCGTCGACACCTCGAAATTCCAGGATGCGTTCAAATCGCAAGCTGCCCTCGGCGAGAAGATGTCGAAAGTGGCGCTTGAAGCTGCCGGCAAGTCGACCGAAATCTCGACCAAATGGACCAAGGGCACCCTCGACAAGATGGGCGACCTGACCAAGACCAAGGAAGAGCCCGCCGATTACGCCAAGGCGATGAGCGACTTCGCGTCGGCTTCCGCCGAGATGGCGGCCGAGAACATGGCTGCCTTCGCTGAAATCGCGAAAAAGGTTCAGATGGACACCGTCGAGCTGATGATGGCCGCTGGCAAGGACATGTCGGAAGAAGCGTCCGCCACCGTCAAGAAGGCGACCGCCGACATGACCGCTGCGTCGAAGAAAGCCGCAACGGCTGCGAAATAAGACCTCAACGCGGGCACCGGCCTCCTCCTCCCAGCCGGCCCTGCGTATCTCGGGCGCGCCTTCGCGGCGCGCCCTTTTTCTTTTATTGATTTTGGCAGCGCGGCGTCTCACAATCGCTGCACACGCATAATCCGGGGAGGATCGCATCACATGGCCGCAGACGAAAAGCCCTTGCTGATCAAGCGTTACGCCAGCCGCCGTCTCTATAATACCGAGACCAGCGATTACGTGACGCTCGAAGACATCGCGAAATTCATCCGCGAGGGGCGCGAGGTGCAGATCGTCGATCTGAAATCGGGCGACGACCTGACACGGCAATATCTGCTGCAGATCGTGGCCGAGCACGAGAGCCGCGGCGAGAACGTTCTGCCCGTCGATGTTCTGACCGATCTGGTGCGCTCCTATACCGGCGCCGCGCAATCGGTGGTGCCGCAATTCCTCGCCGCGTCTTTCGAGATGCTGCGCGAGGGGCACTCACAGATGCTCGAGAACATGAACAAGATGCCGAATCCGATGAGCTCGATGCCGGGTTTCGAGGCGCTGCAGGCGCAGCAACAGGCCTTCTTGCAGAACATGATGGCGGGCTGGGGAACCGCCGGCTCGTCCGGCCCCGCGCCGGACGGTGGCGACGATCGCGGCGAGCTGGACGCGATCAAGAAACAGCTCGCCGATCTGCAGAGCAAGCTCAACAAGATGTAAGGAGAGGCGCCCGAGAGGCGCCTTTTTCCTATCCGGCGCAAGGGGCGCTGCCCCCTCGGCGCGTCGCGCCTCACCCCCGGGATATTTTCGCCAACACGAAGGGGCAGCCGCCTCTGGTCCTCGCCTTGGTCGCAATATCCCCGGGGCTCGCAGGGCGGGGTCAGACCCCCCTGCGGCGTCTCCCCCACCCCCTCCCCATTGACAGCCGCGCCCTGCCCGCGCAAAAGGCTCTGGAACCATATATCCCGCAACCGGGCGTTCCGTGGGCGCCAAACCGACGAGGAGGACGACATGTCCCAGATCTCCCTCACCTTTCCCGATGGCAATTCGCGCGACTACGACGCAGGCGTGACGCCGGCCGAAGTGGCCGCCTCCATCGCACCTTCGCTGGCGAAGAAAGCGATCTCCGCACAGGTCAATGGCGCGCATTGGGATCTGCAATGGCCGATCCAGGAAGACGCGCAGATCGCCATCAACACGATGCAGGATGACGGCCCCGCGCTGGAGCTGATCCGCCACGACCTCGCCCATATCATGGCCCGCGCCGTGCAGGAGCTCTATCCCGGTGTGAAGGTCACGATCGGCCCGGTCCGCGACAATGGCTGGTTCTACGATTTCGACCGCGAAGAGCCCTTCACCCCCGAAGACCTCGGCGCGATCGAAAAGAAGATGCGCGAGATCATCAACGCGCGCGACGCCATCAAGACCGAGGTCTGGAGCCGCAAACACGCGATCGACCATTATCTGGCGACGAACGAGCCCTACAAGGTCGAACT
The DNA here is from genome assembly GCF_001940525.2 of Thioclava nitratireducens. NCBI lineage: Bacteria > Pseudomonadati > Pseudomonadota > Alphaproteobacteria > Rhodobacterales > Paracoccaceae > Thioclava > Thioclava nitratireducens. The sequence goes on from NZ_CP019437.1 coordinate 2,822,819, forward strand.
GATCAACCGGATTCCGCAAGGCGAGGACATCCGGATGTATTGGCACGGCAACTGGCAGGATCTCTGCCGTGGTCCGCACCTGCAGCATACGGGTCAGGTCCCGGCGGATGCATTCAAGCTGACCCATGTGGCCGGCGCCTATTGGCTGGGTGACTCGAGCCGCCCGATGCTGCAGCGCATCTACGGCGTGGCCTTCAAGACCAAGAAGGACCTAAACGCCTGGGTCACGATGATGGAGGAGGCCGCCAAGCGCGACCACCGCAAGCTCGGTCGCGAGATGGACCTGTTCCACATGCAGGAAGAGGCACCGGGCCAGATCTTCTGGCACCCGAACGGCTGGACGATCTACACCGCGCTGCAGGACTATATGCGCCGCAAGCAGCGCGATGACGGCTATGTCGAGGTGAACACGCCGCAGGTGGTGAACCGCAGGCTCTGGGAAGCCTCGGGCCACTGGGAGAATTATCAGGAGAACATGTTCATCGTCGAAGTCGACGAGGATCATGCACGTGAAAAGACGGTCAACGCGCTCAAGCCGATGAACTGCCCCTGCCACGTCCAGATTTTCAATCAGGGCGTCAAATCCTATCGCGACCTGCCGCTGCGCATGGCCGAGTTCGGCTCCTGCGCGCGCTACGAACCTTCGGGCGCGCTGCACGGCATCATGCGCGTGCGCGGTTTCACGCAGGATGACGCACATATTTTCTGCACCGAAGATCAGATCGAGGCGGAAACCGAGAAATTCATCAAGTTCCTCTCGGGGATCTACGACGATCTCGGCTTCACCGACTGGCGCATCAAGCTGTCGACGCGCCCCGAAAAGCGCATCGGCAGCGATGAGAGCTGGGATTACACCGAAGCCGCGCTCGGCAACGCCTGTAAGGCCGCCGGTTACGACTACGAGATATTCGAAGGCGAAGGCGCCTTCTACGGTCCGAAACTGGAATTCGTGCTGACCGACGCGATCGGGCGCGACTGGCAATGCGGCACGCTGCAGGTCGACACCAACCTGCCCGAGCGGCTGGATGCGGAATTCGTGGGCTCGGATGGCGAGCGCCACCGCCCCGTGATGCTTCACCGCGCGGTGCTGGGCTCGTTCGAGCGTTTCATCGGCATGCTGATCGAGAACTTCGCCGGCAAGATGCCGCTCTGGCTCGCGCCGCGTCAGGTGGTCGTCGCGTCGATCGTATCCGACGCCGACGATTACGTGCTGGAAGTGACCTCGAAGCTGCGCGCCGCCGGTATCCGCGCCGAGGCCGACACCCGCAACGAGAAGATCAACTACAAGGTCCGCGAGCACTCGCTCGGCAAGGTTCCCTATATCTTCGCGATCGGGATGAAAGAGGTCGAGGAGCGCACGGTTTCGGTCCGCAAGCTCGGCGATACCCGCACCTCCACGGTGGCGATCGACGAGATCGTGGCACAGCTGATCACCGAATCGACGCCGCCCGATTTGCGCGAATAATCGCCAATTCAACGGCCTATCTCGAATTTTCACAGACCTGTGAGGGGCTTACGCCCCTCATGGAATGTCATTGCATTTTCGCAATTCTCGGAGAGACTTGAATACGCGTGTGTTACAGACTTTCCTACCGCCTCGCTTCTGAAAAAGGCAGCCGGAAGACCCGAAAGAGACTGGCTGCACGGCCCGGACGCAATATCGCGCCGGGAGACTACGAAGGAGAAGACGGTAATGGCCACTGGCACCGTGAAATGGTTCAATTCCACCAAGGGTTATGGCTTCATCGCGCCTGACGAAGGCGGCAAGGACGTGTTCGTGCACATCTCTGCTGTCGAACGTGCGGGTCTCAAGGGGCTCGATGACAATCAGAAGATCCAATATGAGCTGCAGTCGGGTCGCGACGGCCGCTCCTCGGCATCGGATCTGGTCCTGCTCTGATCGGGCGATCGGACGGCAAGGATTTGGAACGGCGCGCATCACGGGGTGCGCGCCGTTTTTCTTTTGTCAACGTTAAGCGCGCAAGGGCGCCGTCAGAGCCATTCGGCCTGTGTGGCCTTCGCCCAGCCCAGCGTCAGCTTGTCGCCCTCGCGGATCACCGGGCGCTTCATCAGCGCGGGATGTTCGCCCAGCAGAACGGCGACAGGCTTTTCGCGCTCACTCTCGGGCAGATTGCGCCACGTCGTCGATGCACGGTTGACGATCTTGTCGCCGAACGCGCTTTCGAATTCTGCGACCTCAGCCGCCGTCAAAGGCTCTGCCCGCACATCGCGGAACTCCACGTCGCGCCCGGCCGCTTCCAAGGCCTTGCGCGCCTTGCGCACCGTGTCGCAGGTCGAAATCCCATAAACGATCATATCCCCTCCTCCAGCGCGCCGTTCTCCAGGTGCAACACACGGTCCATCTTGGCGGCGAGCTCCATGTTATGCGTCGCGATCAGCGCCGACAGGCCCGTCTCGCGCACCAGCCCCATCAGCACGTCGAACACCGTGTCCGAGGTGGTCGGGTCGAGGTTGCCGGTAGGCTCGTCGGCCAGCAACAGGCTCGGCCCGTTCGCGAGCGCCCTGCAGAACGCCACACGTTGCTGCTCGCCACCCGATAGCGCCGAGGGGCGGTGATCCATCCGGCCCGCCATACCGACGCGGCTCAAGAGGTCCTTGGCCCGCTCTTCCGCGGCCTTGCGGCTGACGCCATTGGCCAGCTGCGGCAGCACGATATTCTCCACCGCCGAGAACTCCGGAAGCAGGTGGTGAAACTGGTAGACGAAGCCCAGCTTCTCGCGCCGCGCCGCCGTGCGTTTGCCGTCGCGCGCGCCGGTCAGATCCTCGCCATCGATCAGCACCCGACCGGAATCGGGCGTGTCCAGCAGCCCCGCGATATGCAGAAGCGTCGACTTGCCCGCCCCCGAAGGCGCGACCAGCGCCACGACCTGCCCTTTCGGAATGGTCAGATCCAGACCTTTGAGCACCGTGATCTCGTTCGGCTTGCCCCGGTTGTAGCACTTTTCCAGCTGTTCGCAGATCAGCACGTCATTCATAGCGCAGCGCCTCCACCGGGTTCATGCGCGCGGCACGGCGCGCCGGGAAGATGGTCACGATGAAGCTCAGCGCCAGCGACAGCGTCACCGCCTTGGTCACGTCCCAGGGCTGCAATTTCGCGGGCAGATGGTAGATGCCGCGGATCGACGGATCCCATGCTTCGCCGCCATTGAGCCAGTTTACGAAGCCCATGACGTGGTCGATATTCAGCGAGAACAGCACCCCGATCGCCAGCCCCGCGAGCGTCCCGATCACCCCGGTGAACGCGCCGCAAAGGAAGAAGACCCGCAGGATCGAACCCTCGCTAAGCCCCATCGTGCGCAGGATGCCGATGTCGCGGCCCTTGTTCTTCACCAACATGATCAGTCCCGATGTGATGTTCATCGACGCGATCAGCACGAGGATCGAGAGGATGATGAACATTACGTTGTCTTCGACCGTCAGCGCGCGCAGGAAGCTCGACGATGCGTCCTTCCATGTCCACAAAAGCGTGCCCTTGCCGCTCGCATCCATGATCGCGGGCTCCCATTCGGCGATGCGCTCGGGATCGGCCACGTCCACGTCGATCTCATCGACCCCGCCCTCGCGGTTGAAGAAGCTCTGCGCCTCCTTGAAGGGCATATAAAGCCGCGTCTGGTCGATGTCGTAACGCCCGGCCGAGAAAACATAGGAGACCTTGTAGGCGTTCACGCGCGGGCTTGTGCCCGACGGAGTCTTCGCCCCATTGGGCGAAATCACCTTGACCGTGTCGCCCACCGTCACGCCCAGATCGCGCGCCATGCCGATGCCGATCGCGATGCCTTCACCGTAATTGTCGATATCGCCCTGCGCATCTTCGGAATGCGCGATATTGGGGATGTTCTTCAGATCCGAAAGCGCCAGACCGTAGACATCCGCCACGTTGGAACGATCGCCGAAGCTGACCATCGCCTGACCGCGCACCGCCGGCGCGGCGCTCACCACGCCCGGGATCGCCTTGATCCGATCGGTGCGCTCGGCATAGTCGCGGATCAGCTTGGAATAGACGCCCGAGCCCTCCGCCACTTCCATCGGTGCGGAATAGACGGTGATCTGCGGATTCGAACCGACGATGGTCGAGACGAACTCGGCGCGAAAGCCCGCGCGCACGGCCAACGTCGCGATCAGGGCGGCCACGCCAAGCGCGATGCCGATCAGGGAAATCCATGTCATGACCGAGACGCCACCTTCGGCGCGGCGCGCGCGCAGGTAGCGCCATGCGATCATGAACTCGAAACGGGAAAACGGGGCAGTGCGTGCGGCCATCGGCTCCATCCACGAAAATTCGGCGCAAGCTGGCGCGGCGGGGTCGAAAGGTCAAGCCTGCGCCCGGTCATAGCGGCGAGAGCGCGCCTCTTCGGCTTGGTCGAAATATCCCGGGGGCGCCCGGAACGGGCGGGGGCAGAGCCCCCTATTTGCAGCCCAGCGTGCCGGGCACATCCGCCAGAAGCGGTGCCATCGCCTCGGCCAGATCGGCGGGGTAATCGATCTGCACCGAGGCAAGCACCGCCTCGCCCGCGCACTCGAGCCGCTGCGTCTTGCGCAGCGTCACCTTGCCGAACACGTCCTTGGAGCGGATCGCAAACCCGTCTTCGGTCATCTCGTCCGACAGCACCGTATCGCCATCGAGCAGGATCGTGTGCAGGAGTTGTTCATGCGCGGCCGTAAGGTCCGCGCCCGCATCGGCATGGGCACGCAGCGCGACATGGGCGGTCTTGTGCGGGTCGATATCGGGCGCGGAGAACAGGATGCCGCCGCCCGGCATCTCGTCCGACGTCCAGCCCTTCGGCACCCTGGCCGAAATACCGAGCGCATCGCTCGACCACGGCACGAGACCTTGGTCGGCGCCCTGCCCCTTGCCTTCGGCCAGAGCGGGCCCGGCGAGCAAGCCCGCCGCGACCGCGCTGGCGGCAAGGATCAGATCAAAGCCCTTCATAGATGCCCACGATCTTCTCGACCGCCTCTTCAGCCGGCATCTCCTCGCTCTCGCCGGTGCGGCGGCAGGTCAGTTCAACCTTGTTGGCCGCGATCCCGCGCGGACCGACGGTAATGCGCCACGGCAGGCCGATCAGGTCCATGGTGGCGAATTTCGCGCCCGCGCGCTCTTCGCGGTCGTCATAGAGCGGGTCGAGCCCGTGGTCGAGGAACGCGCGGTAGAGCGCCTCGCAGGCGCTGTCGCAGCTGACATCGCCCTGCTTGAGGTTGACGATGCCAACATGGAACGGCGTCACGCCCTCGGGCCAGATGATGCCCTTGTCGTCGTGGTTCGCCTCGATCAGCGCGCCGACGAGACGGCTCACGCCGATCCCGTGGGAGCCCATATGGACCGGCACCTTCGCGCCATCCGGCGTCTGAACGGTTGCGCCCAATGCCTCGGAATATTGCGTGCCGAAATAGAAGATCTGGCCGACCTCGATCCCGCGCGCGACGCGGCGACGCTCTTCGGGGACCTCGTTGAAGACCGCCTCGTCATGGGTCTCGTCGGTGCGGGCATAGCGCGAGGTGAATTCCTCCAGCACGCCCTGGCACTGCGCCACGTCGTCATAATCGATTTCGCGGTCGCCGAAGGTCAGATCGGTGATCTCGCTGTCGTAGAACACCTCCGACTCGCCCGTTTCGGCCAGCACGAGGAATTCATGGGTGTAATCGCCGCCGATCGGGCCGCTATCGGCGCGCATCGGGATCGCCTGCAGGCCCATGCGCTCATAGGTGCGCAGGTAGCTGACGAGGTGGCGGTTATAGGCGTGCAGCGCGTCTTCCTTCGACAGATCGAAGTTGTAGCCGTCCTTCATCAGGAATTCGCGGCCGCGCATCACGCCGAAGCGCGGGCGGATCTCGTCGCGGAATTTCCACTGGATCTGATAGAGCGTCAGCGGCAGCTGCTTGTAGCTAGAGACATGGGCGCGGAAGATGTCGGTCACCATCTCCTCGGCGGTGGGCGAGTAAAGCATATCGCGGCCCTGCCGGTCGGTGATCCGCAGCATCTCTTCGCCATAGCCGTCATAACGGCCCGACTCGCGCCACAGATCGGCCGATTGCAGCGTCGGCATCTGGATCGCGAGGTGGCCGGCGCGCGCCTGCTCTTCGTGCACGATCTGCTCGATCCGGCGCAGCACCTTGAAGCCCATCGGCAGCCAGGAATAGATCCCGGCCTGCTGCTGCTTGATCATACCCGCACGCAGCATCAGCCGATGCGAGGCGATCTGCGCCTCGGCGGGGGTTTCCTTGAGAACGGGAAGAAAATAGCGGGACAGGCGCATGAGCGGTCCTTCGAGGGTTGGTGTCAGACGTTGCGTTTGGCCTAGAGGAAACGGGGGCGTTGGGCAAGATGGTGGCGTCGGACGCGGGTGTCGCATATGAGGGGCTCCGCCCCTGGCGCATCCGCGCCTCCCCCGGGATATTTCCGCCAAGAGGAAGGGGCACGCGCGCCCAAGTCTTGATTTCCCACCGCATTTCGCCACGTTAGAGCGAACGCATCGCCGAGAAGGACCACGCATGGCCCTGCCTGCCCGCCAGCAAGTCACCTATTGGTCCGTCGCCGCCTTGGTGCTGGTCCTGTCGCTGTGGTGGCTGGGAAATGTCATCCTGCCGTTCATCATGGGCGGCGCGATCGCTTATTTCCTCGACCCGCTGGCCGACCGGCTCGAGAAGCTTGGCCTGAGCCGCGCGGCCTCCACCGCGATCATCGGGCTGGTGACGGTGCTGATCTTCGTGATCCTTGCACTGGCCGTGGTGCCGATGCTGGCGCGTCAGCTGGCGCAGCTGGTTGCGCTGGCGCCCGATCTTCTGTCGTCGTTGCAGGCCTTCCTGAACGAGCGGTTCCCCAACCTCCTGCAGAACTCGGTCGTGAACGACACGCTCAACAGCCTCGGCAGCGCAATCAAGGCGCGGGGCGGCGAGCTGGCGGCGACCCTGCTGAGTTCGGCGATGACGCTGGTCAACGTCGTCGTCTTCATCGTCGTGGTGCCGGTCGTGGCCTTCTACATGCTGCTCGACTGGGACCGGATGGTGGCCAAGATCGATGGCTGGCTGCCGCGCGATCACGTCCAGACGATCCGCACCATCGCGCGCGACATCGACCGGGTGCTTTCGGGCTTCGTGCGCGGCCAGGTCACGGTCTGCCTCGTGCTCGGCGGCTTCTACGCGATCGCGCTGATGGCGGCGGGGCTCGATTTCGGGCTGCTGGTGGGGTCGGTCGCCGGCGCGCTGACCTTCATCCCCTATATCGGCGCGATCATCGGCGGAACGCTCGCCATCGGCCTCGCGCTGTTCCAGTTCTGGGGCGAGTGGTTCAATATCGGCATCGTGGCGGGCATCTTCGTGCTCGGCCAGTTTCTCGAAGGCAATTTCGTCACTCCCAAACTCGTGGGCGATTCGGTCGGGCTGCATCCGCTCTGGCTGATCTTCGCGCTGTCCGCTTTCGGCACTTTGTTCGGTTTTGTGGGCATGTTGGTCGCCGTTCCCGTCGCTGCGGTGATCGGAGTGGTTGCGCGCTTCTTCATCGACCAATATCTGCAAGGGGCGCTTTACCGAGGGCAAACGGAGCGCGAGCCAACAGCCCATCCGCCGATCTCCCTGATCAACGAGGAGACCGGGGAAGTGACGGGCGCGACCGAGACGACCGAACACGAGAACTGAGAATGGCCGAGCAGTTGACCTTCCCGCTTCACCTGCGTTCCGCGCAGGGGCGTGAAGACTTCTTCATCTCCCCAGCCAATGCGCTGGCCGTGACGACCCTCGACGCGCCCGAAACATGGCCGCTGGGCCGGATGATCCTGATCGGGCCGGAGGGCGCGGGCAAGACGCATCTCGCGACGATCTGGGCCGACGAACAGGGCGCGGAGATTCTGCCCGCCCGCAATCTCACCGAAGATATGGCCCCCGCGCTGGTCGCCAAGGGCGCCGCCGTGATCGAGCGGGCCGAAACGCTCGGCGCCGACGAGGCGGGGCAACGCGCGCTCTTTCACCTGCACAACCTGATGCAGGCCGAAGGCGGGCGGCTTCTTCTGACCGCGCGCACACCGCCCCGCGACTGGGGGTTGAGCCTGCCCGACCTGATCAGCCGGATGGAAGCGACGGCGACGGTGCGCATCACGCCGCCCGATGACGCGCTGCTGGCGGCCGTTCTGGTGAAGCTTTTCTCCGACCGGCAACTGACCGTGCCGCCAAACCTGATCGGCTGGCTGGTGACGCGGATGGACCGCTCTCTCGCGACCGCGCGCAAACTGGTCGCGGCGCTCGATCGGCAGGCACTCGCACAGCGCCGCGCGATCACGCAAAGACTAGCCGCCGAGGTTCTGGACAGTCTCGATTGAGCCGCGCAAACTGTCATGGAGCCATTACAAAATCCAACGATAAGCGCGCCATGACCCAAGCAGATTTCCTCAAGACCCCCTTCCCCACGCCGATCACGCTGCCCGAGGCGGAGATCAGCGGCCCCGGTCGTTTCTTCAACCGGGAACTGAGCTGGCTGGCGTTCAACTGGCGGGTTCTGGAAGAGGCGCGCAACCCGCGCGTGCCGCTGCTGGAGCGCGTGCGTTTCCTGTCGATCTCGGCCACCAACCTCGACGAATTCTACACCGTGCGCGTCGCGGGCCTGATGGAGCTTGTGCGCGAGAGCAACGTGAACCCCTCCGATGACGGGCTCACCCCCGCCGAGCAGCTGGAGAAGATCAACGCCAACGCGCGGCGGTTGATGGACACGCAGCAGGCGACGTGGTCAGCGCTCAAGCGCGAGATGGATCACGAGGGCATCCATGTCGTCACCCGCTCACGTCTGACCAAGCGTGATCTCGACTTCCTGTCGGATCACTTCCTCAACAACGTCTTCCCGGTGCTCTCGCCGCTGGCGATCGACCCGGCCCACCCTTTCCCTTTCATCCCGAATACCGGCTTCTGCCTCGCGCTGGAACTGGAGCGCGAAAGCGACCAGCGCAGGTTGCAGGCGCTGCTGCCGATCCCGGCCCAGATCGACCGCTTCGTGCGCCTGCCGGGCGAGGCGCGGTTCCTGCCGCTCGAGCAGCTTCTGATGCTGCATCTGAGCTCGCTCTTCCCGGGCTACAAGGATGTGGGCTCGTGCTCGTTCCGGGTGCTGCGAGACAGCGATCTGGAAGTCGAGGACGAGGCCGAAGACCTCGTGCGCGAGTTCGAGACCGCGCTGAAGCGCCGCCGCCGCGGTCAGGTCATCCGCATGTCGGTCTCGCCGGGCGCGCCGGAAGACCTGCAGGCGCTGGTGATGCGCGAGTTGCATGTCGATCCCGAAGAGGTGGTCGAGGAAAAGGGCCTCGTGGGCATCGCCGATGTGAAGGAACTGATCCTCGGCGAGCGCCCCGATCTGCTCTGGCCGCCCTTCATGCCGCGCGTGCCCGAACGCGTGCAGGACCACGAAGGCGACATGTTCGCCGCGATCAAGCAGAAGGACATCCTTCTGCACCATCCCTACGAGACCTTCGATCTGGTGGTGCGCTTCATCGATCAGGCGGCGAACGACCCGAACGTGCTGGCGATCAAGCAGACGCTCTATCGGACGTCGAAAGACAGCCCCGTCGTGTCGTCGCTCTGCGAGGCGGCGGAGAATGGCAAATCCGTGACCGCGCTCGTGGAGTTGAAGGCCCGGTTCGACGAGGCCGCCAATATCCGCCAGTCGCGGCGGCTGGAGCGCGCAGGCGCCCATGTCGTCTACGGGTTCATCAACTACAAGACCCACGCCAAGATCTCGACCGTGGTGCGCCGCGAGGGCGACCATCTCGTGACCTATACGCATTACGGCACCGGCAACTACCACCCGATCACGGCGAAGATTTACACCGATCTGAGCTTCTTTACCTGCGATGCCGCGCTCGGGCGCGATGCGACCAAGGTCTTCAACTACCTCTCGGGCTATGTGCAGCCCGAGGGTCTCGAAAACATCGCGATCTCGCCAATCACGCTGAAGCCGCGCCTGCTGCAGTTGATCGACCGCGAGATCGAACACGCCAAGGCGGGAAAACCCGCCGCGATCTGGGCGAAGATGAATTCGCTGATCGAATCCGACGTGATCGACGCGCTCTACAAGGCCTCGCAGGCGGGGGTAAAAATCTCTCTCGTGATCCGCGGCATCTGCGGCATCCGCCCCGGCATCAAGGGCCTGTCCGAGAATATCCGCGTGAAATCCATCGTCGGGCGGTTCCTCGAACACTCGCGCATCGTGTGCTTCGGTAATGGCCATGCCCTGCCGTCGAACGACGCGCGCGTGTTCTTCTCCTCCGCCGACTGGATGGGGCGCAACCTCAACCGCCGGGTGGAGACGCTGGTCGAGGCCAAGAACCCCACGGTGAAGGCGCAGATCGTCAGCCAGATCATGGCGGCGAACATGGCCGACGAGGCGCAAAGCTGGATTTTGCAGCCCGACGGCAAGTTCATCCGCCACCTGCCCGACGACCGCGAGGACCTGTTCTCCTGCCACCGGTTCTTCATGGAATACCCCTCGCTCTCGGGCCGCGGTTCCGCTGGGGCAAGCGATGTTCCCGAACTTGCCCATAGCTTCGACTAGCCCTAGCTTTGGGGTCGAACGACTCGAACGGACGGGCACATGAGCAAAGACAAAGCGGCGCCGGCACTCGATGACAGCGACGATTGGGACCCGTTCGGCCAACCTCTCTTCGACGATCCGTCCGTGCGCGCGCTCTCGCGCGTCGGCGTCGTCGATATCGGCTCGAACTCGATCCGGATGGTGGTGTTCGACGGCGCGGCGCGCAGCCCGGCCTATTTCTTCAACGAGAAGGTCATGGCGGGTCTCGGTCAAGGTCTCGCAGAGACTGGCCAGCTGAACCCCGAGGGGCGCGAGCGCGGCCTGATCGCGCTCAAACGCTTTGCCGCGCTCGCCGAAGGGATGGAGATCGGCCCGCTCACCTGCGTCGCGACCGCCGCGATGCGCGACGCCGAGGACGGCCCTGAGTTTCACCGCAAGATCGAGAAAGAGACCGGCCTCAAGGTCCATATCGTCGACGGGCTCGAAGAGGCGCGCCTTTCCGCGCAAGGGGTGCTACTTGGCTGGCCCGAGGCCGAAGGCCTTGTCTGCGATATCGGTGGCAACTCGATGGAATTGGCCGAGATTCGCGGCGGCAAGGTCTGGCGCCGTGCCACCTCGCAGCTCGGCCCCTTCCGCCTGCAGCAGATCGCGGGCGGCAAGAAGGCCATCACCGCGCATATTCAGGCGACGATGCAGGAGTTGGCCGAGAAGGTCGGGACCGAGCATGAACGCATCTATCTCGTCGGGGGCTCGTGGCGCGCCATCGCGCGTCTCGACATGGAACGGCGCGACTATCCGCTGCTGGTGATGCACGAATACCGGATGAAGCCCGACGAGCTGGGCGAGACGATCGACTGGATCGGCAAGTCCGACCTCGAGAAGCTGCGCGCCAATACCGGCACCTCCGCCGCGCGGATGGAACTGGTCCCGCTCGCGAGCCAGGTGCTGCGCGAGTTGATCGCGACCTTCCAGCCCAAGGAGATCGACGTCTCCGCCTACGGGATCCGCGAAGGGCTGCTTTACGAGCAGATGCCCGAACGCCTGCGCCGCCGCGATCCGCTGGTGGAGGCCGCGCGCCATACCGAGCGCGTGATGAGCCGGATGCCCGGCTTCGGCAAGAAGCTCCACGCCTTCATCGAGCCGATCTTCGGGCCGCTCCCACCCGAGAAATTCCGCCTCGTGCGCGCGGCCTGCCTGCTGCATGACACGACGTGGCGCACCCATCCCGATTACCGCGCCGAGGCCTGTTTCGAGAACGTCACCCGAGCGAACTATTCGGCCATGTCCCACCCCGAGCGGATCTGGCTCGGCGTGGCGCTCCTGCACCGCTACAAGAACTCGCGCAACGGCTCGCGGCTGGAGCCGTTCCTGCCGCTGCTGACCGAAGAGCAGATCCAGGAGGCGGAAGTTCTGGGCAAGGCGATGCGCTTCGGCGCGATGTTCGCGACCCACAGCCCCGCCGATGCGGGCGAGTTGAAATATTCCGCCAAGAAGGGCGTTTTGGAGCTGAAGCTGACCAAGCGCGGCAAGGCGCTCATGGGCGAGGTCGCCGAGTCGCGCTTCCGCTCGCTCGCGGGCGCGCTGAAGGCCGATCCGATCATCACGGATTAAAGCTCGATCCCGCCCTCCGGGATCTCGATCGGCCCGCCTTTCTCCGGGTCGTCTTTTTGCGGCGCATCCTCCGGTGGCTCGGTCATCAGGGGCGGCGGCGGCGGTGCATCCGGGTCGCGCCGCATGATGATATCGCCATTGGGCAGCCGCTCGGGCGCGCCGTAATTCGCCATATCGTCGACCAGCGCGAGGAACTGGCGCAGCTTCGGCCCCAACTGGGCCGCGGCCTCCCCCAAGCCTTTCTGCATTTCGTCGAGCTGCGGCTTCATCTCTCCCATCAGCCCGCGAAACAGCGTCTGCGCCCCTTCCTGCAACAAGGAGAATCCGCGATCGACATCGCCGCCAGCGTCGCCCCCCTCATCCTGCGCGGAGACGGGCGTGGCCAGAAGGGCGAACGAGAGAACGATGACGAGCGGCTGTTTCATGGCTCCGATCCTACGCGTAAGCGGGACGAAAATCACGCCCCTCGCTCAATCGATATCGACCGAGACGGGAAAATGATCGGAGGCCTGCAACAGCGCCTCGCGCAGCTCGGGCACGCGGTAGATATGCGGATCGTCGAACGGGTGCCAGATTCTCCACGCCGTCGCCCGCGCCGCCAGATCGGGTGAGAGCATCACGTAATCCAGCATGGCCGAGAAATACTGCTTCTGATCCACAAGATAGAACCGCGCGGAACTGGGCGCGGCGGCCGTATGATGGGCTTTCGACAGCCGCGCATGCGGGTCGCGCAGGCGCACCGCGTCGGGCCCACCCTCGCCCGCGACGATCTCGACGCCCGAGCGCCCGAACAGCTTCTCGTACTCGTCGAGCCCCGGACCGTCGTTGAAATCGCCGAGCACGATCAGGCTGTCGCCCGCCGCCAGATGCTCCTCCACGCGGCCCCGGATCCAGATCGACTGTGCCAGCTGCTTGCGCCGGTTCTCGATCGCCATGCGGGTCGCTGTCTCCAGGCTCGTCGCGCCATGCGGAGCTTTCGACTTCACATGCACGCCGATCATCCGCATCACCTCCCCGGACCGCGTCCCCAGAACGACTTCCAGGGGCGGCTTGGAAAAGGTGACCGTATCCATCCGCGCATCGATATCGAGGTCGATCCGGAGACTGCCGTCGAAACGCGGCCACGCCTCCGAGCTTTGCGGATCATGCCGCGCCGTCACGACATCGGGGTCGTAGAGCAACGCCAGTTCCTGCTGCGTGTCGTTGGAAAAGCCAAGAAGCGCGCGCCGCTGACGCAGCCCGAAGCGCTCCGCAAAGGCTTCGAGCATATCGACCGTCTTGTGGCGGTGGTTGTCGTCGGGCGCCTCGACCACCAGAAGCACATCGGCCTCCAGCGCGCTCATCACTATCGCGATCGCCCCGGTCTGCTGGCTGCGCGTCACATTGTAGCGCGCCGACCACTGATCATCGTCGAGAAGCGCCCCGTTGCGATCGAAAAGGCTGTTGAACCACTCGATATTCCAAGTGGCGATCCGCATCAGGCGTCCGCATGGCTGGCGCGGATTTCCTCCCAGGCCTTGTTGAGCGCGATCACCCGCGCCTGCGACAGCTGCACCGCCTCTTCCGGCAGGCCGCGCGCAATCGCCCGGTCGGGATGGGCCTCGCGCACCTTGTTGCGCCAGACCTTGCGCACTTCGGGCAGCGGCGTGCCCGGTTCGACCTCGAGCACCGACCACGGATCGGGATCGGCATCCTCCACGAAGGCGGAACGCATCGCACGGAAACAGCATTCCTCCAGCCCGAAGATCCGCGCGACTTCCAGCAGGAAGGCATCCTCGCCCTCGTGGTAATCGCCATCGGCCAGCGCGATGAAGAACAGCCCTTCGAGCACGTCTTTCAGAACGTCCGCGCCGGGACCAAACATGTTGGCGATCTTGCGGGCATAGGCGTCGAAACCCGCCACATCGGTGCGCGCCATGTTGAAGACGCGCGCAGCATTGGCTTCCTCTTCCGGCGGGATCTGGAAGATGCGCCGGAACGCCGCGACCTCGTCGCGCGTCACCTGCCCATCCGCCTTTGCCATCTTCGCACCGAGTGCGATCACCGCGATGGTGAAGGCGACAGAACGCTCCGGCGGCTGGCGCAGATTGTCGAAAACGGTCGACAACGCCTCGCCCCGCCCGAGAGCGGAGAGTGCTTGCGCGATGCGCGACCAGAGAGAAATGGGCCTGTCCATGGTTCAAGTTTAGCCGCGCTGCGGCGGAAATGCACCCGCGCAAATCCGGCCTGTGATTAAATCGTTGTAATATTTTGAATGAACGGCGGCGCGCAGAGTTCCCCCGCGCGCCGCTTAAGACCGATCAAGGTCGAAGTTCGGGCTTGACCAAATATCCCGGGGGGCGCGTCAGCGCGGGGGCCGAGCCCCCTCGCCCTCAGGCCCGCGCCTGCCGCACGATGTCGAGAATTTCGCGCGCGGCCAACGGGATATTGGTGCCCGGCCCGAAGATCGCCTTCACGCCCGCCTTCTTGAGAAAGTCGTAATCCTGCTGCGGGATCACGCCGCCGCAGATCACGATGATATCCTCGGCGCCCTTCTCTTTCAGCGCCGCGATCAGCTTCGGCGCGAGGGTCTTGTGACCCGCCGCCTGCGACGAAATCCCGACCACGTGGACATCGTTGTCGATCGCATCCTGCGCGGCTTCTTCCGGCGTCTGGAACAGTGGGCCCACATCGACGTCGAAGCCGATATCGGCAAAGGCCGTCGCGATCACCTTGGCGCCGCGGTCGTGGCCGTCCTGACCCATCTTCACCACCAGCATCCGCGGGCGGCGGCCCTCTTCCTCGGCGAAGGCCTCAACGTCCTTCTGGATCTGCGCGAAGCCCTCGTCGCCGTCATAGGCCGCGCCATAGACACCTGCGAGCGTCTTCACCTCGGCGCGGTGACGTCCGAACACCTTTTCCATCGCCATTGAAATCTCTCCCACAGAGGCCCGGGCGCGTGCAGCTTCCACCGCCGCTTCGAGCAGGTTGCCACCTTCAGAGGCGCGGCGCGTCAGCTCGGCCAGCGCCGCCTCGCAGGCTGCCTCGTCGCGGCTTGCGCGCATCTTCTCGAGCCGCGCGATCTGGTTGTCGCGCACTTTCGCGTTGTCGATGTCGAGGATATCCAGCTCATCCTCGGTCTCGCGGCGATACTTGTTCACACCGACCACGACATCCTCGCCCCGGTCGATCAGCGCCTGACGCCGGGCGGCCGTTTCCTCGATGCGCAGCTTGGGCATGCCCGAGGCCACGGCCTTCGTCATGCCGCCCATCTCCTCGACTTCCTCGATCAGCTCCCAAGCCTTCTCGGCCAGTTCCGCCGTGAGGCTCTCGACGTAGTAGGAGCCCGCCAGCGGATCGACCACATTGGTGATCCCCGTTTCTTCCTGCAGGATCAGCTGCGTGTTGCGCGCGATCCGGGCCGAGAACTCGGTGGGCAGCGCAATCGCCTCGTCGAGCGCGTTGGTGTGCAGCGACTGCGTGCCGCCCAGCGCTGCCGACATCGCCTCGTACGCCGTGCGGATCACGTTGTTATAGGGATCCTGCTCGGCCAGCGAGACGCCCGAAGTCTGGCAGTGCGTGCGCAGCATCGAGCTTTGCGGCTTCTTCGGCTCGAACTCTTCCATGATCCGGCTCCACAGCAGGCGCGCCGCGCGCAGCTTGGCGGCCTCCATGAAGAAGTTCATCCCGATCGCGAAGAAGAAGCTCAGACGGCCTGCGAACTTGTCGACATCCATCCCCGCCTTGATCGCCGTGCGCACGTATTCGCGCCCGTCGGCCAGCGTGTAGGCCAGCTCCTGCACGAGGTTCGCGCCGGCCTCCTGCATGTGGTAGCCCGAGATCGAGATCGAGTTGAACCGCGGCATCTCGTTCGAGGTGTATTCGATGATATCCGCGATGATCCGCATCGAGGGCTCGGGCGGATAGATGTAGGTGTTGCGGACCATGAACTCCTTGAGGATGTCGTTCTGGATCGTGCCCGACAGAACGCTGCGGTCATGGCCCTGCTCTTCGCCGGTGACGATGAAGTTGGCGAGGATCGGGATCACCGCGCCGTTCATCGTCATCGAGACCGAAATCTGATCGAGCGGGATGCCGTCGAACAGGATCTTCATGTCCTCGACGCTGTCGATCGCGACACCCGCCTTGCCGACATCGCCCTCGACGCGCGGGTGATCGCTGTCATAGCCACGGTGGGTCGCCAGGTCGAAGGCCACCGACACGCCTTGCTGCCCGGCAGCGAGCGCCTTGCGATAGAAGGCGTTCGACTCCTCGGCGGTCGAGAAGCCCGCATATTGCCGGATCGTCCACGGACGGCCCGCATACATCGTCGCACGAGGCCCGCGCGTGAAGGGCGACAGGCCCGGCATGGTGCCCAGATGGTCGAGCCCCTCCACGTCCTCTTCGGTGTAAAGCGGCTTGACCGCGATCCCTTCGAGCGTGTTCCAGGTCAGGTCCTCGAACGGCCTGCCACGCAGTTCCTTCTCGGCGAGCTTGCGCCAGTCCTCTTTCTTGTCCGTCATGGCCAAATCCTTCTTCCACTGTCGCCGCGGCGGGTGTCTTCCCCGCATCTTCGGCCGTCATTTCCACGAAATTCAGTCCCGGCGGCGCGTGGCGCAGCCCGGTCGATGTCCCAGATCGCGGGTGTCCATCCGCGCACGGCACCCTATCGAAAGGCATCCGGCGCGCCTCGCCCGCCTCCGGTGCGTCGGCGTTTCGCATATCCGCTTCCCACGACAGCAGGCCCAAGCGGCACCCCGCCGCACGCCCCGCCCCCCGGCGCCAGTCGGCACCGCTGTTCCTAGCGGCGCGCTTAAAGGCCGCATTTCGCGAAAATTCGTAGCGCGCGCCATGGTGCGAGAGGTCCGCCGCGCATATATCTGGAACGAGAGAGGAGCCCATGACCCGTCTATTATCCCTTGGACTCGCTGCATTTCTTGCGCTGACGCCCTTCGCGGTCGCAGCCCAGGACAGCACCGTCAATCTTGCCGTGGCAGAGCCCGAAGTCACGCCCCCCTTCGCACCGGTCGATGGGGCAGATGCGGATCTGGATGCGCTCGTCTGGCAGAAGCGGCCCATCGTGGTCTTCGCCGACAGCCCCCTCGACCCGGCCTTCAAGGAACAGATCCGGTACCTCGAAGAGCATTGGTCGGAACTGGCCCAACGCGACGTCGTCGTCATCACCGACACCACGCCCGATCCGGCGAGCGACGTGCGGCGCAAGCTGCGCCCGCGCGGGTTCTCCCTCGTCATCATCGCCAAGGACGGCACGGTGAACCTGCGCAAGCCCGCCCCGTGGGATGCGCGCGAGATCATCCGCTCGATCGACAAGATGCCGATCCGGCGCGACGAGATCCGCGAAGAGCGCGGTTTCTGACCACATCCCCGCACACCACCGCGCGCCAATAGATCGTGCCCCGCCGTGGCGGGGTGAGCCGGTCGCCCGGCCTCCCTATGCCACGGCGCGGGCGTCACTTATTCGAACTCCATGATGATGTCGTCGACGGCAAGGCTCGCGCCCGCCTCGGCGTTGATCTTCTTCACGGTGCCCTTCTTCTCGGCGCGCAGGATGTTCTCCATCTTCATCGCCTCGACGGTGGCCAGCGGCTGCCCCTCCTGCACTTCCGCGCCTTCCTCGACCGAGATCTTCACGACGAGACCCGGCATCGGGCAGAGCAGGAATTTCGACGTATCCGGCGGCAGTTTCACCGGCATCAGCTGCGCAAGCTCGAACTGGCGCGGCGTGCGGACATGGACCTTCAGATCGGCGCCTCGCACCCGGATGCGGAAGCCCATCGGGATCTTGCCGACCTTCAGGACCAGGGGCGCACCGTTCACGCTCAGCTCGGCCAGCGGGTCGCCCGGCGTCCAGTCACTCTCGACGCGCATCTCTTCGCCATCCTCGAAGACGATGGTGGAGCCGTTGCGATCCGCATTCACCTTCAGCTTGAAATCCTCATCCTGCAGCGAGACCGCCCAATCCACGCCGACCTTGCGCTCGTGGTTGCCGAGCGTGCCGGAGATCTTCGTGCGCCGAATCTCGGCCACGCGCTCCATCGCCGCCGTGGCCGCCGCGACCTTGCGCAGCATCCCCTCGTCGAGCGTGACGCCCGCGAACCCCTCGGGATATTCCTCTTCGATGAAGGCGGTGGTGATGTTGCCGGAGGTGAAGCGCTCGTGATCCATCACCGCGGCGCAGAACGGAAGGTTGTGACCGATGCCTTCCACCTCGAACTTGTCGAGCGCGAGGCGCATCTCTTCGATGGCCGCGTCGCGGGTCTCGCCCCAGGTGCAGAGCTTGGCAATCATCGGGTCGTAGAACATCGAAATCTCGCCGCCTTCGAAGACGCCGGTATCGTTGCGCACGATGCCGCCCGACGCGGTCTTGCCTTCCACCGGCGGACGGTAGCGGGTCAGACGCCCGATCGAGGGCAGGAAGTTGCGGTAAGGATCTTCGGCATAGAGGCGGCTCTCGATCGCCCAGCCGTTGATGCCGATATCTTCCTGCTTCATCGGAAGCTTCTCACCGTCGGCCACGCGGATCATCTGCTCGACGAGGTCGATGCCGGTGATCAGTTCGGTGACCGGGTGTTCCACCTGAAGACGGGTGTTCATCTCGAGGAAGTAGAAGTTCTTCTCGCCATCGACGATGAATTCCACCGTGCCCGCGCTGCAGTAATCCACCGCTTTCGACAGGGCGACGGCCTGCTCGCCCATCGCCTTGCGGGTCTCGGGGTCGAGGAAAGGCGACGGCGCCTCTTCGATGACTTTCTGGTTGCGGCGCTGGATCGAGCATTCACGCTCGTTCAGATAAACGCAGTTGCCGTGCTTGTCGGCGAGCACCTGAATCTCGATGTGGCGCGGCTGGGTGACGAATTTCTCGATGAAGATGCGGTCGTCGCCGAAGCTGTTCGCGGCCTCGTTCTTCGACGACTGGAAGCCCTCGCGGGCTTCTTCGGCGTTCCACGCGATGCGCATGCCTTTACCGCCGCCGCCAGCGGAGGCCTTGATCATCACCGGATAGCCGATCTCGTCGGAGATCTTCACCGCTTCATCGGCATCCGCGATCAGCCCCATGTAACCGGGCACGGTCGACACGCCGGCCTCTTTCGCGAGCTTCTTCGAGGTGATCTTGTCGCCCATCGCCTCGATCGCGCCCGAGGGCGGGCCGATGAAGGCGACGCCCTCTTTTTCCAGCGCCTCGGCGAATTTCTTGTTCTCCGACAGGAAGCCGTAGCCCGGGTGAACCGCTTCGGCGCCGGTCTGGCGGATCGCATCCATGATCTTGTCGATCACGATATAGGATTGGTTCGCGGGCGGCGGACCGATATGCACCGCCTCGTCGGCCATCTGGACATGCAGCGCCTGCGCATCGGCATCGGAATAGACGGCGACCGTCTTGATCCCCATCTTCTGCGCCGACTTGATGACGCGGCAGGCGATCTCGCCGCGGTTGGCGATCAGGATTTTCTTGAACATGTCAGGCCCTTCCCTTCCGGTGCGGGAGGGGCATCCCCCCGCCCCGCGTGTCGTGTTCATGATGTGAGACAAAAGAAAAACCGCCACCGGGGCGAGCAGCCCCGATGGCGGTCGGATAGCGATCGGGCGCGGTCAGAGCCGCGCGGATGTGCTTAGTAGGAGCGCTGGCAGACGCCGGCGTCGTCGCAATAGGTGCCCGCGAGCGCGCCGAGAGCCGCACCGGTGAGCGCGTTGTTGTCGGTCGCGTCTGCGATGATTGCGCCGCCGGCCGCACCGGCGAGGGCGCGCTGACCGTCGGTTTGCATGCAGCCTGCGAGGGCGAGACCGGCAAGGAGAAGAAGGATCGGGGTTTTGCGCATGGGAAACTGCCTCCAATAGCGGTTATGATTGGACGCGAGTTTATCGCGGCCCCGTGAAAAGCCAACGGCGAAAACGCGAGGTCCGACCCCATCGGCGAGCTATCGCCACTGCCCTTCACATCTCTGCAGGCAGCCCCTTGACCTTCCGAAGAAAAAAACTGCGGCCCGACCATAAGATCAGGCCGCAGGAATAGGGAAGGGGTAGGGATATTACACAAGCCGCGGGTGTTGGGGACAGTACGGCTTGCCCCCTCAATGTGACTGCGCATATCGCGGATTGCAAAGGCGAAATCCCTGCAATTCCGAGATTCGGCGGCATGCCGCCATTTCGCGCAGGACATCAGCGAAATCATGCCCAATCCTCATCCTCGTCATCGTCGAAGGTGAAGGCGTCGGGATCGGCGAAGACCTCCGGGAAGGAGGCTTCCGCGCGTTTCACGTCGATCTTGAGAAGCGCCTCGTAGCTTTCGGGGTCGAACGGGTCCTCGGCAGGCACGACTTCGCGCCCGAAGAGCCAGCTCAACCGGCCCGCATCGAGATTGCCGCGCTCGAACGGCTCCTCGCCGAAA
Organism: Thioclava nitratireducens; assembly: GCF_001940525.2. Classification (NCBI taxonomy): domain Bacteria; kingdom Pseudomonadati; phylum Pseudomonadota; class Alphaproteobacteria; order Rhodobacterales; family Paracoccaceae; genus Thioclava; species Thioclava nitratireducens. The sequence continues at coordinate 2,843,341 of NZ_CP019437.1, forward strand.
TGCGCCCAGAGCGCGGCCATGAAGCCCGCATCGGCCTTGCGATCGGCATGACCGCGATCGGCGTAGCGTTCACGCCGAATGATCTTCGTCGCGCCCTTCTTGTTGGCCCGGCGAATGGTGAATTGATAATCCGTCGAGGGTAGCCGCGACGGGAAACCGCGATGCTTCAGCATGACGCGCCCTCCGCTTTGAAGTTGCTGGGACGGCGCGCGCTGAGTTTCTGCGTTACGCCTTCATTATTGACCCGTTGGGGTCTGGTTCCCGCCGGTCGGGTCCCTGCTAGGCGTCGGCTGGCGCTCGCTCGAGCCACCGCGCTGCTCGGGGACGCATTGCGCCGGTCGCTGCGTTGTCGCTGCCACCGCCGTCTCGAACGGTCCGCATTGCAGCGGACAGTCGGGCACGGAAGCCGGGTATTGCGAGTCGACGAGCCGTCCGGTCGGTCGGCAACTGCTGCCGCTTGCGACGGGACCGCCATATTTGCCGGTATAGACCGGTTCCACGGTGACAGGCGCAGGCTCCGGCTTGGGCGCACAGCCCACAAGCAGAGCCGCACAGGCGACGGCGCCCAGAGAAATTCGGACCATTTCACTCTCCCCCATTCTGTTATCGAATGGCTAAGAGCGTACTCCCGAAGGGAAATTTCCGCTAGGTAACCGTATGGCGTATTGCAAAACGCCGCCCTCTCGGCAGGGATCGTGGGGGCAAGGCGGTGGCTGCCGCCCTGCCCCGCACGCAGATCACTTGTACTTGCCGGTATAGGTCGGCTCGGTGGTGACGGCCACCGGCATCGGCTCGGGCTTGGGCGCGCAGGCTGCGACGAAGGCCACGAGGCCAAGCGCGATGAGAGCTTTCGACATGTCGTTCTCCTGTCCAGGGGGGCGCGCGCCCCGATCTGGGCGAGGTTCGGCACGACCCGTTTCAACGCGGGGACCGAAATCGCTTTCCCCAAGGGCAGGTTAGCCCGCAAATCCCGCTCACGAAAGCGCGATCTTGCCGTGATCGTCCGCACAAACGCGCGCTCCGGCATCCTGCCTTCCAAGCTGTGATCTGCGGGTCTGGCCACGGCCATCAGAAAAACTCCCAAACGCATTTTCCATGCTCGACGGAAAAGCTGTCGAAATATTGCACCACCTCTGGGGCGGCTTCGCCGAACGGCACGATCTGGTCCGACAGGCTCACCATCACCTGTGCGGGCTCCGGACCGGGCTGCGGCAGGCGCGGCACCACCCACCCGTTGCACAGCGCCTCGATATCCTTCAGCGCGATATCGGAGGAGATCGGGCTCGGCCCTCCGATCTGCGGCGCGAGGAAGCGGAAACGATAGGTCAGCCCGTCCGGTCCGGCCTCGTTGTGGATTACGTCGACCCACCAGACCTTCTGCCCGGACGGTACCGGGATCGCATCGCCCTTCGTCCCCTCCGGCCCGTCGCCGGGCCCCAGATCCTCCCCCAGGTTGCCCGGATGCATGACCGCACCGTAATCGGGCACTGGCGTCACCTCCCGGAGCTCCTGGGCGGGCGCCGGAGACGCCAGCGCCAGCCCGGCGAGAGCGCCGGGCAAGAGCGTCGCGATCCTCGACCTGCCCGTCATGCGCCTCCTCAGAGCGGGATGTTATCGTGCTTCTTCCACGGGTTGGACAGCTTCTTCGAGCGCAGCGCCGCGAAGGCGCGGGCCACCCGGCGACGCGTCGAACGCGGCTGGATCACCTCGTCGATGAAACCCTTCTCGGCCGCCACGAACGGGTTCGCGAAACGGTCCTCGTAATCGGCGGTGCGCTTGGCGATCTTCTCCTGGTCACCCAGTTCCGAGCGATAGAGGATTTCGACCGCACCCTTCGCGCCCATCACCGCGATTTCCGCAGTCGGCCAGGCGTAGTTGAAATCGCCGCGCAGGTGCTTGGAGGACATGACGTCATAGGCGCCACCATAGGCTTTGCGGGTGATGACGGTGACCTTCGGCACGGTCGCCTCGCCATAGGCGAACAGCAGCTTCGCACCGTGCTTGATGACGCCGTTATATTCCTGGCTGGTGCCCGGCAGGAAGCCCGGCACGTCGACCAGCGTCAGGATCGGGATTTCGAACGCGTCGCAGAAGCGCACGAAGCGCGCGGCCTTGCGGCTGGAATCGATATCCAGACAGCCCGCCAGCACCATCGGCTGGTTCGCGACCACGCCGACCGTCTGACCTTCCAGACGGATGAAGCCAGTGATGATGTTGCCCGCGAAGTCCTTCTGGATCTCGAAGAAATCGCCCTCATCCGCGATCTTCAGGATCAATTCCTTCATATCATAGGGGGTGTTCGCGTTCGAGGGCACCAGCGTGTCGAGCGACGCCTCGATCCGGTCCACCTCGTCGAAGAAGGGCCGCACGGGCGCCTTCTCGCGGTTCGAGAGCGGCAGGAAGTCGATCAGGCGTCGGGTCTCGAACAGCGCCTCGACGTCGTTCTCGTAGGCGCCATCGGCGACCGAGCTTTTCTTGGTGTGGGTCGCGGCCCCGCCAAGCTCCTCGGCCGTCACCTGCTCGTTCGTAACCGTCTTCACCACGTCGGGGCCGGTGACGAACATGTAAGACGTATCCTTCACCATGAAGATGAAGTCCGTCATCGCGGGCGAATAGACCGCACCGCCGGCGCAGGGCCCCATGATGAGGCTGATCTGCGGCACGACGCCCGAGGCCATGATGTTGCGCTGGAACACGTCCGCATAGCCTGCAAGCGACGCCACGCCTTCCTGAATCCGCGCCCCGCCCGAATCGTTGATGCCGATCACCGGCGCGCCGTTCTGGACCGCCATATCCATGATCTTGCAGATCTTCTCGGCGTGGGTTTCCGACAGCGAGCCACCGAAGACGGTGAAATCCTGGCTGAACACATAGACCATGCGCCCGTTCACGGTACCCCAGCCGGTGACGACGCCGTCGCCATAGGGCTTGCTCTCTTCCATCCCGAAATCGGTGCAGCGATGGGTCTTGAACATGTCGAACTCTTCGAAAGAGCCCTCGTCGAGCAGCAATTCGATCCGCTCGCGCGCGGTCAGCTTGCCCTTCTTGTGCTGCGCCTCGATGCGTTTCTCGCCGCCACCAAGGCGGGCTTCGTCGCGCCGATGCTCCAGCTCCTTCAGGATGTCTCTCATGAGGGTCCTCCGCATAATTTCTCGGCACCCTATTCCGAAGGCAACAATCTTACAAAGGGGATTCGAGAAAATTTGCAAATTATTGGCAAGCATGCGATAGCGAATTGCATAACTGCGAAGCACGCTACCGATCGCAGACCATCCGCGATTGATCCAATGACGCCGGCTCAGAACCGGCAAAATTTGACGCAGGGTTTTTGCAAAGCTAAAAATCTCTTTGCAAAAAGGAGGGGCAGATGGCGACTCAGAAACTCTATGCCGGCGTGAAACTGCGCGAAACCCGCACGCGGCTCGGCCTGACCCAGAAAGCCTTCGCCGAGCGGCTCGGCGTGTCGCTGCCCTATCTCAACCAGATGGAGAACAACCACCGCCCGGTCTCGGCGCAGGTCGTGCTGGCGCTGGCGAGCGAATTCGGCCTCGACGTGACCGAGCTCTCGGCGGGCGATGCGGAGCGGCTGGTCTCGGACATGCGCGAGGCACTGGCCGACCCGATCTTCTCCGATGGCGCGCCGCCCTTGGCCGATCTGCGGCTCGCGGCCTCCAACGCCCCTGCACTCGCCCGGTCCTTCCTCGAACTGCACCGCGCCTACCGCCAGACCCATGAACGCCTCGCCTCGCTCGACGAAGCCCTGGGCCGCGAGGGCGCACAGACGGTGGTCTCCCCCTGGGAAGAGGTCCGCGACTTCTTTCACTATTGCGACAATTACATCGACGCCGTCGATCGTGCCGCCGAACGATTTTCCTGTCGTGATGGCAAGCGGTTGGAGCCCATTCCTCATGCGATCGATACCCTCGCGAAACGCGGTCTCGACGTGCAGTTCTCCGACATTTCGCAACTGCGCGAGCGCGACGGCAACCGGCTTCTGATCAACGCCCATGCGGGCCGCCCGACGCAGGCCTTCCAATTGCTGCACCAAGTGGCGTTGCTGACCCAGAACGACTTGCTGGATGCGACGCTCGACCTCGCGCGCTTCCAATCCGACACGGCCCGGGCGATCGCCAAGATCGGGCTCGCCAACTACTTCGCGGGCGCGGCGCTGCTGCCCTACCGCCCCTTCCTCGAAGCGGCGCAGGACACCCGCCACGATCTGGAGCGACTCTGCGACATCTTCACCGCCTCGATCGAGCAGGTCGCCCACCGTCTCTCGACCCTACAGCGCCCCGGCGCGAAGGGTATTCCCTTCTTCTTCGTCCGCGTCGATCAAGCCGGCACCATCACCAAGCGCCACTCTGCCACGCGACTACAATTCGCCCGATTCGGTGGCGCCTGCCCGCTCTGGAATGTCCACCAAGCCTTTGAAACTCCAACTAAATTCCTGCGCCAACTCGCAGAGACCCCCGATGGCGTTCGCTATCTCTGCCTCGCGCGCGACGTCTCGAAATCGGGCGGCAGCTTCACCGCGCCAGTCCGCCGCTACGCGATCTGTCTGGGCTGCGAGGTGAGCCACGCGAAGGGGCTCGTCTATGCCGACGATATGGAGCTTGGCAATCCCAAGGCCTACCAGCCGATCGGGATCTCTTGTCGAATCTGCGAGCGTAAGGATTGCCACCAGCGCTCGGTTCCGCCGCTGGAACGCCGCCTGCATGTCGACCCCGACCATCGCGGCCTTCTGCCCTACGACATCGCATAGAAAAACGCCCCGGGGCCGAAGCCCCGAGGCGTCCCACCAAAATCACTCGTTACCATACAACTCAGGCGTCGGCGGTACCCAGCATCCGCGCGATCTCATCCTTCACCGCGGCGCGTTGCTTGCGCAGGTCGGTCTCGGCGAGGCTGTCCATCGGCTCCACATTCGTCTCGGCCCGGTGCACGCGATCGTTCAGCGTGTCGTAATCGTCCAACAGCTTTGCAAAATGCGCGTTGGAGATTTTCAACTCGTGGATCCGATCGAGTTTCGTCGGGAATTCGTCTTGCAGCGTGTGCGGCGTATTGGCCATGTCGCTCCCTTTCCTTGCTGTCGGACCGACATTAGGGCACCGCGACTCGCGCCACCTTGATGCGCATCAAGTCAGCCGCCTGCGCGACGCCATCCGGCCGCTTTTGCCGCGGCCTCGGTGCAAAACCATCGCTCGCCCTTGGCGGTATTGATCCGCGTCGCGGCATAAGAGCCCGTGCCCGGCAGATGATAGAGCCGCCCGCGCTTGGAAATATTGCCCTTGATCGCGCAATTACCCGGCGGGGCTTGTACCTTGGTCGCGGCGCGGACCGCTGCTGGGCGCCTTGCTTCGCCCTGCCATATGCCGAGACCCGCGCGGCGCGCGCGCTCCTCCTGCCCGACATAATCGAGCGCGTATCTTCGGTACGCGAAGGCTGCGCCGCGGGCCACCATCTCGGCGTTGAGATCGCGCCCGCCGGCGCGGCAAATAGCGATCAGCCGCCCGTAGCGATCCTGCTCGTGACCCGAGCACCGCACTCCCCGCCCCGCGAGCCGCTGCAGTTCCGCCGTCGCGGCCTGTCCACAAGCCCAGCGCACGCCTTGCGTCGTCTTGCAGCTTTGCTTCGCCTCCGGCGCGTCGATGCCGAACAGCCGCACCCGCGTATTCGCAACCACCAGCGTATCGCCATCGACGACGCGTGGAATGCCCGTGACCGTCGCCGCGAAAACGGGCGAGGCGATGAGAACCAGAAGTGAACAAAGCCTTAACATTCCCTAGATATCGGTGGGACTGATCTCGCACGCAACAGATTTCGTAGCTGAAAGGTAAACCGAAACTTGGGAGCCCCGCATGTCCGACGCGCTCAACCTGATCGGCCGCATCCTGATCGCGCTGCTGTTCCTCGGCGGCGCGGCGCAGAAAGTCAGCGACCCGCGGATGGTGCAGGAAATGATCGGCTGGCTTGGCCTGCCCGGCTGGCTGGTCTGGCCCGTCGCGCTGTTCAACCTGATCGCGGCGCTTGGCCTGATCTTCGGCCCGAAGGTGCGGGCCTGGGCACTCATCCTCGCCGCCTATTGCATCTTCACCAGCTGGTTTCACTGGCAGCTGCGCGCCGACCCGTGGCAGGTGACGATCTTCGTGAAGAACTGGGCGATCGCGGGCGGGCTCTTGATCCTCGCGGCGCAGGGGCCGGGGCGCTATGCCCTCAGCCTCCCGCGCCGCGAAGGCCGCTAACTCAGCGCTGCGCCACCTGCCAGTTCGGCGCCACCCACGGCTCGAGGTTCTCGCGTGCGAGCGGTGCCCGGCCCAGCAGGTGATCGGCCATCTTCTCGCCCACCATGATCGAGGGCGCGTTCAGGTTGCCGTTGGTAATGCGCGGGAAGACAGAGCTGTCGGCGACCCGCAGCCCCTCGACCCCGATCACGCGGCCTTCCGGATCGACGACGGCGCTAGGATCGTCCGCCGCCCCCATCTTCGCAGTGCCACAGGGGTGATAGGCGCTCTCGGCATGTTCGCGGATGAAGGCGTCGATCTGCTCATCCGTCTCCACGTCGGCCCCCGGCTGGATCTCGTGCTTCACATGGGCGGCCATCGGCGCTTGCGCAAAAATTTCCCGGGTCAGCCGCACGCATTTGCGGAATTCGGCCCAGTCGTCGGGATGGCTCATGTAGTTGAACTTGATCTCGGGCTTGGCCTCGGGATCGCCCGAGCGCAGCCGGATATGGCCACGCGACTTCGAACGCATCGGCCCGACATGCGCCTGGAAGCCATGCCCCTCGGCGGCGGCCTTGCCGTCATAGCGCACCGCGATCGGCAGGAAGTGATACTGGATGTCCGGGTAGTCGATCCCGGCCTCCGACCGGATGAAGGCGCAGCTTTCGAACTGGTTCGACGCGCCGAGCCCGCTTTTGGTGAAAAGCCATTGCGCGCCCACACGGGCCTTGCCGTAGAGGTTCCAGTACTTGAACAGCGTGACCGGCTGTTTCGCGGCGAATTGCATATAGATCTCAAGGTGATCCTGCAGGTTGCCGCCCACCCCGGGACGATCCGCCAGCACCTCGATGCCATGCTCGCGCAGATGCTCTGCCGGGCCGACACCCGAGAGCATCAGAAGCTTCGGCGTATTGATCGAACTTGCCGCCAGCACGACCTCGGACGTCGCGCGGACCACCTCGATCTGCCCCTTGCGCTTGATCTCGACGCCGACGGCCTTCTTGCCTTCGAAGACGACGCGCCGCGCCAGACCGCGCACGATCCGCAACTTGCCGGTCTTGAGCGCCGGGCGCAGATAGGCATTGGCCGCCGACCAGCGACGCCCCTTGTAGATCGTGGCCTCCATCGGCCCGAAGCCTTCCTGCTGCCGGCCGTTGTAATCCTCGGTCACCGGATAGCCCGCCGCCGCGCCCGCAGCGACGAAGGCGTCGAACAGGGGGTTGGAGCGCGGCCCGCGGGTCACATGCAGCGGCCCTGAGCGGCCACGCCATTCGGTTTCTTCGCCGCCGTGCCAATGCTCCATCCGCTTGTAATAGGGCAGCACATCGGCGTAGCCCCAGCCGCGCGCGCCGCTTTCTTCCCAATGGTCGAAATCGCGCGCGTGGCCCCGGACATAGACCATGCCGTTAATGCTCGACGAGCCGCCCAGCACCTTGCCGCGCGGGGTCGCCAGACGGCGTCCGCCCAGATGCTCTTCGGGTTCCGACTGAAAGCCCCAGTCGTAGAGCCCCATATTCATCGGATAGCTCAACGCGCCGGGCATCTGGATGAACGGCCCGGCATCCGAGCCGCCATGCTCGATCACGACCACGTCGCGGCCCGCTTCCACGAGCCGGTAAGCCAGCGCCGAGCCACCCGAGCCTGCGCCTACGATCACATATTCTGCCGAAACACTCATATCTTCCCCTTGGCGGAAAATCCCGGGGGGCGCCGGTTCGTGCGCCATCGGTCCGAGGACCAACCGGCGACGGGCAGCGCCCCCAACCTCCCCAAATTCAAATTCAGTACGGGCTCTCGACCGGCCCCATGCCGACATAGACGGATTTGAGCTGCGTATAGTGCTCCACCGCCGCGCGCGAATTCTCGCGCCCGAAGCCCGATTGCTTCACCGCGCCGAAGGGCATTTCCACCGGCGTCAGGTTGTAGGCGTTGATCCAGGTCGTACCCGCCTGCAGCTGGCTCACGACGCGGTGGCCGCGCGCCAGATCGCCGGTGAACACACCCGCGGCGAGGCCGAACTGCGTGTCATTGGCCCGCGCGATCGCCTCTTCCTCGGTCTCGAAATCCAGCACGGACATGACCGGGCCGAAGATTTCTTCCCGCGCGATGGTCATATCGTCGGTGACATCGGCGAAAACGGTGGGCTGCACGAAAAGCGGGCCCTCATTGCCTGCCGAGCCGCCGCAGACCAGTCGCGCGCCTTCGGATTTCGCGCTCTCGACATAGGACATCACCTTGTCGAACTGCGCCTTCGAGATCAGCGGACCGAATTGCGTCGCCTCGTCCAGCGGATCGCCCGCGACAATGGTTTCCGCGCGCTCTTTCAGACGGGCGAGGAATTTCTCCTTGATGCCCTTCTGCACGAAGACTCGCGTCCCGTTCGAGCAGATCTGACCCGAGGAATAGAAATTCCCCAGCATCGCCGCGCCGATTGCGCTTTCGATATCGGCATCATCAAAAACGATCATCGGGGATTTGCCGCCAAGCTCCATCGTGACGTGCTTCATGCCCGCCGATGCCGCCTGATAGACCTTCTGACCCGTCGGGACCGACCCGGTCAGCGAGACTTTCGCGATACGCGGATCGGTCGAGAGCGCCGCCCCTACCGGGCCGAAGCCCTGCACCACGTTGAAGATACCCGCGGGCATCCCGGCTTCGATGAAGATCTCGGCGAGCTTCAGCGCGCCCAGCGGCGTCATCTCGGAAGGTTTGAACACCATCGCGTTGCCGGTCGACAGCGCAGGCGCGGATTTCCAGCAGGCGATCTGGCTGGGATAGTTCCACGCGCCGATCCCTGCGCAGACGCCCAGCGGCTCGCGGATCGTATAGGCGAAATCGCCGCCCAGCGGCATCGTCTCTCCGGTCAGCGTGGGCGCGAGACCCGCGAAATATTCCAGCGCCTCGGCGCCCGAAGGCCAGTCGGCCTCGCGGGTTTCCTGAATGGGCTTGCCGGTGTCGAGCGTTTCCAGCAGCGCCAGTTCCTCACCGCGCTCGCGGATGATCGCGACGGCACGGGTCAGGATACGGCCCCGCTCGACCGGGCGCAGCGCGGCCCAGTCCTTCTGCGCCTCAACCGCCCCCGAAATCGCGGCGTCGATCACCGCAGGGGTCGCCGCATGCAGCTTGGCGATCACCTCGCCGGTGCCGGGATAGGTGACGATCAGCTCGTCGCCGTCCGTATCTTCCATCCAGTCGCCATTGACGAAATGGCTTGCTTTCGGCTGTGCCCTCATTGGTGGACCTCCAATTCCTTTTCCAGATGCGCCAGCACCAGTTCGCAGGCGGCCTCGCGGTCGGGCTCGCCCGCGACAAGCGCCGCGCGGATGTAGACGCCGTCGATCATCGCGCCCAAACCCTCGGCCACGGAGCCCGCGCGGTCGCCGACCAGCGGCCGCAGCCCGTGCATGAGGTTGGAGCGCAGACGGCGCTGATAGATATGCAGCAGGCGCCTCGCTTCGGCGCTCGACTGCGCGAGAACGTAGAAGTTCAGCCACGCGGCGATCGCCTCGTGACGGAACGAGCCCGCCGCGAAAGAGCCCATCACAACTGCGCGAACACGCTCGTGCGGGGAATGCGCCATCGCCATCGCACCGCGCACTTCGGCCCCGTAAATCGAAAGGATCGAGCGCATCGCGGCGAGGAAAATCCGGTCTTTCGACCCGAAATAATGGTGGGCCAGCGCCGAGGACATGCCCGCGCGCCGGGCGATCTGCGCGACCGTCACGTCGAGCGACCCCGCCTCGCCCACTGTCTCAATAGTCGCTTTGACCAAGGCTGCGCGCCGTATAGGCTCTGCTCCAAGCTTCGGCATGTGATCGGCCTCCTTCCGGGTGGCTTGCTTGCATGTCGAGCTAGAACATGTTTATTGACTCGTCAATCAACAACCGCATCCCGCGGTTTTTCTTAACGCTGCACAGGGAGAAAAAGCATGAAACTTCGTTCCACGCTCCTCGCACTGGGGGCCGCGCTCTCGTTCGGACTGGCAGGCACCGCGCCCGCTCAGGCCGCCGATTGCTCGAAAGTGACCTTCTCCGATGTTGGCTGGACCGACATCACCTCGACCACCGCGGTCGCGACCACCATCCTCGAAGCGCTCGGCTACGAGACCGACACCAAGGTTCTCTCGGTTCCGGTGACCTACGAGGCGCTGTCGAAAGGCGACGTCGACGTGTTCCTGGGCAACTGGATGCCCTCGATGGCCGCCAACGTCGATCCCTACACCAAGGACGGCACCGTCGAGACGCTCGGCACCAACCTGACCGGCGCGAAATACACGCTGGCGACCAACCCCGCTGGCGCCAAGCTCGGCATCAAGGACTTCTCCGACATCGCCAAGCACGCCGACGAGCTGGACAACCAGATCTACGGCATCGAGCCGGGCAATGACGGCAACGCGCTGATCCTCGACATGATCGACAAGGACGCGTTCGGCCTGAAGAACTTCGACCTGAAGGAAAGCTCCGAGCAGGGCATGCTCGCGCAGGTCGCGCGTGCCGACAAAGCCGACAAGCCGATCATCTTCCTCGCGTGGGAACCCCACCCGATGAACTCCAACTTCGACATCACCTACCTGTCGGGCGGCGATGACTTCTTCGGCCCCGATTACGGCGGTGCGACGGTCATGACCAACGTCCGCGCGGGCTATGTCGACGAGTGCCCGAACCCGGGCAAGTTCGTCTCCAACCTGAAGTTCACCCTCGCGATGGAAAACGAGATCATGGGCAAGATCCTCGACGATGGCGAGGATCCCAAGGCGGCCGCGAAGGAATGGCTCAAGGCCAACCCGGACAGCTGGAAGCCCTGGCTCGACGGTGTGACCACGAAGGACGGCGGCGACGCGCAGGCAGCGGTCGAGAAAGCGCTGAACTCGTGAGCCTTCGGGCGCAATATTCGCGCGGGCGGCAGGGCATGGCCCTCCGCCCCCGCTTCCCCTCGGTCCGCGCCCTCACCGGCGCGGCCCTTCTCTTCGCGGGGATGTTGAGCGCGCCCGTGACCCCGGCGCGCGCCGCCGATTGCCCGGAAGCCGAGGCCCTGCACGCGGCGGGCGTCACGCTCACCCGCAACGCCCCGAAAATGGCGCAGGCCTATCGCTACGAAAACGGCACGCTGACCTCCTACCGGGTCGACGATCCCGAGCTCGGCCGCCCGCCCAAGCGCGAGCGCTACGACCATCCGCTGGCGGTGAGCCTGCAAGAAATGGACGGGCGCAGTTTCGCGCTCATTTATGACGAGGACCCCGCGCGGCTCGATCGACTGCCGCAGCTGGGCAACTGGCGCACTCCGGTGACGCTGAAAGTCGACGGCGAGACCAAGGATCGCGGCACCATCTCCTACGCCTATCGCGGCCCCGGCTCGGTGCTGATCGGCGCGTGCCGCTACGATGTCTGGCAGGTCGTCGAACGGATCGCGATGGGCAAGCTGCGCACCGCCTTCCTCAAGGAATTTTCCCCCAAGGCCGGGCTGGTCCTGCGCGTGACCAAGCTCGACCCCGAAACCGGCAAGGCGCAATCGCAAGTCGCCTTCGACCGCATCGAAACGCGCCAGAAATAACAACTCGCAAGGACAGTTATGAACTGGTTGACCGAAACCAAAATCCCCGTGGGCAAGACGGCCAAGATCGTGATCGACTGGCTGCAGGACCATGCAGCGCCGCTCTTCGACGCCCTCTCCGTCGCGCTGAAAGCGCTGATCGACGCAACGCTCTGGGTGCTGCAAGGCCCCCCTCCCCTTCTCGTGATCCTCGCCTTCGCGGTGATCGCCTACCTGCTGCAGCGCAGCTGGAAGATTTCCCTGCTGGTGATCGTGGGCTTCCTGTTCATCCTCAATCAGGACTACTGGGAAGAGACGACCGAGAGCCTCACCCTCGTGATCGCCGCCTGCGTGGTCTGCATGGGGATCGGGGTGCCGATCGGCATCGCCGCCGCCCATCGCCCACGGCTGTATTCAGTGCTGCAACCGGTCTTGGACCTGATGCAGACGCTGCCGGCCTTCGTCTACCTGATCCCGGCCATCGTCTTTTTCGGCATCGGCATGGTGCCCGGCCTGATCGCGACCGTGATCTTCGTGCTGCCCGCCCCGATCCGCCTGACCCATTTGGGCGTTTCCTCAACGCCGGACACGCTGACCGAGGCCGCCCAATCCTTCGGCGCAACCAAGAGCCAGCTTCTGTGGAAAGTCGAGCTGCCCTACGCCACGCCGCAGATCATGGCGGGTCTGAACCAGACGATCATGCTCTCACTGTCGATGGTCGTGGTGGCCGCGCTCGTCGGCGCTGACGGGCTTGGCGTGCCGGTCGTGCGCGCACTGAACACCGTGAACACGGCACTCGGCTTCGAATCCGGCTTCGTGATCGTCGTCGTCGCCATCATCCTTGACCGCATGCTGCGCCGCGGAGGTTCGAAATGACCCAGACCAAAGCCAAAACCGCCGTCAAATTCGACAATGTCTCCATCGTCTTCGGCGATCGCCCGCAAGAGGCCCTGCCCTTGATGGACGAAGGGCTCTCGCGCCCCGAGATCCAGGAGCGCACCGATCAGGTGCTTGGCGTGCATGACTGCTCGGTCGAGGTGCCCGAAGGCGAGATTCTCGTGCTGATGGGCCTCTCGGGCTCCGGCAAATCGACGCTGTTGCGCGCGGTGAACGGGCTCAACCCGGTCGTGCGCGGTCAGGTCGAGGTGCATGACGGCGAGCGTCTTGTCGATGTCACCCACGCCGATCCCGCGACTTTACGCAAAATGCGCCTCAACAAGATCGCGATGGTCTTCCAGCAATTTGGCCTGCTGCCCTGGCGTACCGTGCGCGAGAATGTAGGCCTCGGCCTCGAACTCGCCGGCATGAGCAAGGCGGAACGCCGCAAGAAGGTCGACACCCAGCTCGAACTGGTGGGTCTGTCGGATTGGGCCGACCGTCAGGTGGCAGAGCTTTCGGGCGGCATGCAGCAGCGCGTGGGCCTCGCCCGGGCGTTCGCCACCGACGCGCCGATCCTGCTGATGGACGAGCCCTTCTCGGCGCTCGACCCGCTGATCCGCACCAAGCTGCAGGACGAGTTGCTGGAGCTGCAGACCAAGCTCAAGCGTACGATCATCTTCGTCAGCCACGACCTCGACGAGGCGTTCAAGATCGGCAACCGGATCGCGCTGATGGAAGGCGGGCGGATCGTGCAATGCGGCACGGCACGCGACATCATCGCCAAACCGGCGAACGGCTATGTGGCCGATTTCGTGGCCCATATGAACCCGCTCGGCGTGCTGACCGCCGAGGATATCGCCGATCCCGTCGGCACGCCGACCGGCGATGCCACGGGTGAACCGATGCCCGCCGACGCCCCCGTGCGCGACGTGATGGAGCGGCTGCGCCACGAGCCCGCCGTCCCGCTCACCGATGGCCGCGTCGTGACCCGCGAAGGCGTCATCACGCGGCTCATCGACCCCCAGCGCAGCGCCGAGGCGAGCTGAGGGACGCTTCGCGGAGGATATTTTGACCAAGCCGAAACCAAGGCGCGCGCGCCCCTTCGGCTTGGCTCAAATATCCCCGCCGGAGGCATCCGACATTTGCAGAAAAGTGCGGCGCTGTCAGATCTTGGTGGCCGGCGGAGGCGGCGTCACCCGGCGTTTGAGCTGCGCCTCGCGGATGGTCATGTAGCTCACCGCGCCGATGATGATCGCACCGCCCAGGATCACGTAAGGGTCCGGACGCTCGCCGAAAATCGTCCAGCCCGCAATCGCCGCCCAGACCAGTTGCAGGAAGATCACCGGCTGCGTCACCGTCACAGGCGCCGCGGCGAAGGCCCGCGTCATGCAGTAATGCCCGCCGGTGGCGAACACCGCGACCGCGCCCAGCCAGAGCGTCTCGGACAGCGTGATCGGCTCCCATTTCCAGATCGCCACCGGAGCGAGCGCGACGGTCACTACCAGCGTCATCATCGCCACCACCGTGCCCGCGGGCACGTAATCGGTCAGCCGCTTCGCCGCGAGATAGGCGCCGCCAAAGAACAGCGCCGCGCCAAGCTGGGCGATATGGCCGGGCTCGATCGCGCGCATCCCCGGGCGCAGGATGATCAGCGCCCCGATCAGCGCGACGATCACCGCCGTCACGCGCCGCCACGCCAGCCCCTCGCCCAACAGGAGCGCACCGCCCACCGTCACCACGATCGGGTTGAGGTAGTTGATCGCGGTGACATCGGCGATCGGGATATTGCTCATCGCGAAGAACCACAGCCCCACCGCCACCGCATGCAGCGCCCCGCGCACACCGAACAGCGCCCAGACCTGCGGCGGGAAGTTCTGGCGCAGGATGCGGGCCAGTGCCGGCGCGAAGAAGATCAGCCCCCAGGTGAAGCGCACGAAGGCCGATTGCGCGGCGGGCACCTGATCGCCCAGCCAGTGGACGATGATATTCACCATGACGAAACAGGCCGTGGTGGCGAGCATCCACAGGATGCCGATCAGCGGTTTGTTAGGTTTGTCTTGCGCGGTCATGGCTCTCTTGGACGCTGGATCGGCACCGCGCGCAAGGGGCGGTTTTGTGTCGGTTATAATCCGCCCGCGGCGAGCTTCCAGGCGATCGAACCCATCAGCAGCCCAATCAGCGCATCGAGCACGCGCCAGGCGCGCTCCTTGGCGAAAAGCGGCGCCAGCAGCCGCGCGCCATAGGCCAGCGCGAAGAAGAACACGAAGGAGGCCACGATCGCGCCGGTGGCGAAGCTGATCCGCGCGCCTGCGAACTGCGCCGAGACCGCGCCCAGAAGCACCACCGTATCGAGCCAGACATGGGGGTTCGCCCATGTGAAAGCGGCCACCGTCACGAGGACCGCGCGCAAGGACGGCGCGCTGCCCGCGCTCGGGTCGAGATGCTCGCCGCCCCGGATCGCCGCCAAAGCGGAACGGATCGCATACCAGCTAAGAAAGGCGACACCGCCCCAGCGCAGCGCCTCGGCCAACCATGGCAGTGCGGTGGACGCGGCGGCGAAGCCCGACACGCCAATGGCGATCAGCACCGCATCGGAAAGCGCGCAGAACAGCGCCACCGCGAAGACATGCTCGCGCCGCAGCCCCTGACGCAGCACGAAAGCGTTCTGCGCGCCGATCGCCACGATCAGCCCGAGCCCCAGTTTCAGCCCTGCCCAGAATGCCGCCAATTCCATCCGCCTCACCCCCAGTCTGCTCGGAGACGCTTCTCAGTGCCGGGGCGCGCGTATAAGTTCAACTTAATTAAACTAACTCTGTATAAGTAAAACTTATGTTCGACTATGCCGCGCTGGATGCGCTCGCCACCGTGATCGAGACCGGAAGCTTCGAGGCCGCGAGCGCACGGCTCGGGGTGTCCCAATCGGCCGTCTCGCAACGCGTCCGCCAGTTGGAGGAACGCATGGGCGCCGTTCTGGTGATCCGCGCCACGCCCTGCCGCGCGACCGAGGATGGGGCGCGGCTGATCGCCCATCTGCGCGAGGTGGCGCTTCTGGAAACCGAGCTGGCGCCCTCCGAGACCCCGCCGGTTCTGCGTATCGCCGTCAATGCCGACAGTCTCGCGACATGGGTGCTGCCCGGGCTGGCCGAGGTGGAGGGCGTGCGTTTCGATCTGGTGATCGACGATCAGGACCATTCGGCGGGGCTGTTGCGACGGGGCGAGGTCGTGGGGGCGATCACCGCCGACGCGGGGCCGATCGCGGGCTGCGACGGCGTGAGCCTCGGGCGGCTGCGCTATATCGCGACGGCGAGTCCGGACTTCGTCGCGCGGTATTTTCCGAACCGGATCGACCGGCACAGTTTGCGCGCGGCCCCCGCCCTGCAGTTCAACGCGAAGGATCGCTTGCAGGATCGCTGGGCCTCGATGATCGCGGGCATGCCGATGGGGTTGCGGGCGCATCGTATCGGCTCGACCGAAGGCTTCGTAGAGGCCTGTCTGCGCGGCATGGGCTGGGGGCTGAACCCCGAGGCGCTGGTGCAGGCGCATCTGGAAAGCGGCGCGCTGGAACGGCTGGGCCCGGCGCCGATCGACGTGCCGCTCTACTGGCAAAGCGCAAGGCGGCTGAAAGCCCCGCTCGCGCCGCTGACCAAAGCGTTGCGGAAGGCGGCGAAGGTGGTGTTGCTGTAAGGGGGCGGGAACAGGGCGTCGCGCGCGACTTGTTCCGGTCTGAGCGGCTCCCCGGGCTGAGCGCGCATTGCCCGCGGCCTGCGCGTCGCGCATAGTGACGCATGTCCCGCAGGCCCGTCAGGAGGAGAGACACCCATGGAGCTACCCGATTTCATTCAGGCCTTCCCCGCCCTCGATCTGCCGTTTCCCGAAGATCAGGTGCGCAGCCACGCGGTCCGCTCGGAGGCGGGGCTGGTGGTGTTTCTGCACTTCCTCACCGATTTCGACCTTCCGGCCCATTCCCACAAGGGCCAGTGGGGCACCGTGATCGAAGGCGAGGCGGAGCTGACCATCGCAGGCGAGACCCGGGTCTATCGCCCCGGCGAGACCTACAACATCCCTTCGGGCGCGGAACATTCCGCGCGGCTCAAGGCCGGAACGAAAGTGATCGACGTCTTCGAAGAGGCCGATCGCTATCCGTTGAAGCGCTGAAGGAACGCGCTCAGACCCGGATTACCGAGACGCTCTGGTTGATCAGCGTAGCGGGCGCCTGCGATTCCATAAAGGCCACGTCATAGGCGTCGCGCCCCACCGCGACCAGCGCCATGTTCTCGGCCCCGCACATGCCTGTCGCATCGACCATATGCCACGCGCCATCGAGCCAGACCTCGGCCACGGCATGGAAATCCTGCGGCCTCACGTCCGGCCCGTAGGATGAAGCCATCCGCGCCGGGATCTGCGCCGCACGCACCATCGCGCAGAACAGATGCGCGTAGTCGCGGCAAACCCCTGCCCGGCCCGCGAAAGTCTCGAGCACATTGGTGTCGCTGTCCGACGCGCCGGGCACGTAGGAGAGGTTCTTCTCGATCCAGTCGCGGATCGCGGCCACTTTCGCGCCGCCCTGCAGATCGCCGAAGCGCTTGCCCACGAAGGAGACGAACTTGTCGGACTGCACGTAGCGCGAGGGGCGGATATAGGGGGCGGCCTCGGCGGGCAGTTCGTGCAGCTGCGCGGCTCGCATCTGGCTGAGGTCGATCGCCGGGCGCGTGATGTCGATCAGCGCCTGATAATGCAGCGTCATCTGTGTGCCGACCCGGGCCCAGATCCGCTCGCCCACGCCGCAATCGCCCGCTATCCGGTCGACGGTCGCATCACCGAGATTCATCGACGCGCTGACGATCTCCTGCCCCGGAGCATGCGCCGCTTCGAGCACCAGCGCGACCGTATTGGGCTGCGGGAACTGGTATTGCATCTGCACGTCGACGGAAATGCGCATGGCGGCTCCTTCTCTCGGGTTTCAGGTGGTGTCACTGGGATGGAGCGCGCCGCGTAACAGAGACACGTCGATGGGAAAAGGGGGGCGGAGAGTGTTTGGTTCCGGCGCAGGATGCGCCCGCAGCGAATTGCCTGTCGCAAGGGACGTATCGTGGCCGGAGCGACCGTCCGCCCTGCTCCGGATAAAATTAACGGCGGCCGCGCCGGGAAGGCACAGCCGCCGTTGAAGTCACGCCAGGTGCGTGCCGACTTACGCGTCGATCTTGACGAGTTCCACGTCGAAGGTCAGCGCCTTGCCGGCGAGCGGGTGGTTCGCGTCGAGGACGAGTTCCTTCTCGTTCGCCTCGGCGACGGTCACGTTCACGGTCTGGCCGTCCTGGGTCTGAACCTGAAGCTGAGTGCCCGGCTCGGTCGGGATGTCGTCGGGAATGTTCGCGCGGTCGACGGCCTGCATGCGCTCGGGGTGGTGCTCGCCATAGGCTTCTTCGGGCTCGACACGCACGGTGCGCTTTTCGCCCTCTTCCATGCCGGTCACGCCCTTGTCGAGGCCGGGAATGATCTGCCCCGAGCCGAGCGTGAAGGAGAGCGGCTCGCGGCCTTGCGAGCTGTCGAAGACGGAGCCGTCATCGAGCTTGCCGGTGTAATGCAGATGCAGGGTGTCGCCAGCCTTTGCCTGGGTCATGGTAATATCCTTTCGCGGGCAGATGAATTTGCCGAGGCCGCGGGGGTTCGCGGGTGCTCGGAGCGTCACGCGACAACGTGGGGGTTATGGCCCGGAATGTAAACCGGGGCACGGGAAAAGGCGCAATTTCACGCGTTTTTCATGCAAAAAGCGCCCCGGAGGGCGCTTTTTCCTATTTTTTCGGCGAAACGCGTTACAGCTGCGCTGCAACATCTTCGGGCACGTCGAAATTGGCGGTGACGGATTGCACGTCGTCATCGTCTTCGAGCGTGTCGATCAGCTTCATCAGCTTCTGGGCGGTCTCCAGATCGACCTCGGTGCGGTTCTGGGGCTTCCAGATCAACTTGGCCTCCTCGGCCTCGCCCAGCTCCTTCTCCAGCGCGTCGGAGACATCCGAGAGGTCTTCCATCGCGCAGTAGATCCAGTGGCCTTCCTCGTCGCTCTCGACGTCTTCGGCGCCCGCCTCGATCGCGGCCATCAGCACGGTCTCGGCATCGCCCACGGACGCGGGATAGATGATCTCGCCCATACGGTCGAACATGAAGGACACCGAACCGGTGGTGCCCAGATTGCCGCCGTTCTTGGTGAAGGTGGAGCGCACGTTCGACGCGGTGCGGTTGAGGTTGTCGGTCATCGCCTCGACGATCACCGCGATGCCCTCGGGGCCGTAGCCCTCGTAGCGGATTTCGGTATAGTCATCGCCGTCGCCCGCCTGCGATTTTTTGATCGCGCGGTCGATCACGTCTTTCGGCATCGACTGGGATTTGGCCGCTTTCACGGCGAGGCGCAGGCGCGGGTTCTTCTCGGGATCGGGGTCGCCCATTTTCGCGGCAACCGTGATCTCTTTCGAGAGCTTGGAAAACATCTTCGAGCGCGCCGCATCCTGCTTGCCCTTGCGGTGCTGGATGTTGGCCCATTTTGAGTGGCCTGCCATGGGTATCTCCGTTCGGAATAGTCGCGAAATCGACCCCGTATAGTGCGCAACGGGGGGATGATTCAAGATCGATGGATGCGGGCCGGCTCCGTGCCCGCCGGGGCGAGGTTACTGCGGCAGCTGGATCTGGCCCTCGCCGCGGGCATGCGGCGGCACGTCACGAGGCGTCTTGAAGTGCCAGCGCCGACCGGCCGCGTCTTTCAGCGTCACCTCGGCATAGGGCTGGAACAGGTCCCCCACCCCGCTGCCCGCGAGATAGCTCGGCTCGAAGCGGGTCACTTGGTAGCGCATCGGATAGGGGCAATCCACAAGGTCGCCGGTATACTGGCCCGAGATATTGGCGTGGCAGTTGGTTCCGTCATTGAACGACACCTGCATCACCGTGCCCCGGAAGCTGATCTTGTCCGGCCAGGACGGTGCGCGGGTCCCCGGCCCCGGCACGCATGCGGCGAGCGCGAGCGGCGCGAGAAGCGACAGGGCGGCGAGACGAGCGGCAAAGCGCATGGGGGAACCTCCTCAGAAGGGCCAGATCAGCGGGATCAGCAGGCAGGCGGTCACCCCGGTCACGATATCCATCGGGATGCCGACGCGCAGGAAATCGGTGAACTTATAGCCACCGGGGCCATAGATCATCATATGGGTCTGATATCCTATCGGGGTCGCGAAAGCCACCGAGGCGGAGAACATCACAGCCACGGCGAAGGGCCGCGGATCGAGCCCGAGAGCGGCGGCCAGCGAGATCGCGATCGGGGTGTAGATCACTGCCACGGCGTTGTTCGACAGCAGCTCTGTCATGAAAAGGCCGAGGAAATAGACCACGAACAGCGCAAGCTGCGGCGGCAGCATCTTCAGCAAGGGCGCCACGCCCGAGACGATCAGTTCGACTGCGCCGGAATGCTCGAGCCCTGCGCCGACCACGAGCATCGCGAAGATCAGTGCGAGCAGGCGGCCCTCGATGAAGGTGAAGGCCTCGTCGGTATCGATGCAGCGGCTGACAAGGATGCCTGCCACCGCCACCATCGCGAGCGCGAGGATTGGGGCCACGCCAAGCGCCGCGAAGATTACCACCGCACTCAAAGCACCCATCGCGAGCGGCAGATGCGAGCGGCGATAGGCGCGCGCCTGCGGTTTCGACACGTCCACAAGGTCCATATCAGAGGCCAGACGCGCGATATCCTCGGGCGCGCCTTCAAGCAGCAGCGTATCGCCCACCACCACGATCAGATCGTCGAGCTGACGGCCGATATTCTGGTTCCGGCGGTGCGCGGCCAGCGTGTAGACGCCATAGCGGCGGCGCAGGCGCATGTCGCCCAGACGCTGCCCGATCATCCGGCAGCCGGGCGAGATCAGCACTTCCACCGTCTCGGTCTGCACAGAGGACAGCTTGTCGACCATACGAAGGTCGCGGTTCTTCTGCATCCCGAGCAGTTCTTCCATCTCCGAGCGCAGCACGACGCGGTCGCCCGCCATCAGCTCGACCGAGGCCAGATCTCGGCGCAGCGAGGCATCGCCGCGCAGCACGTCGATCACCCGCACGCCCTCGCGCTTGAAAGTGTCGGCCTCCTGCACTTTCTCGCCGATCAAGCCGCTCTCCTCCGGAATCGCGACCTCGGTGAAATATTTCATCTTCGGCCGATCGCCGAGCATGAAGGACAGCGATTGCCGCTCGGGGATCAGTTTCGGCGCGAAGATCATCAGGAACGCCCCGCCGACGAGGCAGATCGCGAAGCCCAACGGCGCGATCTCGAAGATGGTGAAGGGCTCCATGCCGCGGCCGCGCACGACGCCGTCGACGAGGATGTTGGTCGAGGTACCGATCAGGGTGATCATGCCCCCCATCACCGTGACGTAGCTCAGTGGCATCAGCAGGCGCGACGGCGAGAGGTTCAGCTTGCGCGCGACCTGAATGAAGACCGGGATCATCACCGCAACGACCGGCGTGTTGTTCATCACCGCGCTGGCGAACATGGTGATCGCGAACATCAGAAGCACGGTGAGCTTCGGGTTCTGGTCGATCCGCGATTCCGCGTAGCGCGTCATCGCGTCGAGCGCGCCGGTGCGCACCAAGGCTCCCACAATCAGGAACATGAAGGCGATGGTCCACGGCGCCGGGTTCGACAGGATGGCTGCCGCGTTCTCGTAGGGGACGAAGCCGAAGATCAGCATCAGCGCCGCGC
Organism: Thioclava nitratireducens; assembly: GCF_001940525.2. Lineage (NCBI taxonomy): Bacteria > Pseudomonadati > Pseudomonadota > Alphaproteobacteria > Rhodobacterales > Paracoccaceae > Thioclava > Thioclava nitratireducens. The sequence goes on from NZ_CP019437.1 coordinate 2,864,701, forward strand.
CCGCGATCGCGGTGACCTCTGGCGGCCAAGTCTCGCGGACGAACATCGCGAACATCCAGCCCACGACGAGAAGGGCCGCGACTGCCGTCTCGGTGCCGGTGAAGGGCAGTTGGATCATGTCAGGCTCTCGCGAAGGCGCATCGGGCCGATACTATCGACACGCGATGCACGAGCAAGCGCGCTCTGCCCGCAGCAAAGGAAATTTGCACGCAACGGCATGAGGTTCGGGCAAATCGGGACGCGAACGGCGCTCAGAGCGGCACCGATTGCGCGAGCCTGCCGCCGCTGCGCACCGCTTCGCAGCGGGTGGCGCGGCCGGTCTTGTCGTCGGTCTCGACATAGAAGCCGCAGAGCGTCACCGGACCGCGCGCCGGCGAGAAGCGTTCCTTCGACATGCCGGTCACGAAGCGCCGCATCGGTTCGGCCTTGGCCATGCCGATGACGGAGTCGTAATCGCCGCACATTCCGGCATCGCTGAGATAAGCCGTGCCCTTCTCTAGGATCTGCGCATCGCCCGTGGGGACATGGGTATGGGTGCCCACGACGACGCTCGCACGCCCGTCGCACCAATGGCCCATCGCCATCTTCTCCGAGGTCGCCTCGCAATGCACATCCACCAGCGCGGCCTGCACCGCCCCGCCCAGCGGGTAGCGTTTCAGTTCCGCCTCGATGGCCGAGAAGGGATCGTCGAAGGCGCGTTTCATGAACACGTTGCCCAGCACCTGCGCCACCAGCACCTTGCGCCCGCGCCGGTCCTGGAACACCCGCGCGCCCTTGCCCGGCGCTTCCTTGGCGTAGTTCACGGGGCGGATGATGCGCGGCTCGCTCTCGATGAAGCGCAGCATGTCCTTCTGATCGAAGGCGTGATCGCCCAGCGTCACCACGTCCGCGCCCGCATCCAGCAGAAGCTTCGCGTGATCGCCGGTCAGCCCCATGCCGCCCGAGGCGTTCTCGCCATTGACCACGACGAAATCGAGGCGCCACTCCTCGCGAAGTTTCGGCAGGGTTTCGGTGATCGCGGCGCGGCCCGCGCGGCCCATCACATCGCCTAGAAAGAGTATCTTCATGGCCCGATTAGATAGAGCGCGGCGCCAGCGAGAGCAATGGGCGGCGCATCGGCTGCATGATGATGATGACGATTTCTCATGCAGGCGCGTCGGTTGCGGGCTTTGCTCTGCCCCGCATGGGCCCTAGAACGAGGGGCAAGGAAAACGGGAGCGCGATATGACCGAAGACGTGCAGGTAATCTTCACCCCCTCTGGCAAGCGGGGGCGCGTGGCGCGTGGCACAAGGGTGCTCGCGGCGGCGCGCAAGCTGGGTGTCGATCTCGATTCCGTCTGCGGCGGGCGCGGCGTGTGCTCGAAATGCCAGTGCACGCCGTCCTTCGGCGATTTCCCCAAACTCGGCCTGCATGTGGAGCCCGGCGCGGTCAGCCCGATCAACGCGGTCGAGGAACGCTATGACCGGATTCGCGGGTTGAAACCGGGGCGCCGGCTGGGCTGCCAGACCGAAATCCTCGACGACGTGGTGATCGACGTGCCGCCCGAAAGTCAGGTGCACAAACAGGTCGTGCGCAAGGCGGCTTCCGAACGCGTGATGGAGATGGATCCGGCGACACGCCCGGTCTATGTCGAAGTCGCGGAACCGGATATGCACCGCCCCGAGGGCGACCTGCAGCGGCTCTCGCAGGCCCTCGAAAAGCAGTGGCAGATCAAAGGCGTGCGCGCCGATCTTGATGTTCTGCGAATCCTGCAGCCCGCGCTTCGCAAGGCCGATTGGAAGGTCACGGTCGCGATCCACGATGCGGGCGACGGGCCGCGCGTGACGGGCATCTTCCCCGGCGTGCGCGAGGTGCCGCTGTATGGGCTGGCGATCGACCTCGGCTCGACCACGATTGCGGGGCATCTGGTCGCGCTCGACGACGGGCGGGTGCTGGCGAGCGCGGGCGTGATGAACCCGCAGATCCGCTTCGGAGAAGACCTGATGAGCCGGGTCTCCTACGTGATGATGAACCCCGGCGGCGATCAGGAAATGACCAACGCCGTGCGCGATGCGATGGGCGATCTGGCGCGGCAACTGGCGGAAGAGGCGAAGGTCGAGACGGGCGAGATCGTCGAGGCGGTCGTCGTCTGCAACCCGGTGATGCACCACCTGTTGCTGGGCATCGATCCGGTGGAGTTGGGTCAGGCGCCCTTTGCGCTCGCGACCTCGGAGAGCCTTGAATTCGCCGCACGCGAGATCGGCATCGAGGCCAGCGCTGGCGCGCGCGCCTATATCCTGCCGCTGATCGCGGGCCATGTCGGCGCGGATGCGGCGGCGGTGGCGCTGTCCGAGGCTCCGCAGAAGCGCGACGACCTGTCGCTGATCGTCGATGTCGGGACCAATGCCGAGATCATTCTCGGGAATAAACAAAGGGTTCTGGCCTGTTCTTCACCCACCGGCCCCGCTTTCGAGGGGGCGCAGATTTCCAGCGGTCAGCGTGCCGCGCCGGGCGCGATCGAGCGTATCGAGATCGACCCGGAGACCAAGGAGCCGCGCTTCAAGATCATCGGCAACGAGCACTGGTCGACCGATCCCGAATTCGGCACTCCGCGGATCACCGGCATCTGCGGCTCGGGCATCATCGAGGCCGTGGCCGAGATGCGGATGGCCGGGATCGTGGACACATCAGGGCTGATCGGTTCGGCCGAGCAGGTCGGTACCCCGCGCTGCGAGCCGAACGGGCGCACCCATGAATACGTGATCTACGACGGTGGTGAGGAAGGCCCGCGCATCACCGTCACCCAAGGCGATATCCGTGCGATCCAGCTGGCGAAATCCGCGCTCTACGCGGGCGCGCGTCTGCTGATGGACGAGATGGGCGTGGACACGGTCGACCGCGTGGTGCTCGCGGGTGCGTTCGGCGCGCATATCTCTCCGAAACACGCGATGGTGCTGGGGATGATCCCGGATGCGCCGCTCGATCGTGTCACCTCGGCGGGCAACGCAGCGGGCACCGGCGCGCATATGGCGCTGTGCTCGGTGAAGGCGCGGCGCGAGATCGAGGCGCAGGTGCATCAGATCACCAAGGTCGAGACCGCGATCGAGCCGCGCTTCCAGGAGCATTTCGTGGCCGCGAACGCGCTGCCGCACGCCACCGCCCCCTTCCCCGAGCTGCGCAAGATTGCGCCGCTTCCGGAGGTCAGCTTCAACACCGGCGGCTCGGGCGAGGATGGCGGGCGCAGACGGCGCAGGCGCGGCTGAGGCAGGCCTGCGGGCCTCGCTTCAGAGCGCTGCGAGCGGCCCGATTTCGGGCCGGATCAGCTTACACACGATTTCGTGATGAGACGTAAGTGATCGGCTCGCCCCCGGCGCGCCGTAACCTTCTTGCTTTGGCGGGGACAACCGTCGCTCAACAGGGAAGGAAAACCTATGTCCATGAAATTCCGCGCATTCGCCGCGTCGCTCACCGCAGCCGCAACCTTGGGCCTCGCCCTGCCCGCGCTGGCGAACCCGATGGTCGGTGGCGCGAAAATGTATGAGAGCAAGCCGATCGCGGCGAACGCTTCGGCCGCTCCGAACCTCACGACGCTCGTCGCAGCCGTGAAAGCTGCGGGCCTCGTCGACACGCTGGCGGGCCCCGGCCCGTTCACCGTCTTCGCGCCGACCAACGCGGCCTTCGACAAGCTGCCCGCGGGCACCGTCGACACGCTGGTGAAGCCGGAGAACAAGGAGATGCTGACGCATATCCTGACCTGCCACGTCGCCAAGGGCGTGATCACCGCCGAGAACATCATCGCGACCGTTCAGAAGGGCAACGGCATGGCTACGATCAAGACGCTCGGCGGCTGTGATCTGACCGCGATGGTCAAGGACGGCATGGTGATGCTTAAGGACCCGAAAGGCGATGTCGCGACGGTTCAGACCGCTGATGTGAAACAGAAGAACGGTATGGTCCACGTGATCGACACGGTGCTTCAGCCGAAGATGTAACTACCCCCCGCGCGCCTCGTCTCCCTTTTTTCGCGCGGCGCCTGGCGCCCGGTGAGCTGATCCTCGCCGGGCGCTTTTTCATGGGAGGGCGCGAGGCCCCGCGCGATCCCTCTTGACCGTGGCTTTCGGCTGGAATACCTCTGCGTTCGCACCATGCGGGTATGATGTAATGGTAGCCTGTCAGCTTCCCAAGCATAAGCGCTCGCCGCAGATTTCCGCCTAACATCATACACATGACGGAGCGCCGCAGCGCCCGATTGCAGGCGTTTTGCAGGTGCACGCTTTCCCGAAAAAATCTACGACGAAGAACTAAGATTCTATTCCGGTTCTTCGCCGTCCCAATAGTCCTCAGGGTCAAACATGTCGACCTCGCCAAGCTCAATCTCGTGGTACCGATCCTCAAGCTCACTTTCAATGAGAACGATTTCTTCATCTTCTGAGCCGAGCTTGTGAACCTCTATGACAACCGTCGACCGCTCATAGAGTTCTTCATCCACTTCAACCGAACGCCCACCCATTCCGATGGATTCCTTATCCACGCCATCCCAGAAAGAGAAGCTCATTTCCACGGGCACGCGGACTACCAAATCCAGCGGTAGACTCAGCACGACGCGTAGTGCGCCACCTTCGCTGGTTTCATCGACCTCAATGATGTCGATGTCGCCCTCTTCAGGCCAGTCGATGCTTTGAATCTGTCCGGCCCAAGCGAACAGTTCGACCTCGCCATGTGTGGGGTGCGCGTTTGCGGTGAAATCAATTTGCTCGACGTTGTGGGCAATACCCTGATGGACTTCTTCGCGCCCGCCCCCGTCTTCCGACAACCAAGCAAGGATCGCTGTCCGCAACCCGAGTGGCGCATCCGTAACTAGACTTAGGGCACGTTCGATCTCCGAAACGAGATAGAGCTTCTCAGATTTTTCGCAGTACGACCGCCAGTCGCCATCTTTCGACACCACCAAGATACAGGTGCCATGATCTTTAGCCATATTCTCTAAAGCATTCAGGGCGAGCGCGTCGGGGAACTCATCTTTCTTCCGCCCTGTTCCAAAAGGTGGCTTGCCGCCAAAATAAGCATCAAAAAGCGTCGATGTCGCGACCAAATCGGTATCAGCAAGCACCTCGCAACCTGTATCATCGACAAACCGACCCCACCGTTCTTTAGCTACTTCCTCTGGGGTCTTACCTCCCGTGATCTGCACAAGCAGATCGTCTCGCGAGGGCGCCACAGTGCCAAAAGCCGCCAACGCCTTGCCAACGCCTCGCCTTGCGGCTTGCAGAGCCTCCTCAGTGGCCTTCAGCAAGTGTGCGAGGACTTCGCTCTCCACCGTACTCGACAGCACAAACTGGAAGGGCTTGCCTTTAAAGGTTGCCAGCGCCTGCATGGTCGCTGAATCCAACTGAAGCTGCTTCTCATCAAAGATGCTTGTATCGACCGATATAGCCGAAATGCTGCCATCCGCGAGCAAGACTTTGATCTGATCGTCATCTACCAACGGCATAACAAAAGCGAAGCACTTGAATTATCGGATTTGGAGCGGGTGAAGGGAATCGAACCCTCGTCTGGAGCTTGGGAAGCTCTCGCTCTGCCATTGAGCTACACCCGCAACGACGATCTGCTTACTGATTCACCACCTTGGCTGCAAGTCCAAACCGCCTCCAAGTAGCTTCAACTATCGCGATAGTCGCGATAACCTTAAACAATGGCTGACCATGTCACCCCCGAACGCCGATCCTTCATCATGTCGAAGGTCAAACAGAAGAACACCGGCCCCGAGATGGTGCTTCGGATAGCGTTGCACGCGCTCGGGTATCGCTACCGCCTGCATCGCCGCGACTTGCCCGGATCGCCCGACCTCGTTTTCCCCTCGCGCCGTAGAGTCATCTTTGTCCACGGTTGCTTTTGGCACGGGCACGGATGTCGCTGGGGAAAGGCGCCCAAAAGCCGAACAGACTATTGGCTGCCGAAGATCAAGGCGAACAAGGAGCGAGACAACCGTGCGTTAACCCAGTTGGCCGAAAACGGGTGGGAGGCGATGGTCGTCTGGCAGTGCGAACTGCGTGATCCAGAACCTACCATCGAGCGCGTGGTAGCCTTTCTCAACGGCTAGATTTCGGTGGGCAAATCACCATGACCGCGATAAGTTGCGAAAAACGCAAAATCAGGAGGCGTAGCATGACGCGACCAATCGGAATCGACCTTTTCGCGGGCGCCGGCGGGATGAGCCTGGGCTTCGAGCAAGCCGGTTTCGACGTGGTAGCTGCCGTTGAGATCGACCCCGTTCATGCCGCCATCCACAAGTTTAACTTCCCCGACTGCAAGGTGATTGCCCGTTCCGTTACGGACCTGACCGGCGACGACATTCGACAGGCCGCCGAAATAGGCGACCGCGAGGTGGACGTGGTATTCGGCGGCGCGCCTTGCCAAGGCTTCTCAATGATCGGGCAGCGAGCCCTAGACGATCCACGCAACTCCCTCGTGCTCGACTTCGTGCGGATCGTCGATCAGTTGAACGCAAAGGCCTTCGTATTCGAGAACGTGAAGGGTCTGACCGTCGGGAAGCACCGCAAGTTCCTCGTCGAACTAATCGAGGCATTCGAGGCCCGTGGCTATCGCGTCAGGCGAGAATGGAAAGTGCTGAATGCTGCGGACCACGGTGTGCCACAGGACCGAAAGCGGTTCATCCTTCTCGGCGCGCGTGGCGACACACCCATTCCCGATTACCCGGCGCAGACGACTCATGCTACTGGCACGACTAACTGCGGCAGCCCGAACGGCCCGACCTGCCGCGATGCGCTTGGCGACCTGCCCGACGCCGAGGCGTTTGACCAACTACTCAACACGGACGAGGTGCGGGTCGATGCTTTGGGCGAACCGAGCGACTACGCGAAGGAACTTCGCTGCATCGGCAACGACGCGTGGCACTTCGGCCACCCTCGTATCTGGGATCCGTCGCTGTTGACCTCCAGCCTGCGGACCGGTCACACAGAAATCTCGCGCGGCCGTTTTGCCGCCACCGAACCCGGTAAAGTCGAGCCGATCTCCCGCTTCTTCAAACTCCCGCCAGACGGCGTGTCGAACACGCTGCGCGCCGGAACAGACGCCTCGCGCGGCGCGTTCACCAGCCCGCGCCCGATCCACTATGCCTATGCGCGTTGCATCACTGTTCGGGAAATGGCCCGCCTACACGGCTTCCCCGATTGGTTCCGCTTCCACGAAACCAAGTGGCATGGTGCACGCCAGATCGGGAATGCCGTGCCGCCGCCGCTTGCCCGCGCCATTGCCGGCAAGGTCATCGAGGCGCTGGGCGTGAAACCGTCGCGACCGACCGCTGCGGTCGCCTTGGGCGACAATGAACTGCTACGCATGGATATGTCGCAAGCGGCCGCCTTCTGGTCGATTGAAAACCCGATCGGGCGGCGGGATCGCAAGAGCGGCGCAACGAAGCGGAAGCAGCATGAAGTCGAGGTTTCAAATGCCTTTCACAGCGGGGCATAGCTGGTATATAGCGTCGCCGGCCAGCGTCAGGTTCTTCAAAGTACCAGCATCGGCGCGCTTGATCGCCTCAAACTCAGCAAGATAGAAGCCCACCTTTTTTATTGCTTTCAAACCTATTGGCACCACCGTTTCAACTTCGGTCGTTGCGAAAGTAGATTTGACTTGGTTCACTATTTGGCTCTCGATAAACCTATCTTTCGCTTGTTTAGCTTCGCACGTTATAAGAATAGATTCCGGATTTTTAAGGTTGCCTATTTTTCCCAAAAAGAGAGCGTCAATTTCCGTGGATCGAAGCTTGATTCCCATTTGCAGATGGACGACTTCAAGAAGCTTGAACGCTCCCGCCACCGCAAAGTGAGTTTCTATTACTCTGAGATTCACTGCGGTCTGAATGAGCCATGTTTCATCTGATCGCCCAAGCGTCTTTGTTGCCAAGGGCAAACTAAGAGACTGAATAAGGAATTTTGGCGCATTGCCTCGAACAGGAAACTTGTCGGGGAAAGGCTCGGTTTGTCCAGGCTCAAATGGAACAAATTCAAAACATTCGCCATCACCGGTCCTTTGGATCCCTGTATACTTGCGAGCGGTGACTGATGCCGGCCAGTTTTCATTCGACTTTGAACCTCTTAGAAGATCCTTCATAAAGTTGGCTGGATTATTATCCTTTAGTTTATTTTTTCTCCCGACATTAGTAGTTCTAATAGCATCACCTACGTCGTCGAGACTCATTAAAGACTTTGTGAGCGTGCCAGAACTAGCATCCCAGTTCTGATCGAAGAGATGTTCCACAACTTTGGTCTTCAGTGACGCCATTTGCCCAATCCGCAAGTTTCTTCACGTGCATATCTCAGTTCGGCCGCAACCGGAAGTGACTCTAGAGAAACACCTGCAGCGCCACCTCATGGCGCTGCAAAGAGGTCGAGCGCTTCGGTCAGGACGAGTGGATCGGGTCGAATATGATGCGTCCGGTGCTACGACGGGAAAGCTGAACAAGAAAGGGGGCGACCCGATGGCCGCCCCCAGATGTTTCAGACCTTCGCGGACATCAGCCGGTCGCGGAGTTGGTTCACGCAGCCGAGAAGGTACTGCAACTGGTCAGGTGAATGACGCTCATGACCAATTAAGCCAGCGCCGATCATTGCTGCGAGGCGCTGGGTGGGTTGCCAGTGATAGATGCGTCGGTCGCGTAGGCTTTTCATAAGCGCGGAGTGAAGATCGCCCTTTGCGCTCGCGATTTCGAGATTAGTGTCGAGATCTGCCATGCTGTCCTACCTCCTTTGTTCATGAGGACATGGAGGTTATGCGGCTAGCCCGCACGCCAAGTCGCTCCCAGTGTGTTGCAATGTGTGTCGAGACCTTGCTGCGCGCTTGAGCGGATAGCAGTCGGGTGCGAAAACAGCCCACCTGACCGAAACGATTTCACCTCCTCGACGCCGGTCAGGTCAGAATCGTTGTCGCAGACGATCACGGGGCAGCTGGGCAACCGACCGTCCATTTCAATCTCCCCGTTGAGCAGCGCGTCATAAGGCCAATTGGCCGTTGCCCCGCACTCACCCACGAGAAGCGCGCTTACCGCCTTCTGCCCGAAAAATCCGGGGCCTATGACCGTATCACGGCCTACCAGTAGCCGCGCAACTGCGTCTGCCCGACGACTGCACCAACAGAGCGGTGATCAGACAGCCAGAACGCCATTGCGGCGGCCATTGCGATGTCCGCGTGACCTGCGGCCGTGCCGCCCTCGATCTTCATGCGACCGGCATCCGTGATCGAGGCATCGAAAGACTCAAGCTCGTTTCGTAATTCGTCCCGCATCGGAAAGTTGCCAATCTTCAGCTCGCCGACGTGCATTCCCGAATTGATCGACGATAGCAGCCTGTTCTTTCCGACATTGTTGAAGGTCGCGCCGCGCTCTTTCGATTCCGCTTCGTTGTCGCCGCCGACGATCTGGATTCGGGTGTGCTGGACGCTCTTCGTGTTTAGCAGATCGCAGAAGGCGCGACCGGGGCCGCCCGCATCGACGGCAAGATAGGCGCGGCCCGCAATCGAAGGGTCCAGCATCAGGTTACGGGTGACGATGGCGAGCTGGGTATAGGACATCTGCGGCACGCGTTCCGCCCGCACGATCTCGCGGCGGCGAGGCATCAACTCCTGCCGCCCGTTTTCATCATAAAAGGGTACTCGCTCGTCCAAGATGATCGCGAAGGCGTTCTGGTCGATGCTCTGAGCGATGTCCAAGCCAACGAGAAATCGTCGGTAGCCCGTCTTGATCTCGACCGCAGGGTCGGGATTGGGGAGGATCAGATCTTCGCCCCTGACGACGATGTTAGAGTCCAGCATAGATGTCTCCTAGCGCGAGGGGAGGTGTGTCGGTGTAGGCCTTCGAGATCGTCTCCGGGTCGAAGAACGGCGTGCCGCGCCCCATCCATGCGAGGCCGTGCTCCACCTTGAATTCCAACGGCGACATGTTGCGGCGCGCCCGTTCGACCGTCTTCGCCATGCGGGGCAAATCAAGCGAACAGGCCCGAATACGCTCTACATCCGGGAAGTCCTCGTAGTCCGTCCACATCTCGAAGGCGCGGCCTGACTTGCCACCGGGCGTCGTGATCAAGATCGTCTTCGCGTCGTCCTCGGCGATTGCGAGGGTCGAGCCGAACACCTTGTCAGGGATGAATGCGGCTTCGTCGTAGATTAGTGCACCCCGCTTGATCCCATGACCGCGTGCGCCCGTGCCCTCCTGGCCTGCGGGCACGCAGCGGGCAATGGAGCCATTTTCAAGGTGCAGTTCGAGCAGCGTGCGCCGCTTGTCCGCGATGGGCAGGCCGATCAAGTCCCACGTGTAGGCGATCTTCGCGAACAGAAGCTGTGACTGCGCGAGGGTCGGGCAGATGATGATGACCTCGTGCCGCGGCTTCGCGAGTTCCTGCGCGGCCATCACGCCTACGGTCGTTGATTTTCCGATCCGACGGCTCGCGAGAACCATGATGGTCTCGGAGGTCGAGGTCAGCAGTTGTCGCTGCCAAGGGTCAGGCGGTGCCTCGACAACACGGGCGAGCAGCAGGGTCGGGTCGAGGCGTTCGCTGAGCGTGCGAAGGAAAAGAGCAACTTCACGCGACATCCAGAGTGATCCGCTTCGCCTTCAAGATTTCCCGGAAGCGCTCGCCCGCAATCGGGTTCTCGGTGAACAGCAAGAACAACGCGTCCAGCAGGGGCGCTGCGTCTGGGTGTTCGTTCAGCGGGATCATGACCGTCGTTTTGTCCCGCAGCATCGAATAGGTCTTGAGCATCGCCTCGTGTGTCTTCGTCTGGTCGCGCAGCAGTCGCGCGAGGCCCGGCAGCAAGTCTTCGAGATCGCGGTCGTCGTCGTCCACCTTCTTCTTGAGGGCGCGGTAGAGCGACCTTTGCTCTTTGATGATGCCGAGGATACCCTTCGACACGTCGTCCTGCGCGCCGTTGACCACCGTGTCCACGTCGCGGCGTTCGGCCAACTTCACCTCCGCAAGAATGAGCTTCTCGATCTCGGGGGTGATGTAGTTGCGGCGGAAGGTATGCAGCGTCTCGATATTCACGGCGCAACGCTTCGCGATCTCGATGAAGGGGCGTCGACGCACGACGCAATCAACGACAATCTCGGCGACATCCGGGCGCATCCGAATAACCGACTTACGCCCGTTCGGCATGGGCGCAGGAAGCGCCCGCTTGATCTTTTCCATGTTGATGCTCATACGCGGCTCTCTTGCGCGACGCGGCCCGCGAGTTCGAGCATGTGGGGTGCCATGCGGCCAATCACGCGGCGTGCGTCTGCTCGATAGGCTGGATGCTCGCAGGCGCGGCGGATGAAGTCGTCCTCCTTGCTCGCGTAGAAGCAGTCGAGGAGCGCGTTGCGCGCGATAGTCACGTCGATCTCCCGATTGCGCGGGAACTCCTGCGCAACGAACTCACGCGCGACCATGTCGGCTACGGCGTCGAGGGCCATGCTCAGTCCTCCGACACGATCTGGATGGTGGTGCCCTGCTTCTCGGCCTGCGCCTTCGCACGGCGGTAGAGCGCGGGGTCGCGCGCCTGCATACGGGTCAGCGTGATCGGCTCGGGGGTCAGCCCCGCATTGATGGTTGCCGCGTCATCCTTGCGGTCGAGCATCGCCTTCAGGCGGTCGGCCTCGGCCTTGTCCTGAGCGGCTTGCGCGGCAGCAGCGCGCTTCTGGTCCTTGATCTCGTCGAGCATCTTCTGGCTCGCGTCCTTCAGGCCAGAGATGGATTCCTCGACCTGCTTCGACACATGCTCGGTCAGCGCTTCGAGGAGCTTCGGCGTCGCATTCTCGATGAACTGCTCCATCAGCTTCGAGTCAGCATTCGGTTCTTCAGGCATGAACATCTCCATCGTTCAACAAAAGAGGCAGGCCCAGATGGAACCCGCCTCTCCTGAACGTGTGAGATGCTGTAGCCCCCGGCTCGCACGATCAATATCGGGGAGTACGAGGAAAAAATGCGACCGCAGTGTGTCTGAATGTGTCCTAGAATCTTGCATGCTGCCAAAGCCGTACGATCAAGAGTTGAATTTGCGCTCCCATCATGCATCCATGACGTCAACACCGAATATCAGAACCCAGCCAAGAGACTTGCAGTGAAAAATTCATCTAAAATCAAGAAAAAATTAAATTATGATGCGTTTAGAAAAGCAAACCAACAAAGACTAAAAAAGATCAATGATATCGTTGTCGAGGCGCATCTCGCCATACAGGGCCTTCAAATTCTTGCCAAGCAGATGCCGCAAAATAAAGCATCAAAATCGGGGGAAACGGTATTCGAGCTTGATGTCCCCTCTACGAAGAAGGCCAGAACAACAACCATACGCAGAAAGCCAGAGGCAATCGAAAAGATACTTAAAGAAAGGATCGACACAAAAGAAGTCCTTCAGTCAATTGTTTTTGCAATTTCCCTTACCGAAGACTATATTAATGATGTGCTGACTCTCGTGCTGGAAGCATATCCAAGAAAACTCCTGATATCCTCTAAGGGCAATCAACAGAACTCTACAGGCATCAAATCTATTAGCCTGCAGGACTTGATAGAAGCCAAAACCGCAGAGGAAGTGTTTTCCGAACAAGCCAGATCTCGCGCAAGAGATGCACTATACGCAACACCTCAGCAATATGCAGAATATATGAATTCCGTTTTGGGCTTTCGTATTTCGCAAGATGTGTTGAACAAATACATAGAGATTAAGGCCACGAGAGACCTTTACATACATGGCGACGGAAAAATTAATAGTATTTATTTGCAGAAAGTTGGCGCCCTCAATCGCGGTTCAGAAGGAGATGTTGCGTCGCTGGGGCAGAAATATTTTAAGGATAGCGTTGGAGTGATGAAGGAAATATTTTCAACCATCTACAAAGGAATGCTTGCTAGTTATGGGGAAAGCTTGCAAGTAGAGGCGGTATTGAAAAGGAGGTCTGAGGCTATCGCTGCAAAACCCTAGTGATTGACAGATTTTTTGGATCAATCCGCGCCTCTTTATCAATACATACCTACTATTGGGTGTAAGGAAGATTGCATGTTAGAAATTGGTTTAACTGACGCTTACGGAAAACCCATTCTATGCACTGGCGCTGATAGATCTCCTCCTTCCGACTCGATCATCGCGAGTTCATCCTGCCACGGGCGGTCGGCGCGGGCGATCTCACCGGCCTGCAAGTTCTCGTAGAGGGTCGCGCGGGAGATCATGCCGCCCATCCAGAGCTTCATCTGCGCCTCGACCATCTTCGGGTCGATGGTGATCTCGATGAAGTCCCGCGACAGCGTGATCGCCGCCTCTTCCGGGTTCTCCCCCATCCACTCGGCCGCAAGGCGCAGCAAGTGATTTATCCCAGCCTCGACCGAGACGACCGTGCCGTGCAGGAGCGACAGCTCCGCCCGCGTGCGCTGCGTCGCAGTGCCAAGGGTCTCGTTGCGATTCATGGTCGCCGACAACATGCGCGCGCCGAGCGACACCATCGTTTCGATCTTCTCCTCCATGAGGTCTTTCTGAGCCGCAACGCCCGCCCCCGTGAACTCGAGCATCCCGACCTGACACCCCTCGGGCAGCGTCCAGAGCGCACCCGCGCCGATGGTCGTGGTCACCTTGTCCGCAGGCAGGCTGCCGGAAATCCACGGCGTCGGGGCCGACGTGAGGAAGATCGCGTGCTCTCGGTCGCAGGAATTGCGGAAGTGCGATATCGCGACCCGGCACAGGCCAGAGAACGGGGGCCGCACCTCCTCCGGGCGCAGCCCTTCGTGCGACACCATCAGGAAAGGGATGTGGTCGAGCGCCTTGCCGTTGACCGTCGGGATGATCTCTTCGCCCACATCGACGCGGGTCTGGTGCTGGTCGCGGATGAAGCGGCGGAACTTGTAGATCGTGTCCTCGAGGATCAGCTCATAGGAGACCTCTGCTTCTTCATAGGTCTCGTCCGAGACGAGCCAGACGCGGGTCAGCACCTTCCGGCCATCGACATAAGCCGTCTGGTAGTCCTCGATGGCTTCCGCGTCGAAGGTGGAAATGTGGGGGACCGTGTTTGCCGAGTTGCCTGCGGGTGGAAAATCGAGCAGCAGTCCGAAGCGTCCCATGCTCATCCCCTCGCGCACGGCATCTTCGATCAGCACCGTCATCGGCGCGTTCTCGTTCGTCGCGTTCAGCCGCATCGGTTCGAGCCGCGCCGGCAGCTTGATCACGGGATCCTTGCGCAGGGCGAGGCCGACAAGGGCGCGCAGCGTCATGGCAGGCGCATCGTAGAAACAGCCGCGCTGGACGTAGGCCGTGTAGTTGGCGGTCGTCATCCCATCGGGCTTCGGGGTGTAGAGTCGCCCGGCGTCCTTGACTGCCTGCTCTCCTTCGAGGCAGTCGCGGATGAGCCGATACTCGCTTTGCAACTTGTCGTAGCGGGCGTAGGTCACGGATCAGGCCTCGACGACGAGTGGGAACAGCTGGGGATACGGCAGCACGAAGGCGCCATTGCCAACAGAGACGCGCAGGCCGTCACGCAGGCGGTCGCAGCGCACAGGCCCGTCGCCCGACATGCGCTTCTCGGGCTGGCTCAGAAGTTCCGTGAGCATGGCGATCAGAGTGCCCTTGGATAGGGGCACGGTGAACGCATTCGAGGTCGAGTTGGTCTTTTCGGTGAGGCGGCAGTCCGTGTCGCCAGCGGTGGTAAGCGAGATGGTCAAGTCGAGGTTCTCCTATGGCTTGGACGGCTGAGGCTGATCCGAGGTGCGCGCCCCTCAGCCGCCCCTCCGGGGCCAGACACGCACGATGATCATGAGCGGCGCAGGCGGGGCGCTGAAAGCGGAGAAAAAGGTGTTGGTGGGGTTCAGGGGCGGGAGTTTAAGGTGGAGGCGTCTCCGCGCCCGTAGGCAAAAAAATTTCGCCCATTGCCGGATTCACCAGCATTCGACGCATAAATACATGTAGCCATCAGGTGATGGTGAAAATCACAACAGATGAAAGGAGAATTGAATGGCAATTACTGACTTCGAAGAGTGGCTGGCGAACAACGAACCAGCAAGTGGCGACGAAGCATTTCAGCTTCATCAGGCTATTGAAGGCGAGGAGCCGGTGGGCATCTACACCGTCCAACGGAAAGGGCAACAAGTCTTCTGCCAGAGCGGCGGAGGTGATTGGTTGCTTTTGGCGAGTCCTGCGGCTCTAGAAGCCTTCAAGCGACGCGTCGACGGCTACTGCCCCGACCCTGACATGGGATGGGAAGGATCAGAGGCATTTCGCCGAGCGATGGCGAAGGGGGACTGACAGCCAATTTCGTCGGCAAAGGCATAAGCGTTTGCCGACGCATGCCGCGCATGTTGGCACCTAGGCGCAACCAAGGATCAAGAGGTCCCGCATTCTCCCAAGTGACTGCAATTCTTCTGGCGATACGGTGGGACGCAGAATTCCTTCCAAGAAATCCGCGAACCAAGGGGCGGCGTCGTGCATCTGCTGGAGGGGGTCTCCTCGATCACCGCATCAATCCCTTTTGGCAGGACCGTGCATCTATGGGCGTCGGCCTACAGACCACCTGCAACAGGTGCCGATGAGTTCATATAGATCAATGGGTTAAGCCACCATCACTTATGTTGTTGCATCATAAGTCAGCCGAAACTGTGCGCCAAGGTGGAGCGAGGCGGGCGAGATCGGGAGAAGCATGCCGATAGGCGCAGAAAGCGACCTCGCCGACAACGTGCAACGCAAAACGGCAAAACCACCATGTTTTCCATTTCCCTTGCGCGAAACCAATGGATGGAAGGATGTAACATTTCGCGAGCACGATCCATCCATCCATTAATTAAACGTATAAGCTCTGCAATCCGCCCCCGATTTGCCGTTTTGCGTTGCGCCCGCAGCCTCGGCCGGGATCAATACCCAGCCTCATCAGCAATGCGAACCTGATGTTCGCGCATCATGGTCATGACGTCCTCGGCCGTAGCCTCGACGTCATCGACCTTCTCGAAGATGAACTCGCGATGCCGCCCGCGCGATACACGCCAGCCGTGCGCCTTCTCAAGCAGCGTTGACGCCTGCACAATGCGCGGCGAGATCGCCCGCGCGTTGCCCGGCACATCCTTCAACGAGATCAGGTTGGATAGGTCGCCGAGCGAGGTCTTCATCTCGAGGAACAACTCGGTTGCCGTGTGCTCAGTCTTCGATCCAACCCCCTTGTCGAACGCGCTCAGGTAATCGACGAGGAAGATGTAAACGCTGTCCGCGGACGCCGCTTCCTCGGCCATGTCGAGCCGCATCTTGGCATATGCCAAGCCGAACCATCCATCAGGCTGCCCAAGTGCCCTCGCGACACACTCGCCCACGCGCGAGAATACCCCGAACCGCGAACTCGTCTGCTTAACCGTGTGGACATCGCGCAGGACGCGGGAGACGAGGCTATACAGTGCGCCGCGCCAGCGTGCCATGTTCGCCGCCTTGAAGGCACGAAAGTCGTCCTCGTCCAAATAGGCCTTCGGGCGCGTCAGCGTTACCCGAACAATCCGTTCGATCAGGTCCTGCCGATAAAAGGTGGGATCGAGGCCCGCAACAAGCAGCGGGCGCATCGCATCGACCGAAAACACGTCGCCGTCGGAGTATAGCTTGCGCTTGCTCAGCCCGCCGCCCGTAGACAGGCGGCACAGCGCATCTGACAGGCGCGCCAGCGTATCCACGTTGTCAAAGGACAAGACGGCCGACTGATACGCCGTGACCACGAGATCGTCTTCAGTCTTTGGCTCGCCCGCCTGCGCGCCCACGCGCGGGTCGAGCATTTCAATCAAGGTCGCGAGCGTAGACGACTTCGCCGACCCAGCCGATCCGTCGAGGATCGCGATGGGACACTGCTGGCCCGGATTGATGATCGCTGTGACCATCCATGCGAGCAAGAACACCATCGAGTCCTCGTCTACGTTCAAGAAGTCGATCAGATCAGACAGCTCTCCGGCTTCGGGCAACGAGACCGGCAGGCCGACGCCCTTGCGAAACTGAACGGGTGCCTCGTTGTTGACGCGCCACCCTTCGTCGTCGATCTCGATGATGGTGCAATCCGGGTCGGCGAGGAAAACATACCTCTTTCCGCCGACGCGTGCGAACCGCAGATCGACGTGTTCGGGGGCGGCTTCCGCAGCCTGAGCCAGGGAGATCATCTGCGCCGACTTCACGTCCTGCTCTTGCGGCATCTTCTGATAGGCGCGCAACATTCCAAGCGCGCAGCGGTTCTTGAAGTCGTTCGTGTCGATGCGCACCCATTCGCGCGGCTTGAGTTCGGCATAGGCGACATCCGACTGGTCACGGAGGATCCGCACGTCCGCAAGGAAATCGAGGGCAAGCAGCTTGCGCTGTTCGGTCGCCTTGAACGGCCAGCCTCCCCCATACCCGTGGTCCTTTGCGATCCGCCAGAACGACAAAGGGGTGTAATTCGAGGCGCCGGATAGCTGGTCCCATTCGGCATCGTCACCGGCCCGATACTTCGGCGACGTCCTCGACCATTCCGACCAGCGCTCGCGCGCCCATTCGCTCTCCTTGCCAAAAGCGGCCTGAAGGCAGATGCCAGCAGCGCCCCACTGGTCGCGGTTGTCCGGGTCGAACTTCTGGATGAACGCATCGAAGGCCGCGTCCATACCAACGCTCGACGCATCTTCCGATTTCTTGCGGCCCGCCTGCCGGGAAGGCACGAATTGCAGTTCGAGATCGTCGAGCGGGCACTCTTCCAGACTGACCCGCGTCTTAGTATCGACGAGGTGCATGGCGGCGCCCTTGCGACTGCACGGGATCGCGACATTCTGTTCGCCATATCCCTTCGGCAGGACCTCGACGCCATGTTCAATACCGACCTTCTGGCCATTGGCGTTGAAGTTCATCTGGTTCAGGTTCCCTGAGGACACGGCGACAAACTTGGTCTTTTCTACCTCGACGCCCGCGAGAAGTCGCTTCGCGTCGTCTTTTAGGGTGTCAACGCGGCGCGCGTTTTCGAAGGCAAGCCAGATGTGATAGCCGTGGCCGCCGCCCGACCGAAACACGAGGAACGGGATGCCGATCCTGCGTAAGTGGAGCGCGACCTCCAGCGTGGGCTGATAGGCGATACCCTTGGCGTCGTGGTCGTCGAAGTCGAGGATGAGAAAATGCGACTTCTGCCGCTGCTCGTCCACGTTGAGATACATACCGAGCGGTTGCGAACCGTTGAGATGCGCGTCGATCTGCTCGGGCGTGATAGGGGACTCGACCTTGCGATAGGCGAACTTGCCCTTCGCATTGTAGCCCTGCGTATGCGCCCGCGTGTCGGCGAGGGCAACGATCTGCTCAATGACACTCATGGTCAAGCCTCCCGAGGCTCGACCACGCCCGCTTCCAAATAGGCATCGAGGTCTGATTGCTTGTAGCGGATGCGCCCGCCACCGATCTTGTAGTAGCGCGGTCCGCGCCCAACCATGCGCCACCATTCGAGGGTGGACTTGCTGTAGCCGAGGTAATTGGCTGCCTGAGCCGTATCGAGGCGTTCGTCGTGGATATCGCGCATAGCGAAACATCTCCCGTTCAAGGGTTAGATGTCTCGACTGCGCGTCCCGAGGCAGTGAGGAGCTTCTCGGCTTTCCATAAGCCTGGAAGGGGCCTCTAGTGGCTGGCCCTCAACCGCTCAACTCTGTGCACCCTCGTAGTCAACCCTTTCAGGCCAATTCGCAGTCCCTAGGCCATGCACGTTCCATCATGGCCAAGACGGGTTAGCAGATCGAACTTAGTGGCCGTCCCAGAGCATTGCAATATGAATCAGTTATAATTTTCTCACTAAATCAGGTGCTTGCGTTTAAACGCCTGAGTCACGGCGGCCATGGGCCCGCGCAAGTGCTCGTGTGCAACCGCGATATACCGCCTGCCGGTCACGGTCGTCGGGGTGTGGTTCAGCAGATGTCCGACCGTGATTTGATCGAGGCCAGCCTCATGTTCGGCCACGGTCGCGAACGTGCGGCGATGATCATGCGGCGACCATGGGATCGGCGCGGGCGACCGTAGGTGAAGCGCCTGCCGCTTACCGTGAAACACGTAGTCGGAACGATAGATGCGCATCGGGTCGATAATCGCGCGATGCACGTCGAGGAGAGGCAGCTCGAACGCCCGGCCGTTCTTCGTGGTCGGCAGGTGCAAGTGGTCGTCGAACACCTGATCCCAGCGCAGCGTCATGGCTTCCTCGCGGCGCAGGCCCGTGAACAGAAGGAAGCGGTAATAGGCCCGGTGCACATCGTTCTCGAGACTGTCCACGCATTCGCGCCATTCGGCAAAGTCCTCGATCACGGTCTTCGGCGGCTCCTCTTCATGCCACTCAATCGCGATGGTCGGGCACACGGGCAGTTCGTAGGTCTTCAAGGCGTGGTTATAGATGGAGCGGAACGACTTCAGTGTGTGGTTCGCGGCCCGCAGCCCGCCGATCTTCGTCGTGCGCCCGAGAGCGTCCGTGCCCATGCGCTCCACCGAAATGCGCTCGTGGGCATCGACGCACATTGCGCGGGTGATCTCATCAAGCGGCATCGTCAGCCATGACTTCAAGTGCGTCCTGATCTGCGACTCGACCGAGTTCTTGTTATGCTGGGAACGCAGCTTCGGGCGTGCGAGATAGCGCTCGAGCGCAGCCTCGAGCGTCGGAACCTTGGCAGCGGCGAACTTCTTAGCCGCGACGCCCGTTGCGTGCTCGGTCGCGAGTTCGAGGGCGGCCTTGCGCGCGTCAAAGGCGTCGATCAGGGGGTAATTGCCGATCTTGATCCTTTGCGTGCGGCCTCGGATGTCCTTCTGGAAGTAGAAGGTCTTCGTCGTTTTGCCGGTGAACAGCGCGAACCCCTTGATCTCGGTATCCCACATTTTTGCGTTGGGTGGGGCCTTCTTGCAGTTGGTTTCGGTCAGCTTGATCAGCGTCGCAGGCATCTCACATCATCCTATTTTGCAGGTATTTTGTAGGCAGCGCATTGCAACGTGGTAGTACACGTCATGATGATACATCAACGGCAAGTCATTGTTTTTCAACCGTTTTGCAACACATTGCAACGGTCTGATATTGCGCTGTTATAGTTCCCAAGCTGAACGCGCGGGTTCGATTCCCGCTACCCGCTCCAAGCTTCCCTGACCTGTAGAATTCCGAATTCCGACGATAATCTCGCCAAAAGGTCAGGGCCGCTGCCGGTGTCTTTCCCTCAAACGAGCCACTCGGCGACGAGCGTCAGGCTGGCATGGAAGATCGCTTGCCTTTGGTCGTCTCGGACGGTGACCGAGATCGCATACGGGTCGTCATTGGGGAGGACGTCCTTGGCAATAAGTGTGAGTGCGGCGATGGCCTCTCGCCGTGCGGCCTCCCGGTCCTCCAATTCCAGCCCGGTGCTATCGCGGACACTCATCCGTCCGTCGTCAGTGTCGAAAAAGAACAATGCCATCAAACAATTCCTTCACTCATGCGCTTATGACGTCGAACCCTCGTCAAGATGAAGGTAATCGGGATCGAACTCGGAAAATTCGATCATCCTCTTGAAGTCTGTAACCACGATCCTTCGCCCCTGGAGCGACACCAGCCCCGCGTCCCGAAGGCTCGCCATGACCCGTTGGGCGTGCACGTGAGAGATGCCGAGAATGTCGGCCAGTTCTTCCTGCGTCAGCGGCAACATGCTCCCGAGCGAGAGGCCGACCGCCTTCAGTCGGAAATGCATCTCGCACAGCAAATGCGCCATCTGCCGATCCGATCTTCGTTTGCCCATGTTCACGAGCCATTCGCGCAGAATCGCCTCGTCGACGAGCGTCGCCCACCAGAGCGAGCGCTGGATTCTCGGGTAATTCTCCAAGAGATCGTCGACCGTGCTACGGGGAATGTCGACGATTTTGCATTGGGTGAGTGTGCCGATGCTGTGATCCATCCGCTTCAGGATCGAGATATGAAGATCGCAGAAATCGCCGGGTAAAAGCAGCGCGACGATCGCCCTGCGCCCGTCCGGCATCAGCTTGTAGCGACACGCGATGCCCTCGATCACGAGGCGCACGGCATCGGGACTCTCGCCCTGCCGGATCACATCCGTTCTGGGCCCGAGGTAGTAGGCCTCCTTGGTCACGGCCGTCAGCCGGTCGCAATCGTCTTCGGCCAGAAAGCCTCCGTGCTTCAGTTTCCTAGTGAGGATTTCCGCCATCATGGCTCCTTGTCCTATCTCGCGGACCCGCGGGAAATTCGACCGTGAGCACCGTTCCGCCATTGTCGCCTGCGGTCCAGCGGGCGCTCCCGCCGATCTCCGAAGCAAGGTCTCGAATGAGTTCGTACCCCTGGCTTTTCGTCAAATTCGCATCGTCGGGCATACCATCGCCGTCATCGGAGACACACAGCCGCCCAGCGCCCGCAGACGACAGGCTCACCTCGATGTCGATATGGCCGTTGACGTTCAACGCCGCCGGATACGCATGCTTGATGCAGTTGGTGACGGCTTCCTGCAGGATGAGCGCGATCGCCCCGGTGCATTGGCGCGACAGGCCGGAGAGATCGTCCCGCCGCACCGAGATCTCGATGCTGTGCGGCAATGCGATCTGCCGCCAAAGCTGCTCGACCCCGTCCAGATATCGATGCAGCCCCCCGTCTTCGGCGATTGAGAGACCGGTCTGAAGCTGCGAGACCGTCAATATCTGGTCGAGGACAAGCGCGAGGCGCGAGCGCGCTTCGGGGGTCTCGGCCTCTCTGAGTTGGCGGCGGGTGTGTGCCGACAGAAGCTGGAAGCTATTGGCCATCCGGTGCCGGATTTCCGCGACGCGATCGGCCTCGACGCTCTCGTGGGATATCTGTGTCACGTCACTGCCTTTCCGAGCCATTTCCTGATGCATCGACGCTGAATTCATGGGGCGCGGCTGTCTCGAACAATTGTTGGGTTAAGCCCATTACACGCTCACGCCTTTGTGGGCGGGCGGAGGCTTGCCGACGCGAATGGGGCAACGCGGCGGGTTGCGCTCAATCCGAAGGCTCCAGGAACAAGTTGCTGCCCACTTTGTTCCAACGGCCGTTCGCCGGGATCGACCCCCTGACGACGCGCAACAGCAACGCATGACGCGGGCCGCATTCGGCCCGGACGGAGGGTTTAGCAATCACTTTCTTTCGGAGTCTTTCAGCCGCCGGTTTCGCGGCGACCGCAATCAGCTACGGCCCCGGCCGCATGGGGTTCGGCCTCTTCGTGCCCCAATTCTCGTCCACATTCTCGATGTCACCCTCCGCGGTGGGCACGGTGTCCAGCATCGGCTTCGTGGGGTTCTTCCTCGGCCTGCTCGTCGCCCAGTTCTTCCTGAACCGCCGGGGACCGGAATTCCCGGTCCTGACCGGATTGAGCGCGGCGACCGCCGGGATGGCGATTGTCGCACTTGCTCCGACTGTCGGCGTTCTGGCGCTCGGCATCTTCCTCGCGACTTCGAGCGCCGGCTTTGCCTGGACCCCCTTCAACGACGCGGTGCACCGCAAGGTCAGCGACGTGGACCGCCCGACCGCGCTGTCGCAGGTCAGCACGGGCACCAGCGTGGGGATCATGGGCGCAGGCGCTTTGGCCCTGGCAATGGTCGTGATGGAGTTCGACTGGCGGATCTGCTGGTCGGTCTTCGCCGGGGCGAGCGCTCTGGCACTTATTGGCAACTGGGCAGCTCTGCGCCAGGTGGACAAGGCCCCCGAGGAGGCCCCCGATCGGAGTTGGGGCGACCTTCTCAATCGGTGCGCGCTGCCCCTTTTCTCCATCGCCTTCGTGTTCGGCATCACCTCCGCCGTCTACGTGTCCTTCGCGGCAGACCGCTTCGCGCAGGCGGAGTATCCCGGGCTCCCCGAAGACGCGACGCCGTCCGTCCTCTTCCTCTTTTTCGGCTTCTTCGGGCTGAGCGGTCTCTTCACGAAGCGGGCGCGGGATGCGGTCGGTCTGAGCCTGCTGGTGCGTATCCTTCTTGTGGTCGCAGCTGTATCGCTTGTTTTCGCAGCGTTCGAGCCCGGAAATTGGGTAGCGCTCGTCGCTTCCGCCGCCCTGCAGGGGATCAACGTGATGATGACGAGCGCGGTGCTCGCCTTCTGGTCCGAACGTCTATTCCCGTCCTTCCCCGCGCTCGGCTTTACGGCGACGCTTCTGGCGACCGCTGCGGGCAGCGTGATCGGCCCGGCGATCGCAGGCATGGTCGCCGGGAGCTTCGGGCCCGCCGCGATGTTCTGCGGAACGGCGGCGATCCCGCTCCTCGCCGCCTTGTCGTTGCGCGCGAGGTTCGTTTTGGAACGGCCCGCGAGGATGGTGGCGACTTGAGAGGGAAGGCGCGCTGCCACCCCTGCCCCGCGCAATCGCGGCGCGCTGCGTTCCGCAGCAGGCAGGAACATATCGCGCCAGCTCCTGTTCCCGGCTCAGACCACGCTGCTTTGCGCGGTTGCCAAACACGAGAGGAGAAGCTCATGTCACGGCACTATGACGATATGACCGAAGAAGAGGCCCGCCGTGCCCTGTCGCGGCGGCACCACCCAGACGAAGGCGACCCGGAAGACCGCAGATCTCGGCTCGAACAGTTCGGCTATCCAGCGGCGCCGATGGCTGGAGGCTATGCTTGGCCATTCCTCCCGCCCGTCTATGGCGGAGCACCTTACGATCCGGACCCCTATTGGCGGGCGAGACCCGCGCAGCAGCGCGGCGCAGGACGTGAAGCGCACGGCGGACGGAGCTTCATGGACCGGGCCGGCGACGAGGTCGCTTCATGGCTGGGGGACGAAGACGCCGAAGCGCGTCGGGAAGAGGATCATCGCGGGCGCGGCCCGAAGGGTTACCGGCGCTCGGATGCCCGGATCGAGGAAGATGTTCACGACCGGCTCACCGACGATCGGCTGGTGGACGCGCGCGAGATAACCGTCAGCGTCGCGGATCAGGAGATCACGCTGGACGGCTACGTGGACTCCCGCCGCGCCAAACGCCGGGCCGAAGATTGCGCCGACAGCGTCTCCGGCGTCACCCATGTGCAGAACAATCTGCGTGTCCGGACGGCGGAGTGACGCTGTCGCAGCAACGAAACGCAAAGCGCGGCGGCGCCGTCGGGCGCCGCTGCGCCACGCCCCGGAATGGCCGGGTGCGCCATCGGTGTGAAGCCTCGCCATGGATTGCGCTTATCCGACGGAGGCATCCGCCAAATATAAACCGGTTTGCCTCGACCGCCGTAAAAGGCATAAGGAGGCAAGGCATGGAAAAAGAGCACGACAAAAAGCCTCCAGGCGAGGATTTGGATGAAGCGCTCCGGCAGCAGGCAGGCGAGGTCTGGAACAAGGATGTTCCCGAACGCCTCGTGTCGCTGGCACGACGCCTGGGCAAACGCCTCGATGAACGCGACAAGCCCGAGTAATCGGCGCGATCCGCAACGTCCTAGAGTTCAACTCTAATCTTCGAGGGGATCGTTCGGCGCGCGGGCTTCGAGGTCTTCGACCACCATCGCGCGTGCGCGGTTGGCGCGGCTCTTCACCGTTCCCATCTCGATACCGAATAGATTTGCCGCGTCCTGGTAACTTTCCCCCAGCATCACGACGACGATCAGAACCTCGCGGTAATGACGCGGCAGTCGTTCGACGGCACGCATCAGCTCGCCGCCCCGCACCGACCAATCCTGCGTGGCCGGCGTCGACAAGGTGGTCGAGACGCAATCCTTCTTGCCTGTCGTCGAGCGTTTCGATTTCGCGATGTTGTTGAGGAAGGTATTGCGCATGATCGTCATCAGCCACGCGCGCAGGTTGGTCCCGGATTGAAAGCTGTCGACCTTGTCGATCGCCTTGACCAACGTGTCCTGAACCAGGTCGTCCACGTCCTCGTGCCGCTTGGTCAGCGCCCAAGCATAGGAGCGCAGCGCCGGTATGAGTTCGATAATGTCGCGTTCCTTGCTCACGCCAACCTGTCCTTCTCGTTGAGGACTCAATGAAACGCGAGGGGGCGAAGTTCCTGCCGAGCGAAGTGTGAGCAGCGACCCGCTGAGACGTTGGCGGCAATGCGGCTCCCTCTAGCTGGAAAAGTCTGGTTCAAAATGTGCTCGGGCCTAAGCGGCGAAAACGCAGGAAGTTCCGACAGAAAGCCAGAATAAGTCCCGCGCGAACGTCGGGGACAGCGGTTGTCCGGTCCGACCGGCAATCGAGCGCTGTGCGGTGACGCGGTTGCAGAAAGGTCAGCTTCGCGGCTTGCTGTCATACCCCAAGGGCCGCGCAAGCAGGAACCGAACAGGTCAGCCGTTTGTTGATTTCCCGAACCAGACAGGAGACACGCCATGAAATACGGATGGAGACTTCTTTTCATTCCGCTCTGGGTGCTCTGCATTGCCGGAGCCGTTGTGACCGCCTTTCTCGCATTCGACTGGATGAACTGGCAGGCCTTCGTCGTGGCAGGCCTGATCGGTCTGCTAGCGGGCGTTCCGGCGGGCCTTTGGAACACGTTCAAGATCAGACGGGAGGACCCGGACTGGAACCGGTCGCCCTCGCGCAGCGGCGTCACCTGAACCGGCTTCGCGCCCCTGCCGGATGGCGTTGGCGCGTTCGCCGGTTTCGGCTTTTACGCAAGGAAAATTCAGTTGCTCCATGCGACAGGCCCGTCGCCCACCCGAGGACCAAGGAAGGCGTTCGATGACGAACAAGGAAGATATCGAATACGTGGACGGCAAGGCACGTTCAGGGTCGGCGGAAGCCAGCCAGCTACGCGAAACCATCGACAAAGGCGGCGCGGGTGATAAGGTGGGGTTCAGCGACCCCGCCGCCGCGCCTCTCGGCACCGATGACGAGGCGGCCGGCACACCTCCGAGCCCCGATCAGGTACGTATGGCACAGCGTCTGGAGGGTCGCCGGTCCGAGGCGGAGATCGAAAAGCAGACTCCGGCCGAACGCAACAGCGGTATCAGCAAGTGGACCGCCGTCGCGATCGCCGTCGCGGTCCTCGTCGTCCTCGTGGTGACCTGGATGTGGATCGGCTGACTCGCCCGATCCGCCCGGATCCCGCGCAGTCCGTCGGCGCGGCCGAGGGCCCGGGCCCTCAAGACCAGAGAAAATGCAGCGCGCTACCGATCGCGCCACCGACCACGGCCGATATCCCGGCAACGAAAGTGAGGCGCCTCTCATGCGCGCGGCGGCGTTCATCTGCCTGTCGATGAATTTCCATGCGCGCGATCCAGACTTCGTGGGGATGTGCTTCCGCGCCGAGCGACGAACTGAGGTAGAGATCTGCGAGCGGAAACCCCTTCACGCGCTCAACTGCGATTTTCACATCCTCGGCCCGGTTCATGTCCAAGCCCGTCAGGGCCGTTTCGACCATTCTATGGGACACGACCGGGTCGGCCTGCTCCCCCTCCAAATGAGACTCCATCTGCAAAGCCTTCCATCATCAAAACCCCAGCAAGCCGCCTGCCGCAATTTTAGGCAACGCGTAAAATTGTATCCCTGACAATCGCTCACCGAAGAAGGCCCCCATTTCCCGCCGGGGAAAATGCGGCTGCGACAAGCGCCCTCAGCTCTATTGAACCTTTTTGGGAAACCGAAGCGGCGAACGCGGGTTGGCTCTGCATAGGCAGGGGATTTCGAAGATCCCCTGACGTAACGCGGCACGCAAGGACACGCTCCGATCGATCACCATGAGTCAGGAGGCACACGCGTGGAACATGCGACGTTCGACCCGGGCCTGATCGGCCACGTTTCCCGCGCGGCCGGGTTTACGCTCGGGCTCCCCGTCCCTCGTGAGCGCAAAAGCGAGGCCGATATCCTCCGCTCTGTGAGCGGAGGCGGGTGACGCCATGGTGCTTGCAGGTCGCATTTCCGACTTCATCCGGCAGACGATGGCCGGGGGGCCAGACTGGCTCGGGCCCGCAGTCGTGCTTCTGGGCGCGCTCCTGCTGTCCTTGCTGCTGCATTGGCTGCTTTTCCGCGCCCTTAGGCGCTGGGTGGACGCTGGCAGCGGCATGGCGGGCTCGGCGCTGCGACAGGCAAAGAGACCGATGCGGCTGGCATTTCTGCTCGCGGCATTGGCGATCGCGGTGCCGCGCACCGACCTGCCGTGGCGGTTGCAGGACGTATTGGGGCACATATTCCTGATCCTCCTGATCGTGCTGATCGGCTGGACCTCGATCCTGCTGACCCGAAACCTGAGCGACCGGGTGATCCGTCGCCAGCGGATGGACCTCGATGACAACCTTGCTGCGCGCAAACTGGTGACGCAGTTTCGTGTCCTGCGGCGCACCGCGACGATCCTGCTGACCATCTTTACCGTCATGGGCGTGCTGCTGACCTTCGAGACCGTACAGAAATACGGCGTCAGCCTGTTCGCCTCGGCGGGCGCGGCCGGCCTGATCCTCGGGCTCGCGGCGCGCCCGGTTCTGGCCAACCTGATCGCGGGCATCCAGATCGCGATCACTCAGCCGATCCGGCTGGAGGACGTAGTGATCGTCGACGGCGAATGGGGCTGGATCGAAGAGATCTTTGCCACTTACGTTATCGTGCGGATCTGGGACTGGAGACGCATGGTGGTGCCGCTGAGCTATTTCATCGAACAACCGTTCCAGAACTGGACCCGCGAAAGCGCGTCGATCATCGGCGCCGTGCACTGGTATCTCGACTACACCGTGCCCGTGACCGAAGTGCGCGAAAAGCTCGAAGAGATCGTCCGCGAGTCGCCGCATTGGGACGGCCAGGTGATCAACCTTCAGGTCACCGATGCCGACAAGGACACGATTGCGCTGCGCGGTTTGATGAGCGCACGCACCTCGCCGCAGGCTTGGGACCTGCGCTGCGAAGTGCGCGAGAAGCTGATCGCGTGGCTGCAGGAAGCCTACCCCGAGGCGCTCCCGAGGATGCGCGCGGAACTCCTTTCTTCCCCCGCTGACACCGGCGCGTCGCCGGCCTGATCCGCGACCGACCACAGGAGAGCTGCCATGGATAACGACATGAACATTTCGACCCTTGCGCTGCTTGGCGGCGCGCATGTTCATCTGCCGGACCACCTGCAGCAGATGAAGGCGCGCGGCTTTCGTGTCGGCTACGTGCATGATCGCGATCCGGACCGCCGCGACCGGCTTTGCGCCGAGCTTGACGCCAAGCCCCTCGCGACGCTCGACGCCCTTCAGGGGCTGCAAACGGCGGGCGCAGTCGTATGCAGCGAGACGGCCCACCATGCCACCGATATCGGAGCGGCGATGTCTGCGGGTCTGCCGGTCTTTTCGGAGAAGCCGCTCGCCGGTAGCGCCCGCGACGCTGAGGCCGTGGCGCAGGACTCCGCGAAGGCCGAAGCGATACTGCACACTGCGTATTTCTTCCGAACCGTGCCCGCCCTGCGCAAGGCGAAGGGTTGGGTCTCCGAGGGGCGGCTGGGCGAGGTACGATCGGCGAGAATGCTCTTCAATCACGACGGCGGCTACGCGGACTGGCTGAATCTCGACAGTTGGATGACCGACCCGGAGCTCGCCTGCTACGACGGGTTCGTCGACGAGGCGGTGCACGCGATCGACGCCTTGCAGTGGATACTCGGGCCGATCCGCGAGGGACATGCGGCCACCGGCAACGCGCTGGGGTGGCCCTTGAACGATCACGGTGCCGCAATCCTGCGCTTTGCGAGCGGCGCCACCGGCGTTGTCGAAGCGGGCTGGACCGACACCCGGATGCGGCTCGAACTGGACCTCGTGGGCGATGCTGGTGCGATTTCACTCAAGGAGGGCGAGATGACGCTGACCCCGCGCGGGGCCGAGAGCCCGACCGAGCGCATGGTGCTCGATCCGCTCGACGCGGGCACCGGAATCCTGCCTTTCCTGAGCGCGCTCGAAGGCCGTGCCGCACCGGGGCTGGTCTCGGCCGCCGAGGCGGCGCGCGTCAACCGGGTGCTGGACGATCTCGGGCTTCGGCTCAACTGAACACGCGAAAGGAGCACGACGATGGATTATGGACTTCAAGGCAAAACGGCCCTGATCACGGGCGGCGCCTCGGGCATCGGCAAAGCCGCCGCCAGAACGCTGCTGGCCGAGGGCGCGCAGGTTATCCTCGTGGACCTCAAGGGTGACGAGGTGTCCCGCGCCGCCAAGGAGCTCGCCCACGGCACCTGCGCGCTTCAGGCCGACCTGCGCGATCCGAACCAGATCAAGGGTCTCGCCGCCACCACGCAAGAGCGCTTCACCATGCCGGACATCCTCGTCTGCGCGGCCGGTGTCACCGGCGCCAAGGGGCACCCGCTCGAGATGACGGACAGCGACTGGCACGACGCGTGGGAGAGCGATTTCATGTCGGTCGTCCGCACCGTGCGCGCCTTCGAGCCGACGATGGAAAACCGCGGCTGGGGTCGCGTCGTCATCCTCTGTTCCGAGAATGCGGCGCAGCCCTACGAGAACGAGGCGGTCTATAATGTGGCCAAGGCGGCGCTTCTCAATTTCGCCAAGGGGCTGAGCGGGGTGGCCGCGCGCCGGGGCGTGCTGGTCAATTGCGTCTCACCCGCCTTTATCGAGACACCCATGACCGATGGGATGATGGCCCAGAAGGCGGATGCGGAAGGCATCAGCCATGACGAAGCCGTCCGGAGCTTCTTGAAATCGGATCGCCCGTGGCTGGCGCTGGAGCGGCGCGGCAGACCCGAGGAAGTGGCCGCGACCATCGCCTTCCTGTGTTCCGAGCAAGCCAGTTTCGTTGTCGGTGCCAATTACCGCGTGGACGGCGGCTCGGTCGCCTCCATCGCCGTGTGACGGTCGGGGGTCGAAGACGCGCTTGGTGCGTAGATCAAGCCGTCGCCGGAGGGCCCACGCCGCCATGGCAAAACGCCTCAGGATCAGGAACCGGCGCTAAGCGGCGAGTCCGCCTCGGGAGAGGCGACCGCCACATGCCCCAGCTTCGCCTGCACCTCGCGCTCGTATTCGCCGACGCGCTGGACATTGTGCATGATCCGCGCAAACCACCGCATCGCATCAGTCGCCTGAAACGTCTCCTGCATCGTGTAGAGCCCAACATGCTCGCCCAGCAACAGGCCGCGCCGGTGCCGCGCGAGGCGATGGGCGACCGGGTCGGCCATCCGCGCCATGCGCTCCCCGATCTGCGGCAGATCGAGCGGACGTTCGGGTGACAGGCAGGCGGCGAACCATTGCGCGGGTCTGGGCGTGATCTTGCCGCGCAACAGGATCGGGATGTAGCCGCGGTGCTCGGCCTGCTCCACCAGACGCATGAGATGGTCGGCCTGATGCATCAGAGCGGCGAAGGCGGCGGCTTCGGCGGGCCGGTCTCGCGGGACCGAAATCTGCGCCATGTAATCCTTCAAGTCATCCAGAGCGATCGCGATCCGTGGCCCCAGCGTCGACATCCGCCGCAGATCGCGCGCGGGGCCGATCGCCAGCGAATAGGCTGCGAAAATCTCCTGCGCGGCCCAGATCACCATGGAATGCGCCGCTTGCATCGCGGCCCCTTCGTCGCTCAACAGGCGACGGTCCAGTTCCGGGGGCGCCCGCCCGCCGAGATCGGGCCGCAATTTCGCGACGAGCGTGGCGAATTGGCGGGTAACGGGAAGAAAGACCAGCGTTCCCAGCAGGTTGAACCCGGTGTGAAACAGCACGAGCGCCGTATCGACCCCGGTTCGCGCCGCCAGCCCCTCCAAAGGAGCCGCGACCAGTTGCAGGAGGGGAAAGGCGATCACCATCGTTCCGCAATTGAACAGCAGGTTCGCGATCGCGGTCTGCTGCATCGCGCGCGATCCCCCGAGGGCCGCGATCAGCGCGGTGAAGGTGGTGCCGAGGTTCATCCCGATCACCGCCGCAGCCGCCTGGATCAGCGGCAGCGCACCGTTGCTGACCAGCACCAGCACAACCGCGATCGCCGCCGAGGAGGATTGCATCACCACCGTGACCGCGATCCCCAGCGCCGCCATCGCGAGCAAGCCGCCCACCCCGGTTCCAGGCGTGCGCTCCACCGTGATCCAGGCCTCCGCCCCGGACATTCCCTGCTGCATCATGTCGAGCCCAATGAAGAGCAGGCAGAAGCCGGCGAGGACGCGCCCGATGCGCGCCGCCCGGCCATGCGAGAGAAACAGCGTCAGGCTCGCGAAGAACAAAAGCCCCATCGCCACCGCGCCCAGTTTCAGCTTGAAGCCCACCAGCGACACGATCCAGCCGGTGACCGTCGTGCCGATATTGGCGCCGTAGATCACGCCGAGCGCTTGCGGAAAACTAAGCAGTCCCGCGCCGACGAAGCCGACCGTCATCACCGTCGTCGCCGAAGACGACTGGATCACCGCCGTCGTCACCAGACCGCTCGCGACGCCCTTCAGCGGCGTGGTGGTGAACCGCGCCAGCAGGCGGCGCAGATTGGACCCGGCGGCTTCGCGCAGCGCCTCGGTCATTATCTTCATGCCGAGCAGGAACAGCCCGACTCCGCCAAGTGCCGCCAGTGTCTCCGACATGGTTCTCCATCCCTCGCGATCGAGCATGCGGCCGCGCGACACGGAATTCAAGCGCCGGCAGGAACGCCTCGCAAGGTTCTGTTTTGCCGGATGAATTCGTGATCGTCTGGCGTCGAAGACGGCAGTGCACGTTCGGCGCCCCCGCAGTCGCGGGCTAACCGCGGGCGATGAATTCGAAAGAGCACTTCATTCCGGGCTTCGGCGCTTGAGGTTTCCTATCTACATGTCTCGCGGGGGCACTCCGCTGTTGCGTGACCCCTCGATGAACGCCGATCCTTAGTCGCAGCTATGGATGCGCGTTGCAGGTCGGCGCGGCGGTCGCGGACGGGCTTTGGGAACTGCCGCAATTCGCGCGACTAGCCTGAGCCCGCGCGCCGCCCTGTCACAGGTTTCGCACGGAAGTCTGAGTGTTGGCATCGCCAGAAGTGGGCTATGCTCGCGAGGGTACCGCGCCTCCCGCGGTGCTCGGAAACGGTAGGAACGCGGCATGAGCCAATCCTTGAACCGCCTCGTCGAGCGGCAAATCCAGAAGGCCCTTGCGGAGGGCCAGTTGAGCGGGCTTTCCGGCGAGGGCAAGCCGCTCCCGGATCGCTCGGGCGAGGCATTTACCGACATGGCGACCGCCGTGGCCGCCCGGATCATGGCCGAAGCCGGCGCGCTGCCCGAGGAGTTCAAACTCAAGAAGCTGCTGGATGCGGCCAAGCAAAGCTACCGGGAGGCGGAGGGAGACGAGGCCAAGCGCGTCGCTATGGCGCTGATCGCCGATCTGGAACAGCGCTACAACATCGCGGTCGAGGCGCGGCGGCGGTTCATGGCGCCGTAGGACGCGCCGGGTCATCGTTGGCGCGATGCGCTTGACCCAGAACAAGGATTTCGGCGCGGAAAATGACGATGGTGGGGCGGCCCCTGAACGCACATCCATGGTCAGCCGAATGCCAGTCGCACCCGAAGACCTGCCCCTGCACGCCACCGCGCGCGCCTTGCTCGCCTTTCTCGCGCTGACCTTCGCGATCACCTGGGGCGTGATCGGCAGCTACATCTTCTTGTCCGCAGAAATGACCGCGCGGTTCGGCCAGATCAGCGGCTCCCACCCACTTTTCTTCCTCGCAACCTGGGCTCCGGCAATCGCAGGGTTCACGGTGGTCTTGTTCTCTGCCGGGCTTGGCGGCTTGCGCCGGTTCCTGTCGCGCCTTCTGATCTGGCACTGCCCGGTCTCGTGGTGGGGCTTCATCCTGCTCGTGATCCCGCTCGTCTTCATGGCGGGCTCACTGATCAAGGGCGGGCCCCTGCTCGCGCCGATGCCGCCCGAGGGCGTGGGCGCGACGGTCAGCGTGATGTTCATGATGCTGCTTCTCGGACCTATCGAGGAGTTCGGCTGGCGCGGCGTCGCACAACCGCTCTTGCAGCGCCATGTCGCCCCGTTCTGGGCCGGCGTGCTGATCGGCGCGATCTGGGGCATCTGGCACCTGCCCGCCTTCTACCTCACCGGCGTGGTCTTCGCGCAGTGGAGCTTCCTGCCCTTCTTCATCGGCAATATCTCCCTCGCGGTTCTGGTCACGCCGATTTTCAACGCGGCGCGTGGCAGCCTGCTGCTGCCGATGCTGTTTCACTGGCAGCTCATCAATCCGTTCTGGCCGGATGCGCAGCCTTGGGACACCTGGATACTGGTGGGCGTCGCCGCGTTGGTCGTCTGGTGGAAGCGCGAGAAGATGTTCACGCGCGCGGGCGCCGTGACTGAAGTGGTCCCCGGTGAGGCACGGCCATGAGGCGATGTGGCACAGGCAGACACAATCACTTGGGAAAGCGGATTTCGGTCACATCGACGAGGAAGAAGGGGAAATAGTCCTCGGTTTCGAAGTTGTTCCCCGCTTCCACATGGGTCGGCAATCGGAACCCGTCGACATTACGGAACTTCGAGAGATAGCCGCCGAATGGCTGAAGGCGGTAACGCTTTTGCGGGTTCGCATTGCTCCAGCGCCGGAAGCAGACCTGCTCCGGCCGGCCACTCTCGGCGACGGTGAGGTCGACCGCCTGCTCCAACCCGTCACGGCGCATCGTCATCCGGGCGATGTTCCTCGAGACCGGCTCCCAGGTCACATTCGGGCCCGGCAGCACTGCCGCGGGCGTCCAGAACACTGCCTCGGCCACGTAGCGACCGAAGGCGGAGCGTTTATGATCCGGGTTGCCGCCGAACCGGGCCACGGGGGCGAGCCCGGCGACCCAGAACCGGGTCCATTTGTCGCTGTCGGAGCCGCTGAGGCGCATTCCACCGGAGCCGCCCGACATCGTCCAGACAAAGCCGTGCGGCGCGGCGAGCACCTGCGTGGCGCGCATCGGCATGTAGCCCGGCGCGGATTTGTCACCCATGCCGAACTGTCCGTGCATCTCCAGCCGTGCGACGGTGTAAAGCGGCGTCCCCTCCGCGATGGCGAAGGTGAAAAACCGCCGCGCGGGTTCGGGAAGATCGGCGACCATATCGGCAGAGAAGCGCGGCGGATCGACAGGCTGCGATGCGCTCAGTCGCGCCATCTCTGCGCGGTCGGCGCGCCGATCGAGACGCCGCCTCGCGAAAAGGCCGAAAAGCCCGATGGCGAGGATGGCGAATATCCAAAGAGCCATGCAGCTTCCCTACCTTTCCACGCTCAAGCGACCACGCGGCAACCGCCGCATCCCGAGCCGGATGATAGCATGAAGCGATCAGCGCAGGGCACGCCCTCTGACCTCTGCGTCCCGTTCGCACGGGTCATCGAAGAGATCGAACCACGCCTCGGAACATGTTGCGCGCGCGACCGGGGCGCGCCTGATATGCCTGTGACACAGCGCCTCTTCCAGCTCGGAAACTTCCGCGCTCTTGAGAAAACGGTAGGGGAGGAACGGGTCGGTTCGGGATGCCATGTGAGTTCCTTTCGCGAAAAGGGCCCCGTCACGCGCGCGCCGGGACCGGAGAAAAACGATATCAGCCGGGCAGACGCCGACGCGCGAGCGTACGCAGCAGCCCCTCGTAGCGGCCCAGCTCGTCCTTCAGACGCAGGCGACGCCGCTTGAGCCGTTGCAGAACACTCATGTCGCGCCAGGCCCGTTTCTGCTCCTGCTCCACACGCGCATCGAGGTCGCGATGCCGCGCCCGCAGGGCTGCGATACGGGCCGCGATGGCGGCATGGGTCCGATCCGAAAGGCTCATCTCTAAACTCCTGTAAAGATTGGGGTTCACTCGTGCCGAGGGGGGATCCTCGCGGGGAGACTGCGGGGGGACACTATCCGCCGCCTCCGTCATTCGCGCTCCCTCAAGGCCCCCTCGACAGATCAGAGTTGGGGTTGCGGGCTGGTAAGCTCAATCCTAAGTATCCTGAAGTTGTGATCGGAAATTCCTATGGATAAGCCGCGCCTGCCGACCCTGCGCCAACTCGAATATTTCCGCGCCCTCGCGGATGCCGGGAACTTCCGCAAAGCGGCCGAGCGTGTCGGCGTGAGTCAGCCCTCGCTGAGCCAGCAGATCGTCAATCTCGAGGACACGCTCGGTGCAGCCCTCGTCGAACGCGGACGCAGCGGCGCGGTGCTGACGGCTGCCGGGCGCGAGGTGCGCGCGCGGATCGACGGCATTCTCGACGAGGTCGCAGCCCTTGCGGGCCTTGCCGAACATACACGCGCGGGCCTTGCCGGGACCTATCGGCTCGGGGCATCGGCGACATTCGGGCCCTATCTGCTGCCGAGCGTGGTGCGACGGCTCCACGCCGAGCACCCCGAGCTGCGCCTGTTCATCCGCGACGGGCAGCCGAGCGCCCTGCTCGACGATCTGCGCGCGGGCCGCCTCGATCTGGTCCTGACGCAGCTGCCGGTGCTCTCGTCGGATTTCACCGTCACCCGACTGTTCCGCGAACCGCTCCAGCTTGCCGTCGCCGGGGATCATCGCCTTGCGGAGAAGACAAACGTCGAGGATGCCGATCTCGCGGGCGAGACGCTGCTCGTTCTGTCGAACGGGTTTTCGCTGCATGCCCAGCTTGTCGAGCTGGCGCGCGAGATGAAAACCACCCTGCGGCAGGATTACGAGGGAAGCAGCCTCGATGCGCTGCGCCAGATGGTGGCGATGAATATGGGCATCACGCTCCTGCCCGCGCTCTATGCCCATTCGGAGGTCGAGCAGGCCGGACGGGATATCGCCCTCGTGCCCTTCCGGCGCGGGCGGGTGATGCGCTCGATCGGGCTGGTGACCCGGCGCAGCGCGCGCATTCCGCCGGTCTTCGCCGAGGTGATCCGCGAGGTCGTGCGCACAGACTTTGCCAAGGTGCTTCATCCCGAGAGCTGATTGCCGGGACGCGGGCGACAGGGATGCGGTCACGCGCCCGTGAAATTGCAGTTCCGGCCCCCTGCCCCTATCGTGCCGCGGCAGCCGCCGATCAGGCGCGCAGGACTGGCCCTATGGGAAATTCCCGACTGGCCCTGTCGCACCGGCAGACCACGAACACAAGCGGGCCGCGACCGCCGCGCCGAGACGCGTGGCCCGACAGGCGGAAAGACAGGAAGGCCCCTTCATGACCAAGACCGCCCTCATCACCGGAGCCACCGCAGGGTTCGGCGACGCAATCGCCCGCCGTTTCGCCCATGAGGGCTGGAAGGTCATCGTGACCGGGCGCCGTCAGGAACGGCTCGATGCGCTGGTCGAGGCACTCGGCGGACCAGAGGTCGCGCATCCCCTGTGCTTCGACATTCGCGACGAGGCGGCGACGCGTGCAGCGCTCGAAAGCCTGCCCGAAGGTTTCGCGCAGATCGACGCGCTGATCAACAATGCGGGCCTCGCGCGCGGCACCGCGCCTGCGCAGGACTGCGATCTGGATGACTGGCGCGCGATGATCGACACCAATATCACCGGGCTCGCGGTGATGACGCGGCTCACGCTGGATCGGCTGATCGCGCGCCGCGGGCTGATCGTGAACCTCGCCTCGATCGCGGCGAACTGGCCCTATCCGGGCGGCAATGTCTATGGCGGCACGAAAGCCTTCGTGCAGCAGTTCTCGCTTGGGCTGCGCTCGGACCTGTCGGGCACCGGCGTGCGCGTGACCTCGATCGAGCCGGGCCTATCGGAGAGCGAATTCACCCTCGTGCGCACCGGTGGCGACAAGGCGGCTTATGACAAGCTCTATGCCGGGGCCGATCCGCTGCAACCCGAGGATATCGCCGAGAGCATCTACTGGGTCGCCGCCCTGCCCGCGCATGTGAACATCAACTCGATCGAGATCATGCCGGTGAGCCAGAGCTGGGCGCCGTTCCAGATCCACCGCGAATAGTCCGAAGCAAGCCAGTCGGAACGCGTGCTCGTGGGCATCTCCCTGTGCGGCGGCATCGTCTGGTGCTTCGATCTGGCGATGCGCCGGAGCGAGAATATGGTCGCGCCTTGGCTGGGCCGAATATAAGCCCGCAAACGGAAAGGCCGGGCATCCCTGCCCGACCTTCGCCAATTCCGGCCGCGCCGCGCTCGGATGCGCGCACCGCCGTTTTCGGTCAAGCGCCGGGCAAGCTCATTTCGGCATCAGCCGGTAGAGAGCGCCCTCGCCCGCGTCCTCGATGATCCAGACCTCGCCATTGGGCCCCACGGCCACGTCGCGCACACGCATCTGCAGATTCCAGCGCGCGATCTGGTCCGATCCGTCGCCCGCCACCAGCGTCAGCCCCTGCCCGGCGAGCCCGCCGATCAGCATATCGCCTTGCCAGTCGGGAAAGTCGCGGCCCTGATAGACCGCAAGCCCTGCCGGCGCTATCACCGGCGTCCACCAGAGCTTCGGCGCAGCGAATTCGGGCCGCGTGTCGTGATCCGGGATCGGCTGGCCGGAATAGTGTCGGCCGTTCGAGACCGCGTTCCAACCGTAATTCCTGCCCTTCTCGATCAGGTTCAGCTCGTCGCCGCCACGCGGGCCCATCTCGTGCTCCCAGAGCTTGCCGTCCGGCGTAAAAGCGAGGCCGTATTGGTTGCGGTGCCCCTCAGTCCACGTTTCGGCGCGCACACCGCCCGCCCCTTCATGGGGATTGCCGGGCGCGGGCTGACCTTCGCGGGTCAGGCGCAGGATCTTGCCGCGCGGGTTGCCCGGGTCCTGCGCGGTGTCGGGCTGCATCCGGTCGCCGACCGTGAGATAAAGCATTCCGTCGGGCCCGAAGGCGACGATCCCGCCCGGCTGACCACGCCCGCCCGGCGTCTGCTGCCAGATCGTCTTCAGCTGCGTGAGCTGGGTGCCATCCAGCACCCCACGCGCCAGATGCAGCGCGTTATCCGGCGCGACATAGGTGATATAGACCTCGCGCGTCTCAGCGAAATCGGGCGGCACCGCAACATCGAGCAGCCCGTTCTGGCCGCTATATTGCACCTCCGGCATGCCGGCCACCGCCTGCGTCTCTCCGCCCGTGACATGCCACATCTTGCCCGCCTTGCCGGTCACCAGCACCGAGCCGTCGGGCAAGGGCGCGATCGCCCATGGGTTTTCCAGCAGCGCCACCGGCTTGAGGACGAAAGGAAGATCGCGGCTTATCGGCTTCTCGCCCACGTTCTGCGCGGCGGCAGGCGCGGCAAGGGGCGCAAGGCCGAGGCTCGAGAGGACGGGGATCGTCAGGGCGAGCGCCAGAGCGGCGGGCAGACTCGGAAACGGGTTCATGAAGCACCTCCTCCCCTAGAGATGGGGCGGGGGCACGGAATGGGAAGGGCGCGCGATGGCAACGGGTGCGAGGGGCGCAGCCCCTCTGCCTGCGGCATTCACCCCGGGATATTTCGGCAAGCCCGAGGATTTGAGCGCGCCTCTTTGCTTCGGGTTTGCGAAAATATCCCGGGGGGACGCGCGCAGCGCGGGGGGCAGAGCCCCCCTGCCGTCACTTGAAGTTGCGGCTGTCCTTCAGCTGGTCCCAGGCCCAGACGACTTCCTGAAGCATCTCTTCCTGCGAGCGGTCGCCGCCGTTCATATCCGGGTGCAGCACCTTGATCAGCGCCTTGTAGCACTTGCGGATCTCGGCCTTGGACATCGAGTCCTTCGCCTCGAGAATGTCGAGCGCGCGGCGTTCGGTCGGCGGCAGCTTGCGCCCCATCGTCCGGCCCGGGTTCTTCGTGGCGTTGTCGCCGAGGATCTCATGCGGGTCCGAGATGCCGTGACGCGCCCAGCCCGCCTCTTCCTTGGCCTTGCTGAAGGGCTTCGTGGGCCGCTCCCAGACGGTCGCATTATCCAGGAAAGCCTGGAATTCCTCCTCGGACTGACCTTGGAAATAATTCCAGTTCAGATTGTACTCGCGGACGTGGTCCTTGCAGAACCAGTAGTAGTCGTCGAGGATTTTCGGGCTTTTCGGCGCACGGTACTTGCCCGGCTCGTTGCAGCCTTCCTTGTCGCAGATCCGGGTCGAGGTCTCGAAAGCCCCCGACATGCCGCGTCTGCCACGCGAGCGGCGCTTCTTGTCCGCCGCGGCCGAAATGTTGAAGCCGAAAGGATCGCTGTTGCTCATGCTTGCCTCTTGCCTGCTACCCGAATGCCACTTCGGGGCGGCATTTGGGCCTGCCTCCGAGTCGGGTCACGCAGTCTACTGGAAATGACGGATGTTGAAAGGGGGTCGGGCGGAAATGGGGCCGCTAATTGCGCGGATCAAGGGCGAGTAAGGAGCGTCGCGACGGCAACGCGACTGGCGCGCCGGTGCGGGCGCGCGGCACGTTTCGGGTGGATTGGTCCGGTTCCAAGCCGCCCTGCCTTCGCCCCGTCCGTAACGGTCAGTCCCCGTCGCCTGACGACCCGTCGCGGCTGGCGCGCAGTTTCGGCGCACGGCCCTCGGGCGCATCGGCGAGAAGCGCGCGGCGCTTGGCCTCGGGCGCGTCCTCGTCATTCGCCGCAGCCTCGGGATCGGGATGTGCACCGATCGCCTGCGCCGGATCGGCGGTGGTCGGGCGGCGGAATACCAGCAGGTTGTGATAGACCGTGGACTTACCCGTCAGGCCGGTGCGCTCTTCCGCAGGCAGGGTCTCTGCGCGCAGGTATTCCCAGCCGCGCGCCGCCATCTCGTTCATCACACCGGAAAGCGCATGGGCGAAACGGTCGGCGCCGGATTTCAGGCCGCGCTCCTTGTCGCCGCGCGCGGGCGCCGGGATGACCTTGTATTCGTAATGCTGCATGATGCACCTCAAGCTTTCGCGTCTTTCTAGCGGATGCCGGGTCCGGGTCAACTCACTCCAAGCCACACTGGCGGGAACGGGCCGATAAAAGCCCCGCGCATCGCGCACCATCGCCCCCTTGCACGCCTGCGCGCGATGGTTCACAAATCGACCCAACCACGAAAGGACGTCCGCGATGCTCGACCAGACCGCCAAGCCCACCGAAGAAATCGACCTGCGCGAGGTGTTCGGCCTCGATTCCGACATGAAGGTCAAAGGGTTTGCAGAGCGCACCGACCGCGTGCCGGAGATCGACTCCACCTACAAATTCGACCCCGACACCACGATGGCGATCCTCGCAGGCTTTGCCTATAATCGCCGCGTGATGATCCAGGGTTATCACGGCACCGGGAAATCGACCCATATCGAACAGGTCGCCGCCCGCCTGAACTGGCCCTGTGTGCGCGTCAACCTCGACAGCCACGTCAGCCGGATCGACCTGATCGGCAAGGATGCGATCAAGCTGGTCGATGGCAAGCAGGTGACGGTGTTCCACGAGGGCATCCTGCCCTGGGCGCTGCGCAACCCGACCGCGATCGTCTTCGATGAATATGATGCGGGCCGCGCCGACGTGATGTTCGTGATCCAGCGGGTGCTGGAAGCCGACGGCAAGCTGACGCTGCTCGACCAGAACGAAGTGATCACGCCGAACCCCTATTTCCGTTTGTTCGCGACCTCGAACACGGTGGGTCTGGGCGACACGACGGGCCTCTACCACGGCACCCAGCAGATCAACCAGGGCCAGATGGACCGCTGGTCGCTGGTCTCGACGCTGAACTATCTCAGCCACGACGCCGAAGTCGCGATCGTTCTGTCGAAGAACCCACAATACAACACGGCCGAGGGCCGCAAGGTGATCAGCCAGATGGTGACCGTGGCCGACCTGACGCGGACCGCCTTCATGAATGGCGATCTCTCGACGGTGATGTCGCCGCGCACGGTGATCGCCTGGGCCCAGAACGCGCGCATCTTCGACAATATCGGCTACGCGTTCCGCCTGAGCTTCCTCAACAAGTGCGACGAGCTGGAGCGTCAGACCGTGGCCGAGTTCTACCA
This sequence comes from Thioclava nitratireducens, assembly GCF_001940525.2. Classification (NCBI taxonomy): domain Bacteria; kingdom Pseudomonadati; phylum Pseudomonadota; class Alphaproteobacteria; order Rhodobacterales; family Paracoccaceae; genus Thioclava; species Thioclava nitratireducens. The sequence continues at coordinate 2,905,286 of NZ_CP019437.1, forward strand.
GCGCCTCTTCGACGAGGAGCTGCCGGAATCGGCGGCGGCCATCGCCTCGTGATGCCGCGCCTCGCGATCCGGGGCGTGCTTCTCGCGGCGCTGCTGCCCTTCGCGGCGGCAGCCCAGGAGGCGCCCAAGGATGGCGAGATTTTCGCGGCGCTGACCGGCGATTGGAACGGCGACGGCACGCAGGATGCGGCGATGCTGGTGCAGAACGGTGCGGATGCAGCCGATCTGGTGGTCTATCTCGGCGATCCGACCTTCGGACTGAAGCGCGAGATGACGGTCGAGCGGGTTGTCTTCTCCGGTCAGGCAGGCGGCCAGACGCCATCTCTCGAGCCGCTTCCCAACGGCGCGTTCAGGCTGCATTCCGAGCAGATCGGCATCGGGCGCAACCCGTGGGAGAGCACCTATTCCATCGCGTGGCGCAATGGTGGTTTTGTCGTCTCGGGCTACAGCTACAGCTTCTACGACCGTATCGATAACGAGAATACCGGCACCTGCGACGTCAACCTGCTCAATGGGGATTACGTCATGACACGGCGCGGGCAGGAGGCGAAAGGCTCGCAGGATCGTCGCGCCTTCCCGCTGAGTACGCTGCGCGCGGACTGGATGCCGATGATCTGCTCGGGGCTTTTCCAGTAACCGCTCGCGCTGCGACCTCTTCGCGAGGAGCGGCGCAAAAAAAGCCCGGCACAAAGGCCGGGCTGGTACTCGTTACTCAACTAACTACGAAAAACAGGCGGGGTCGGATCAGGCGGCCTGACGGTTTTCTGCTTCGATCTTGGCAAGTTTCGCCGCCTGACCCCAGAAGGCCATGTCGTCGAGCAGCGTTTTCGCCGGACCGTCGAGATGGTCGCCCAGTTCCGCGATCGGCGTGCCCTGCGAGGCCTTCACGAAATCAGCACCGCCAATGCTGACCGCACCCGCGACGGGCACCATGCCGAAATTGATCGCGACGAGGCGCAGATGCTCGACCGCGCGGGCCGCGCCCACGCCGCCATAGCCGACGGTGCCCAGCGGCTTGCGGCGCCAGCCCTCGAACGCGTAGTCGAAAGCGTTCTTGATCGTCGCGGGAATTGAGTGGTTGTACTCCGCCGTCACCACGATGAACCCGTCGAATTCCTTGAGCTTTTCGCCCCAAGCGCGCGCGTTCTCGCTGGTCACGGTTTTCGCGGCGGGCGGGCCTGCCTCGTCGAAGAAGGGCAGCGCGGCTTCGCGCAGATCCAGAACCTCGTAGCGCATGTCGTCGCGCGCCCCGATCTTGGTCTCGAACCATTCGAGCGCGCGGTCGGCGAAGCGACCTTCGCGGGTCGTGCCGACGATCAGGCCGATATTCAGGGTCTCGCTCATGTCGAACTCCTTTCCGGTATGTCGCACGGGAAGGCCCTCGGGGGAGGAAGGGCCACGGGGGGAGACGTGCTGTCCGTGTTGCGAGTTAACCTAAGACGTAATCGCCCGCTTCCAACCGGGAGTTATGTGCGGATGCGAACGAGTGTCGCGCGTCAAATGCGGGAACCGCGCCGGCGGCGCTGCCCGTCTGCGCCGCATCACCCGCTTACGCGATCGGCTCTTGCGGGTCGGCGCGCGCGGTGCTTTATCTGAGGCCATGAGCAAGCCTTCCGACAACCCCGCGGATCCCTTCAAAAAGGCGCTGGCCGAAGCCACCAAGACGATGGCCGACGCGCCCGACATGACGGTGAGCTACACGGTCGATCCTTCAGGAATGACCGCCGATACGATGCGCCTGCCGCAGGTTTCGCGCCGGATGAGCCGCGACGAGGTTCTGCTGGCGCGCGGCACGGCCGATGCGATGGCGATGCGCCGCCGTCACCACGACGCCAAGATCGACAGCCGTTACGCCCCGTCGGGCGAGTTGGCGAGCGCGATCTACGAGGCAATGGAGACCGCGCGCTGTGAAGCGTTGGGCGCGCGCGACATGCCGGGCACCCTGTCGAATATCGACGCCAAGATCGCCCATGAGGCAGAGCGCAAGGGCTACGCCCAGATTCGCGCTCCCGAGGAAGCGCCGCTCTCGGTCGCCGCGGGGTATTTCGTGCGCGAACTGGCAACCGGCCGGAAATTGCCGCCCGGCGCGGATAACGTGCTCGATCTGTGGCGCCCCTTCATCGAGCAATCGGCGGGCGACGATCTGGAAAACGTCAAACACGTCCTTGCCGATCAGGCCGCCTTTGCGCGCCTCACCCGCAAGGTGATCGCCGATCTCGGTTATGCCGATCAGTTGGGCGACGATCCCGACGAGGAGATGGGCGACGACGCCGAGGACGAGCAGGAAGAGAACGCCGACGAGGAACAGGGCGAAGAGCAGGCCCGCGACGAGCAGGAAGACGACGACGCCGAGGCCTCGCCCGAATCCAGCCAGGAAGCGCAGGACGACCAGACCCAGACCTCCGTCAGCTCCGACGATCTCGCCGATCAGGAAATGAGCGACGAGATGGATATGCCGCAGGCCGATGCGCCGCTGGAGCCGCCGCCGCCCCCGCCGCATTCGCAGGCCGACCCGAATTACGTGGTCTACACGACCGAATTCGACGAGGAGATCGCCGCCGAGGACTTGGCCGAACCGGCCGAGCTGGAGCGTCTGCGCCTTTATCTCGATCAGCAGCTGGACCCGCTGAAAGGAGCTGTCTCGCGGCTCGCCAACAAGCTGCAGCGCCGCCTGCAGGCGCAGCAGAACCGTGCGTGGGAATTCGACCGCGAGGAAGGGATGCTCGATGCGGGCCGCCTGGCCCGTGTCGTCGCGAACCCGACCACGCCGCTCAGCTTCAAGGTCGAGAAGGACACCGAGTTCCGCGACACGGTGGTGACGCTACTGCTGGATAATTCCGGCTCGATGCGCGGTCGCCCGATCTCGATCGCGGCGATCTGCGCCGACGTGCTCGCTCGCACGCTGGAGCGCTGCGACGTGAAGGTCGAGATCCTCGGCTTCACCACCCGCGCCTGGAAAGGCGGGCAATCGCGCGAGAAATGGCTTGCAGATGGCCGCCCGCAAAGCCCCGGACGCCTCAACGACCTGCGCCACATCATCTACAAGCGGGCCGACGCGCCGATGCGCCGGACGCGGGCCAATCTGGGCCTGATGATGAAGGAAGGTCTGCTGAAGGAGAACATCGACGGCGAGGCGCTGGAATGGGCGCATCGCCGGATGCTCGCCCGGACCGAGCAGCGCAAGATCCTGATGGTGATCTCGGACGGTGCACCGGTGGACGACTCGACGCTGTCGGTGAACCCCGCGATCTATCTGGAGAAACACCTGCGCGACGTGATCGCCATGGTAGAGCGCCGCCGCGCGGTGGAGCTGATCGCCATCGGCATCGGCCATGACGTGACGCGCTATTACCAGCACGCGGTGACGATCACCGATGTGGAGCAACTGGCGGGCGCCATGACCGAACAGCTCGCCTCCCTCTTCGACAGCGATCCGCGGGCCCGCGCCCGCTTCCTCGGGATCAAGAAGGCTATCTGATGTTTCAGGATTTCTCGGTGCAATCGCGCCCCGAACTGGGCCCGCCCCGGCTGGCGGCGCTGCGCGAAGCCATGTCAGCCGCCGGGCTCGACGGCTTCATCATTCCTCGGGCCGACGCACATCAGGGCGAATATGTCGCGCCTTGCGATGCGCGTCTGGCTTGGCTGACCGGCTTCACCGGCTCGGCGGGCTTCTGCATCGCGCTGCCCGAGATCGCAGGCGTCTTCGTCGATGGCCGCTACCGGGTGCAGGTACGCGCCGAGGTCTCGCTCGACCACTTCACGCCGGTGAGCTGGCCCGAGGTGAAACCAGCCGACTGGTTGACGGAAAACGCCCATGCAGGCGCCAAGATCGGCTTCGACCCGTGGCTGCACACCAAATCCGAGATCGCGAAGATCCGCGAGGGGCTTGAAGGCACCGGCATCGCGCTGATCGAAAGCGAGAACCTCGTGGACCGCGTCTGGGACGACCGCCCTGCCCCGCCCGCCGAGCCCGCCCGCATCCATCCGGCGGAATTCGCAGGCGAGACTGCGGCGGAGAAACGCACGCGTCTGGCCGAAGACCTGCGCGAAGAGGATATCGCGGCCGCCGTGCTCACCCTGCCGGATTCGATCTGCTGGCTGCTGAACATTCGCGGCGCGGATATCCCCCGCAACCCGGTGGTTCAGTCCTTCGCGGTGCTCTTCGACGACGGCACGGTGAAGCTCTTCGCCGATGACGCGAAATTCGACGCCGATCTGCGCGCCCATCTGGGCGACGGGGTCTCGATCCTGCCGCCCGACAGCCTGACCGCCGCGCTGGAAGCGATCGAAGGCCCGGTGCTGGTCGACCCCGACAGCGCGCCGCTCGCCGTCTCTCTGCTGCTGGCCGATCACGACACCAAGATCGTTGAGACGCGCGATCCCTGCATTCTGCCGAAAGCGCGCAAGAACGCAGCCGAAATCGCGGGCATGGAAGCCGCCCATCTGCGCGACGCCACCGCGATGGTCGAATTCCTCAGCTGGCTCGACGCGGAGGCCCCGAAAGGCCAGCTGACCGAGATCGACGTGGTCACCGCCCTCGAGGGCTTCCGCCGCGATACCAATGCGCTGCTCGACATCTCCTTCGAGACGATCTGCGGCGCGGGCGGCAATGGCGCGATCGTCCATTACCGCGTGAACGAGGACACCAACCGCCCCGCGAAACCGGGTGAGTTGCTGCTGGTGGATTCGGGCGGGCAATATGTCGACGGCACCACCGACATCACCCGCACCGTCGCCGTGGGCGATGTACCGGAAGACGCCAAACGTCCCTTCACCCGGGTGTTGCAGGGCATGATCGCACTGTCGCGTACGCGCTTCCCGCGCAACGTGGCGGGGGCCCATCTCGATGCGCTCGCCCGTGCGCCCCTGTGGGCCGAGGGCTGGGATTACGATCACGGCACAGGCCACGGCGTCGGCGCTGCGCTTTGCGTGCACGAAGGCCCCGCGCGAATCTCGCGCGTCTCGACCCTGCCGCTCGAACCCGGAATGATCCTGTCGAACGAACCGGGCTATTACCGCGAAGGCGCATTCGGCATCCGGATCGAGAACCTGATCCTCACCGAAGAGGCCGAGGCCAAGGGCGACAACCGCGACCAGCTCTCTTTCTCGACGCTGACCTGGGTGCCGATCGACCGCCGGCTGATCGACATCGATCTGCTCGGCCCCGAGGAGCGCGACTGGCTCAACGCCTATCACGCCGAGGTTCTGGAGCGTATTGGGCCCAAGGTCAGCGAGGGCGCCAAGGCGTGGCTGCAAACCGCCTGCGCGCCGATCTGAGGCTGCGCGCACAGTATGCCGGGGATGCCTCCGGCGGGGATATTTTTACCAAGCCGAAAAGCTGGGTCCCCTCTTTCGTATTGGTCTAAATATCCCCCGCGGAGCGTCCCGCAGGGGCCGCATGCGCCGTCGTCTAAAGGTCGAGTACCGCCTTCGCCGCCCGCGCGATGACGATTTCCTCGTTGGTTGGGATTACGAGAACCCGAACCGCGCCCGCCCCGATTTCGCGCGCATTTTCGGCATTGGCGTCGGGATTGACCGCGACCCCGAGGAAGCCCAGCCCCTCGCAGGCCTGCGCGCGCACGCGCGCCGAGTTCTCCCCGATCCCGCCGGTAAAGACGATCCCGTCCAGGCCGCCCATCGCCGCTGCCATCGCCCCGATCTGGCGTTTGATGCGGAAGCAGAAATAATCGATCGCCTCTTTTGCCTTGGGATCGTCCGAGGCCTCGAGCGTGCGCATGTCGTTGGAAATGCCGGACATGCCCAATAGGCCCGATTCCTTGTAGAGCAGCGTCGAAATCTCGGACGGGCTCATCCCCTCCTGATCCATCATGTAGAGCAGGATGCCGGGGTCCAGTTCGCCCGGGCGTGTGCCCATCGGCAGGCCTTCCAGCGCGGAGAACCCCATTGTCGAGGCGACGGACTGGCCGTTCTCGATCGCGCACATCGACGCACCCGAGCCTAAATGCGCCACGATCATCCGCCCCTTGTGCAACTCGGGCTCGGTCCGCGTCAGTTCGCCATTGATGAAATCATAGCTCAGCCCGTGGAAGCCGTAGCGGCGCACCCCCTGCTCGTAATAGCGGCGCGGCAGCGCGAATGTGTCGCTGACGAAGGGATGGCCGCGATGAAAGGCGGTGTCGTAGCAGGCGACCTGCGGCGTGCCGGGGAAGGTATCGACCGCGGCACGGACACCGGCGAGGTTATGTGGCTGGTGCAGCGGCGCGAACGGGGCGAGCTTGGCCAATTCCGCCATGAGCGGCTCGGACAGGGGTTCCGGCGCGGCGTGGTCGATCCCGCCATGCACGATCCGGTGGCCGACCGCGATCACTTCCAGCCCGGGAAAGGCCGACTGGAAGGCCGCAAGCGCAGTGTGTAGCGCCGCCGCATTGGTGACGAAGTCATCTGGCGCGGAGGCGGGCAGCGGCAGTGGCGATCCATCGGGTCCGCCGAGTTTCATCGCCGCCTCGCGCCGTCCGATCCGGTCGACATGACCAAGCGCGAGCGTCTCGAGGTCTTCCGAGAACAACCCCAGCTTCAGCGAGGACGAGCCGGAGTTCAGTGTCAGGATCGCACGGGTGCTCATGCGCGGCCCCCGCAGGTGCGGTGGTAGTGGATCGAGGCCACGGCGGCAGAGGCCAGCCGCGCCATCCCGCTATCGGAGCGCGAGTTCAGGATCACCGGCACCTTCGCGCCCAGCATCAGCCCCGCCCCTTCCGCGTGGGAGATGTAAGCGAGCTGCTTGGCCAGCATATTCGCGGAGTCGATCCCGGGTGCGACCAGCACCTCGGCCCGGCCCGCGACCGCCGAGCGGATGCCCTTGGTGCGTGCGGCGGCCAGATCGACCGCATTGTCCATCGCGAGCGGGCCATCGACCTCGCCGCCGATGATCTGCCCACGTTCGGCCATTTTCGACAAGAGCGCCGCATCGAGGGACGACGGGATCGCGGGCGTCACGGTCTCGACTGCAGACAGCACGCCGACCTTCGGCACCTCGATCCCGATCGAGATCGCCACGTCGATCGCGTTTTGCACGATATGCACCTTGGTCTCGAGATCGGGCGCGATATTGATCGCGGCATCGGTGACGATCAGCGGATGCACAACGCCCGGCACATCCATGACGAAGACATGGGTGAAGCGCTTGCCGATCCGCAGCCCGGTATTCTTGTCGAGCATCGGCTTCAAAAGCGCATCGGTATGCAGATGGCCCTTCATCACCGCGCCGGCGCGCCCCTCGTTGACCAGCTGCACCGCCATGCGCGCGGCATCGCGGGCGGTCTCGGCGGGCAGGATCTCGAACTTGGTCACGTCGCGGCCGAGCTCTTTCGCGACGGACATGATCTTTTCGGGATGGCCGATCAGCAGCGGCTCGATCAGGTGATGCTCGGCGGCGAGGAGCGCACCGTCGAGCGACACCGGCTCTTCGGGGCAGACGACGGCGGTGACCAAATCGGGCAGCGGCTCGGCCTTTTCCAGCAGTTTCTCGAAATGGCGGTGGCGCTGCGAGATCAGGCCGGGCACTTCGAGAGCATCGAATTTCAGGTGTTTCTGCGGGGCATGAACTTCGGCCTCGCCCTCGACGATCAGCGCGTCATCGCCCACACGGCGCACTTCCGTCTTCATCCGCAGCAGCTCGCCGGGCAGCTTCTCGAGAACCTCGACGCGGGCGCAGAGCTCTTGACCCGCCATCGCGTGATCATGGAAGCGCAGGCTTTGCGCGCGGTAGAGCGTCCCCGGCCCCGGCAGCAGGTTGCCCAGCACGGCGGTGATCAGAGAGGCCACGAACATGCCCGGCGCGTAGGCCTCCTTCCGGCCATCGCCATCGCCATCCTCGTCTTCGAGATGGACCGGGTTGTGATTGCCGGAGGCGGCGGCGAAAACGTAGAAATCGTCGGCAGTGCATAGCCGCTTCAATTCGGCTGACTGGCCGACCTCGATCTCGTCCCATTTCCGGCTCTCGAACATCATTGGCGCGCTCCTTCTTTTTCCTGCACTGCAAGTCTGCGAGACCTGCACGCTGCTGCCTAGGCAAAGATTCGCGACAAATCCTTGATCCGAGACAAAAACCGCCGACAATCCGCTGAAACCCTTTCACTCCCGCGCGGCTGAGCCTAAAGCTTTGGCAGCAAGACATGGGAGGCGTTGCATGGCACTGGCAGAGGCGCTGGCGGAACTCGAAACTTTGCTGGGCGACCGGCTCGATACCTCGAAAGGCGCGCGCGACCAACATGGCCGCAACGAGACGTGGTTTCCCTTCTCACCCCCCGATGCCGTGGCTTATCCGACCAGCACCGAAGAGGTCAGCCAGATCGTGAAGATCTGCGCCGCGCATGACGTGCCGATCACGCCCTATGGCACGGGCACCTCGCTGGAGGGGCACGCCGTGCCGGTGCGCGGCGGGGTCAGCCTCGACCTGATGAAGATGGACCGAGTGGTGGAGGTTCTGGCCGAGGATATGCAGGTCCGCGTCCAGCCCGGCGTGACTCGCGTGGCGCTGAACGAAAATCTGCGCGCGACGGGGCTGTTCTTCCCGGTCGATCCGGGCGCGAACGCCTCGCTTGGCGGCATGGCGGCGACCCGGGCGAGCGGGACGACGACGGTGGGCTATGGCTCGATGCGCGACAATGTGGCGGCGCTGGAAGTGGTGCTGGCCGATGGCCGCATCATCCGGACCGGCAGCCGTGCGAAGAAATCCTCCGCCGGATATGACCTGACCGCGCTGATGCTGGGTTCGGAAGGCACGCTCGGGATCATCACCGAATTGACGTTGCGCCTGCATGGCCAGCCCGAGGCTATCTCCTCTGCGGTCTGCGCCTTCGATACGCTGGAAGCGGCGGTCGAGACGGTGCAGATGACGATCCAGATGGGCATCCCGATGGCGCGGATCGAATTCGTCGACGACCTCACCGCGCAGATATTCAACGAGGCCAACGGCACCGATTTCCCCGCGAAACCGCATCTGATGATCGAGTTTCACGGCTCGGAAAGCGGTGTGGCCGAGGCCTCCGAGCGGTTCGGCGAAGTCGTGGCCGAGATGGGCGGCGCAGATTTCCAATGGGCGACGACGACCGAGGACCGCAATAAGCTGTGGAAGATGCGTCACGGCGCCTACCCCGCCACGATCGCGCATCGCCCCGGCTGCATGGGACTGGTGACCGATATCTGCGTGCCGATCTCGCGGCTGGCCGAGGCCGTTGCCGCGACCAAGCGCGACATCATCGAGGCCGGGTTGATCGGTCCCGTTGTGGGCCATGTCGGCGACGGGAATTTCCACTCTGTCCTGCTGCTCGATCCCGAGGATAAGGACGAGTTCAAACGTGCCAAGAAAGTGGCCGCGAAGATGGCCGAACGCGCGCTCGAGATGCAGGGCACCGTCACTGGCGAGCACGGCATCGGCATGGGCAAGACGGGCTACATGCGCGACGAGCATGGTGCTGGTTGGGACGTGATGGGCCAGATCAAACGCGCGCTCGACCCGCAGAACATTCTCAATCCCGGTAAACTGGTGGAGCAGGACGAATGAGCTTCGAGACTCCGGACGCGCTGCCCCGCGCCTTCGCAAAAGCCTGGGGCGCGCGCGATGCGCAGGCGCTTGCGGGATTTTTCGCGGAAGATGCCGATTTCATCTCGCTGACGGGTGGAGTCGCCTCCGGTCGCACCCAGATCGCGGAGTTGTTCGCAGGCGAACTCGCCGGCGCCTTCTCGCGCGCGCGGCTGGTGACCGGCAAGGCCAAATCGCGCCCTGTCGGCGCCGAGGCAGCGGTCGTACTGCAGCGCTTCGTCCTAACCGGGATCATCACCGAGAACGGCGCCGATGCCGGCCGCATCGGCTGCACGCTGGCCGCAACGCTGGAACTGACGCCGAATGGCTGGCAAATCGTCGCCGCGCAGTTCGTCGTGGAGGCGGGGTAAGCCTCGCTCCGACCGAATATCCGATAGACTTGGAGTGAGCGGAAGCGGCGCTCCCCTACCCCTTCAGCAGGTCCAGCGCCGCAGCCTTCGCGGCGTCGGTGACTTCTGCACCGGCGATCATCCGGGCGATCTCGTCGGTGCGCTCTGCTGTGGCCAGCGCGCGGACCTCGGACGTGGTCATGCCGTCAGTCACCGATTTCGCGACGCAGAAATGGGTGGCGCCACGGGCGGCGACCTGAGGAGAGTGGGTGACGACGAGGACTTGCGCCCCTTCGGCCAGCTTTGCGAGGCGGCGCCCCACGGCATCGGCGGTGGCTCCGCCCACGCCGCGGTCGATCTCGTCAAAGATCAGGGTCAGCGTATCGGTGCCGCGCGCGAGCACGACTTTCAGCGCCAGCAGGAAGCGCGACAGTTCGCCCCCGGAGGCGATCTTGTTGAGCGGGCCCGCCGGCGCGCCGGGGTTGGTGGCGACGGTGAAGCGCACGGTATCGGTGCCTTCCGGCCCGGGCTCGCCCTCGGACAGGCGCGTCTCGAACACGGCGCGGTCCATCTTCAGCGGAGCCAACTCGCCCGCCATCGCGGCATCGAGCTGCCCCGCGGCCTCGGCGCGCGCCTGCGACAGGGCCACGGCGGCCTTGTCATAGGTTGCACCGGCTTTCGCGAGGTCGGCTTCTAGCGCACCGATCCCCTCCTCGCCCGCGTCCAGCGCAGCAAGCTTCTCGCGCAGGCCTTCGGCGAAATCGGCCAGTTCATCGGCCAGCACGCCATGCTTGCGGGCCAAACCGCGGATCGCGAACAGACGTTCCTCGCAGGCCTCCAAGGCATGCGGGTCGAAATCGAGCGCATCAAGCGCGGTCTCCACGCCTTGGGCTGCCTCGCCCAATTCGAGAAACGCGCGCTCCAAGGCCTCCAGCGGCGCGTCGAGGCGCCCTTCGGCCCGGTCCGCAGCGCCCTGCAGCCAGCGATCGGCGTCACGCATCATCCCCTCCGCCCCTTCCGGGCCCAGAGCGGCAAAGGCGCGGGACACATCTTCGCGGATTTTTGCGGCGCCCTGCATCAGGCGGCGCTGACCGTCGAGTTCGGCTTCCTCTCCGGGCTTGGGATCGAGCGAGTCGAATTCCTTCACGGCGTGGCGCAGGAATTCCTCTTCCTCTTTCACGGCCGCAAGTGAGCTACGCGCCGCCTCAAGCTTGCGCGCCGCAGCTGCGCGCGCTTTCCAGGCGGAGCGGGTGGCCTCCAGCAGCTCGGAATGGCCCGCGAAGGCATCGAGCAGCGCGCGGTGGCCGCGTTCGTTCAACAAGCCGCCATCGTCGGATTGACCGTGCAGTTCCACCAGCGAGGCAGAGACTTGCCGCAGCACGTCGCCGCTCGCCCGGCGGTCGTTGATCCAAGCGGTCTTGCGCCCGTCGCGCGCATTCACCCGACGCAGGATCAACTCGTCAGTTACGGGAATGCCGGCCTCGGCCAGCACGTCGCGCGCGGGGTGATCGGAGGGCAGTTCGAACACCGCTGTCACCTCGCCCTGATCGGCGCCCTGACGCACGAGTTCCGCGCGCCCGCGCCAACCAAGGACGAAGCCCAGGCAATCGAGCAGGATCGACTTGCCCGCCCCGGTCTCGCCGGTCAGCACGTTGAGGCCGGGACCGAAGTCCAGCTCGAGCCTCTCGATAATCAGAATGTCGCGGATATCCAGCGAATGAAGCATGTCAGACCATGAGGGCCCAGATCAGAGCCACTTGCCCTGAATCACCTGTCGATACACGCTGGACAGCCACCCGTCGCCCTTCGCCTCGGGCTTCAACCCACGCCTTTGCAGCAGGTTGTACGCGTCCTGATAGAAGGGCGAGGACTGGAAGTTGTGGCCGAGGATCGCCGCGGCGGTCTGCGCCTGATCGGTGATGCCGAGCGCGAGATAGGCCTCCACCAGACGTTCCAGCGCCTCGGGCGTGTGGGTCGTCGTCTGGAACTGCTCCACCACAACGCGGAAGCGGTTGATCGCCGCCGTGTAGTTACCGCGCTTGAGGTAGTAGCGTCCGATCTCCATCTCCTTGCCGGCGAGGTGATCGAAGGCCAGGTCGAATTTCAGCATAGCCGACTGGGCATATTCGGAATCGGGGTATTTCTCGATCACGTCGCGCAGCGCCTGCAGCGCCTGGAAGGTCAGGCCCTGATCCCGGCCGACCTCGTCGATCTGATCGTAATAGCTGAGCGCCAGAAGATACTGCGCATAGGCCGCGTCTTCGTCACCCGGATAGGTGTCGAGGAATCGCTGCGCCGAGGCGCGGGCTTCTTCGTAATTCTTCGCCTTGTGCTGAGCATAGGCTTCCATGATCAACGCGCGCTTGGCCCATTGCGAATAGGGGTAAAGCCGCTCGACCTCGGAGAAATATTTCAGCGCGGTGTTGGGACGCCGCGGATTGCCGACCTCGAGCTCGTATTCGCCGCGCTCGTAGATTTGCTTGGCCGTGAAGTTTTCGAGGTTCGGTGCTTTGTTCGGATCAGGACCGCAGGCGGAAAGCGCCATAACAAGACCAAGAGCCCCGAGTTTCGCTGCCGCTAATTTGCCGCGCGCCATGCCCTGCCCCATCCCTCTTTCGTTGCCGGAGAAAGGCCCCGGACCCGTCAATCACTGCCCCGGTTCGGAGGCCGTTCGGCATGTCCTAGCACAGAAAAATCCGGGGCGCAAAATGCCTTTGCGGGTTTTGACGCCCCTTTTCCCGATGCCCGCGAACCCGTGACCGGGCCGCGATGCGTTCAGGCCGATGCCAGTGCCGCTGCCGAGCATACACCAGCTCCGGGCAGGCTGTAAGCCTGTGCGGACGAGCAGGTTTCCCAGCACCACGCATCGGGGCGCGCAAACAGCGCCCGCAGAAGCTGGTTCGTCATCGCGTGACCCGCGCGGTTGCCGCGATAACGACCGAGGATCGGCGCGCCCGCGAGCGCGAGATCGCCAAGCGCGTCGAGCATCTTGTGGCGCACTGGTTCGTCCGCGTGACGCAAACCGCCGGGGCTCAGAACCTTGTCGCCATCGACGACCACGGCATTCTCGAAGGTGCCGCCGAGGCTCAGCCCCTTCTCGCGCATCGCATCGACATCGGCGAGGCGGCAGAAGGTGCGGCTGTCCATCAGCTCGCGCACGAAGGCGCCGTTGGCCATCTTGAGACGTTTGCTCTGACGGCCGATGGCGGCGTCGGTGAAGTCGATCGCGAAATCGATCTCGAGGCTGGCGGCCGGTTCGAGCCGCGCGACGGCCTTGCCGTTGCGCACTTCGACCGGCTTGAGGATGCGGATCGCGCGCAGTTCCGCGGCGAGGTGCCGCAGACCGGCTTCGCAGAACTCGGCGACGAACGGGGCCGATGAGCCATCGAGGATCGGCACTTCAGGCCCGTCGAGCGAGATCAGCGCATTGTGAATGCCCGAACCGACGAGTGCCGCCATCAGATGCTCGATCGTCGAGACCTGGACGCCATCCTCGTTTTCGATCAGCGTGCAGAGCGTCGCGCTCGGCACGTTGCTCCACAAGGCGGGTACGCGGGGGTTCACGCCGGACACATCGGTGCGACGGAACACGATGCCATGGCCCGACGGCGCCGGATGCACATGCATCTCGACCGGGGCGCCCGAATGGAGCCCAACGCCGGAAAAGGCCACGGATTTGGCAAGCGTCGTCTGCACGATAGACCTCACAACTTTTTTCTCTGGCGATCAACGAACACACGGGTTCGGGAGCCGCAGCATCAGTTAGTCAGAGAGGGCGCGGTTAACAATTCACTCTTTGTAACGGCCTGAAACATTGCGACCGTGATCTGGCGGAACACCGCGTATGAGGACGTAAACCTTTGTTCTCCAATAGAAAAGGGCCCGCTCGCGCAGGCCCTTTTCGATGTTTCGTGAAGTCTTTGTGACCGATTAATTTGCCTGACGACGCAGGAATGCCGGGATTTCGATGCGATCCTGATCGTCGGATTGCTCGTCATCGTAGGCTTCCGCGCGCGGCTGAGCGGTCTGCGGACGCTGCTGCTGGGGCTGCGGCGCAGGCTGCTGCGGAGCGTGCTGCTGCGGCGCGTGGCCCTGCTCGCCATGGCCGTGACCGGTCATGCGGTTGATCAGCGAGTTGATTCCGAAACGCGGACGCTCTGCCTGCGGCTGCGGCTGCTGCTGCGCTGCGGGGCGAGTCGCAGCCATCGGACGCTGCGCGGGCGCGTTCGACGGGGACTTGTTCACCGCCGCCTCGAGGCGACGCAGCGCCTCCGGCGAAGGGGTGCCGGGCTGACGCGGACGCGGTGCGACATAGTCATGCGCGCCGTCTTCGACATGCAGGTCCTGCGTCGGCGCAGGCTGCGGACGGTAGGCCGGCGGCGGCAGATCGTCGGCGGCCTCGTGGGCGCGCGGCTGATCCATCGTGGCGCGCGCCGCGGGCGCATCGAACAGGGTCCGCTCTTGCGCGGTCTGCTGCGGTTGCGGCGCAGGCTGCGGGGCTGCCTGAGCGGCCGGCGCGTGCTGCGGCGCAGGCTGGGGTGCCGGTTGCGGCGCCGGAGCGGCGGCTGCGGCGGGCGCATGCTCGATGGTGGCCTCGGCTGCGGTTTCCGCGGGCTTCAGCGGCTCGGCCAGCGAGCGGCGCGGCACCGGGATTTCCGCCGGGCTCGCCAGCGCGTCGATGCCGGTCGCGACGACGGAGACGCGCATCGCGCCTTCCATCTCGGGATCCAGCGTCGAACCCACGATGATGTTTGCGTCCGGGTCGACCTCTTCGCGGATCCGGTTCGCCGCCTCGTCGAGTTCGAACAGCGTCAGGTCGTAGCCGCCGGTAATGTTGATCAGCACGCCTTTCGCGCCCTTGAGCGAGATCTCGTCGAGCAGCGGGTTCGCGATCGCCTTCTCGGCCGCCTGAACCGCGCGATCCTCGCCGGTGGCCTCGCCGGTGCCCATCATTGCCTTGCCCATCTCGTCCATCACCGCGCGCACGTCGGCGAAGTCGAGGTTGATGAGGCCCGGGCGGACCATCAGGTCGGTCACGCCTTTCACGCCCTGATACAGAACGTCGTCGGCCATCGAGAAGGCTTCGGTGAAGGTGGTTTTCTCGTTGGCCAGACGGAACAGGTTCTGGTTCGGAATGATGATCAGCGTGTCGACGACCTTCTGGAGCTCCTCGAGGCCCTGCTCGGCCTGACGCATCCGCTTGGAGCCTTCGAACTGGAAGGGCTTGGTCACGACGCCAACGGTCAGCACGCCAAGCTCGCGCGCGGCCTGCGCGATGATCGGCGCCGCGCCGGTGCCGGTGCCACCGCCCATGCCGGCGGTGATGAAGCACATATGCGCCCCGGCAAGGTGATCGACGATCGCCTCGATGCTCTCTTCGGCCGCGGCCGCGCCCACCGTGGGACGCGCGCCTGCGCCCAGCCCCTCGGTGACCTTGGTGCCCATCTGGACCCGGGCCTGCGACTTGGACTGCTGCAGCGCCTGAGCGTCGGTATTCGCGACCACGAACTCCACGCCCTCGAGCTGCTGCTCGATCATGTTGTTGACCGCGTTCCCGCCCGCGCCCCCGACGCCGAATACGGTGATCCGGGGCTTGAGGTCCTCGTGCTCTGACATCATCAAATTCAACGCCATGTGGTATGTCCGCCTGTTGTTGCTGCCCGACCCTGTCCCAGGCCGATTTCGATGGAAATTAGACCGATTTTAGCGATGAATCGCCGCAGCGTCACGCAAAAAACCATCCCGAACCACAAAATCTGGAGCTCCAGATTCCGTGACCAGCGGTATTTCGCGCAAACGTCAGGATATTGTGTGGATCGTGCGGTCAGACCGCCGCCGCTACGCGAACTTGAAGTTCGCGCGACAGGCGTCTGAGATCAGTCGATTTTCACTTTTGCAACATTTCACCAATTATCGCGGAACCAGCGGATGGCCCGGCGCAGCGAGCGCCCGCCCAGCGTTTCGGGGGGCATTTCGAAATCCCACCATTCGTCTTGCGGATGCGCAGCGAAAAGCGAGAGCCCCACCACGGAAGAGAAGCCCGCCCCGGTCGCGGCCTGCGGCAGCCCCTGCACCCGCATCGGTCGCCCGAGCCTTACGTTCTGGCCGAGGATTCGCGCAGCCAGCCCGTCGAGGCCGGGGATCTGGCTCGCCCCGCCGGTCAGCACGATCTGCTTCGAGGGCAGATGCTCGAACCCTGCGGCATCGAGGATCGCACGCACGTCTTCGAGGATTTCCTCGACGCGCGGACGCATGATGCCGATCAGTTCGGCCCGGCTTACCTGGCGGCGGTCTTTCTCCCAGTCGCCGGAGTCGCCGCCCAGCTCGATCATCTCGCGATCGTCCATGCCGGTAGCCACGACGCCGCCGTGGAAGGTCTTGATCCGCTCGGCCACCGACATCGGCACCCGCAACCCCGCCGCGATGTCGCGGGTGACATGCTCGCCACCCAGACGCACCGCGTCGGCATAGATCATGTGTTTCTTCATGAAGATCGACACGCCGGTCGCACCGCCGCCCATGTCGATGCAGGCAGCGCCCAGTTCCTGCTCGTCTTCGACAAGGCTGGAGACGCCGGAAACATAGGCCGAACTCGCAATACCCGCGAGTTCGAGATCACAGCGCCGGATGCAGTAAATCAGGTTCTGGATCGCGGTGTCGGAGACGGTCAGCAAATGCATGTCGACCGCGAGCCGTTGCCCCGCATGGCCCCGCGGATCAGCCAGACCCGAGCGATGGTCGAGCGCGAAGTTCACTGGCTGCGCATGGAGCACTTCGCGCCCTGCCCCGAGCGGTGGGATATCGCACGACGCCAACACGCGGCTCACATCCACCTCGGTGACCTGATCGCCCTGCACTTCGATCTCACCGGCGAGACCATAGGAGCGCGGTTCGGCGCCCGCGAAACAGGCGATGACGTGATCGACGCGGGTATTGGCCATCTTCTGCGCCGCCTGCACGGCGGTCCGGATCGCGCGTTCGGTCTCTGCCATCGCGTCGATCTCGCCGAAGCGCACCCCGCGCGAACGGGTCGTCGCGGCCCCGATCACCCGAACCGAGGCGTGCCCGGCCAGCGAGCCTTCATCCTCGGTCCCGTTGGGATTGTCGAACTTCAGAACGAGGCAGGCGATCTTGGAACTGCCGACATCGAGGAGCGCGATCACGCCCCGTTGCATCGCTGCCTTACGCATGTTGCGCATTGCGCGCTGGAACTCGTAGAGATCGGTCATTGCGTGGCCCTCGCTTTGAGAATGTCTGACTGCACCCGGCGGAATTCGGCGAGCGCGTTATCGCTGAGCCGGATCGTCGGACGGTCCTTGTTTCGAAAATCAATCACGGTGAAATCGCGGGCGAGCAGATCCTCGGCGGTATTGAGCGCGAGGATGCGGTCGAGTGCGGCGACGGGATCGGTCTCGGGGAGCATGATGCGCTGATCGTGATCGAGCACCATGTCCCAGCGCCGCTCGCCCAACCGCTCCAGCCCGCGCAGGCGCGGCAGGATCGGACCGGCATCGGCGATGATCTCCAGCGCCTCGGGCACCGCCTTGTCCGCGCCCATGCCGGAAATCACCGGCAGATCGGGGCGCGCGTCGCGCGAAATCAGCGTGGCGACCCGGTGGCCGGAGGCGTCGAGCATTTCCAGACCCGCTGGCTGCCGCCAGAGGATCGCGGGCACGCGCTCGGTCACGTCGGCCTCGAGCACGCCACCGGGGCGGATCACGAGGCGCGCATCGGCCACCGCATCGAGCCGGCGGATCGTATCGCGATAGGCATCAAGGTCGATGTCGAAGCTGGACGCGGGCAGCCCCACCGGCAGCATCGCGCGCACGGCATGCGCGACCTCAGGGCTCGCACCCTCGATCTTGAGCAGCTTGACCATGAATTCGGGGCGATGCTCGATCGCGTCCTTCACATCCTGCACCTGCGCGACCAGCTCGGCGCGGCGGCCGGGATCGCCGAGCCATACCCCAAGGCCCGCAACGATCAACACGAGCGGAAGGCCGATCCGGGTGAAGGCGCGCACGGCGGGCGTCAGCCACAGGCGTTCGAGCTTGAAAGCGAGCCGCGACGGCGCGGGATCGCGGCGCGCGGGACGTTTGGAGCGTTGGTAAACGCGAGGAGCCATGCCGCCCGAGGGGCCCTTGCGATGCCCGGGGACTTCGCGCGGCGGGGTCCCGTTCAGCGGCCGCATGAGGCGTCCTCCACCAACCAGGCGCAAAGCTCCGGGAAGTCGATGCCGCAATGGGCCGCCTGTTCGGGCGAAAGCGAGGTGGGCGTCATGCCGGGCTGGGTGTTGGTTTCCAGCAGCACGAGACCGGCGAGCCCCCTGCCCTCGTCCCAGCGGAAATCGGTGCGCGAGAGCCCCCGGCAGCCCAGCACCTGATGTGCGCGAATTGCGTAATCGAGGCAGGCTTCGGTGATCTCGACGGGGATTTCGGCGGGAAGGACGTGACGCGATCCGCCGGGGCGGTATTTCGCGTCATAGTCGTACCAGCCCTCGGTGATGATTTCGGTCACGCAGAGCGCGCGCTCGCCCATCACGGAAACGGTCAATTCGCGGCCCGGGGCGTAGGTCTCGACCATCACCTCTTCGGGCATCTCGGCCGACAGCTGCGGCGGAGAATTCGCGCCGTCCATCACCAGGTAGACGCCGACGGACGATCCTTCGTTATTCGGCTTCACGACGTAGGGCGCGGGCAGCACGTGCCGCGCCATCACGTCCCCCCTGGAGGCGATCACCGATTGCACGATGGGCAGGTTCGCGGCGGCATAGGCCTGCTTGGCGCGGGCCTTGTCCATGGCCAGCGCAGAGGCCAGAACGCCGGAATGAGTATAGGGGATACGGAGCCATTCGAGCATGCCCTGAACGCAGCCATCTTCGCCCCAGCGCCCGTGCAAAGCATTGAAAACACAGTCAGGCGCGGCATCGTTCAGCCGTTGCGGAAGATCCTCTCCCGCGTCGATCTCGATCACTTCGAAACCCGCCGTGCGCAATGCCTTGGCGCATTCGCGCCCCGAGGACAGAGACACCTCCCGCTCAGCAGAAGGGCCGCCCAGAAGAACCGCCACACGGTGGGATGCCCTGCTCGACATACCCGCTACTTTCGCCTCATGCGGGGGTTGGCCCCCGTCCGGTAATTGCGTTGTAGGGTGGAGGTCTTATGCCTCGAATTCTCCTACACGCATGATTTCCCACTCTAGCGAAATTCCGCTCGATTGCACAACCTTTTTGCGCACCTCTTCCCCGAGATTTTCGAGATCGGCCGCGGTCGCCCCGCCAGTGTTGATCAGAAAGTTACTGTGTTTTTCCGACATTTGCGCGCCGCCGATGCGCGCGCCGCGCATGCCGGCGTCGTCGATGACCTTCCACGCCTTCAACTCATGCGTGTCATCGGCGCGTCCCGTCGAGGAAAAGCCCGCCGGGTTGCGGAAGGTCGATCCGGCGGTGCGCTCCTTGGTGGGTTGGGTTGCGTCGCGCTTGGCCAGCTGTTCAGCCATATGCGCCTCGAGCGCCGCCGGATCGCCGGGTTCGGCGCGGAAAGTCGCCCCCGTCAGCACCCAGCCCTCGGGCAGATCGCTCTGACGATAGGCGAAGTTCAGATCGGCGGGCGTGAGCGTGACCCGCTGCCCTGCCCGCGTGATCGCACGCGCTTCGATCAGGTGATCGGCCACGTAACTGCCGTAGCAGCCCGCGTTCATCCGCACTGCGCCACCAATCGCCCCGGGGATCGTGCGCAGGAAGGTCAGATCGAGCCCCGCCTGCGCAGCTTTGCGCGCGACATGGGCGTCCAGCGCCGCCGCACCTGCGGTGACGGTCTCGCCCTCGCAGGCGATGCCGTTGAAACCGCGCCCCATGCGGATCACGACCGCGCGCAGACCGCCATCACGCACGATCAGGTTCGAGCCGACGCCCATCGGGAAGACCGCGATCTCTTCGGGCAGGCCTTTCAGGAAGGCGGCAAGGTCATCCTCGTCGGCAGGCTGGAACAGCCAGTCCGCCGGGCCGCCCACGCGAAGCCAGGTCAGCGAGTCAAGCGGACGGTTCGGCGTCAGAGCGCCGCGCGGAGTATAGGTCGAGGGGCAATCGGTCATGGCGCGTTTCGTAGCCTCGCGCGCGGGGCGAAGCAAGCGATCGTGAGCTCACTCAGCGGTGTCGCGCGTGCCGCGCAACGCCCGGACGAGAAAAATGACCGGCCAGCGCAGCACGGACATCCCGCCCGCCATGACCAGCAGCCCCCAGATCGGACCGTTCTGATAGGTCACCCAGCCGACCAGCGGCACGCCCACCGCGATCAGCCCCCACGCGCCCGGCCAATGAAACCGCCGCGGTCCCATCGCGATCAGCGTGGCTATGAGTGCCCAGACACAAGCGAGAAAGAGCGAGACGGTCATGAGAAACCTCCCAAGGCTGCAATCAGGGCCGCTCCGGCGACCAATGCGCCCACCACCGGAACCGCCATCGGCACCTTGAACGGCGCATAGTCGGACCGGCTTTTCAGCGCGACGAGCGACAAGTTAACGAGAAGGAAGACGCCCAGAAGCACCTTCGAGGTAATACCGGCCAATTGCTCGACCGGGGCGGCGAGCGCAAGCGCAATCATCGCCACGCCGCAAAGAAGTGTCGCGAGAACCGGCGTGCCAAAGCGCGGATGCGCCTGATGAAAAACCGAAAGCGCGGGGCTGCGGCGACCGAGACCGAACAGCACGCGCGCCGCCATCACCACCTGCGCGAGCACCCCGTTCAGCGCCGCCGCCACCGCGATCGCGGCGAGGATTCCGGGCGCGTGCCCCGCCGATTGCCATACCAGCGCCAGCGGCTGTTCGGAGCGGGCGAGATCGGCCAGCGGCACCGCACGCACGGCGGCATAGCTCACGGTCAGATACAAAACGGCGGTAATCGCGAGCGCGGCGAGGATCGCGCGCGGCATGTCACGGATGGGGTCGCGCATCTCCTCGGACATGTTCACCATGTCCTCGAAACCAATGAAAGCGAAGAAGGCGAGCGAGGCGGCCGCCGCGATCCCGGCCCAGTGCGGCGCGGGCAGCGGCGTGAGATCGGGGCTCGGATCGGCGGAGAGCCCCGCCCAGATGACCAGCGCGAGCCCGACCACCTCGACCAGCGTCAGCGCCGCGGCGAGACCGACGGATTCGAGCACGCCGAGGCATGCGACGCCGATCAGCGCCAGCCCGAAGGCGATCATCACGCCCTCGACCGGCAACGGCACCAGCAGCGTCAGGTACCCCGCCCCACCGCGCAGCACCGCCGCCGCGGAGACCGTGCCTGCCACGACAATGCCCAGCCCCACGATCAGAGCCAGCGCATGGCTGCGCAGCCCTTCCTCGACATAGGCCGCCTCCCCGGCGGCTTCGGGGATGCGCGAAGAGAGTTCGGCATAGGAAAGCGCCGAGGGGGCCGCGATCAGCCCCGCAAGCACGAAGGCCAGCGGCGCCCAGATCCCTGCCTGCGCGGCGACCGCGCCGACCAGCACGTAGATACCCGCGCCCACCATGACGCCGACCCCGTAGCCGGTCATCAGCCACGGACCCAATCGACGTTTCAGATGCGCCTCGTCACGCATAGCGCGGCTTTCCTTGCCCACATGAGACGACGTGGCAGCGCCGCAAGCCTTTTGGATGTCGTGCCGGGTCACCCCGGCGCCTGCTCAGCCCCCCAGCTTCGCAGGCAGGTTGTTCGCCCAGGTCGAGATCGTCCCCGCCCCGAGGCAGACGACGATATCGCCGGGACGCGCCTGTTCACGCACCAGCCGGGCCAGATCATCTTCCGACAAGATGGCACGAGCATGACGGTGACCATGCGCGATCAGACCGGCGACCAGATCGTCGCGCGTCGCCCCCTCGATCGGCTCCTCGCCCGCCGAGAAGACCTCGGCGATGGCGACCACATCGGCCTCGTTGAAACAGGTGCAGAAATCGTCGAACAGCGAATGCAGACGCGAATATCGGTGCGGCTGGTGGACCGCGATCACGCGCGCACCGGGCTTCACCGCCTGACGCGCCGCTTTCAGCACCGCGGCGATCTCGACCGGGTGGTGACCGTAATCGTCGATGATCGTCACCCCGCCCAGCACGTCGCCCACCTTGGTGAAGCGCCGGTTCACGCCGCCGAAGCCCGCAAGCGCCTCCTTGATCTCGCCCATCTTCATCCCGAGGTGGCGCGCCACCGCGACGGCGGCCAGCGCGTTCGAGACGTTATGATCGCCCGGCATCGGCAGCGTACAGCCCTCGATCACCGGCTTTCCCTCTTCGCCCTGCAGCGCGATGTCGAAATGCGCGACGCCCGCCTCGTAATGCAGGTTGATCGCGCGGATATCGGCCTGCGCGTTGAAGCCGAAAGTCACGACGCGGCGGTCATTGAGCTTGCCGACCAGCGTCTGCACCTCTGGATGATCGGTGCAGCAGACAGCCAACCCGTAGAACGGGATGTTCGAAACGAAATCGTAGAAGCCCTTGCGCAGCGCGTCGAAGGACCCCCAGTGCTCCATATGCTCGGGGTCGATATTGGTCACGATGGCGATGGTCGCGGGCAGACGGTTGAACGAGCCGTCGCTTTCGTCGGCCTCCACCACCATCCACTCGCCCGCGCCTGCGCGCGCATTCGAGCCATAGGCGTGGATGATCCCGCCATTGATCACGGTCGGGTCGAAATTGCCCTTGTCCAGAAGCGTCGCGACCAGTGTCGTGGTCGTCGTCTTGCCGTGGGTACCGCCGATCGCGATGTTCGATTTCAGGCGCATCAGCTCGGCCAGCATCTCGGCGCGGCGCACGACCGGAAGACCGCGGCGGCGCGCTTCTTCCAGCTCGGGATTTCCCGGCTTGATCGCGGTGGAGATCACCACGACTCCAGCCTCCCCGATATTCTCGGCGCGCTGGCCTTCGAAGATGGTCGCGCCCAGCGTGGCCAGGCGGTCGGTGATTTTCGAGGATTTCGCATCCGAGCCCTGAACCGTGAAGCCCTGCGTCATCAGCACTTCGGCGATGCCGGACATGCCGATCCCGCCGATACCGACGAAATGGATGGGGCCGAGTTCTCCGGGCAGTTTGGTCGCGTTCATTGAGTCTTTCCTGCTAGGTCTTCGACGAGGGCGACAAGCCGCTCGGTGGCGTCCGGCACCCCGTAGGAGAGGGCCGCGCGCGACATCTGCAGCGCGCCCTCGGGGTTGTCCAGCACCAGTGAAATTTGATCCGCGAGGCTCTCTGCCGAGAGCTGGCTTTCGGGGATGGTGATCGCGCCGCCGGTCTTCGCGAGACCGCGCGCATTGGCCGCTTGGTGATCGCCAGCGGCGGCGGCATAGGGGATCAGGATCGCGGGCCGCCCGATGACGGAGATATCCGCGACCGATGATGCGCCCGCGCGCGAGATCACCAGCTGACATTCGCTGAGGCGGCGCGGCACGTCGTTGAAGAAGGGCTCGACCTCGGCGGTGATGCCTGCAGCCTCATAGGCGGCCACGACCCGGTCGAGATCTTCGGGGCGCGCCTGATGGGAGACGCGCAGATTGGCGCGAGCGGCTTCGGGCAGGCTCGCCATCGCGGCCGGAACCGTGTCAGACAGGATGCGCGCGCCCTGCGAGCCGCCGATCACGAGGACCGACATCGGGTAATCGCCCGGTGGAATATAGGCAGCCCCCGCACGCTCCAGCACGGAAGCCCGCACCGGATTGCCCGTGTGCTCGCCCTGCACGCCCTCGGGCAGATCGGTCGGCCAGGTGCCGCAGGCGAAGCGGTTCACCCTCTTGGCGAAGACGCGGTTCACCTTGCCCATGATGCCGTTCTGTTCGTGGATCGCACGCGGAATGCCGAGCGCGACCGCCGAGGACAGCGCCGGGATCGTCGGATAGCCGCCGAAACCCACGACCACCGTCGGCTTGTCCGACAGGTTCTTGCGGATGGCCGAGGCCACACCGCCCGCGATCTTGAAGGGCACGCCCAGCTTGCCGAGCGCCCCGCCGCGCGCGAAGGTCGCCGAGGCGATCTGCTCTACCGTCACCGTATGAGGAAAGCCGCCCGCGTAGCGCGCCCCGCGCGCATCCGTGGACAGCTTGACGCGCCAGCCCCGGCGCACCATCGCCTCGGCCAGCGCCTGTGCGGGGAACATGTGCCCGCCGGTGCCGCCAGCGGCGATCAGCAGTAGCGGGGTCGTGTCCTTGGCCATGTCCCCCTCCTGAGGGTTTTAGCGACCGCGCCGGGCGAGAATATCCGAAATCTGCCCCTGCGGCCGGGTCCGAGTCAGCGCGAGCAACATACCCACCGCAATCCCCGAAGCAATGACCGAAGAGCCACCGTAACTGACGAACGGCAAAGTCATGCCTTTCGCGGGCAGAAGGCGCACCGCGACGCCCATGTTGATGATCGCCTGAACGCCGAAGGCGCATGCCAGACCCGCGCCTGCGAGCCGGGTGAACGGGTCGCGCTCGCGCATCAGGCGCAGCAGCGACCGGATCACGACCGTCGCGTAGAGCGCGATGATGACGAGGACAAGGATGAGGCCGTATTCCTCGGCGGCGACCGCGATGATGAAGTCGGTATGCGCATCGGGCAGCGACCATTTCACCGACCCCTGCCCGACGCCCACGCCGAAGAATCCGCCCTCCTGGATGGCGTTCGTCGCGTAGCCGATCTGGGTGCGCGGGTCGACATCCGTCGACAGGAACCCGTTGATCCGGCGCGCGAAGTGTTCCGAGAAGTTATAGGCGAAGAAGCCGCCTGCGACGGTCATCGCCCCGATCCCCGTCAGCAGCGCGATCGGCGCGCCCGAGATGAAATACATCACCGACCAGGCGAAGAGCACCAGCGAGGCCTGACCGAAGTCGGGCTGCAGCGCGAGCGCCACGACGATGATCACCATCAGCAGGAAGGAATAGAGCCGCCCCTTCGGCCCGCCGACCTCATGCGCTGCGGCCATGAACCAGCCGGTGATTATGACGAAACCGGGTTTCAGGAATTCGGAGGGCTGGATCGAGGCGAAGCCGAAGGAATACCAGCGCACCGCGCCCTTGCCGAAATCGGTGCCCAGCACCGGCAGCAGCATCACCGCGATGAACGCGCCCACGAAGCCGATCACGCCGAGCCTGCGCACCTGTTTCGGATCGAGCATCGAGATGCCCAGCATCACGCACAGCGCCAACACGCCGAAGGCCGCCTGTCGTTTCACGTAATAGAAGGGTTCGAGTCCGTTGCGCTCTGCCAGCGGCACCGAGGCTGCGAGCCCCAGAAGCATGCCAAGGCCGAACAACGCCAAAACGGCGCCGAGCGCCCATTTGTCGATCGTGCGCCACCATTTCGGTAAGACGGGTTCACCGACCCGCACGGGGACGGTGCCGAATGCCATTTCTGTCATGGGCTATACTGCCGTTACTGCCTCGAATACGCCCGTTTCCCGGGTCTGAATAGAATCGTAGCCCAAAAGCTTTGAGATGACTAGGAAAATTCAACTGCGACGCGATCACTCGGCGATGATCGGCAAGGGCAGGCGCAATGGCCACCGCCCTCAGGTCAGGTCGAGCTCCTCGAGGATGCGCGGGAGCTTCTTCTTGATCTTGAAGAAACCGGCCGTGGCATGGGGCCAGATAGCGCGATCCCAATCCCTATTGACCTCGCACAGCGCAATACCGTGCTGGCCCAGCGCCGCGTCCGCCCTCTCCCGCCAGTCGCCAAGCGGGCCGACCGGGATAAAGGGCGTGACGATCTGCTTGGCACCAAGGCTTAGCGCCCATTCCACGAGCACGGCCAGATCGTCGGCCCCCATGGGCCGCCCTTCAGAGATTCCTGAGCGAACCGTAGCATCGGCGAGCGCGTCACGCTCGAACCGGGCGACATGTTCGGCCACCGCGCGCGGCGAGCGCAGATGGCTTGCGCTGACGGTCGCCACCCCGCGCAGGTCGAGCGCGCCCAGATCGAAATCCTCGACGCGGCAGTCTTCCTCGGTAATCAGAAGCGCCGTGGGCAGCCCCGGCTGCGGGGCGCGCGGCGCGCGTAACGGGGCGACCGGGGGCAGCCCCTCTGGCTCTTGCACCTCCAGCCCAGCACTCACCGCCGCAAATTGTGCGGGATCGGGCGCGAACCGCCCGCCGGTATAGCGCGCGATATTGGCAGCTTCGGCGGCATAGAACTTGCCCCGCGTATGCAGCCCCGCCACCCAGCGCCAGCTGAGCGTGTTCGAGGCCGGATCGCCATCGAGCAGGTTGCGATAGAAGAAATCCGCCCCGATCCGCCACGGCAGCCGAAGCGTGAAAATCCAGATCGAGGCGAACCACATCCGGGCGTGGTTGTGCAGATAACCGGTCTCGCGCAGCTCTGTCGCCCATGCGTCGAAACAGGCGATACCGCTGCGTCCCGCCTCGGCGTCGTTCACACGCGCCGCTAGCTGGGGGCTCTCCTCGAGAGTCGCGAGGTCGTGCGCCAAGCCGTCGCGATAGCGCATCCAGATTGCCGGACGATGCTCCATCCAGCCTTTGAAATAGCCTCGCCAGAGAACCTCCTGCACGAATTTCTCGGCAGCTTTTGCCCCATGCGCGTCCAGTGCCCGCGCCACCGCATCCCGCTCCAGCACAAGACGGCGGCGCAGATAGGGAGAGAGTTGCGAGACATCCCTGTGCCGACCGGCCCCGTGATCGAAATTGCGCCCCTGCGCGTAAGCCGCGCCCATCCTCGGCGTGAAGCGCGCGAGGCGCTCTTCGCCCGCAGCGCGGGTGGCGGCGAAACATGGCAAAGGCTCGGCTGCAGTCACGGCGTCTCCTTTTGGGTCAGGACTACCGATCTACGCCGCGAAAAAGATATGCGATCACTCGGCCAGTTCGAACCGCACCGTCGGGTTGCTCATCAGCACCTCGACCGACCCGTCGAACGTACCCAGCCGCACGAGGCTCGGCGAGTTGGCGAAGGGCTTGTAGAAGATCGCGAAATTGCCCCACGGCGCATCAAGCGTGATGTCGCCCGTCTTCGGCTCATAGCTCCGAGGCGCGTTGGTCGCGTCGAGTTCGCGCGGAAGGTCGGCGATCTTCTCGACGCCGTGGACGTCTCACAGGGTCAGACCCAGCGGATCAGGCTCGCGAAATCGCGCTCCCGCGGGCGTGTCGTCCAGCTTCGCGGTCAGCACCGTCTCGCCTGCGGTCACGGTCACTATGATCGGGATCATGCTGTCTCCTTTCGCTTCCTGAGCGCTGGCCATGCTCGCGACGATGCACAGCGCCGCGACGGGTCTGAGAAACCTCGGAAAGCGCATGGTCGGTGCCTCACGCTGCTGGAGGCAATACTGCCACAGATGAACGGCGCTCATCTGTGCCGACCTGGGGCGCGCAGGCAAGCGACGCAGGCTACCTGAAATGACGCACTGTATAATCCGTGGACGTCATGAACCACGCGCCACCTCTATTACCCCAGCCGACAGCGCCCGTCCTCCGCCTTCGGGGCGGTTCTGGAAGCCCTGCGGGAGCGCAGTTGACCGGGCTCCCATTATCACGCTCGGTTGAATGAACCTGCACATTCATGGCTCTTGCTCATGAGTGCTGTAAAGATTCCACCGATTATCCTGTCGCCCCTGCCGCACTAGATTGCAGGGCATGAACCGAAGTCGTGCACTTCAAACGTCCCGTCTATGGCGGGCAGCTCTGATTTCGAGAACCTGCGCGGCTGAGCCCCGCACTCCCCTACCCCAAGAAAGGAGTTTTCCCATGAAGATCATTCGCTCCGGCACCAACGCCTCGATGCAGGGCCCCGAAGACTGGTTCACCGGCACCGTCCGCGTCGACCCGCTGTTTCAGGCCGAAGAGCCCGGCCGCACCTCGGGCAGCCATGTCACATTCGAGCCCGGCGCGCGCACCGCGTGGCATACCCACCCGGCGGGCCAGACCCTGATCGTCACCTTCGGGCGCGGCCGCGTCCAGCGCGAAGGCGGCCCCGTCGAAGAGATCAGCCAGGGCGATGTCGTCTGGTTCCCGGCAGACGAAAAGCACTGGCACGGCGCCTCGTCCGAGACCGCGATGAGCCATATCGCGATTCAGGAGAGCATCGACGGCTCGCCGGTCACATGGCTCGAGAAAGTCGCCGACGAAGACTATAACGGCTGACCATGATGGCCGGGCCCGCGCGGCTCGGCCTTCTCTCCAAGAACGAAACGATGCGAGCAGCTTCCGCGAGTACCGCTCGTCGCAAGCGGCTGGGTCCGCTCTCCATCTCCCGCACTCCCGACCGCACCTTTATCCAGCGACCACAGAGTGGCCGGCACCGAGCCCTACTCTTACGCGGACTGCATTGAACCGGCGAGGAAGTATTCAAAGTCATTGCTACTGACTGACCGGTCAGTTACTTTCTTTCCATGACGACCTCCGACTCGCCCGAGCCCAAATTCCGCCGTCGCGCCGAGGCGCGGCCCGACGAGGTGCTCGACGCGGCCCTCACGCTCTTCGAAGAGAAGGGATACGCCCATACGTCCGTGGCCCAGATCGCCAAGACCGCAGGGCTCTCCAAGGGGGCGGTCTACCTCTATTTCCCCTCGAAACAGGCCATTCTCGAAGGCTTGGTGCGGCGGGCTGTCTCTCCGATCGCCGCGCGGGCGCAAGCCCTTGTCGAACTGAGCTCCGACGACGCGCGCGGCACGTTGCGCGCGCTGTTCTCGCTGATAGCGACCTCGCTTTCGGACCCGAAGGTGCTGGCGATCCCCAAGGTCGTGATCCGCGAAGCCGTCGTCGCCCCCGAGATCGCCGCGATGTATCGGCGCGAGGTGTTCGACCACGTCCTGCCCGCAGCGACTGAAATGGTGCGGCAGGGCATCGCGTCAGGCCAACTACGCCCGGTCGATCCCGAACTGACCCTGCGCTCGGTCATCGGTCCGATCGTCGTGCATCTCTTGCTTGCGGAAATCTTCAACGTCGTGCCGGAGGGGGGGCTCGCGATCGACCAGTTGATCGAGAACCACCTCGATATCCTGTTCCACGGCGTTTTCCTGTCCACAGAAGGTTCGACCGATGCTTGATACCATCCTCGCCTGGATCAGCGCACTGCTCGCCGCGATCATTCCCGGCTACGGGGACGCCCCGGTGCCGCATTACTCGGGCTATGTCGAAGGCGAATACGTCTACGTCGCCCCGTCAGTCACCGGACGCATCAAGACGCTGGCGGTGGTGGAAGGCGACACGGTGAAGGCCGACCAGTTCCTGTTCGACATGGATTCGACCAAGCAGCAGGCTGCGGTCCGCGCCGCCGAAGCCAAGATCGGGACCGCAAGCGCCAATCTGAACAACCTCGAAACCGGCTCTCGCGATCCGGAGATCGAGGTAATCAAGGCCTCGCTGGAACAGGCCATCGCGCATCGCAATCTCGCGGAATCCGCTTTGAAGCGCACCGAAGATCTGTTCGCCCGCGAGATCGTCGCGCAGGCCAAGGTGGATGTCGACCGCGCTGCGCTCGAAGAGGCCGAGGCGCAGGTCGCCCAACTCAAGGCTCAGCTCGAAGTGGCCGCCCTGCCCGCGCGCAGCGCACAGCTTCTGGCTGCCCAGAAAACCCTCGAGGCAGCGCAGGCCGATGCCGATCTCGCGCGGTCGCAACTCGATGACATGACGGTCGCCGCGCCGGTGGAGGGGCGGATCGAGACGGTCTATTACAAGGCCGGGGAAGTGGCCGCAGCGGGGGCGCCCGTGCTGTCGATCCTGCCGCCGAACGCGCTAAAGGTCCTGTTCTTCCTGCCCGAGGCCGAGCGCGCCGACTTTGCGCTCGGCGATCAGCTGGAGATGGAATGCGACGGCTGTGACACCGGCATCAAGGTGACGATCAGCAAGATGGCTTCCGAGCCGCAATACACGCCGCCAATCATCTATTCCCGCGAAGAACGGTCGCGGCTCGTGTTCCGCGCCGAGGCGCGCATTCCTGCGGGCGCGACGCTCCTGCCCGGCCAGCCGGTCAGCCTGAGGCGAGTGAAATGACCACGAGGCCCGCCGCGACCTCCGAGACCGAACCCGCGATCGAGGTGCGCGGGCTGACGAAAATCTATGGTGGCAAGAAGGTCGTGGACGCGGTGGACATGTCGGTGCCGAAAGGCGCGATCTACGGCTTTATCGGACCCAACGGCTCGGGCAAGACCACCACGATCCGGATGATGTGCGCCCTGCTCACCCCCGATGGTGGCGAAGGTCACACCCTTGGCTACGACATCCGCAAGGACGCGCGCCTGATCAAGGAAAACGTCGGCTACATGACGCAGAAGTTCTCGCTCTATGGCGATCTGACGATCCGCGAGAACCTCGACTTCATGGCGCGGATGTATCGGGTGAAAAACCGCAAGAAGGTGGTGGAAGAGACGCTGCGCACGCTCGGCCTCGACGGGCGCGGCAAGCAGTTGGCAGGCACGCTGTCGGGGGCTGGAAACAGCGCCTCGCGCTGGCTGCGTGCATGCAGCACAAACCCGCGCTCCTCCTGCTCGACGAACCCACCGCCGGGGTCGACCCGAAGGCGCGACGCGACTTCTGGGACGAGATCCGCCAGCTCAGCAAGCAGGGCGTCACGGTGCTGGTCTCGACGCATTACATGGATGAGGCGGTGCAATGCGACTACATCGCCTATATCGCCTACGGGAAGAAGCTGATCGACGGGCCGGCGGCCGAGATCCCCCATCAGGTCGGCCTGACCACCTGGCGGGTCTCCGGCCGCGATCTGATCCAGCTAGAAGACGATCTGCGCGCCGATCCCAGGGTCGAACAGGTGGCGCGGTTCGGCGCCCAGCTGCATGTCTCCTCGACCGACAGCGCCGGGCTTGACGCGGTCGTCGCTGAAAAGCGGAACGAAAACGACGCACGCAAATGGGAGAAGAAAGAGGCCGAGCTTGAAGAGGTCTTCATCTACCTGATGGCGACAGCGGCCGACAATTTCGGTGTCAACGGAGGCCCCTCCGCATGAGCTGGTTCTCTCTGTCGCGTTTCGGAGCGGTGCTCTACAAGGAATTCATCCAGATGCGGCGCGACCGGATGACCTTCGCGATGATGATCGGCATCCCGATCCTGCAGCTGATCATGTTCGGCTACATCATCAATTCCGACCCGCATCACCTGCCAACCCTGATCGAGATGGCCGACGAGAGTCCGGTGGCGCGCGCGGTGCTGTCAGGCATGGAAACCTCGGATTACTTCAAATTCGAGGGCATCGTGACCAGCGCCGAAGAGGGTGATCGCGCGCTTCGCGACGGCACCGCGAATTTCGTCGTGGTCATTCCGCCCAATTTCGAACGCGACATCGTGCGGGGCCTCTCGCCGAAGCTGCTGGTCAGCGCCGATGCCTCCGACCCGACGGCGGTGGGGACGGCCGTAGGCGCCCTGTCGGGGATCGTCGACACCGCGGTGAAGCAAACGTTCGAGGGCCCCCTCGCCCCGGTCGCGGGGCAACCGCCGCCGTTCTCGGTCGTCGTGCACAAGCAATTCAACCCGGCAGGCGAAACCTCCCTGAACATCGTGCCGGGGCTGATCGCCGTGATCCTCGCGATGACCATGGTGCTGATCACGGCCATCGCGATCGTACGAGAGACGGAGCGCGGCACGATGGAGACCCTGATCGCTACACCGGTCCGACCGCTCGAGGTGATGCTGGGCAAGATCCTGCCCTATGTTGTGATCGGCTACATCCAGACCATCGTGTTCCTGATCGCCGGGAAGCTTCTGTTCGGGGTGCCGTTCCTCGGATCGGGTCTGGCCTTCTTCATCGGCTTCAACCTCTACATCGTGGTGAACCTCGCCCTCGGCTTCCTGATCTCGACCCTCGTGCGCACCCAGATGCAGGCGATGCAGGCGAGCTTCATGACGATCCTGCCGACCATCCTGCTCTCGGGTTTCATGTTCCCCTATGCAGGCATGCCCGGCTGGGCACAGGTAATCGGCGCGGCGATCCCGGCCACGCATTTCCTGCGGATCGTGCGCAAGGTGATGCTCAAAGGCGCCCACCTGGCCGACATCACCGGCGACCTGCGCGCGATCCTGATCATCGGCGTGGCGATCATCGTCATCTCGCTGCTGCGCTACCGGCAGACGCTGGATTGATGCCGGTCCAGCGAATGAAATCAGATCGAAGATCGTAAACCGCTGGAACAGAAAAGCCCCTGACCAGACGGTCAGGGGCAGATCTTTTCAAATCAATAGCCGGATCAGCTCAGCCGCATTTCGAATGGCCGCAATCGGCGCAGGTCATGCAGCCTTCGACCATCCGGAGGGCGTAGGAGCCGCAGGACGGGCAGGCCTTGCCGCGGGGGGCTTCGCCGATGGCCATACGGTCGGCCTCGGGGTCGGATTTCAGGCCCATGCCCTCGCCTTCGAGGAAGCCGATGGAGATCATGTGACGCTCGATGACGCCGCCGATCGCCGCGAGCATGGAGGGGATGTATTTGCCCTGCATCCAAGCGCCACCGCGCGGATCGAACACGGCTTTCAGCTCCTCGACCACGAAGGAGACATCGCCACCGCGCCGGAACACCGCCGAGATCATCCGGGTCAGCGCCACGGTCCAGGCGAAATGCTCCATGTTCTTTGAGTTGATGAAGACCTCGAAGGGACGGCGATGGCCGCCTTGGACGATGTCGTTAATCGTGATGTAGATCGCGTGCTCCGAGCCCGGCCACTTGATCTTGTAGGTCGAGCCTTCGAGCGCCGCGGGACGGTCCAGCGGCTCGGTCAGGTAGACCACATCGGCGCCCTCATCGACTTCCGGCGCGTCTTCGGACTTCTCGGAAACGCTGAGAACCGAGCCGGTGACGTCGTTCGGACGGTAGGTGGTGCAACCTTTGCAGCCGGTGTCCCAAGCTTCCATATAGACCGATTTGAACGCCTCGAAGGGGATATCCTCGGGGCAGTTGATGGTCTTGGAGATCGAGCTGTCGATCCATTTCTGCGCCGCCGCCTGCATCCGGACGTGGTCCATCGGCGCGAGCGTCTGGGCATTGACGAAATAGTCGGGCAGCGGTTTGTCTCCGAACTTGTCGCGCCACATCTGCACCGCGTAATCGACCACTTCTTCCTCGGTGCGCGAACCGTCGGGCTGAAGCACCTTGCGCTTGTAGGCATAGGCGAAGACCGGCTCGATGCCGCTGGAGACGTTGCCCGCGTAGAGCGAGATCGTGCCCGTGGGCGCGATGGAGGTCAGCAGCGCATTGCGGATGCCGTGCTCGCGGATCGCTTCGCGCACGTCGTCATCCATCTGCATCATGTTGCCCGAGGCGAGGTACTTCTCGGCGTCGAACAGCGGGAACGGCCCCTTCTCCTTCGCGAGATCGACCGAGGCGAGATAGCTCGCCCGCGCGATCTGCTTCATCCAGGCTTCGGTTTGTGCCGCGGCCTCTTCCGAGCCATAGCGCAGGCCCAGCATCAGGAGCGCGTCGGCCAGACCGGTCACACCCAGCCCGATGCGGCGCTTGTTCTGCGCCTCTTCGCGCTGCTGCTCCAGCGGGAAGCGCGAGGCATCGACCACGTTGTCCATCATGCGGATCGCAAGGCGCACCATCTCGTCGAGCTGCTCGGGATCCAGCCCGGCATCCGCCTCGAACGGGTTCGTCACGAGCCGCGCGAGGTTGATCGAGCCCAGCAGGCACGCGCCATAAGGCGGCAGGGGCTGCTCGCCGCAGGGGTTGGTCGCGGCGATCTGCTCGACATAGTTGAGGTTGTTCATCTTGTTGATGCGGTCGATGAAGATCACGCCCGGCTCGGCGTAGTCATAGGTTGCGCGCATGATCTTGTTCCACAGATCGCGGGCGTTCAGCGTGTGATAGACCTTGTCTCCGTATTTCAGATCCCACGGACCATCCGCCTTCACGGCCTCCATGAACGCGTCGGTCACCAGCACGGACAGGTTGAACATCCGTAGACGGGCCGAATCCTGCTTGGCGGTGATGAAGCTCTCGATATCGGGGTGATCGCAGCGCATCGTCGCCATCATCGCGCCACGGCGCGAGCCCGCCGACATGATGGTGCGGCACATCGCATCCCAGACATCCATGAAGCTCAGCGGGCCGGAGGCATCGGCGGCGACACCCTTCACCTCGGCCCCGCGCGGACGGATGGTCGAGAAGTCGTAGCCGATTCCCCCGCCCTGCTGCATCGTCAGCGCGGCTTCCTTGAGCATGTCGAAGATGCCGCCCATGTTGTCGGGGATCGTGCCCATGACGAAACAGTTGAACAGTGTCACGGCGCGGCCCGTGCCGGCACCTGCGGCGATCCGGCCGGCGGGGAGATATTTGAAATCTTCCAGCGCGCCGTAGAATTTCTCCTCCCATTTCGCGGGCTTATCCTCGACCTCGGCCAAGGCGCGCGCGATCCGCCGCCAGCTGTCTTCCACGGTGGCGTCGATCGGGGTCCCGTCCTGCTCTTTCAGGCGGTATTTCATGTCCCAGATCTGTTCGGCAATCGGGGCGGCAAAACGGCTCATGAGGTCCTCGTGGCAGCAGTTCGAGTGAGGTCAGAAATCGAAAGCCCCCGCCGCATATCGTGCGTCGGGGGCGGACTGACACTATACCTAAGGCCTCTTCGCATGACCAGACGCAAATCGGACATTGCCGTCGCGGGAACGAAATCCTAGTTAAGGGGCATGGGTGACAAAGTGGTGAATCTGATAAAACTGTGCGTCGGTGCCGAGAAGGTCGAAGACCTGATCGCGTGGCAGGCCAGCCGTTATGGCAAAGGGCCGGCGATGCATGTCACGCGCATGTGGCCGAAACGCGCGGACGAAATCCTCAACGGCGGGTCGCTGTACTGGGTCTTCAAGGGCGCGGTGCTGGCGCGCCAGCGCATTCTGGAACTGTCCGAGGTGATGGGCGCGGACGGGATCGCGCGCTGCGCCATCGTGCTCGACCGCGAGGTGATCCGCACAGAGGCTCTATCGCGTCGCCCCTTCCAGGGCTGGCGTTATCTCAGCCCCGAGGATGCACCCCGCGATCTGCCCAAGGGCCGTGCCCGCGAAGAGGCTCTGCCCCGCGAGCTTGCCGTGGCGCTCTCGGAAATCGGCCTGCGCTAAGAGCCGAGCCAGCGTTCCGCCTCCGCGTGCACGGTAAAGATGCGGAACGCGCCGCCCTCGCCCTGCAAATCCGCCTCGGAGCGCATATCCTCCGGCACGACCAGCGCGCAGCGCCCGGCCTGACCGTCTTCGCAGCTTTGGCGCAGCCCGCCGATCAGTTCGGCCATGTAGCCATCGAAGCGCGGCGCGACGACGACCATCATCCGGTCCGCCGTGCCTACGAGGCGCATCGCCTCGGTCACGTCATGCTTGAGAACGGTGCCCGACGCGCGGAGTGCCGCGACGCCTTCGGGTCCATCTTCCATCTTCTCGATCATCGCGAAAATCCTTCACTCGAACCTTGGCGGGTGGAGCGTCCCGGCCTGCAAGATGAACGGAAGGATAACCGACGCGGTTCCGCCCGCAGGCGGGACCGCCGAACACGTTTGGATCAGCCGCGCAGCGACTGGACCCGGGCGACAAGCTGCCGGGTCGAGCCGTCCTTGCCCTCTCCCGCATCCTCGCCTTTGAGCACCGGCGCAAGCGCAAGCGCCAGTTCCTTGCCCAACTCCACGCCCCATTGGTCGAAGCTGTTGATGCCGAGGATCACGCCCTCGACGAAGACGCGATGCTCGTAAAGCGCGACGATCCCGCCGAAGACCTCGGGGGTCAGTTTCGGATAGAGCAGCGTCGTCGATGGCCGCGAGCCCGGGAAGACGCGGTGCCGCGCCTGACGGTCCAGCTCATCGCCCTCGAAGCCTTTCTTGCGCATGATCTCGGTCGCCTCGGCGAGCGAGCGCCCCCGCATCAGCGCCTCGGATTGGGCAAGGCAGTTGGCCACGAGCAACATGTGCTGATGCGCCAGATCGGGCTCATGCCCCTCGGCCGCGACCATGAATTCGCAGGGAATGACCCGCGTACCCTGGTGAATCAGCTGGTAGAATGCGTGCTGGCCGTTGGTGCCCGGCTCGCCCCAGACGACGGGGCCCGAATTGTAAGGCAGGTTCTTGCCATCCATGCTCACGCGCTTGCCGTTGCTCTCCATCTCCAGTTGCTGAAGATAGGCCGGCAGCCGCGCAAGCCTTTGATCATAGGGCAGAACCGCACGGGTGGCGTAGTCGCAGAACTGGTTGTGCCAGATACCCACCAGCGCCAGCAGAACCGGCAGGTTGTCCTTGTAATCGGCGGCGCGGAAATGGGCATCCATCTTAGCGGCGCCTTTGAGAAAATCTGCGAAATCCTCCGGCCCGATCGCAATCATCAGCGACAGCCCGATCGGCCCCCACATCGAATAGCGCCCGCCAACCCAATCGGCGAACCCGAAGACGCGTGCCTCGTCGATGCCGAAGGCGGCGGTCTTGTCGGCAGCGGTCGAGAGCGCTGCGAATTGCTGCGCCGGGTCCGCGACCTTCTCGGCCATCCAGCGCTTCGCCGTCTCGGCGTTGGTCATCGTCTCGATCGTGGTGAAGGTCTTGGAGGCGACGATCACCAGCGTCGTTTCCGGGCTCAGACCTGCCAGCGTGTCATGGATATGCGCCCCGTCCACATTGGACACGAAATGGCAGCGGGGACCGTCGTGATAAGGCGCAAGCGCCAGCGTCGCCATCGCCGGGCCAAGGTCCGAGCCGCCGATGCCGATATTGACCACATCGGTGATCTTGCCGCCCTCCCCCTTGAACTTGCCCTCGCGAACGTCGCGGGCGAACGCTTCCATACGGGCATAGGTTGCGCGGACCTCGGGCATGACGTTCTCGCCATCGACGAACACGTCCGTGTCGAGATTGCGCAGCGCGGTATGCAGCACCGCGCGGCCTTCCGTGTCGTTGATTTTCTCACCGGTGAACATCGCTTCCGCGCGGGCCGCGACGCCCTTCTCCTCGGCCAGCTTCACCAGCAGGTCGAGCGTTTCCGAGTCGATGTTGGTCTTGGAGAAATCGAACAGGAATGGCCCGGTTTCGCGGCTGAAACCGGACGCGCGATTGTCCTTTTCGAACAATTCCGCGATTTCGCGGGACTGCACGGATTGCGCCTTGTCGAGGAGGTCTTGCCAGATGGTCATCGGTGAAAGTGCTCCCTTATTCAGCCCAGTGCACGGTCGCGTCCTTGAGAACGGCGCGCACCGGCGCCTGTTCCACGGGGAGCTTTTCCGCCGCTTCGATCGCCGCGCGCTTCTCCGGCCCGGTGATCAGGATATGCGTGTGCATCGCATCGCGCAGCACCGGTGCCGAGAGCGTGATACGCGGCTCGCCCGCAGCTTCGGCGCGCATCGGCAACAGGATCGGCGCCTCGTTCGACAACGCCTCTTTCAGGCGGTCGGCACCGGGGAACAGGCTCGCCGTATGCATATCCGCGCCCATACCCAGAAGCAGGACGGAGATCGGCAGATGCGGCTCGATCCCGGCAGCCAGTTCCGTCATTTTGTCCTCGGGCTGCTCCGCTTCGGCATAGAGCGGCACCAGCGTCGCCGCCGCCGCCCGGCCCGTCAGGAGCCGCGCGCGGATCAGGCGCGTATTCGACCGCTCCGAGGTTTCGGGCACCCAACGCTCGTCATTGAGCAGCACCGCGACCTTGGACCAGTCCAGATCGATATCCGAGAGAATGTCGAATATCGGTCCGGGCGTGGAGCCGCCCGGCACCGACAAGGTCGCGCGGCCCTCGTTGTTGATTGCCGCGCGAAGCTGGCTCGCGATGCGGTCCGCAAGCCCCATCATAAGCATCTCGCGATCGGGGTAACTTTCGAAATTCATTCGCGAATCTCCCGCCAGCGGCGGCCGTCCCGATGCATCAGCATCAACGCGTCATCGGGGCCCGACGAACCGCTGTCATAGCTTTGAGGTTTGTCGCCGCGCGACTCCCAGCCTTCGATGATCGGATCGGTCCAGGCCCAAGCCGCTTCAACCTCGTCGCCACGCATGAACAGCGTCTGGTTGCCGCGGATGACGTCCATGATCAGCCGCTCGTAGGCGTCGGTGATGTCGGCCTCTTCGCCCAGAGCGTCCGCGAAGGACATATCGAGCGGCACCTGCACGAGGCGCATGCCGCCCGGCCCCGGCTCTTTGATCATCATCTTCAGGTTCATGCCCTCGTTGGGCTGGAGCCGGATCACGAGCACGTTCTCGCGCCACTCGCCCTCGGCCTCGTCGAAGATCTGGTGCGGCGGCTGCTTGAAGGTGATCGCGATCTCGGACGTGCGGGCCCGCAGCCGCTTACCGGTGCGCAGGTAGAAGGGCGTGTTGACCCAGCGCCAGTTCGCGACATGGCATTTCATCGCGATATAGCTCTCGGTCGTCGACTCCGGGTCCTCGGCATCTTCCAGATAGCCGGGCGCATCCTTGCTCGCCACGTATTGGCCGCGCACGATATCGGCAGGTGCGACAGGCTGCAGAGCCCGGATCACCTTGAGTTTTTCGTCGCGCACCGCATCGGGGTCGAAGTGGTAAGGCGGCTCCATCGCGATCAGGCACAGAAGCTGCATAAGGTGGTTCTGCACCATGTCGCGCATCGCGCCCGACTTGTCATAATACGATCCGCGACCGCCTACGCCGACCGTTTCGGCGACCGTTATTTGCACATGATCGACAAATTGGCTGTTCCAGAGCGGCTCGAACAGGATGTTGGCGAAGCGTACCGCCATCAGGTTTTGCACGGTTTCTTTACCGAGATAATGGTCGATCCGGTAGATCTGTGTCTCGTCGAAATACTCCGCGAGCACGGCGTTGAGCGCCTTGGCAGAGGCGAGGTCGCGCCCGAAGGGCTTTTCCACGACGATCCGGGCATCCGGCCCAGCGATCCCGCGCTTGTGCAGCCGCTCCGCGAGGTCGCCGAACAGCGAGGGCGCCACCGAGAAGTAGAACGCGTTGACCGTGTCGCCGCGGACTTTCGATTTCAGATCATCCCAGCCGCCATCGCCTTTCGCGTCGATCGCGACATAGTCGAGCATCGGCAAGAACCCGTCCAGCGCGCCTTCGTCGTCGCATTTGCTGCCACCGAATTCGGCGATCGCCGCGCGGACCTGATCGCGGAATTCATCAGGGGTCATCTCCGAGCGCGCGGCACCGATGATGGTGGAGCCTTCGGGAATCTGTCCCGCGCAATAGCGCCGAAACAGGCCGGGGAGAATTTTGCGATTGGCGAGGTCGCCAGTGGCGCCGAAAATCACCAGGTCGAAACGTTCGACGGGAATGACGCGCGAAACCATGGGCTGCTCCGTGTTTGGGGTCCGTTAGCGCTAACGACCCCCTTGTACTCACCTTAGCGGAACAAGTCTAGCATGGCAGCGGCGCGAGACAACGTAAGGGCGCGGATTAAGCGCTCTCACGCGAGAGAAATGCCTCAAGCGCCTGAATATCCGGCAGGATTTCTTCGGCCAAACCATCCGTGAAAGCCGCGAAATCCGCGCGCGTTTCTGGCGGAACGGACAGAAGCACCGGAAAATCGGAGGCCATCGCCTGCGCGATCAGGTCGCGACAGCCGCGCCCCGCGGCTTCCTGTTTGCCGAACTTGTTGAGGATCACGATGGTGCCCGGTTGCGCCATCTCGAGCGCATGGCCGACCTGTGCGACGACCTCTTCGAGCGCACCCGCGTCGAGCGAACACGCCCCCGCGCCCTGCCCCAGATCCTGCGAAATTGTGCGGGTTTCGCCCTCGGGGAGGATGCGCAGATGCATCTCGCACTCGAACCGCTGCGGCACCTCGGCGCGCACCATGCCAATCACGTCGCGCCCTTGCGACAGCAGCCTGTCGGCGAGCTGGGCAAGGAGCTTGTCGGCCGCGCCGCGCTCTTGGCATGTGATGAACCCGATCATTGCGCCTGTTTGGCGAGGCTTTCGCGGGCGGTCAAGGGGCCACGCCCTGAGACGGAGCGCAAGATCACGCCGCCAACGCCTTGCCGAAGCGCGGCAGACGCGCCCGTTTCATCAGCGCCCGGATCGGCTGCGGCTCGCCCGACAAACGCTCTGCCTCGGCGCGTACGGATTCGGTGATGGCGCGCATCTGCTCGGGGTGCTCGGACAGAAGCTGCCAGAGGAACCCGTCCGGATCGCGCCGCTCCAGCCCCTCGCCCGCCAGTGTCCCGCGCGGGAAGTCCTGCGCGTTGAAGGTCAGGATCGCATCGGCGCTGCCCGCGATCGCCACGGCCAGAACGTGCAGATCGTTTTCGTCGGGCAAGACCAGCCGGTCCTCGATCCCCGGCTGCGCCGCCACCTCGGCCTTCGGGAAGGTGGCGCGCAGTAGCGCGATCTCGCCCCGCGCGATCGCTTCGTCGGCGGGCGCGCGGCGCGCGGCGGCCCGCGCCCATTCCTCGAGAATCCGCGCCGACCAGAGCGGACGATAGAGCCCCGCCTTCGCCGCCCCGATCAAAATTTCGCGCAGCACCGTCGGGTAGAGCACGCAGGCATCGAGCACGACCCGCATCAGTCGAGCCGGAAGAACAGTGATTTCAGGTAACCTGATTCCGCCAGTTGCGGCAGCATCGGGTGGTCCGGCCCGGCATAACCGGTGTGGATCAGCTGCGCGGACCGCCCCGCCTTGCCGATGCCACGCGTGCAAGCTGCGCGGAATTGCGACAGATCGGCGGCATGCGAGCAGGAGCACAGCACCAGATAGCCGCCCGGTTCGACCAGCGGCGCGGCCATCCGGGCGATCCGCTCATAGGCACGCAGCCCCGCTTGCAGCGCGGGCTTGGCGGGGGCGAAGGCGGGCGGATCGCAGATCACCAGATCGAACCGCTCATCTTCTTGACCCAAAGCGTCGAGCGTATCGAAAGCGTCCCCCTGACGCGTCGCGAAGCGGGCGCTGGCGCCCATCGCCTCGGCGCCCTTGCTTGCCAGCTCGAGCGCCGACGCAGACGCATCGACCGACAAAGCGGATTGCGCGCCACCGGCCAGCGCGGCCAAGGCGAAGCCGCCCACGTGAGAGAAGACATCCAGCACCCGCGCGCCCTCGGCCAGCCGCGCCGCAAATGCGTGGTTCGGGCGCTGGTCGTAGAAAAGCCCAGTCTTCTGCCCGCCCATCAGATCGGCGAGGTAAATTGCTCCGTTCATCGGCACCTCGACCGGGGCGTCGATCCCGCCACGGAGCGTGACCATCTCCTCGTCGAGACCTTCGAGATTGCGGGCCCGGCCTGCGCCGTTCTTGATGATCGTGGTGACGCCCGTGACCTCGGCCAGCGCGGCCTCGAGATCGGCGATCATCACCTCCGACCATGCCGCGTTCGGCTGGATCACCGCCGCGTCACCGAACCGGTCGATGATGACACCGGGCAGCCCGTCCGCCTCGGCATGGACCAAGCGATAGAAAGGCGCATCAAACAGGCGCACGCGCATCTCGAGCGCCCGGGCCAGCTTCACAGTGAGCCAGTTGCGATCGATCACCGCCTCGGCGTCGCGGCTCATCACCCGCGCGATGATTTTGGAGTTCGGATTGACCGTAACCGTCGCGAGCGGACGGCGCTCGCCATCCTCCAGCGTCGCGATCGTGCCGGGCGCGATCGCCTTGGTGCGGCGGTCGGTCACCAGCTCGTCCGCATAAACCCAGGGAAAGCCGTGGCGGATCGCGCGGGCCTCGGCTTTCGGGCGCAGCCGGACGGTCGGACGGGTGGCGGGATCTTCGGACTGGCTCATCGGGGGCTCCTTGCGCGCGCTGTCTCAGGCGCGGCCTTCCTAGCGCCAAGCGACCCGGCGCGAAAGCCCTCGCGCTTGCCGCATCCCCGCTCTGCCCCAGATAATCTACAAAGGGAACGGGTTGCGGCGTTAGCGCTAACATGGTAGCGAGGACGCAACCGCGATCCGCGCCCGCTGCGCGAGCGGCCCTTACGGGCTGCATGTTCCGCGTCAGATGCATAGCAAGGAAAGGCCCCGCCGATGACCCTCGATGCCACAATCGCCCGTGTGACCGACCGAATCCGCGCCCGCTCCGAAGGCCCGCGCGGCGACTATCTCGCCCGGATGCAGGCCGCCGCCGATGCAGGGCCCGCCCGGGCGCATCTCAGCTGCGGCAACCAGGCCCATGCCTATGCCGCGATGGGAGAGGACAAGGACAAGCTCGCCGGCGAACGCGCCCCAACGTGGGCATCGTGACCGCCTATAACGACATGCTCTCGGCCCACCAGCCCTTCGAAACCTTCCCGCAGACGATCAAGGCTGCGCTGCGCGAGGTGGGGGCGACGGCACAGGTCGCGGGCGGGGTGCCCGCGATGTGCGACGGCGTCACACAGGGCCAGCCGGGTATGGACCTGTCGCTCTTCTCGCGCGACGTGATCGCGATGGCCGCGGCAGTGGCGCTCAGCCACAACACCTTCGACGCGGCGCTCTACCTCGGCGTCTGCGACAAGATCGTGCCCGGGCTCATCATGGCCGCCGCGACCTTCGGGCATATCCCGGCGATCTTCATCCCCGCGGGGCCGATGACGACCGGCCTGCCCAATGACGAGAAGGCCAAGGTGCGCCAGCAATTCGCCGCCGGCGAAGTCGGCCGCGACGCGCTGATGGCCGCAGAGATGGCTTCCTATCATGGTCCAGGCACCTGCACTTTCTACGGCACCGCGAATACCAACCAGATGCTGATGGAGTTCATGGGTCTTCACCTGCCCGGCGCCTCCTTCGTGAACCCGAACACGCCGCTACGCGAGGCGCTGACGGTCGCAGGCGCGAAACGCGCCGCCGAGATCACCGCGCTCGGCAATGACTACCGCCCGGCGTCGGAAGTGCTCGACGAGAAGGCCTTCGTGAACGGAATGGTGGGGCTGATGGCCACCGGTGGCTCGACCAACCATGTGCTGCACCTGCCGGCGATGGCGCGCGCCGCCGGGATCGTGCTCGATCTGGAAGATTTCGACGAGATTTCCTCGGTCGTGCCGCTGATGGCGAAAGTCTACCCCAACGGCCTCGCCGACGTGAACCACTTCCACGCCGCGGGCGGTCTGCAATTCATGATCCGTCATCTGCTCG
Organism: Thioclava nitratireducens; assembly: GCF_001940525.2. NCBI lineage: Bacteria > Pseudomonadati > Pseudomonadota > Alphaproteobacteria > Rhodobacterales > Paracoccaceae > Thioclava > Thioclava nitratireducens. Next base: position 2,948,098 of record NZ_CP019437.1, read on the forward strand.
ACGCGGGCCTGCTGCACGAGGACGCCAAGACCGTCGCGGGCGACGGGCTGACCCGCTACACGCAGGAGCCGAAGATCACCGAGGACGGTCTGGTCTGGGAAGAGGCCGATCCCGAGAGCCAGAACGAAAAGATTCTGCGCAAACCCGCCGATCCGTTCCAGAAGACCGGTGGCCTGAAGCAGCTCGAAGGCAATCTCGGCCGCGGCGTGATCAAGGTTTCCGCCGTCGCGCCGGAGCGCCATGTGATCGAGGCGCCGGTCCGCGTCTTCAAGGAACAGCACGAGGTGAAGGACGCCTTCAAGGCGGGCGAATTCACCTCGGACACGATCGTCGTGGTGCGCTTCCAGGGACCTAAGGCGAACGGGATGCCGGAGTTGCACTCGCTCACGCCGACCCTCGCAGTGCTGCAGGATCGCGGGCTGAAAGTGGCGCTGGTCACCGATGGCCGGATGTCGGGCGCATCGGGCAAGGTTCCCGCAGCAATCCATGTCTCCCCCGAGGCCGCCGATGGCGGGCCGCTTGCGAAGCTGCAGGACGGCGATATGGTGCGGCTCGACGCGACGACGGGCGAGCTGACCTGCCTGAGCGAAGGCTTCGAGAGCCGCGCGCCGGTCGAGCCCGACCTCAGCGGCAACCAGTTCGGCCTCGGCCGCGAGCTGTTCGGCGCCTTCCGCACCCATGTCGGCCCGTCCACCAAAGGCGCCTCCGTGGTGCTTTGAGTTTTCTTGCCTCCGGCGGGGATATTTCCACCAAGGCGAAAACAGGGTTCTGCTTTCGGCTTGGCAAGAAATATCCCCCGCGGAGCGTCCTTCCCTCTCCGCCCGCATGGGCGACCCAGACTGGAGTGATCCGATGACCCCGAGTGAACAATCCGCATCCGCCCGCAAGATCTGCGAACTGGCCCCGATCGTGCCGGTGATCGTGGTGAAGGATGTGGCCCATGCCGCCCTCTTGCCAAGGCGCTCGTCGCGGGCGGCCTGCCTGCGCTGGAAGTGACGCTGCGCACGCCCTGCGCGCTCGACGCGATCCGCGCCATGGCCGATGTCGAAGGCGGCGTGGTCGGCGCGGGGACGCTGCTGACCCCCGCCGATGTGAAAGCCGCGAAAGCCGCGGGCGCGAAATTCGGCGTGTCGCCCGGCGCGACCGAGACCCTGGTGAAGGCCTGCGAGGACGAAGGCCTGCCGCTGCTGCCCGGTGCGGCCACTGCATCCGAAGTGATGAAGCTTCTCGAGATGGGTTACGACGTGCTGAAGTTTTTCCCGGCGGAAGCTTCGGGCGGCGCGCCTGCGCTGAAGGCGATCGGGGCCCCGATCCCCCAGGTCAGCTTCTGCCCGACGGGCGGCGTCAGCATGAAAAACGCCAATGATTACCTGAGCCTGCCCAACGTTCTTTGCGCAGGCGGCTCCTGGGTCGCGCCCGATGCGATGGTGCAATCGGGCGACTGGGCCGGGATCGAAGCGCTTGCGCGCGAGGCGGCGGCGCTGCCGCGCTAATCGCCCTGCTAGGGACGACGCGCCCGCCAGCCGCCGCGCCGCATCGGTGGGGCGCTTTCGCGGGTCAGACCTTCTTCGAGCACCCGGGTCATCGGGTGCTCGGGCGGCGCCTGATACGCCGCGAGCACGGTGCGCATCGCTTCGCTCGCATCCATCCCCGGCCCGAGGCTCAACGCCCAGTCCATGAAGATCGAGCGGCACTCTTCCATAGTGATCCCGTCGATCTTGAAGCTCTCGCGGATCAGCCCTTTCGGGTCCGCCTCGCTCAATTCCATAAGTTTGCGCGCCATTCAGCCCTCCAGAGCCCTGTCCACGATGGCGGCTGTCTCGGTCGTGACCTCGCTCAGACGCGCCGCCAGAGCATCGAGATCATCCAGCCCCGTCTCGCGCAACAGGAAAGCGCGGCCGCCTTCTCCGATCGCCGCCATATCCAAGGGCTTCTCGCTCAGCAAGCGCCCGCCTGCCTGCAGTCGCCACAGCAGACGATAGGCCGAGGCAAGCGCCTCACCCTCCTCGCGGGTCACGAACCCGCCGCGGGGGCCTGCGCGCAGCTGCGCCTCCACCTTGCGCGCCGGGACGCCCGCGCGGAGCGCGAAACTCTGGGCGAGCAGTTCGATATCCTGCAGCCGTCCGGGGCCGACCTTCGCCTCCCAATCGCCATCGGGGGCTTTGGCCGCGAAGATCCGCGCCCGCATCTGCGCCAGATCGCGCAGCACCTCGGCGCCGCCGCCTTTCGCCTGTAGAACCTTCAGCCGGATCGCCTCGACCCGATCGGCCAGATCGGCGCTGCCGGCGACCGGGCGCGCCCGGGTGAGCGCCAGATGCTCCCAGGTCCAGGCCTCCTCCATTTGGTAGCTCTCGAAGCTTTGTACCGAGGTCGCGACAGGCCCCTGCTTGCCCGAGGGGCGCAGCCGCATATCCACCTCGTAGAGCGTCCCTTCCGGCATCGGCGCGCTGAGCGCGGTGATCAGCGCCTGCGTGAGCTTCGCATAGTAAGCCCTTGAGGCAAGTGGCTTCTTGCCATCCGAGAACTCCTCCCCATCGGCGTCATAGATCACAATCAGATCGAGATCGGATTGCGCATTCAGCCGCTCGGCCCCGAGGCTACCCATGCCCAGAACCACCGCCCCTTGCCCGGGCATGACCCGTAGCGGAGCGCGAATTCGCCCTGCACGACCGGCCAGAGCGCGCCCAGCACCGCGCCGGCCACATCGGCATATTGGCCCGCGGCTTCTGACGCATCGACGAGACCGCGCAGGTGATGCACGCCCACGCGGAATTTCCACTCTTTCGCCCAACGCCGCGCCGCAATCAACGCGGCCTCGTAATCGTCGGCGCGCTCCATCAGCCGGGCGAGATCGGCTTCCAGCGCAGATTTTCCCGGCCAGGGCGCGAAGAACGAGCCGCCGAGAACCGCGTCCAGCACCCCGGCATTGCGCGACAGGTAGCTCGCGAGCCCCGGCGCCGTGGCGCAGATGTCGACGATGAGATCGACCAGTTGCGGATTGGCTTCGAACAGAGAGAACAGCTGCACGCCCGCGGGCAGCCCCTTGAGGAAGCCGTCGAACTGGGTGAGTGCTTCCTCCATGTTTGCTGCGCGCCGCATCCGGTCGAGCAGTTCCGGCTCCAGCCGCTTGAAGATCGCGCGCCCCCGCTCGGATCGGAGCGCCGGATAGCCCGTCCAGCCCTCGACGATCTCACGCGCGGCGTCGCTCAGTTCGGGGCGCTCGGCGGCGGCATCGGGGGCGAAGAAATCATTCGTCAGGCTTTCGACCCGCTCCAACCGGTCGCGCAGCCGATCGCGCCAGCGGGCCACATCGCCCTCGCCCATCATAGCGGCGATCCGGGCGAGCCCCTCTTCATTGCCGGGCAGAATCTGGGTCTGGGCGTCGCCCACCATCTGCAGACGGTGCTCGATCTCGCGATGCTCGCGGTAATGACCGATCAGTTCCTCCGCGACATCCTCGGCCACCCAAGTCTTCGCGGCGAGCGCACGCAGCCCGCCCACCGTGGTCCGGTCGCGCAGCGTCTCGTCGCGCCCGCCTGCGATCAGTTGCCGGGTCTGGGTGAAGAACTCGATCTCGCGGATGCCGCCCTGACCGAGCTTGATATTGTGGCCTGCCACCTCGATCGGACCGTGCAGCCCCTTATGTTCGCGGATGCGCAGGCGCATGTCGTGTGCGTCCTGAATCGCCGCGAAATCGAGATGCTTGCGCCAGACGAAAGGCCGCAGGCGTTCAAGGAACTGCTCTCCCGCCGCGAGATCCCCCGCGCAGGGACGTGCCTTGATATAGGCCGCGCGCTCCCATGTCCGGCCTTCGGCCTCGTAATAGAGCTCCGCCGATCCCATCGAGATGCAGACCGGCGTGACGGCGGCATCGGGGCGCAGGCGCAGGTCGGTGCGAAAGACGTAACCCTCGGACGTGCGATCGTTTAGCATCGCCGCCATCTTGCGCGTCGCCCGGATCAGTGCGCTGCGCGCCTCCATCGCGTCATCGGGGTCGTACCGGCTTTCATCGAAAAGGCAGATCAGGTCGATATCGGAGGAGTAGTTCAGCTCCCCTGCCCCCATCTTACCCATCGCGAGCGCGACCATCCCGGCGGCGCTCTCGACATCATCGTCGCTCGCACCGGGTATCTTGCCGCGGCGGATTTCCTCGGCCACCAGCCGCTTCATCGCGAGATCGACCGCGATATCGGCGAGCCGCGTCAAGGCGCCGGTCACTTCCTCGAGACACCAGACGCCACCGAGATCGGCCAGTCCCGCGAGCAGCGCGACCCGCCGCTTCGCCCGGCGCAGTTCGCTCGGTAGATCGGCGAGGCTGACGGGCGTGATCCGCGCGAATTCATCGGCCAGCGCAGCTTCCGGATTGACTGAAAGCGCAGACCGCAGCCACTCGGCCTCTTTCTCCATCAGGCCTTTGAGATATGGGCTGCAACCCGCCGTGCCCCCTAACAATTCGCGCAACTCCGGCGCGAAATCGGAAAACAGCTCTTCGGCCTCGGCGGCGCGGTCGGGCTCGAAAGGCAGGGGCGAACGGGTGAGACGCGAGGCAAACGGCATGGCGCCATGCTTACGCCGCCAAGCGGGCCGGTCAATGGGGATTGCTGTCACGCGCCATCTGGCCATAACTACACCCCGCCCCGGGGCGCATCCGCGCCCTGACCGCAGACCGTCCGGAGCCTCGCCATGAGCAAATCCCTGAAACGCGTTCGTGCCGCCCTCGAAGCCGCGGGCGCACCTTTCGAGATCACCGAACCGGGCGAGGCCCGAACTGCCGAGATGGCGGCGCAGGCGGTGGGCTGCGAGGTCGATCAGATCGCGAAATCCATCATCTTTCGCGGAGAAGACAGCGGCCATGTCGTGCTCTTCATTACCGCAGGCGGCAACCGGGTGAGCGCCGAGAAGGCGAGCGCTGTCGCGGGCCAGCCCTTGGGCAAGGCAGACGCGGGGCTGATCCGCGCGGAGACCGGCTTCGCGATCGGCGGCGTCGCGCCGCTGGGTCATGTCGGGCCGGTAACGGCTTTCCTCGACCCCCGGCTGTTCGATTTCGATACCGTTTGGGCCGCAGCGGGCACGCCTCGGCACGTTTTTGCCATCGCCCCGGCCGACCTGGAACGGATCAGCGGCGCGAAACGGGCCGATTTCACCGAATAAAACAAAGCAATTTCGGTGCCTTGCGGCAAAAATGTAAAAATCGTTTACATCCCCCTTGCAAGACACGGTCCGACTTCCGATCTTGGAGATGTGAAAGGAATTCACATACTCAACCCGGAGGTTCCAATGTCCGCCTATTCCACCAACTCCATGCCCGTCGCGGTTGGTAACTGGTTTACCCGCGCCGTTAACTGGATGGATGGGAACGGCCCCGGCGCCTGGATCGCGCTGATGGTGGCCGGCTTCATCTTCGCAGGCCCCCTCGGCCTCGTCATTCTCGCCTTCATCCTGTTCACCGGCCGCTTCGGGCGTCGCTGGCGCACGGGTCAGGCGGTGCAGAAACGCGGCTTCGGCTGCTACGGCGCCGGTGGCGTCCATGTTTCGCGCTCGACCGGCAACGCCGCGTTCGACGCCTACAAGGCCGACACGCTCGAGCGACTGCAGCGCGAACAGCAGGAATTCGAAGAGTTCCTCGGCCGTCTGCGCGAAGCCCGCGACAAGGCAGAGTTCGACCAGTACATGGAAGAGCGCGCCAAGGAAGCGGCCCAGTCGGAGAACACCTCCGAAGAGGCGAAAGCCTAACCATATAGACAGTTCGCGACGCGAATTCAGCGCCCCGGTTGACCTGACCGGGGCGCTTTCTATGTCGTCACCATGAAACACTTGGCGGGTGAGCGCTCCTTTGCTAGCCTGCCGCCACCCCTCCCCAACGAGGCTTTTGATGCGCCATTCGCTTCCGCTTGCACCGCAGTTCTATGTAACCGCGCCGCAGCCCTGCCCCTATCTGGACGGCAGGTCGGAACGAAAACTGTTCACCGCCTTGCAGGGCGAGTCCGCCGAGAAGCTCAACAACGCGCTTTCGCGCCAAGGCTTTCGCCGGTCACAGAACGTGCTCTATCGGCCGTCCTGCGCCGATTGCACCGCGTGCCTGTCGGCCCGCATACGGGTCGCCGATTTCAAACTGTCGAAATCGCAGCGCCGGGTGATGAAGAAGAACGGCGACCTGCGGCGCACCGCGACGTCTCCCTGGGCGACAGAAGAGCAATTCGCCCTGTTCCGCCGCTATCTCGATGCGCGCCACGCCGATGGCGGCATGGCCGACATGGATATCTTCGAATTCGCCGCGATGATCGAGGAGACGCCCGTGAAATCGCGGGTCATCGAATATCGCGAGACCGCGGCCACTCCCGACAGCATGCGCGCGCTGATCGCGACCTGCCTGACCGATGTGCTCGATGACGGGCTGTCGATGGTCTATTCCTTCTACGAGCCTGAACGCATCCGCGACTCCCTCGGGACATACCTCATTCTCGACCATGTCGAGATCGCGAAGCGCGTGGGCCTTCCTTACGTATATCTGGGCTATTGGGTACCCGGCTCGCCGAAGATGAACTACAAGGCGAACTTCTCCGCGCTCGAGATCTACAAGGGCGGCAAATGGACCGATATCGGTGATCCCGCCAAGCACGAGACCGAGACGCATCCGCTCTCGGTGCCGCCGATCGCAGAACAGGTCGCGCGAATCCAGCTCCCCGACACACGCAACAGTTGAGCCACCACCACGCGCCGCCCACGCTCTCGCAGACGACTGCTCAACCGTTCGGCACTCGCCGTATGTCAAATGATTTTTTTAAAACTTTTCCACGACTTCCGTTGATTACGCGCGCGTGAACTCTGGACACTCCCGGCCTGTGGTGAAACGGTCCCGGCAGACCCGCCACGGAGGATACGAGGTGGGTGGCGAGGCGCGTCCTCGCGCAACGGAGCAATAATGGGAGGATCCTAAATGGACCGTCGTTCCTTTCTGACGAAAGCCGCGCTGGGTGGTGCGGCTGCGAGCACGCTGGCAGCCCCCGCGATCGCACAAAGCAACCCGCAGATCACCTGGCGTCTCGCCTCGTCCTTCCCGAAGTCGCTCGACACGATCTATGGCGGCTCGGAAGTCCTGTCGAAGATGGTCGAGGAAGCCTCGGACGGCAACTTCAAGATCCAGGTCTTCGCCGCAGGCGAGATCGTCCCCGGCCTTCAGGTCGCAGATGCTGTGATGAATGGCACGGTCGAAGCCTGCCATACCGTGGGTTACTACTTCTGGGGCAAGGATCCGACCTGGGCGCTCGGCGCGGCAGTGCCGTTCTCGCTCAACGCGCGCGGCATGAACGCCTGGCACTACCACGGCGGCGGTATCGAGCTCTATAACGAGTTCCTCGGCAAGCAGGGCCTCTACGGTCTGCCGGGCGGCAACACCGGCGCACAGATGGGCGGCTGGTTCCGCAAGGAGATCTCGACGGTCGAGGATCTCAAGGGCCTCAAGATGCGCGTTGGTGGCTTCGCGGGCAAGGTGATGGAAAAGCTCGGCCTCGTGCCGCAGCAGATCGCCGGCGGTGACATCTACCCGGCGCTCGAAAAAGGCACGATCGACGCGACCGAATGGGTCGGCCCCTACGATGACGAGAAGCTCGGCTTCTATAAAGTCGCGCCCTACTACTACTACCCCGGCTGGTGGGAAGGTGGCCCGACGGTCCACTTCATGTTCTCGAAAGAAAAGATGGAAGGCCTGCCGAAGCAGTATCAGCAACTTCTCCACACCGCCGCTCAGGCCGCCGATGCGGACATGCTGCAGAAATATGACATGAAGAACCCGAAGGCGCTCAAGACCCTGGTCGCCAACGGCACCCAACTGCGCGCCTTCTCGCCGGAGATCATGCAGGCCTGCTTCAAGGCGGCCAACGAGGTCTATTCGGAGATGGAAGCGAACAACCCCGAATTCGCGAAGATCTGGGGTTCGATCAAGGACTTCCGCAAGGACTGGTTCACCTGGGAGCAGCTGGCCGAGTTCAACTACGATTACTTCATGATGAGCGAAGCCAACAAGGGCGAGCTGTAAGCCGCCCAAACTGGTCAAGCCAGAGAACCGAAGCCCCGGCGCGCTGCGCGCTGGGGCTTTTTCTATGCCTGCACGAGACCAGGCGCCGGGCGGACATTCTGCGCGTGCAATGCTACATTGCAGCATGATTTCGGAACTGTGACCACACACGACATAAAATTGCGTGATGCCCGGTTTACACCCGGAACCGGTCAAGTAAAGTGACCGCAATGCCCACACCGGAGGGAACGCCATCAATGGAGCGGTGTGGTCAGAAAAATTGACAGACATCCACGACTTGGGAGGAAACCATATGGATCGTCGTTCTTTCCTGCGCAAAGGTGCGCTTGGCGGGGCAGCCGCAGCTGCCAGTAGCGCACTCGCCGCACCTGCTATCGCGCAAGAAACCCCTACCGTGACGTGGCGCATGACCTCGTCTTTCCCCAAATCGCTCGACACGATCTACGGCGCCGCCGAGACGATGGCGAATTACGTCAAGGGAATGACGGACGGGAAATTCAACATTCAGGTCTTCGCGGCGGGCGAAATCGTGCCCGGCCTGCAGGCCATGGATTCGGTGTCGAACGGCACCGTCGAGGCTTGCCACACCGCGTCCTACTACTACTGGGGTAAGGATCCGACCTTCGCCTTCGCAACCGCAGTGCCGTTCGGCCTGAACATGCGCATGCAGAACGCCTGGTTCTACTATGGCGGCGGCAACGACCTGATGAACGAGTTCTACGCGAACTACGGCATCACCGCATTCCCCTGTGGCAACACCGGCGCCCAGATGGGCGGCTGGTTCCGCAAGGAGATCAACACGCCCGAAGACCTCAAGGGCATCAAGATGCGGATCGGCGGCTTCGGCGGCAAGGTCGTGGAGAAGCTCGGCGTCGTGCCGCAGCAGATCGCCGGCGGCGACATCTACCCGTCGCTCGAGAAAGGCACGATCGACGCCACCGAATGGGTCGGCCCCTATGACGATGAGAAGCTCGGCTTCTACAAGGTCGCACCCTATTACTACTATCCCGGCTGGTGGGAAGGCGGCGCCTGTCTGCACGCCATGTTCAACAAGAACGCTTACGAGCAACTGCCCGAGGCCTACAAGGTCGCACTGCAGGCAGCGACGCAGGCGGCGAACTCGGATATGATGGCGTCCTATGACTACAAGAACCCGACCGCGCTGAAGAAGCTCCTCGGCCAAGGGGCACAGCTGCGTCCGTTCAGCCAGGACATCCTCGAAGCCTGCTTCAACGCCGCGAACGAGGTCTACGACGAGATCAACAGCTCGAACGAGGCGTTCAAGAAGATCTACGACAGCCAGTTCAGCTTCCGCAACGACGCCTATGGCTGGTGGCAGCTGTCGGAGTTCAACTTCGACTACTTCATGATGCGCCAGCAGGCGGCGGGCAATCTGAAGATCTGAACCACGCCCAGCGTGAAACGAGAAGGCCCCGGGGTTCGCGCCCCGGGGCCTTTTTCGATCCGGGTGCGGCCCGACCTCACTTCGTGGTCGCGGCCCCTGCCGTCGCGCCTGCCACGGCCCCCACGGGTCCGGCCACGACAAGCCCGCCGACGCCGCCAGTGGCTGCGCGTTCGGTGGTGGTATCTCCACAGGCCGCGAGCGAAACCAGCAGGCCGCCCGCCATCACAATCGTCGCAATTCGCATCTTCTCGTCCTTTCGATAGCAGCCGCAACGCGCGACCTTCTCAAGGACAAGACGCCGAGACGCCTTTCGCGGTTCCCAAGCTCCGTGAAAGGCTGCTCGTCAGTTCCTGCGCGTCACCACACCTAGCCCGGCCCCGACGACCGCTCCGACAGGCCCCGCCACGACGAGACCGGCCACGCCGCCCGTCGCCGCCCGCTGCTCCTTGGTCTCACCACAGCCCGCCAGCGCAAGCAACGAAACCCCGAAAATCACCAGAAGAGGATACCGCATCCCTCGCCCTCCACTCTCTCTCTATAAAAAAGGGGCGGCCCCTGAAGGCCGCCCCGATCTTTCATTTTACGGTCGATCAGTTGCTGCCCGGTGTGGGAAGCGGGGGCAGCCCACCCGGAGCCGCGCTTCCCGAGCTTGACCCGCCAGAGGTCGACCCACCGAGCGGCGCCAGAGACGGCAGTCCTCCGAGGCCGCCCCCATCGCCCATGCCCGGCATCTGGGGCAGCTTGATCTCGACGTCCTTCAGATCAACCTGCGGCCCCTTGTAGTGCATCACCATGGCCGGGAAGGCGATCACGATGGCGATCATCGCAACCTGGATGAACACGAAGGGAATGGCGCCCCAGTAGATCTGCGAGGTCTTCACCGGCTCCATCTTCTTGCCGGTAACCTTGTCGATATAGGGCACCTTGGCCGCGACCGAGCGCAGGTAGAACAGCGCGAAGCCGAAGGGCGGGTGCATGAACGAGGTCTGCATGTTCACGCCCAGGATCACGCCGAACCAGATCAGATCGATCCCCAGCGCCTGCGCGGCAGGCGCCAGAAGCGGCACGATGATGAAGGCCAGCTCGAAGAAATCGAGGAAGAAGGCGAGGAAGAACACAAGGAACGACACCACGATCAGGAAGCCCAACTGGCCACCCGGAAGCGAGGTCAGCAGATGCTCGACCCAGACCTGCCCGTTCACCCCGTAGAAGGTGAGCGAGAAGACCCGCGCGCCCAGCAGGATGAACAGCACGAAGGCCGACAGGCGCGTCGTCGCCGCCAGCGCATCACGCACGACGGGGAAGGTCAGACGCTTCTTGACCGCCGACAGCACCAGCGCGCCGACCGCGCCCATGGCGCCGCCTTCGGTGGGAGTCGCAACACCCAGGAAGATCGTGCCCAGCACCAGGAAGATCAGCGCCAGCGGCGGGATCAGCACGATGACCACCTGCTGGGCCAGACGGCTCATCAGGTTGATCTTCAGCGCCTTGTCGAGCAAGGCCACGATATAGACCACGATCACGGCCGCACCGGCAGCCAGGATCTCGGAGTTGTTGACGCTCGACCCGCTCGCCTCGAAATACTTCTCGGCGAAGATGAAGACTGCGACCGCGCCGGCCAGCGCGACAAGGAGCGACATCACACCCGAGCCGAGCGTACGCGCCTCTTTCGGCAGGGCCGGCATCGACTTCGGCTTGATGATCGACATCACGAGCACGTAGCCGAGGTAGATGCCGGTCAGCACCATACCGGGGATCAGCGCGCCCTTGTACATGTCACCCACCGAAACGCCCAGCTGGTCAGCCAGAACGATCAGCACCAGCGAAGGCGGAATGATCTGCGCCAATGTCCCAGACGCCGCAATGACACCTGTGGCCACCTTCCGATCATAGCCGTAGCGCAACATGATCGGCAGCGAGATCAGGCCCATAGCGATCACCGACGCCGCGACCACGCCCGTGGTCGCCGCCAGAAGCGCGCCCACGATGATCACCGCATAGGCGAGACCGCCGCGCACCGGACCGAACAACTGACCGATCGTGTCGAGGAGATCCTCGGCCATGCCCGATTTCTCGAGCACGATGCCCATGAATGTGAAGAATGGGATGGCAAGTAGGGTCTCGTTCGACAAGACCCCGTAGAACCGTTGCGGCATCGCATTCAACAACGGCCAGTCAAGATTGATCGTCCCGCCGGAATAGCCCGACAGTTCAACGCCGATGACGAAGAACAAAAGACCGTTGGCCGCGAGCGCGAAGGCCGCAGGATAGCCGATCAGCAGGAAGACGATCAGCGAGATGAACATGATCGGGGCCATGTTCTGAGCAATAAGCTCGAGCATTACAGACCCTCCTCTTCGGCGATGGGATCATGGCCGTGATGGCCCGCGCTGTCGGCATGGGGATCCGCGATCAACCCACGCATCACGCCGATCTTCTTGATGATCTCGGACACGCCCTGGAAGAACAGCTGCCAGAAGCCGATCAGCAGCAGGAGCTTGGCCGGCCACAGGATCAGACCGCCCGAATTCGTCGACATCTCGCCCGAGCGGATCGAGATCATCACGAAGGGAGTCAGCTTGAACAGCATCAGCACGACGAACGGCATCAGGAAGAAGATATGCCCGAGCAGATCGATCCAGTGCTGCACTTTCCGCGAGAACGCACCATAGATGATGTCGATGCGGATATGCTCGTTTTGCTTGAGCGTGTATGCGGCAGCGCCCAGAAACGCCGCGCCGAAAAGATACCATTGCAATTCCAGCCAAGCGTTCGACGACATGTCGAAGGCTTTGCGTACAATGGCGTTGGTCGCACTCACGAGGACCGACACCAGAATAAGCCACGACACCGCCTTGCCGATGGTCTCGTTTATCCGGTCGATCGCGCGTGAAAGGGCCAGCAAAGCGCCCATCTCACTTCCTCCCTAATTTTGTCCCGAAAGCCTGCCCGAGGCTTTGCCCGTGATTGGCCGAGTGGAGGCGAAAGGTCAAGCAATTAAGGCCCTATCTGGTCTGTTCACTTGACCAGATCGACCTAAAAACATCGCTCCCCAGCGCCGACCTGGCGACTGACGAAGCGTCAACGGGATCACGTTGATGCGACTGACCTAGCGGCACCCGCGTCGCACGCCGCTTATGATTTCTCAAAGTTGCGACTCGCAGGTCGCGATGCGCAACAATCGGGAAGAAATTTCCTCCCTTCGCGACATTTTATTCAGCGTTTGGGCATTGACGCCTCCTGCACCCGCTCATAATGTCCGCGCAAAGCAGTCCGAAAGGGATCCGCAATGGATGCGATTCTTCTTGTCGTCGTAGGAGCCAAGCGCATGGGCCGGTAACGGTTAGACCATGAAGGTTCCCATGCGCCCCCGCCTCAAAGCCGGGGGCTTTTTATTGGACGATTGGACGCTTGAGAGGTAGCGGCGGGCGGCGTGGCCCTCGCGCAAGGATGGAGTGAGCATATGGCACGGCAGATGACCGGCGCGAAGATGGTGGTTCAGGCGCTGAAGGATCACGGGGTCGAGGTAATTTTCGGCTATCCCGGCGGCGCGGTCCTTCCCATCTATGACGAGATTTTCCAGCAGAACGACATCCGTCACATCCTCGTCCGCCACGAGCAGGCCGCGATCCACATGGCCGAAGGCTATGCGCGCTCGACCGGCAAGCCGGGCGTGGCGCTGGTGACCTCGGGCCCGGGCGCGACCAATGCGGTGACGGGTCTGACCGACGCGCTGATGGACTCGATCCCGCTGATCGTGCTGTCGGGGCAGGTGCCGACCTTCCTCGTGGGCACCGATGGTTTCCAGGAGGCCGACACGGTGGGCATCACCCGCCCCTGCACCAAACATAACTGGCTGGTGAAAGACCCTGCGAAACTCTCCGAGACGATCCATCAGGCTTTCCACGTGGCGACCTCGGGCCGCCCCGGCCCGGTGCTGATCGACATGCCCAAGGACGTGCAATTCGCGGTGGCCACTTACTGCGAGCCGAAAGCCGCGAAGGTCGACCATTACCAGCCGCAGGTGAAAGGCGATCTCGACGCGATCACCAAGCTGGTCGAGATGATCGAGACCGCCGAGAAGCCGGTCTTCTATACCGGCGGCGGCGTGATCAATTCGGGCCCTGCCGCGAGCCAGCTGATGCGCGAACTTGTCGACGCGACCGGCTTCCCGATCACCTCGACGCTGATGGGTCTGGGCGCCTACCCTGCCTCGGGCAAGAACTGGCTCGGCATGCTCGGGATGCACGGCCTCTATGAAGCCAACCTCGCGATGCATGGCTGCGATCTGATGATCAACCTCGGCGCGCGCTTCGACGACCGGATCACCGGCCGCGTGGCGGACTTCTCGCCGAAATCGACCAAGGTGCATGTCGATATCGACGCCTCCTCGATCAACAAGATCATCGCCGTCGACCTGCCGATCCTCGGCGATATCGGCCATGTGCTCGAAGACGTGCTCAAGGTCTGGAAATCGCGCGGGCGCAAGGTGAACAAGCCCGCGATCGCGAAATGGTGGAAGAAGATCGACGAGTGGAAGAAGGTGAACTGCCTCGCCTACACCAACTCGGAAAAGACGATCAAACCGCAATATGCGCTACAGCGTCTCGAAGAGCTGACCAAGGGCATGGATCGCTACATCACCACCGAGGTGGGTCAGCACCAGATGTGGGCCGCGCAGTTCCTCGGCTTCGAGGATCCGAACCGCTGGATGACCTCCGGGGGCTTGGGCACGATGGGCTACGGCTTCCCGGCCTCGATCGGCGTGCAGATCGCCCATCCCGAGAGCCTCGTGATCAACGTGGCAGGCGAGGCGAGCTGGCTGATGAACATGCAGGAGATGGGCACCGCGACCCAGTTCCGCGTGCCGGTGAAGCAATTCATCCTCAATAACGAGCGTCTGGGCATGGTCCGCCAGTGGCAGGAACTGCTGCATGGCGAGCGGTACTCGCATAGCTGGTCCGAAAGCCTGCCCGATTTCGTGAAACTCGCCGAGAGCTTCGGCTGGAAGGGGATGCAGGTCTCCGACCCCGCCGATCTCGACGATGCGATCATGGAGATGATCAAGCATGACGGCCCGGTGCTGTTCGACTGCCTCGTGGAGAAGCACGAGAACTGCTTCCCGATGATCCCGTCCGGCAAGCCGCATAACGAGATGCTGCTGGCGGCCGATGCCGATGTCTTCAAGGAAGGCGCGGCGCTGGTGTGAGCGACGCCGGGGGCTCTGCCCCCGGACCCCCGGGATATTTGGACCAAGCCGAAGATCGGGTCCGAACTAGGAAAAGGAGAGAGGCAATGGCCGCTCTGAAAATCAAGAAAGGCTCCTCGAGCCATTCCGCTTACGACCTGCGCGACAGCCACGATCAGATTGAGCGCAGCCATACGCTCGCCGTGATCGTGGATAACGAGGCCGGGGTTCTGGCCCGTGTGATCGGGCTGTTCTCGGGCCGCGGCTACAACATCGACAGCCTGACCGTGGCCGAGGTGGACCATAAGGGCCATCGCAGCCGGATCACCGTCGTCACCCGCGGCACCGAGAACGTGATCGACCAGATCAAGGCACAGCTGGGCCGCATCGTGCCGGTTCACGAAGTGAAGGACCTGACCGTCGAGGGCTATCCGGTCGAGCGCGAACTGGCGCTGATCAAGGTTGCGGGGACCGGCGACAAGCGTATCGAAGCGCTGCGTCTGGCCGAGATCTTTCGCGCCAATGTGGTCGACTCGACGCTGGAGAGCTTTGTCTTCGAGATCACCGGCACGCCCGAGAAGATCGACGCTTTCGCCGATCTGATGCGCCCGCTGGGTCTGGCCGAAGTGGCCCGCACCGGGGTCGCGGCGCTGTCGCGCGGGGCCTGAGCCCGAGCGACATGGCCGAGCCGCATCCCGCCACCGATCCTGCTCTGGGTGTCGTCATCGTCACCTATCGGTCCTCGGACGTGATCGCGGCCTGCATCGCCTCGCTGCGGGCGGCGACCGGCGTGGCGCTGCATGTGGTGGTAGTCGACAATGCCTCGCCCGATGACACGGTCGAGGTGATCCGCGCGGCTGTCCCCGATCTGATGGGGGCTGCGGAGGCGGGTCAGGAAGGCATTGCGCTGATCGAGGCGGGAGCCAATGGCGGGTTTGCTGCGGGCGTCAATCTTGGCCTCGCGCGGCTCGCGGCCAATCCCGCGCTCGACCGGTTCTGGCTGCTCAACCCCGATTGCGTAGTGCTGCCCGAGACGCCTGCCGCCCTCGCCTCGCATGATCCCGGACCGCGAGGCGCCGCGATGATCGCGCATCGGGTGGTCTATGGTGACGCGCCCGATACGATCCAGATTGACGGCGGAGTGATCGACCGGCGCACCGGGATCACCCATAACCTGAACCAGTTTGCCCCCGCGGACAGCCCTGCCCCGGACCCGGAGCACATCGACTTCGTCACCGGCGCGAGCCTAGTCGCCACCCGCGCCCATCTCGAGCGCGCGGGGCCTCTGACGGAAGATTATTTCCTCTATTACGAGGAGGTCGACTGGGCGCTGCGCCGGGGCAATCTGCCGATCTCCTATTGCGCAGGCGCAATCGTTCATCACGTCGCGGGCACGGCGATCGGCTCGCAGCGGATGGGCTCGGTCGCCTCGCCATTTTCGCAATATTTCAAGCATCGCGCACGCGCGATGTTCCTGCGCCGCCATTTCCCCGCCGGGCTGATCGGCGGCGCGGCGTGGTCGCTTGCCAAAGCCGCGCAATTGCGGGCGCAGGGGCATGGAGCGGAAGCCGCGGCCCTGTTGCGGGGTTTCTTCGGAATGGCACCGCCCGATCCGGTTCTGGCCGCGCTCAGCCCGGAGGCACGGGCAAAGATCGGCCGTTAATCCCGCCGATGACTCTGTGCAAACCGCGTGTAGCTGGTGGCACGCGCCTCAGGCCGCGCCGCGTCCTCGGGGGCGTCGGCCCGCTCTTTCACCGCTTCGGTCAGCATCCACATGCCGGCGCCGAACAGGAAGAAGGTGAAGGCGTAGATCGACTCCCAGACATAGACGGTGCAGAGCGTGAAGGTCATCCCCGCGAAGGTGAACACCCAGGAGCGACGGAAATTTTGCATCCGCGTATCGCCGCTGAAATCCCGGAACATCACCTTGAACAGCCCCCAGACATAGCCGCTCGTGACCAGCAGGAAGCCGGGGATGCCATAGCGCACCGCCATCACCAGCCAGAAATTATCCATCGAGCCGGAATACATGTACCACGGTCGCACCCAGTCGTTCAGGCCGATCCCGAAGACCGGGTTGGCCCAGACATTCTTCAGCCCCCACTCGAAGATGATCGTGCGCCAATAGGCGGTATGGGCCGAGAAGGTCGCGTAGCTGAGAAACACCATGATCGGCGAGCGGTTCGACAGCAGGTCCACCGTGACATAGGCGAAAGCGAAGAGCCCCGTCAGCAGCCACCAGCGCCATTCGATCCGCACGAAGGTGATATACCAGCCGATCAGCCCCAGTTGCAGCAGCAGCGACAGAAGCGCGCCCGAAGACAGCGCGAGAAAGCCGTTGAGCAGGATCATCCCGCTCGCCACCACCCGCCATCCGAGCGATTTGATCCCGTCGAAGGCCACGAAGGCGAAGGCGAAGACGACCGAGCAATAGAGCCCGAAATGGATCGGATGGGCGAAGGGGCCCTGCACACGCTCCAGCCCCAAGCGCGGCTCCTGAAAGTTGTAGGTGATCGTGCTCATTCCCGGCAGCTTGTCGATCAGCGTCGGGATCAGGGTCGTGCCGGTCTTGGTCTCGTAAAGCGAAAATGGCGTCAGGATCAGCACCGACCAGATCAGCACCTTGCCCAGCGCCGCGAAATCCTCGCGCGAGCGGATATAGGCGCGCCCGATCAGGTAGCCTCCCAGCACCTCGAGCCCCACCGAGCCCGCTTGCTGAATGACGCGATCCGGGTTGTTGACCGCGAGCGCGACCGACAGCCACAGCGCATGGAACAGGAACAGCCAGTCCACCGGCAATATCCGCCCCGCGCGCCCGCTGAAGACGCGCGCGAAGGCGGGCAGGATGAAGAACATCAGCACGAGACGGCTTCCGGTGATCGCAAGCGGGCCGAGGTTGAACTTGAAGGGCAGCAGGATCGACAGCACGAACAGCAGCACCGGCCACGGCAGTTTCGCGGTCGCGAGCGCGGCGGTCTCGGCAATGCGGTTTCGCCCACCCGCACGGCGTGTCGGGCGCGCATGCTCCGGCATGGTGCCACCGATCGCCCCGGCGCGCATCAGCGCATCGCCCCGCTCACCGCCGGGCGGCTCGCGGTCAGATCAAGGGCTTCAAGCTCGCCGTGGAAGCTGCCCTTGCCGAAGGGATTGCCCAGCGCAAGGCCCCAATATTCCATCGGCTTGAGCCGCCCCGAGACGGTGCCTTTGCCGATCACCTCCTCGCCCGCCAGCACCTCGAAAAGACTATCCTCCGAGGCGTAGCGGAAGGTGATGTCGTGCCATTTTCCGTCATAGATCGGCACGCGTTTGGTGCGAAGGAACAGCCGCTGCCCACTCTCGGGCCAGAACTCGACCTCGAAGGTACCGCGCCCGGTAACCCGCACGATCAGCGATTGATGCAGGCGCAACAGCTCTCCCGCGGATTTGTAATCGCCCATCGCTCGCAGGCTCATATGCAGCGAGAAGCGATCTGCTCCGAAAAGAGGGGCGACCATCTCGCGCGGGATCACCACTGCGCCCCCGCCGAGCCCGAATTCCAATGCGCCGGGGCTGAGCGGGATCGAGTCGAGCACTTTCGGCTGCGACCCGGCATGCGAGATCACCCGGCCCAGTTGCGGATCGTAGCTGAGGATACGGTCCTCGCGGACCATGACGTAGCCGGTGCTCTGCGCGCTCCGCCCATCGGGCAGCGTGAGCGAGAGGGTCACTTTGTGCCGACCCGGCATTCGGAAGCCCACCGGCACCTGCACACCATCGAGACTGGTCTGCCCGTCGATCTGCCATTCATAGGCGACCTCGGCGGGGTCCACGCCTTCGGGAAGCACACTCGCGCGCGCATCGAATTGCAGCGTCGTGCCGCCTCCCTCGCCTCGGGCAAACCGCATGACCGGCTGGAACGCATCCGGACCGCCGAGGATATCCAGCATCGGCGCACCGATCCCGCTCCCGGCCAATGGACCACTCGGCAGATAGGCGTAATTCCCGATCTCACGCGGCGCACCGGTGCGCGCGGCGACGAAAATATCGTCGTAATAGCCCGCCCGCTGCGGCGTGACGTCCTGGATCAGCAGGTTGTCCCGTACCCTCCAGTCGGGCTGCCCCGCAGGCCCTGCGATCTCGCTCACCGCATTGCGGGCGATCTCGACGGCGCGGGCGTCGCGCGCCACGCGGATCTGCGGGATCCAGAGAACCGGGTCGCGTTTCTCGCCCTCGGAATAGACATCATGGATGAGCGTGTTGTTGGCGATCTTCACGCCGTCCGCCTCCCCCAAAGTGATCCCGTGCAGATGGGCGTTGATGATGACGTTCCCGCTGATCTCGACGTTGCGGTAGAACATCTCCGCCCCGGCCTTGCCGCGATCGACCAGCTCGTTGCGCATCAGGATCGACTGGGTGAAGCCGCCCTCCCCGGAATTGAGCAGATTGCCCCGGATCGCGATGTCGCGGCTGGGGCGTTCGGTGCCTGCGGTCCAGAACTGGATCATGTCGGCATGATCGCCGGACGCGACCGCGCGACGGAAATCGTGAATGTGGTTGCCCGCGATCTCGGCGCGCTCGATCTGGGCGAAGTTTAGCCCGTCCATCCGCATGTCGTGGATATCGTTGCCGACCAGATTCAGATCGGTGCAATCGGTGAAGATCGCGCCGCGATAGAAGCGGCGGAACTCGGAGCTCTCGACCGTGATCCCGGTCGAGGCGCGCACGGCGAGGCCGAAAGCAGTCGGCAGCGGGCCCTGCTCGATCAACTCGGGATCGGGCGGCGCGAGGTCACCGTCGAACACCACATTGCGGATTGTCAGATTGCGCGTGGTAAAGACCTGAAACGGGCGCGTGTTGGACCGGTCGCCCTCTGCGTAACGATAGTCGAACATCACCGCCTCGATCACGACATGACTGACCTCCTGCAGGTCCATTCGCGCGATCACCGCCGGGTTGCCCGGATCGGCAGAGCGAAAGGTGATCGGCGCATCCTCGCGCCCCGCCATACCCCGCAGCTCGAGAGCGTCATAGTCGCCCGGCGCGATCAGGACCGTATCGCCCGGCTCCAGCTTCGCCCCGATCCGCGCGAGTGCTTCGGTATCCGAGACCTGCCAATCGCGCGCCATTGCGGGCCATGCGCCGAGCATGACAAATCCGACGGCCAAAAGCCCACGCCATCCGACGCGGGCCGCATGCCTCGTGGTGAATGCGATCTGCTCCATCGCTGCCTGCCTGTTCCGGGCCGCTTCTTGCGGCTCTGATGTCTTGACGTCACGCTAGCGTGAGGGCGATCAAGGCAGCAAGCGCTTTAACCCAGATTTAACTTTTCACGTCGCCTTTGTGGCCTTCGCGCCGCTAAAGCCGCCCGAAAATCGCCTGCCGCAGCATCCAGCCCATCCGCGCGAGCCGCAGCCTTGCGAGCGTGCACACCGCGCGGCGACGCTCGGTCGCACCGTTCAGCTCGGGATGGCGCAGGACCTTCGGCAGATGGGCGAGTATCGACACCGGCATCAACAGCGCCTTCGCGCCCCAACGCAGCCGCGCGGGCAGGCTCGCGCCATTCACACCGAAGCCTTCCTCGGTCAGGCGCCGCCATTTGCGCGACAGCGCCGCCCAATCCTGCCGCGACGGATGGCCCACGCGCAGCCTTTCTGCATAGACCAGCGAATAGCCCTTCGCGGTCGCCCGACGGCACCAGTCCAGATCTTCCGACAGCCCGGCGATGAAGGGGCCGGTGGCCTCATAAATATCGCGCCGGGTCAGCAGGTTGCCGGTGCCGGAGAACCCCTTTTCCTCGATATAGCGCCGGAAATCGAATGCGAAGACGGTCTCGAACGCCTCCGCGCCGGAACGCGGCGGCGGAGTCTCTTCGAAGACGAAGACATGCCCGCCGACCAGATCGCCCTGCCCGGCCACGGCGAAAGCGGTCGCGATCCAGTCCGGGTCGGCCACGCAATCGCTGTCGATGAAGAACAGCCGCTCCGCCGTCGTCTCCGCCACGCCGCGATTGCGGGCCTCTGCCGCGCCCTTCTTGGTCTCGGTGACGATCCGAAGGTCGGGATAGGCCGCGCGGACGGGGCCAAGATCATCGGTCGAGCCATTGTCGACCACCAGCAGCTCGCAACGCGCATCCAGCTGCGGCGCAAGCGTCTCGAGGCAGCGCATGAGCCGCGTGACATCGTTGAAATGCGGGATGATGATCGCGGCCTCGGCCATCACAGCGCCTTCATCAGGTTTAACAGCGCCGCGTCATAGGCGGCGAGCCGGTCGATCCCCCGCGCCAGCGCCGATTGCGCCTCTGCGGCCAGCGTCTCGCGATTGGCGAACCCTCGCTCCAGCGCCGCCATCACCGTATCCGCATCCGCCGTGGTCGCATCGACCGTGTGATCGTAGCCAAGCGCGCCGAAAAGCCCCGCGAACTTGCGGCTATAGGCAAGCGGCACCACCGCGACACCCGCCGAAAATGCCGCGATACAGGCATGCATCCGCGCCCCGGTGAAGAAATCGAGCCCGGCGATATAGCTCTTGGCCTCGGAGGGGCTTGCGAAGGCAGGCGCGCAGATCACGTCATGCTCGGCCGCCAGCGTCTCACAGGCGCGCAGGTCATCCTCGATCACCATCGGGCCTTCGGGCACGATCACATGCGGGACCAGATGGACCTCCGCTCCCTGCCCCTTGAACCAGTCGATCGCGCGCGCGATCAGCGCGGGATAATCCAGCGCCATCCCGAAATCATTGCTCCCGTGATAGCCCCCCGCCATCAACAGCCCCGAGACATTGAGACCGACGCGCACCGGCCCACCATCACGCGGCGCGGGCGGATCAAAAGGCAGCCGCAGCGCCAGATCGGAGGCCAGAACTGGAGCGCCGCGATAGCCCAGATCGTCCAGCGCCGCGCGCGAGCGTTCGTCGCGCACCGCCACCAAAGCCGAACGGTTGAGGCTCATCCGCGCCAGCCGCTTCGACCAGCCCTTGGTGAACGGCCCCACGGTCTGCGGCGCGACCACCAAAGGCGTGCCCGCGAGATGGGCGGCGAACTTCATCCAGAACATCTTCACCAGCCGCGAGGTGCCGTAGATGTCCGCGAAACTGTCGCCGCCGCCAATGTCGATCACCAGATCGGCTGCCTTAACTTCGGCCCACAACCCTTTGGGCGATTTCAGAAACGCGCCATCCACCTCGATCAGCCGCAGGTCATCGCCCGCGACATAGGGCGCGCGCCGGTCCTTCCAGTCGAGCACGGTAATCGCGATCTCGCGCCCCGCTTTCGTGGCCAGATCGCGCAGCAGGGCGATCTCCGACACGGTCAGCGCGCCAACGCCAAGATTGTCCGAGCGCGTCGAGTGGAAGATCAGGCAGACGCGCAGCGTGCGGCTCATATCCGTCCTCGCCAGACGCGGCGCATCGTGCCTGCGAAGTTGCGCAGGTTCCGCGTGACCGGGTTCTGCAATGCACAGGCGCGCAGGTTCATCCCCTCATAGCGCGGGATCGGACGGGCCATCAGTTTGAGCGCGGCGAGACGCGCGAAAAGGGCGCGGCGGCGTTCGCGCTGACCGGGTTGGATCGCGGCGAGTTCCGCCACATCGAACGGCGCGGTCTCGACCGCCTCTGCCGCCTCGGCCTCCCTTAGAATGTCCGCGCCGAGCCGCGTGCGCGCCACGATCAGGCTGCGCCCCGGCGCCTCCTCGAACAGCGGATAGCCTTCGTCATCGGCTTCCCACGCATCGGCGCAGACCAGATCGGCGGCAACCCCGGTGCCATCGGCGCAAATCTTGCAGCGATGCTGGACATGGCGCGAGAGCACCCCGCCCCAGGCCGCGTGATAGCTCGTCTCGCGGGTGGCGCCATCATGTAGCGTGGCCACCGTCTTGCCCGGCCAGCCATTGCCGCGATAGCGCAGGCCTGTCAGTTGATCCTCGGGCGCGCCCATCTCCGCCAGCAACTCCCGCGCGCCCTCCGCGCTGGGAACGCCCGCGCAGAAGAAGGACAGGATCACCGGGAAAGTCCGCGCGAGTTTCGGATCGCGCGCCACAAGCGCCCGCAGTGCGACCGCATCGCAAGGCTTCCCGATCACCGCGAAGCGCCGCCCATCCGCGATCAGCGCCGACAGATCGGCCAGCGGGGCTGAGGGCGCATAGCGCGAGCCCGCAGCCCCCAGAACCTCGTCGCGCGTGGTACTCAGCCGCATCCGGTTTCCGATCGGCTTCTCGGGGTCGGGTTCGATCTGGGCGATGGCATCGACACGACCCGATTGCAGCAGATGCAGCGCCAGCGCCGAGAGCGCCCCGCCCGAAGCGCCTGCGTGGCGCAGGTCCGGGTCGGTGGCATGGCCGCTCTTCATCTCCATGAACCGCCCCCAGAGCGGCTCCTCTCCGGGCGCGACGCGCTGCGCGCTCTGGCCCAAGCCGGGGCAACAGGCGGCGATGGCGGCCTCGGCGCGGGCGGAAATCTCGGCGCTTTGCAGCGGGCGCAGGAAGCCGCGCGTATCCGGAGCCATGGCGATCTCGTCAGGCGCGACCGCCGCGCAAAGCCCGCAGCCTGCACAGAGATCACCCGCCGCGACATGCGCGAGCGCATCGCTCGAAGGCGTCGAAATGGGGTTGTGATGGGTCATGCTCGGCCGCCCTGCTTTTTCACGAAGTTGAACAGCAAAGCCGGGAATCTGGCAAGGCGGCACACCGCCGGAGACCTCGGTTGACGTGGCTGTCAGGCCACAGCCGTAATGCCGCGCTTGACCAAGCGGTAGCCGGGGCGGGATTATGGGCGCAAAACATGCGCGGGCGGCGAAATCCCGCGCCATATCGGACTGTACATGCTTCGCACCGCGATCCTCATCCTCAGCGGGAACGCCGCCACCTCGGCGCTGATGCTCGCGCGCAACCTCGTAATCGCGCGGCTGATCCCGGTCGCCGATTACGGCGTGGCCGCGACCTTCGCGATGGTGATGGCGGTGATCGAGATGGGCTCGACGCTGGGGCTGCAGCAGCAGATCGTGCAGTCGAAGCGCGGCGACGACCCGGCGTTTCAGGCCGCACTGCAAGGTTTTCAACTGCTGCGCGGCTTGATCGCGGCGGCGGCGCTGTTCGTGCTGGCGGGGCCGATCGCCGACTTCCTCGCGATCCCGGAGGCCGCATCTGCCTATCGCTGGCTCGCGCTGGTGCCGCTCCTGACGGCGGCGCAGCATTTCGACATCCACCGCGCCCAGCGCAGGGGCCACTATCGCCCGATGCTGCTGACAGGGGCGCTGCCCGCACTGGCCGCGCTGATCGCGATCTGGCCGCTCTCGCGTCTCGTCGACGACTGGCAGGTGGCGCTTTGGGCGGTCCTGCTGCACGCGGCCCTCGGGGTTCTGGTCTCGCACCTGATGGCCGAGCGCCGCTACCGCCTGCGCCTCGACCGCGCCGAGATGCGCGCGAACCTGCGTTTCGGCGCGCCGCTTCTGGCCAATGCGGCCCTGATGTATCTCGTCTTTCAGGGCGACAAGATCATCGTCGGGCGACTGGCAGGAATGGAGGCGCTGGCGGTCTTCGCGATGGGCATGACACTGACGCTGACGCCCACGCTGATTGGCGCGAAGTCGGTGCAGAACCTCTTTTTACCGAAACTCTCGGTCGCACATGGCCGTGCGGACGCCTCCGCGCATCGCCAGCTTGCCGGGGCGACATTCGAGGGGATGTTCCTCACCGGATCGACCCTCCTGCTGGGCACGGTCCTGATCGGACCGTTCGTCGTCACCGCCCTTCTGGGGACGAAATATGCAAGCCTCCTGCCGCTCCTGATCCCCTTCGCGCTTATGAACGCGCTCCGCGCGATCAAGAACGGGCCGAGCACGGTCGCGCTCTCGGCGGGGCAGACCGATAATGGCTTTTGGGGGAACCTGCCCCGGATCGCGGTTCTCCCGCTGAGCTATTGGGCGCTTGCCCAGACCGGCTCGGTCGTGCCGGTGATCTGGCTCGGGGTCACGGGCGAGGCGATCGGTCTCGGCGTGGCGCTCTGGCGGCTGTCGCGGGTCATGGCGCTGCCACAGGTTGGCCGCGCTGCGCTGACGACCGCACTCGTGCTGGTCGCGATCCCGCTGATTACACTTGCCGCGCCCGGCACGCTGCTGATCTGGCCGATCGCGCTGCTCCTGATCGCGGCGCAACTTGTCGCCCTGCCCCATCTGCGGGCCTATTTCGGACGCCCGCAGATCGGCACTGCCTGACTCCGCGCCTCTGTACGATTTTCGTGCTACACTCTCCGATGACGCGCGCCATAAACCAAAGATGGAGGATCGGTATGAACCGATTTCTGGGTTATGTCTTCGTCGCGGCGCTCTCATTCGCTACGCCTGCCCTCGCGGAGGAGATGCGCGAGGTTCCGGTGTATTTCTCAGCCGGAGCGGATAACGCGGTTCTGAGCGATCGCATCAAGGGCTATGACAGCGTGATCTACACGATCGGCGCCGAGGCCGGTCAGACGATCGATATCAAGCTGTCCACGAACCACACCGCCACGTATTTCAACCTCTACGGTCCCGGGAGCGGGCCCGGCGATCAGGCGATCATCAACAGCCAGTTCACGCCCGAGCTGAACCACTACACCGGCACGCTGCCGAGTTCGGGGACATACAAGATCTCGGTCTACATGATGCGCTCGGCGGCGCGGCGCGACGAGGTTGCGAATTTCGACATCCGGATCGGGATCACCGGGAAGACCGGCGCCATCGTGCAGGGTGATTATGCCGACGGGCTGCAGGGCGGGCCGGATTTCTGGCAGGTCCAGACCGGCGATATCAACGATCCGCTGAACCTGCGCGCGGGGCCCTCGACCGGGGCTACGATCCTCGGCCGGTTCCCCGAGGGGGCGATCCTGCGCAACATGGGCTGCCGAATGGCCGAGGGTCAGCGCTGGTGCCAGGTCGCGGCCACCGAGGGCTCTCTGACCGGCTGGGTCGCAGGACGCTATCTGCGAGAAGGCTCTGCCCCGCCACCGCGCGTGGCCGAACCCGAGACCCGCGATCAGCAGGTCCAGTTCGCCCCCGGCACGAGCGGCGCGGTGCTGAGATCGACCCTCGCCCCCGGCGCTGCGGTCAACTACCGGCTCGGCGCGCGGGCCAAGCAGTTCCTGACGGCACAGCTCCAGACAGGCTCGCCTGCGGTGCATTTCAACATCTTCACCCCGGACGGCCAGCTTCTCTACGAGAGCCGCGGCGGTAGGCGCGACTATCGCGGACAGCTCTGGCTCAACGGCGAAAACCGGATCACGGTGTACAATATCGGCGACGCCCCTGCCCCCTTCACGATGATCGTCGGGATCGAGTGAGCGCGGGCGCGAACCCGGGAGGACAATCCAATGAACAAGAGGACGACACTCACACGCAGGGCCGCCACCGCGGCCCTGGCGGGCGTGACCCTGAGCGCGCTCGCAGCCTGCGTTCCAGAGCCACCCGACGGACGGCCAAGCCCGCTCGACGGGCACTGGGTCGGTAGGTACACCCCTCAGAGCATGCGTGTGATGGATCGGCCCTGCACGCCGGGCTACGGCGGGATATTCATCCGGGACGGCCGGGTTTCGGGCCAGGCCACCAACACCTACGGAGCTTCCTACAGGGTAACCGGGCAAGTCGTCGGAGCCGACCGGATCGTCGGGAATTTCTACTTCCGAACGCGCTCTGTCGGCTCACTCAAGGGGCAGCTCGTCAAAGGGCGCCTCGTGGGGGATTATCAAAACGTCGACGGGTGCAGCGGCACCTGGGTCGCGACGCGACAGTGAGGAGGCTTACTCTGAAACCTTCTTCACGAATTGCGACTTCAGCCCCATCTGGCCGATGCCGGGCACCTTGCAGTCGATGTCGTGATCGCCGTCGACGAGACGGATGCCGCGCACCTTGGTGCCGACCTTCACCACCGAGGAGGAGCCCTTCACCTTGAGGTCCTTGATCACGGTCACCGTGTCGCCGTCGTTCAGCACGTTGCCCACCGCGTCGCGCACCTCCGCGGGCGCATCCGCGTCACCCGAGGCCGACCATTCATGGCCGCATTCGGGACAGATCAGCAGGGCGTCCATCTCGTAGGTGAAGGACGAGTTGCATTCGGGGCACGGGGGCAAGGTATCGCTCATGGGTCATGCCCTTAGTCTCGCGCGCCTGTTATCGCCAGAAAAATCTTTCTCCTGCGAGAAAAAGCGGGAAGCGATCTGTGCGGCTCCGGCCCGCTCAGGCTGCATCAGGCAAGCCGTGAACCTCGCCAGCGCGCAGGACCTCTGGCGCATAGGCCTTGCGGGAAAACACCTCGCGGACGTCCCCGACGAAGCTCTCCAGCGGGTCCATCGGATAGGCCGGATCGAAGCTCGACTGATCCCAGCGCTCGCAGAATTGCTCGCAGCTGCGATAACAGGGGTGGTCCTTGAATTTCTGGCGCTCCTCCGGGTCCCAACCGTAGTGATGGCCGTAATAGGCGATCTGGAAAATGCCGTGATGTTCGACCACCCACGAGACCTCCTCGCGGACATAGGGCCGCAGAATTTCCGCCGCCATCCGGTCGTGGTTCTGGGGCGCGAGCCGGTCGCCGATGTCGTGCAGCAGTGCCGCCACGATCCAGTCAAGATCCGCCCCGTCCCGCCGCGCCCGGGTCGCCGCCTGCAGCCCGTGTTCGAGCCGCGTGATCTGGTAGCCCGACAGCGTCTCCTCCGCCTGCGCGGCGAGTTCGCGCAACAACCGATCCGCCGTTCCTGCAAGGAAAGGCTTCTCCAGCTCTTCGAGCAGTTCGTAATCTTCGCGGGTGCCGTCTTTCATCTGGATGAAGGAGACTGTCGGTCCGGATGCGGTCATCTGCGGTCCTTCCGGTTGCGGGTTTCATTCCTTGGCCGCCTCGGGCCACACCGGACATCGTGACGCGGGATGGCGAAAATGGCCAGAGCGCGGCCGCACCTTCCAGTTTCACCCCGAACGGAAAGAGGCCCTCTCCGGGGGCGGAGAGGGCCAGTTTCGCCGATCAGGCTCATTAGTTTACCGCCCGAGCTGTTTTTAGTCTCGCCTGGGCCTTCTCGGCGTCTGGGACGAGCGCACCCGCCCCGGATCTCAGTATTGTTTCATCGCAATCTCGATGGTGCGTTCTGACACCCCGAAATAATGCGCAAGCTTGGGAACGTCGTTTCCATGTAGTGAGCGAGCAGCCTCAAGCGCTCCATCACCGAACAACAACGTTGCCGCAAATTGATTGGCCTCGCGCTCTTCTTTCGGATCGGCGTAGAACATACTTTCAGAGCGATCCAGATATGCGACTGCGCCAAGCGGGTCTGTGTGATCCGCGTGCAGGTAGTAGTGGCCGATTTCGTGCAAAACCGCGAAACGCTGTGCGGTGACAGACTGCTCGCTGTTAACCTCGATGCGGTAGCCATTTGGAGCGAAAGCATCCTGCACCAAGCGCCCCGCCATTCTGCGAGGCAGCGGAGTACGAACCACATCGAAACCCAAAGCTTCCGCCAGAACCCGTACGGACTTCGCCTTGCCATCGATTGACGGAGCAAAGTTGAAGTTCCTCAGCAGATGACGATGCTCGCCACTTTGCGGAAGACGCTTGAAGATGTCTCGTAAACTTTTCAATCACACCTCCTTCAGTGCAGCGCCATCTCGCGCGCGGTCATCAGGGTGACGGTGGTCGCACCGCCGCCCATCCGGATATCGGTCACGTCGAGCGCGTGGTGATCGAGGTCGCCGCCGAGGCAGGCGATCTCGGTGCCCGTGAAAGTCGCGTCGATCAGCGAGGTCAGCCCCTCGCCCACCAGCTCGGCCTCGATGCCACCGGGGATGCGGCGCGTCGTTTTGGGGGTCACCCGCTTATTGCCGACGATCAGGTCCAATTTCCGCTCCTTGCCGCCTTTGGCGGTCGTTTCTGTCCCTCGGGCCGCGCCCGTCTTCCCTCGGCCCGGACAGACCGGACCGCGCCGTCGTCGTCGGGGCCCCGGCCGCCAGACCGAGACCCCTGTCCCTCAAGAGCAACCGCTGGTCGCCCCGCAGGTGTTGCACTTCATGCAGGTGCCGTTGCGCACCAGCGTGTAGTTGCCGCAATCTCCGCAAGCTTCGCCCTCGTAGCCCTGCATCTTCGCCTTGGCGCGGGCATCCATCTGGACCGAGCCCGAGGAGACCGCGGTGGAGCTGGAGGCACGGGCCTGCGCGCTTTGCGCGGGCATCTGCGAGGTCACCACTTCCACGCCGCCCTGCAGAGCCATCAGCTCTTGCGGCAGGCGCTTGCGCAGATAGCCGGTCGAGGAAATCTGGCGCAGCACTTCGAGCGACTTCGAAGCGTTCTCGGACATCGGCTCGACATTGCCGTCGGCGCGCTTGCCCTCGTTCTCGCCACCGCCCAGATCGTCGAAGCTGGTGCCCTGCGGCTTGATATGCGCAAGGTCGGTGCGGTCGAGATAGGACACGGCCAGTTCGCGGAACACGTAGTCGAGGATCGAGGTCGCGTTCTTGATCGAGTCGTTGCCCTGCACCATCCCGGCCGGTTCGAACTTGGTGAAGGTGAAGGCGTCCACGAACTCCTCCAGCGGCACGCCGTATTGCAGGCCCACCGACACGGCGATCGCGAAGTTGTTCATCATCGCCCGGAAGCCAGCGCCTTCCTTGTGCATGTCGATGAAGATCTCGCCCAACGTGCCGTCATGGTATTCGCCGGTGCGCAGATAGACCTTGTGACCGCCCACGACCGCCTTCTGGGTGTAGCCCTTGCGACGTTCGGGGAGCTTCTCGCGGTGGCTGCGGACGATCTCCTTGACCAGCACCTTCTCGACGATCTTCTCGGCGAGCACGGCGGCCTTTTCCTGGGTCGAGCCGGTGGCGAGGATTTCCTCGGCCTCCTCGTCATCCTCGACCAGCGCGGCGGCCAGCGGCTGCGACAGTTTCGACCCGTCACGGTAGAGCGCATTGGCCTTGATCCCGAGCGACCAGCTGAGCTCGTAAGCCGCTTTCACGTCTTCGATCGAGGCGTGGTTCGCCATGTTGATCGTCTTCGAGATCGCGCCCGAGATGAAGCTCTGCGCGGCAGCCATCATGTGGATGTGGCTCTCGACGCTGAGGTAGCGCTTGCCCTTCTTGCCGCAGGGATTGGCGCAGTCGAACACGCTCAGGTGCTCGTCCTTCAGGTGCGGTGCGCCTTCCAGCGTCATCGTCCCGCAGACATGGTCGTTCGCGGCGTCGATCTGCTTCTTGGTGAAGCCGAGGTGACGCAGCATGTCGAAGGTCGGATCGTTCAGCTTCTCGGCCGGGATGCCCAGCGTCTGGGTGCAGAACTCCTCGCCCAGCGTCCACTGGTTGAAGACGAAGCGGATATCGAAGGCGGTCGGCAGCGCGGCCTCGACCTTCTCGATCTCGCGCGGGCCGAAGCCGTGGCCGATCAGCGCGGTGGTGTTGATGTCGGGGCAGTTGCCAAGGCTGGCGTGGCCCACGGCATAGGCGATGATCTCTTCGATCTGCGCCGAGCTATAGCCCAGCGTTTCGAGCGCGCCCGGCACCGAGCGGTTGATGATCTTGAAGTAGCCGCCGCCTGCAAGCTTCTTGAATTTCACCAGCGCGAAGTCCGGCTCGATCCCGGTGGTGTCGCAATCCATTACCAGACCGATCGTCCCGGTCGGCGCGATCACCGACACCTGCGCGTTGCGGTAGCCGTGCTGCTCGCCCAGGGCCAGCGCCTCGTCCCAGGATTGCTTGGCCAGCGCGATCAGTTCCGGATCGGGGCAGCCCTTGTGATCGAGCGCGACCGGCTTGATCTCGAGGCTCTCGTAGCCATCGCTCTTGCCGTAAGCGGCGTTGCGGTGGTTGCGGATGACGCGGAGCATATGCTTCGAGTTCTTCTCGTAGCCCGGGAACGCGCCCAACTCGCCCGCCATCTCGGCCGAAGTGGCGTAGGAGACACCGGTCATCACGGCGGTCAGCGCGCCACACAGCGCCCGGCCCTCTTTCGAGTCGTAGCCCAGACCCATGTTCATCAGCAGGCCGCCGATATTGGCATAGCCGAGGCCCAGCGTGCGGAAGTCGTAGCTGCGCTGCGCGATTTCCTTCGAGGGGAACTGCGCCATCAGCACCGAAATTTCCAGCGTCACGGTCCACAGGCGGGTGGCGTGCATGTAGCTTTCGGCGTCGAACTTGCCGTCCTTGTAGAAGGTCAGCAGGTTCATCGAGGCAAGGTTACAGGCCGTGTCGTCGAGGAACATGTATTCCGAGCACGGGTTCGAGCCGCGGATCGGGCCGTCCTCGGGGCAGGTGTGCCATTCGTTGACGGTGTCGTGGAACTGGATGCCCGGATCGGCGCAGGCCCATGCGGCGTGGCCAACCTGCTCCCACAGCTCGCGCGCCTTCACGGTCTTCGCGACCTTGCCGTCGGTGCGGCGGATCAGTTCCCAATCGGCATCGTCCTTCACCGCTTTCAGGAAGGCGTTGGTGACCCGCACCGAGTTGTTCGAGTTCTGGCCCGAAACCGAAACATAGGCTTCCGAGTCCCAATCGGTGTCGTAGGTCGGGAATTCGATCGAGCTGTAGCCCTGCCGTGCATATTGCAGCACGCGGTTGATGTAGGTCTCCGGGATCATCACGCGCTTGGCGGATTTGATCGCGGCTTTCAGCGCCTCGTTCTGAGTCGGATCGACCGAGGTCTCGTCGGAGCCGTCGAATTCGCGGATCGCGGCGAAGATGCCGTTCAGCTCGCGCTCATGCAGTTTGGAGCCCGCGACCAGCGAGGCCACTTTCTGCTCTTCGATGACCTTCCAGTTGACGAATTCCTCGATATCCGGGTGATCCATGTCGCAGATCACCATCTTCGCGGCGCGGCGCGTGGTGCCGCCCGACTTGATCGCGCCCGCCGCGCGGTCGCCGATCTTGAGGAAGCCCATCAGGCCGGAGGATTTGCCACCGCCCGAGAGGCTCTCGCCTTCGGCGCGCAGGCTAGAGAAGTTGGTGCCCGTGCCCGAGCCGTATTTGAACAGGCGCGCCTCGCGGACCCAGAGGTCCATGATCCCGCCCTCTTTCACCAGATCGTCCGAGACCGACTGGATGAAGCAGGCATGGGGCTGCGGATGCTCGTAGGCCGAGGTCGAGGAGGTCAGCTTGCCGGTCTTGTGATCGACATAGAAGTGGCCCTGACCGGGACCGTCGATGCCGTAGGCCCAGTGCAGGCCGGTGTTGAACCATTGCGGCGAGTTCGGCGCGGCCATCTGTTCGGCCAGCATGAAGCGCATCTCGTCATAGTAAGCCTGCGCATCAGCTTCCGTGGTGAAGTAGCCGCCCTTCCAGCCCCAATAGCACCAGGCACCGGCGAGACGGTCGAACACTTGCTTGGCCGAGCTTTCGCCCGTGAAGCGCGCCTCTTCGGGGAGTTGGGCCAGCGCCTCTTCATCGGGAACCGAGCGCCACAGGAATTCCGGCACGCCCTTTTCCTTGACCTTCTTCAGCGCCGCCGGGACGCCGGCCTTGCGGAAGTATTTCTGCGCCAGAACGTCCGAGGCGACCTGGCTCCAACCGCCGGGCACTTCGACCGACTCGTTGCGGAACACCACCTTGCCGTCGGGATTGCGAATCTCGGATGCGGTCGTCGTGAACTCAAGCGCGCCGTAGGCGCCGGTTTCGTCGGTGGTGAACTTGCGTTCGATCTTCATTGCCCTGTCCCCGTTTGCAGTCAGTCAAATCCGGTGTCGGCGGGAGCCGCAGAGAACAGAAAGCCCGGGCCTCGCAGTCGACACCGCGAGGGCTGCGCGCCCCGGATTCGGGGGTGCAATGTCCGAAATCTGTCCCTTGGCCCTAGGCCCCACTACATCTGGTGGGTCGGCCTCCGACACCACACAACCTGCCGTAGGCGCTCCGAGCCGTCAACGAAACTTTCACCTTGAGTCAGTCCATTTTTCAGTTGACCGGCCCCAAGGGAAGCGGACTCCACGATTCCTCCACATTTGGTTAACGCTGGGACGCCGCGCTGCGGCACCAATAAGGGCCAAATTTCATTGAGGATTCCCGCGCGTTTGCGGCTCATCTGGGAATTTCAATCCACAGCACGCAATATCTTGTGGATAGCGGCGCTGGCTTTGCGCAAAAAATGGGCAAATTCGCGGATCGTGTCGCTAGTGCCACAATCAAGACCTGCCACTAGATGTAGTCAGGGCCGGAATCGGCAATTTGGAGGGATGGTCGGGGCGGCGAGATTCGAACTCACGACCTTCTGTACCCAAAACAGACGCGCTACCAGGCTGCGCTACGCCCCGACGCCCTCTCCTTACAAAGAGGTTCGGCACAAGGAAAGGGTCATTCGCAGGGAAATGCGGCTTGTGCCGGATCGACGCTGGGATGCGCAAGCACCGCACCCGGCGCGATCCCGTAGCGCGCGGCCATCCCGGCATTGATCTCGAGCACGTAGCGTACCGGCGCGCCGGAAGGAATCGGCGTGTCGTCATTGGGAGTGGTGTTCGCCGCGACCTTCACCACGCGTCCTGCCGGATCGATGAAAACCATATCGAGCGGCAGCGGCGTGTCGTGCATCCAGAAGGCGACCTCGCGCGGGCGGTCATAGATGAAGAGCATCCCTGCCCCCGCCTCCATCTCGCGCCGACCCATCAGGCCCTGCGCACGCTCTGCACTGTCATCGGCAATCTCGATGGTGAAATTCACCAACTGGCCATCCGTGCGCAGAATCGCGAGATCGTCCCGGCATTGCGCTCCGTCCGCCGCGGCGATGCCCGGCGCCAAACTCAGAAGAAGGGCGGCGCTCAGCGCCCGGATTTCAAACCAGCATCCCATGCGAGCACCTGTGCCGCCATCCGCCCCCTCTTGCCTTCGATCACCCGAAGGCACACCGCTTCGCCGGGGCTGAGATCGGCGAAGCCCGACCGACGCAGAACTTCCATGTGAATGAAAATATCCTCTTCGTTTTCGAAGATGTTGGCAAAGCCGAATCCCTTGGCCTTTTCAAACCACTTCACCCTAGCCGGCTCCAGCGGCAGGGCCGCGATATCGTCGAAACTGTTGTCACCCAAATCTTCGATCGGCGCGACGGGCTCGCCTTCCGGGGGTAAAATCTCCAAGACCTCGACCGCCTGCGCGCCGCGCGGGGTCAGCTGCATCTGGACACGAATCCGTGCGCGGTCAGCAATCGAGCCCTGGCCGAAATTGCGAAGCACATTCGCGTGTAGAAGGATATCCGGCCCCCCTTCGCCATCGACGATGAAGCCGAACCCTTTGACTGGGTCGAACCATTTAACGGTGCCGGTGACTTCGCGAGGCTCGGCCTCCGACTCCCCCAGCATCTTCCATCCCGTTTGCATACTTCGGGCTTTCCTGTTCGCATTTCCGCCCGCACCTCACTCAGGAGATGCGGTATTCACGCGACACTTCAAGAGAATTCTCAAAGTTTCAAGACCCTATGCAATTCACGAAGCGCGAGTTTCAGGGGTTTAGGCGGGTCACTTCCCACGCATCGGCAAGGGTTTGCCGGCTCCAACGGAAACGATCGTGAAGGCGAAATGCGCCGTCCGCCCAAAATTCCAACTCCAAGGGCTTGATTCTGAACCCTCCCCAGAAAGGCGGTCGTTCCGGATTTGTGCCATGACCCGCCGTCACCTTCGCGACCTCCGCCATCAGCGCGCTGCGCGAGCTCAGCGGCTCACTTTGTCGCGAGGCCCAGGCCCCGAGACGCGATTTCAAGGAGCGCGACTTGTAATAGACATCGGCCTGCGGCCCTTCCTCGCGCTCAACCATACCGCGAACCCGAATCTGGCGGCGCAATGACTTCCAATGCATCACGAAAGCAGCTTTTCCGGCGCTCTCGATCTCCTGCGCCTTCACCGATCCGTAGTTGGTGTAGAAGACGAACGCCCCGCCCGAGGGCATGTCGCGCCCCTCTATTTCCTTGAGGAGAACCATGCGCGCATTGGGCAGCCCGTCCGGATCGACCGTCGCCAGCGCTATCGCATTGGGATCGTTGATCTCGGTCTCTTCGGCTTCGCTCAGCCAAGCCTGCGCGATCGCGAATGGATCGTCGCCCGCGAAAATTCCGGTTCTGTCACTCATACTCGCCTCCAGTCTGGCCCGTCGCATGGCACACCGTGCCCAACGCTCCGATCGGCAACACGATCCACACGATCATGCTTGACCGGAGGTCAGTAGCCTTGATGCGTCTTCACCTTTCGCCTAAAGCATTCGGACTTACCAGAGCGAAGCGGGGGGCAACCTGACATGTCGAACAACCTGATGGCGGGCAAACGCGGGCTGATCATGGGCCTTGCGAATGACAAATCCATCGCCTGGGGCATCGCCAAGGCCCTCGCGGATGCGGGAGCGGAACTCGCCTTCTCGTTCCAGGGCGAGGCGCTCAAGAAGCGCGTGGGACCGCTGGCCGAACAGCTCGGCTCCGAGATCCTCGTCGAATGCGACGTCGCCAACGGCGACTCGATCAAGAGCCTTTTCGAGACGCTTCGCACGCATTGGGACAGCATCGATTTCGTCGTCCACGCGATCGGTTTCTCCGACAAGTCGGAGCTGCGCGGGCGCTATGTCGACACCTCGCGCGACAACTTCAAAACCACGATGGACATCTCGGTCTATTCCTTCACCGCAGTGTGCAAGGAAGCTGCTGCGATGATGAACGAGGGCGGCTCGCTGCTCACGCTGACCTATTACGGTGCCGAGCAGGTCATGCCGCATTACAACGTGATGGGCGTGGCGAAAGCGGCGCTGGAAGCCAGTGTGATGTATATCGCAGAGGACCTCGGCAAGGACGGAATCCGCTGCAACGCGATCTCCGCCGGTCCGATCAAGACGCTCGCGGCTTCGGGCATCGGCGATTTCCGCTACATCATGAAGTGGAACGAGCTGAACTCGCCGCTGCGCCGCAACGTGACGCAGGAAGAGGTCGGCAAGGCCGCGCTCTACCTGCTCTCCGATCTCGGCTCCGGCACCACCGGCGAGACGCTGCATGTCGACGCGGGCTATCACGTCGTGGGCATGAAAGCGGTCGACGCGCCCGATATCGACGTGGTCACCAAGCGGAAGGAATGAGATGACCCTCGCGGCCCTCACCGCGATCTATTTCGTGCATCTGGCCGCGGCGATGTCGCCGGGGCCAGCTGTGCTGCTGGCCGCGCGCACGGGACTGCGCGACGGGTTCCAGCGCGGCATCTGGCTCGCACTCGGGATCGGCTTGGGCGCGGTTATCTGGGCGGCGGCGGCCCTGTTCGGTCTCGCCCTCGTCTTCAAGATCGCCCCTGCCCTGCTTACCACGCTGAAAATCGCCGGCGCGGCCTATCTGCTGTGGCTCGCATACAAGATGTGGCGCCATGCGGACGATCCGATGGACGATGAGATTCCCGACCTGCCCCGCACCCGCTCGGCTCCGCGTCTGATCTGGCTCGGCATCTCGACCCAGCTCGCCAACCCGAAACCCGCCGTATTCTTCGGCACCGTCTTCCTGACCTTCATCCCGCCCTCGGCGCCCGCATGGGCCTATGCCGCGATCCTCGGCATCGTGATGTTCAACGATGCGGGATGGAACGTCATCGTCGCGCGGATATTCTCGCTCGAGAAGACGCGCGCGGCCTATCTGAACCTGAAAACCGTGATCGAGCGCTGCTTCGGCGGCCTGCTGGCGCTGCTCGGTCTGAAACTCGCTCTGAGCTGAGGAGACCCCCGATGTCCGATCGTCTGCCGCATGAAAAAGGCTTCCACGTCAGCTGGGACCAAATCCACCGGGACGCCCGTGCGCTGGCATGGCGCCTCGACGGCAAGGGGCCGGGCGACGGCAGCTGGCGCGCCGTGGTAGGCATCACCCGTGGCGGCCTCGTTCCGGCGGCGATCGTCGCGCGCGAACTGGACATCCGCACGGTCGATACGATCTCGGTCAAAAGCTACAACCATCAGGAACAACGCGAAGCGCAGGTCATCAAGCCCACGCAGGAGAGCCTGATGGAAAACGGCGGCGAAGGCGTGCTGATCGTTGACGACCTCGTCGATACCGGCAACACGCTGAAGCTGGTGCGCGACCTCTTCCCGAAGGCGCAATTCGCCACAGTCTACGCCAAGCCGATGGGCGCACCGCTGGTCGACACCTTCATCACCGAAGTCAGCCAGGACACTTGGATCTTCTTCCCCTGGGACATGGCGCTGCAATATGTGCAACCCTATCGCGGCACGGACTGATCAGTGCGGTTCGGCGCACCCGGAACCCCTCTCGGGCGGTTCCTGCACTGGCTTTTCGAGGTCAGCCTGATCATCAAGGCGATCTTCGAGATTGCGGAAACGCTGTCCGGCCTCGCGCTTCTCGGGCTGCCGAAGAATGCGGTCTTCGACGCCGCGCATTGGCTGACCGCGCGCGAGCTGCGCGAGGATCCCAATGACCGCATCGCCAATGCGTTCCTCAACGCGGCCCATCACTTCTCGATCCAGACTCAGGATTTCTACGGCTTCTACTTCACCAGCCACGGCTTGCTGAAGCTGGTCGTGGTGATCCTGCTGATCCGCGGACTGATCTGGGCCTACCCGATGGCGATCGTGATGATGACCGGCTTCGTGGCCTACCAGATGTATCTCTACAGTCTGAACCATGGCGCGGGCATGCTGGCGCTGACGGTGCTGGATCTCGTGGTCATCGCGCTGACCCTACGCGAGTGGTATGTGCGGCACAGCTTCGCATGGCGCAACCACCATGAGGGACGCAGCTAGGGCGCGCTGCCCCCTTCTCTGCCTCCGTTTGCGCCTCACCCCCGGATATTCCCGACAAGAGAAAGCGCAGCCCCTTCTTCTCGATCCAAATATCCCCACCGGAGGCTCCCGCCTCTTGCCAAGCGCGCGGCGCTCTGCTGATCTCGCGCCGATCAGCCAAGAGGACCTTCATGCCCCATCCGCTCAACCCCGCACTCGCCGCCACCTTCCCGCCCCCGGTCATGGAGGCGCGGCGCTGGCTCGACGGGGTCGAGTTCACCGCCGATCGCCCGCTGATCAATGTCTCGCAGGCAGCCCCCGTCGATCCGCCGCCCGAGGCGCTGCGCCAAGCCATCGCCGAAGCCGCGCTGAATGATCCGCAGGCGCATCTCTACGGCCCTGTTCTGGGCCTTCCCGATCTGCGCGCGGAACTCGCGCATCAATGGTCGCTGGCCTATGGCGGCGAGGTCGCGGCGCGTCAGGTCGCGATCACCCAAGGCTGCAATCAGGCGTTCTGCGCGACGCTGGCCACGCTCGCAGGCCCGGGCGACGAGGTGATCCTGCCGACGCCTTGGTATTTCAATCACAAGATGTGGCTCGACATGGCGGGCGTGCACACGGTGCCGCTCGCCCCCGGCGCGGGGCTACTGCCCGATCCCGAGGAGGCCGCCGCGAAGATCACCGGCAAGACCCGGGCGATCGTGCTCGTCTCGCCCAACAACCCGGGCGGGGCGGAATATCCGGCCGAGCTGCTGCGCGCCTTCGCCGATCTGGCCAAGCGTCACAAGCTCGCGCTGATCGTGGACGAGACCTATCGCGACTTCGACTCGCGCAATGGCGCTCCGCATGACCTGTTCTCCGATCCCGACTGGCCGGACTATTTCATCCATCTCTATTCCTTCTCGAAAGCCTATCGCCTGACTGGGCATCGCGTCGGCGCCATCGTCGCAGGCGAGGCGCGCCTCGCAGAAGTGGAGAAATTTCTCGACACGGTGGCCATCTGCCCCTCGCAGCTTGGTCAGATGGCAGCGCTGTGGGGGATGGTTCACCTGTCGCAATGGGTCGCGGGCGAGCGCGAGGAAATCCTGCGTCGCCGCACCGCGATGGAGGCGGCCTTCGCCGATCTCGAAGGCTGGAAGATGCTGGGCTGCGGCGCCTATTTCGCCTATGTCACCCATCCCGATCCGCGCCCCTCTCCTGATTTCGCGCAGGCTCTGGTGCGCGAGGCGGGCGTGCTGATGCTGCCCGGCACGATGTTCATGCCACAGGGCGCAAACGGAGCCGCGCAGCAGATGCGGATCGCCTTCGCCAATGTCGACAGTGACGGGATCGCGGCGCTGCGCGACCGGCTGGCGAGCCTCGCGCGCAGCTAGCCTTGCAGGCCAGTAATCAAAGCCCTAAACAGCGCCAAAAGACAATTCCCGAGGAGGACCCCCGATGAAGATGCGCAGCCACGGCAAGAGTGTCGTCGTCTGGATCTTGCTGGCCATGCTGATCCTTGGTCTCGGCGGTTTCGGGCTACGCAGCTTCTCCGGTTCGGCCAAGTCGGTCGGCGCGGTCGGCGAGACCAAGATCACCGTGGACGATTACGCTCGCGCGCTGCGTCAGGAAATGCAGCAGCGCTCGCAGCAGCTTGGCCAGGCGGTGACGATGGCGCAGATGAAGGCGTCGGGCGCGGACCAGCGGGTGCTGGGCAAGCTGATCGGTCAGGCCGCGATCGGTGAGGGCGCGCGGCGTCTTGGCGTCTCGGTCGGCGACAAGCAGCTGCAGCAGAAGATCTACGACATCCCGGCCTTCCAGAACGCCTCGGGCAAGTTCGACCGCGAGACCTACAAGTTCGCGCTGCGCCAGCAAGGCTATTCCGAGCAGCAATTCGAAGCGCAGCTGCGCGACGATCTCGCCCGCTCGATCATTCAGGGCGCAGTCGCGGGCGGCGTGGATGCCCCCAAGCCCGTCGTGGATGCCTATACGCAATATGTAGGCGAGAAGCGCGGCTTCACTTGGGCGGAAGTGACGGAGAGCGATCTGACCAAGGCGATCCCGGATCCGACGGACGAGCAGCTCAAAACCTATTACAACGACCATATCGATCAGTTCACCGCGCCCGAGACGCGTGACATCACCTATGCATGGCTGACGCCTGAGATGCTGGCCGACAAGGTGAAGATCGACGACGCCACGCTGAAGGCCGAATACGAGCGTCGGATCGACGAGTTCAAGCAGCCCGAAAAGCGCCTCGTGGAGCGTCTCGTCTATTCCGACATGGATGCCGCGAAAGCCGCTAAAGCCAAGCTGGACGGCGGCGCGACCTTTGCCGATCTTGCGAAGGATCGCGGCCTGACGCTGGACGATGCCGATCTGGGCGACGTGACTCGCGACGATCTGGGCAAGGCCGCCGACGCGGTCTTCTCGGCCGAAAACAACACCGTGGTCGGCCCCGTCGAGACCGATCTGGGCCCGGCGCTGTTCAAGGTGAACGGCATCATCGATGCACAGGAGACCTCGTTCGCCGACGCGCGCGACGAACTGGCGGGCGATGCCGAGGCCGAGAAGGCGCGCAACGAGATCGGCAAGATGAGTGAAAACCTGCAGGACCGTCTGGCCGGAGGCGCGACTCTGGAGGAGATGGCCAAGGAAACCGACATGGAGCTTGGCCAGATCGGTTTCACCGCCGACAGCACCGACGGCATCGCGGGCTATGACGAATTCCGCAAGGCGGCGAACGAGGCGACGACCGACGCCTATCCCGAGCTGCAGACCCTGTCGGATGGCGGCGTCTTCGCGTTGCGCCTGAACAAGATCGTGCCGCCCCAGCCCAAGCCCTTCGACGAGGTGAAGAGCGACGTGGCCGATGCGTGGCGCGCCGATCAGGTCGTGCAGGCGGAAGAGGCCCGCGCCAAGGAGATCGTCTTTGCGGTCGAGGGCGGCAAGTCGCTGGGCGAGACCGGCGTGCTGACCACCAAGGTGGCGAGCATCGGGCGCGGCGGCTATTCCGACGAACTGCCGCCGCCCGTGGTCTCGAAGGTCTTCAAGACCGAACCGGGCAAGCCGGCGCAGATCACCGCCAGCGGCAAGGTCTATGTCTTCGTCACCGACAAGGTCATCCCGGCGGATATGGAAGATGCTGACACCAAGCTGATCTCGGGTCAGATCGGCAAACAGCTGTCGAACTCGCTGGCCAATGACCTGCTCAATTTCTACGCGACCGCCGTGGAGTCGGAGGCCGGGCTCGATCTCGACAGCCAGACCGTGACCGCGGTGCAGTCGCAGATGCAGTAAGGAGGCCCGTCGTGGTCGCTCTCTCCCCCTCTTTCGAGGCGTTCGAGGAACGCTGGGCCAAGGGTGAAAATCAGTTGGTCTACGCCCGGCTCGCGGCCGATCTGGACACGCCCGTCTCGCTGATGCTCAAGCTCGCCGAGGCGCAGCCGAATTCCTTCATGCTGGAATCGGTGACCGGTGGGGAGGTGCGCGGACGCTACTCGATCGTCGGCATGAAGCCTGACGTGATCTGGGAGTGCCGGGGCGAGCAGGCGCGGATCAACCGCTCGGCGCGCTTCGACGAGGCATGGGAAGATCTTCCGGGCCACCCGTTCGATAGCCTGCGGGCGCTGATCGCGGAGAGTCGCATCGACATGCCCGACGATCTGCCTGCCGCGGCGGCGGGTCTGTTCGGCTATCTCGGCTATGACACGATCCGGCTGGTGGAGAAGCTGCCGAACGTGAACCCCGATCCGTTGGGCGTACCCGACGCGATGCTGCTGCGCCCGTCGGTCGTGGCCGTACTCGACGGGGTGAAGGGCGACGTGATCATCTGCGCGCCGGCCTTCCAGTCGGCCGGTCTGTCGGCGCGCGCCGCGTATGCGCAGGCCGCCGAGCGCGTCTCGGATGCGCTGCGCGATCTCGACCGCACGCCGGTCGAGAGCCGGGATCTGGGCGAGAGCCTGCAGGTCGGCGAGATGCGCTCGAACTTCACCAAGGAGGGCTACATGTCCGCCGTGGAGACCGCGAAGGATTACATCCGCGCGGGAGACATCTTCCAGGTGGTTCCGGCGCAGCGCTGGTCGGCGCATTTCCCGCTGCCGCCCTTCGCGCTTTACCGCAGCTTGCGACGCACCAACCCCTCCCCCTTCATGTTCTTCCTGAACTTCGGAGGCTTCCAGATCGTGGGCGCGTCGCCTGAAATCCTCGTGCGGGTCCGCGAGGGCGAGGTGACGATCCGCCCGATCGCGGGCACCCGCCCGCGCGGGGCTACCCCTGCCGAGGACAAGGCGCTGGAAGAGGATCTACTGGCCGACAAGAAGGAGCTGGCCGAGCACCTGATGCTGCTCGATCTCGGTCGCAACGATGTCGGCCGCGTCTCGAAGATCGGCTCCGTGCACCCGACCGAGAAGTTCATCATCGAGCGATACAGCCACGTCATGCATATCGTCTCGAACGTGGTGGGCGAGCTCAGCGACGATCAGGACGCGCTCTCGGCGCTGCTGGCCGGTCTGCCCGCGGGCACTGTCTCGGGCGCGCCCAAGGTTCGCGCAATGGAAATCATCGACGAGCTGGAGCCCGAGAAGCGCGGCATTTATGGCGGTGGCGTGGGCTATTTCGCGGCCAATGGCGAGATGGACATGTGCATCGCGCTGCGCACGGCGGTGGTGAAGGACAAGACGCTCTACATTCAGGCGGGCGGCGGCGTGGTCTATGACAGCGACCCCGAGGCGGAATGGCAGGAGACGGTCAATAAGTCCAAAGCGCTGCGCAAGGCCGCCGAGGATGCGGGGCTGTTCGTGGCGACACGCGGCAACGGCTGAGCACCGTCACCACAGGCGAAAATGGAAAACGCGGGCTTACTGGCCCGCGTTTTCCATTTTCGGCTCGGTCTCCGGGGCGGGCGCAGCTTGCGTCACGGTATCAAGTGCGAGCGCCGAGACCGGGGTGAGCGTCACCTTGTCCTGCGCGTCTACATACCAATCCTCGATCCCCTGGAACGACTCCGGCCAAGCGGACAGCATTACCACTACCGAGCCATTGCGCTCTGCTTCGAAATCGGCGCGCGCCAGCATCCGCGAGATCACGGCAGCCTTCTCGCGCCCGTCATCGATCACGCGCCAGACCTGCGCGCGCGGCAGATCGGCGGAGATCGCGATCTGGTTGGCGCTGTCGAACCCCTTCTTCTGCGTGACCACGCCCAGCCCGCTGCGCCCGAGCGCCGAGACCATCTGACGCGCGAGCGGACGGTTGTTCTGGAACTGCGGCTCCGGCGGCTCCACGACGGCGACGGCCTCGGGGATCACGTGACGCCACGCCTCGAGCGCCACCTCGACATCCTCGGGGGCGGCATTGGCGGGCAGACCGGACGCAAGGATCGCGACCTCGAACCCCGCCGCGCGGAAGGCTTTGGCATCTTCGGCAGCGCCGTCCCGGGTTGGATCGATCGCGATGGTCATCGGCAGATCGCTCGCCGTGATCGTCGCCGGATCGAGCCCGCCCCTCGCCACGCCCGGATCGATCAGAACCAGCGAAATCTCCGGCTTGTCGCCGGCTGGCGCGGGGGCTGCGAATTTCTCGATCGGGCTCAGGTCAGCCGCATCGACCTGCGCGGTCCCCGGCGCATCCTGCGCGCCGCCGCCGTCAGGTCCGTCCCCGAGGGAGGGCGGCGCCGAAGGCGTCACCTGCGGCAAGCGATCCACCACGACGCCGGGCGCTGATTTGAACCCGCTCGCGGGCTTGCCCGGCATCGAGGGCACATCCTGCAACGAGAAGATGCGCGGCTTGGTCGGCACCGCATCCCCGCCTTGCGGGAGGGCGCGCCCAGCGGGCAGGTCCGGGCTTGCCGATGGGTCGGTCGAAATCTCGGGTTTATCCGCCTGCGCGGTGTCGATCCCCTCCCCTTCGGACGGCAACCGATCAGGTGCGGGCATGTCCGCCAGGGACGGAGCCGTTTGGGGCTCCGGTTTGGGGGGCGTCAGTTTGGCCCCGGGCAGTGCGGGCATATCGGTCGCGACGACAGCCGTATTCCCCTGATCGGCGGGCGGCATTGCTTTCTCGGGCGCTTCCGGCGGCTGCAAGCTCACCTCCGGCAAGGCGGGCATCTCGGCTGCCGGCGCATTTTCTGCAGTCATATCCGGCTGCGCCTCGCGGGCGGCGGGCGTCGTCGCAGGTGTGTCCATTGTCGGCGCGCTCATCGCCGACGCGACATTCGGGGCTTCCGGCGATGTCTCGCGCGCAGGCGCGGGCTCGATCACCGGCGCAACCTCGGGTGCGGTGTCGGGCGCAGGCGCACCTTGCAGAGCGGAAGGCGGGACGCTGGCCGGTTGCGCGCCCGCCTCCGGCGCGATCGGCGCGGCGAGCGCGACCGTCTCGCCTTGCGCTTCGGGACGCGGCTCGGCCATGTCGGTCGACATCTCGGGGCGCGCGGCGCTTTGAATTTCGTCGGCACTGGGCGGCGCGAGGCTTGGCTGCGGCTCGGACACGCGGGGCGCCCGGGTCGGTGCCGAGAGCGGCGCCCCGTCCGGGGTCGGCATCGCGGGCGTTCGATCGGTCGCCGGACGCGAGAAATCGGAGCCCGCGGGCAAGTCCACATTCGCGGGTTCTTCGGGCGTCGGGCTTCCGGCGAGCTTGATCTCCGCGCCGGGCTCTTTCGGGGCCGGGAAGATCAACGACATCACCGCCGTGCCGAAAACCGCGACCAGCAGACCGGCCAGCCCGCCCTTCATCACAGATCGCATCATTGCCTGCCTCCATCTTCACCGCTCTTGATACGCGGCTTTTCCCGGGGACTGCCCTTGACCCCGGCCCTTCGCTGATAGCA
The DNA here is from genome assembly GCF_001940525.2 of Thioclava nitratireducens. Taxonomy (NCBI): domain Bacteria; kingdom Pseudomonadati; phylum Pseudomonadota; class Alphaproteobacteria; order Rhodobacterales; family Paracoccaceae; genus Thioclava; species Thioclava nitratireducens. The sequence goes on from NZ_CP019437.1 coordinate 2,992,164, forward strand.
TCTATAGCCCGACCCGATCCCCGGTTCACCCCCCTTGATAGGCGCATCCGCGCCTGACCGCATCGGGGACACCGGGGGCCAACAAACGAAAGGGCCCGGCCATGCTGCTGCTCATCGATAATTATGACAGCTTCACCTACAATTTGGTGCACTATTTTGGCGAGCTGGGCGCCGATGTGAAGGTCTGGCGTAACGACGCGCTGAACGTTCAGGACGCGATGGGCATGGGTGCCGAGGCGATCGTACTCTCGCCCGGGCCTTGCGATCCCGATCAAGCCGGCATCTGCCTGCCGCTGGTGATGGCCGCGGCCGAGGCCAAGCTGCCGCTGTTCGGCGTCTGTCTGGGGCATCAGACCATCGGTCAGGCCTTCGGCGGGAAAGTCGTGCGCGCCTCCGAGATCGTGCATGGCAAGATGGGCGAGATCCGCCACGAGGGCAAAGGCTGCTTCAAGGGCCTGCCCTCTCCGCTGAAAGCCACGCGCTACCACTCGCTGATCGTGGAGCGCGAGAGCCTGCCCGACTGCCTCGAGATCACCGCCGAGCTGGATGACGGCACGATCATGGGGCTGCGCCATCGCGAGTTGCCGATCGAGGGCGTGCAGTTCCACCCGGAATCCATCGCCTCAGAGCATGGCCACGCGATGCTGAAGAATTTCCTGACAGAGGCAGGCGTCAGCCTGAAGGTGCCCGCATGAGCCAGCCCATGAGCGAAGCGATGAAGCCGCTGATCTACTCGGCCTCCGAAGGGCCGCTGAGCCGCGCGCAGGCAGAGATGGCCTTCGAAATCCTGTTCAACGGCGAAGCTTCTCCCGCGCAGGTCGGCGGCTTGTTGATGGCGCTGAGGGCGCGCGGGGAATCCGTGTCGGAATATGCCGCTGCCGCCGCCGCGATGCGCGCGAAATGCGTGCCGGTCAAAGCCCCCGAAGGCGCAATCGACATCGTCGGGACCGGCGGCGACGGGATGCACACGCTCAACATCTCGACGGCTGCGGCCTTCGTCGTGGCGGGCGCGGGCGTTCCGGTCGCAAAGCATGGCAACCGCGCGGCCTCGTCGAAATCGGGCACGGCGGATGTGCAGTCCGAGCTCGGCATTGACGTGATGGCGGGGCCGGAGGCGACAGAGCGCGGTCTGGCCGAGGCGAATATCGGCTTCATGATGGCGCAGATCCACCACCCCGCGATGCGTCATGTCGGGTCGGTGCGTCAGGAGTTGGGCTGCAAGACGATCTTCAACATCCTCGGCCCGCTGACCAACCCCGCAGGCGTGAAGCGACAGCTGACCGGGGCCTTCGCGCCCGACCTGATCTTCCCGATGGCCGAGACGTTGCAGATGCTCGGCTCCGAGAAGGCATGGCTTGTCCATGGCTCGGACGGCACCGACGAGATCACCATCTGCGGCACGACCGAAGTCGCCGCGCTGGAAAACGGCCGGATCGAGTCGATCCAGATCCACCCCGAGGATGCAGGGTTGCCCGTCCATCGCTTCCGCGATCTGATCGGCGGCACCGCAGCCGAGAACGCCGCCGCCCTGCGCGCACTGCTCGAGGGGGAGCCCTCGGCCTATCGCGACGCGGTGATCTTCAACGCCGCCGCCGCGCTCGTCGTGGCCGACAAGGTCTCGGACCTGAAATCCGGGGCGGAAATGGCGGCCGAGAGCATCGACAGCGGAAAGGCCAAGACCGCTCTGGAAACGCTGGCCCGCATCACGCAGGAGGTCGCCGGATGAGCACGATCCTCGACAAGATCAAGGCCTACAAGCTTGAAGAGATCAAAGCGGCCAAAACCGCCCGCCCGCTGAGCGAGGTTGAAGCTCAGGCCAAGGCGCAGGCGCCCACGCGCGGTTTTGCCAACGCCCTGACCGCGAAGGCGGAAACGGGCTACGGGCTGATCGCCGAGATCAAGAAGGCCTCGCCCTCGAAAGGACTGATCCGCCCCGATTTCGACCCGCCCGCGCTGGCCAAAGCCTATGAGGCAGGCGGCGCGGCCTGCCTGTCGGTGCTGACCGACACGCCGTCTTTTCAGGGCGCGCCGGAATTCCTGTCGGCGGCGCGTGCGGCCTGCTCGCTGCCCGCGCTGCGCAAGGATTTCCTCTATGACACCTATCAGGTCGCGGAGGCCCGCGCCTGGGGCGCCGATTGCATCCTGATCATCATGGCTTCGGTCGAGGATGATCTTGCGGCTGAGCTGGAAGACGCAGCCTTTGGTTGGGGCATGGATGTGCTGGTCGAAGTGCATGACATGGAAGAGACCGAGCGCGCGCTCAAACATCTGAAATCGCCGCTTCTGGGCGTGAACAACCGCAACCTGAAGACCTTCGAGGTCACGCTCGACGTGACCCGCGAACTTGCACCGAGCATCCTCGCCGAGGGCCGCGATCTGGTCTGCGAAAGCGGCATCTTCACCCGCGACGACATGGCCGCGATGGCCGAGGTCGGCGCGCGCCGCTTCCTGATCGGCGAAAGCCTGATGCGGCAGGACGATGTCGCGGGCGCCACCCGGACGCTTCTGGAGGTCGCATGAGCCTGTCGCATTTCGACAAGGACGGTCAGGCCCATATGGTCGACGTCTCGGATAAGGACGTGACCGACCGCATCGCCGTGGCCGAGGGGCGCGTGGTAATGCTGCCCGAGACGCTGGATTATGTCCTGAAGGGCACCGCGAAGAAGGGCGACGTTCTGGGCATCGCGCGGATCGCGGGCATCATGGCCGCGAAGAAGACCTCCGATCTGATCCCGCTCTGTCACCCGCTGCCGATCACCAAGGTCACGCTCGATCTGGAACCCGACGAGGCGCTGCCTGGTGTGCGCATCCGCGCCACCGTGAAAACCTCGGGTCAGACCGGCGTCGAGATGGAGGCGCTGACCGCCGTGTCGGCGGCTGCGCTGACAGTCTATGACATGCTCAAGGCGGTCGAGAAATCCATGCAGATCGAGGGTATCCGCGTCGTGCTGAAAGACGGCGGGAAATCCGGCAAATACGAGGCTGAAGGGAGCGCAACATGAGCCTGTTGCCCGTCGAAGAAGCGCTTGAAAAGGTTCTGACGCTGGTCGAACCGCTGGGTACCGAACGCGTGAGCCTGCGTCATGCGCTCGGTCGTGTGATGGCGGAGCCCGCGACCGCGCAATTGACCCAGCCGCCCTTCTCGGGCTCGGCGATGGATGGCTATTGGCTCGACAAGGCCGACCACCTGCCCGGCGCGACGCTGACCGTCGAGGGTGAAGCCGCCGCGGGTCGCGGCTATGAGGGTCAGCCCAAGCCCGGTCAGGCGGTGCGCATTTTCACCGGCGCGCCAGTGCCGGGGCCGAATGGCGTGGTCGTGCTGCAGGAGAACGTGACGCGCGAAGGCGACACGATCACGCTGCCGCAAGAGATTGATAGCAATACCAATATCCGGCCGAAGGGTCAGGATTTCGCGCAAGGCGAGAGCTTCTGCCCCGACCGCCCGCTGACCGCGCGCGACCTCGGGCTGCTGGCGGCGATGAACGTGCCCGCCGTCACCGTGCGCCGCCGCCCCATCGTCGCGATCATCGCGACAGGCGACGAGTTGGTGATGCCGGGCGAAGAGCCGGGGCCGGACCAGATCATCTGCTCCAACAGCTTCATCGTCGCGGCATTGGCCGAGCGCATGGGCGCAGAAGCGCGCATGCTGCCGATCGCTCGCGACGACCGCGACAGTCTGCGCACCGTGTTCGACCTCGCGAAGGGCGCCGATATGGTGGTGACCTCCGGTGGCGCGTCGGTCGGCGCGCATGATCTTGTGGGCGACGTGGCCGAGGAACTGGGTCTCGAACGCAGCTTCTGGAAGATCGCGATGCGCCCGGGCAAGCCCTTGATGGCGGGCCGGATGGGCGAGGCCGCGATGCTGGGCCTTCCGGGCAACCCGGTCTCGGCAACGGTCTGTGCCGAACTGTTCCTGCGCCCGATGCTGCGCAAGCTTTCGGGCCTGCCGCCCGAAACGCGCGTGAAACAGGCAATCCTCGCGACCGATACCGGCCCCACCGGTCCGCGCACGCATTACATGCGCGCCACGCTCGTGCCCGGCGATCCCCTGCCCCGCGTCACGCCCTTCGACAACCAGGACTCCGCGATGCTGAGCCTCCTGTCGCAGGCCGATTGCCTGCTGATCCGCCCCATCGGCGACGGGCCGCGCAAGGCGGGCGAGACGGTCGAGATCCTGCCGCTCGACTGAGCCGCGCCCGCCTCGGCCGTTGACAGCCCCCGTGAACAAGGGTAGAACAATCCTTGAACATGTGCCTTGACCGGGGAACGGAGGGTCGCGGATGCTGACGCGCAAGCAACTGGAATTGCTGGAATTCATTCAAAAACGGATGATGAAGGACGGTGTTCCGCCCTCTTTCGACGAGATGAAGGACGCGCTGGACCTGCGCTCCAAGTCCGGTATCCACCGGCTGATCACCGCACTGGAAGAACGCGGCTTCATCCGCCGTCTCGCTCACCGGGCCCGCGCGATCGAGATCGTGAAACTGCCCGAGGCGCTCGAGAAGAAATTCGGCGCGCCCGCGACCGAGGATACAGGAAGCTTCGCGCCCAAAGTGATCGAGGGGGACAAGGCCGATCCGCCGCGCGGCGCGATGCCGGTTGACGTGATCCACGCGCTGGAACTGCCGGTGATGGGCCGGATCGCCGCCGGTGTCCCGATAGAGGCGATTTCGGAAGTTTCGCATCACGTCGCCGTTCCGGGCTCGATGCTGAGCGGACGCGGAGAGCATTACGCGCTCGAGGTCAAAGGCGACTCGATGATCGAGGCCGGGATCAACGATGGCGATGTCGTGGTGATCCGCGAACAGGGCACGGCGGATAACGGCGATATCGTGGTTGCCTTGGTCGAAGGCCATGAGGCCACGCTGAAGCGTTTCTACCGTCGCAGCGGAATGATCGCGCTGGAGGCCGCCAACCCGGCCTATGAGACGCGGCTGCTGCGCGACGATCAGGTGAAGGTGCAGGGTCGGCTCGTCGGGCTGATCCGCAGCTACTGACATCCATTGAGTTTCTGGAAAAGGGCGTCCTGCGGGGCGCTCTTTTTCATTTGCTGCGCCGGTGGCAGAGGGCGGAGCCTCCGGCGGGCATATTTGCGAAGAGCGAAGGTCAGGGGCGCGTCCAGAGACGGCGACCTTTGACTTGCGCGGTCGTCGTGATTTCCCCGGCTGCACTGATCGCGACCGCGCCGGTTTCGCGCTGGCGCTGCGCGTCCCACAGATCGCAAGGGCCTGTGGCGCTGTCGAATTTGGCGGAGGTTACGACAATTCCGCCTTTGGCGCAGACCGCAGGCAAGGCGTATTGCACGGCTTTTCCCGTGAAATGGGCAAGCTGCGCCCCGCGAAACTGCGCAATCCGCGCGCCGCGCGGCCCGGAGAATGCAGGCCGCGCGGCCGCCACCTCCAGCGTCGCCGCGTCGCCATCCGCCGCAAGCCAGCGGCCCGAGATGAACCCCGCGCCGGGTTTCGACAGAGCTCGGCCTAGCGGCGTCATCACCCCGACCTGCCGGCCCTCGGGTGCGATCAGAAGTGCAGGTCGCTCGTCGTCAGCGCGCAGCCAAAACACGCAAGCCGTCGCAATCAGGCCGATGCTCGCTGTCCGTCCCGCGCCGCGGGTCAGGATCAGCCCTAAAGCGCCAAGCGCGATCAGCGGCAGCACACAAGGCCCCGGTTGAACGATGGCGAGAACGGAGCCATCGAGGTCGCTGACCCATCGCGCGACGCGCAATATCCACGCCGTACCCTGCCCCACCGCCCAAAGCGCGGGGCCGCTCAGACCGAAGGGGGCCAGCAGCGCCGCGAGGACCCCCATCGGCATGATCACCAGCCCCATTGCGGGCACCGCGAACAGGTTCGCCAGAACCCCGTATTCCGACAGCCGGTGGAACTGCGCGGCCACGATCGGCGCCGTAGCCGCTCCAGCGATGAGCGAGGTCGCGACTAGCATCAGCGCGGGCCTCAGAAGCCGCGGCAGGTAGCGCGCGGCGCGGGTCCACGGCCCGAGCATCACGATCAGCGCGGTCGTCGCCGCGAAGGACATCTGGAAGCCGGGCGCGGTCAGGCTCTCTGGTTGCCAGATCAGCAAGAGCGTGGCGGCGAGTGAAACGGTCCGCAGGCTCAGCGCGCGCCGGTCGAAAAGAACGGCGAGGAGCATGATCGACACCATGATCCAGGCCCGCTGGGTCGAGACCGCAGGCCCCGCGAGCCACAGATAGGCGCTGGCCGCGATCAGCGCCGCAATGGCGGCCAACTTTTTCGTGGGCCAGATCAGCGCGGGTTGGCCTGCAAGCGCCAGCCCGTAGCGCACGAGTCCAAAGACGAAACCCGCGAGGATTCCCATATGCAGCCCCGAGATCGCGATCAGATGCGCGAGGCCGGAGCGGCGCATAGCCTCGCGCGTGGCCTCGCTCAGACCCGAGCGGTCGCCGGTCATCAGCGCCGCCGCGACCGCGCCGGGCTGGCCCGCGATCCGCGACTGGATCGCCGTAGAGAGCCGCATCCGCGCGCGATGCGCCGCCATCGCCCAATCACCGGGATCGGGCGGCGCGACCCGCATCACCGGCGCGCGGGTATAGCCGATCGCGCCGAGGCGATCGAACCAGGCGGTGCGGCGGAAATCGTAGTCCCGGGGCGCGGCTGGCGGCGGCGGGGGCGAGAGATTCGCCGTGAGCATGACCTGCGCGCCGGGTTCAGGGGTGAACTCGCTCTGATCGCCATGCAGCGTGACCCGAACCCGCGCGGGCGTATTTCCGGGGGCGACCCGGTCGATCCGCACCTGATCCAGCGTCAGCCGGATCAGGTCCGAGCGCGCGCGGTCGATCTTAACGATCCGCCCGGCGACGGGGCCGTAATAGCGGTAGTGCAGCACCGGTGCGGCGACGAGATGGGCGCGTAGTCCCGCCAGCAACAGGCCCAGAGCCGCGAGGGCAATGAGTGCCGCCGGCAGCCGAAACCATACCGAGCCACGCAGCCAAAGCGTCAGAGAGATCGCGCAGATCGCGAGCGCGGTCAGGTAGATAAGCCAGCCCGGCTCCACCTTGAGCGTGAAATACGCACCGACCCCGCCCCCGAGCGCCACCGGCATCCACAGGAAAAGCTGCGCCCGCGCCCGCACCAAGGCACCAAGCGGATCGGAGAGGCCAGCGAAAAGCGCCGCGATCAGACGAGAGCTGCGGCCCGCGCCCTTTGCGCCCTCCGGCAGCGCCCAGTCGCCCGGTTCCGCATTGATCGCCATGCTTGTCCTCGGCCCCGTCCCTGCTTATGCATCGAGCCGAGAAAGCCTATGCGCTTGATGGTTTCCGAAAGGTAAAGGCGGGCCGGTGAGAGCCCGCGAAGAAAGGCTCCGACATGTCCGACCAGATTGTCACCCGTTTCGCCCCCTCGCCCACCGGCTATCTGCATATCGGCGGTGCGCGCACGGCGCTGTTCAACTGGCTCTATGCACGCGGGCGCGGCGGTAAATTCCTGCTGCGTATCGAGGATACCGACCGTGAACGCTCGACCCCGGAGGCGACGGCAGCGATCCTGCAGGGGCTCGAATGGCTGGGGCTCGACTATGACGGCGAGGTGGTGAGCCAAGCCGCGGGCGCGGCCCGCCACGCCGAGGTCGCCCATAAGATGCTGGAGAAAGGCCACGCCTACAAGTGCTTCTCCACGCAGGAAGAGATCGCGGCCTTCCGCGAGGACCCGGCGAACAAGGGCCAGATGTTCCCCTCGCCGTGGCGCGACGCCGATCCCGCGACCCATCCGGACGCGCCCTACGTGATCCGGCTGAAAGCCCCGCGCGAGGGCACGACCGTGATCCAGGACGCGGTGCAGGGCGAAGTGACGATCCGCAACGATCAGCTCGATGACATGATTTGTTTACGTTCGGATGGCACACCGACCTACATGCTGGCCGTTGTCGTCGATGACCATGATATGGGCGTGACCCATGTGATCCGCGGGGACGACCATCTCGTCAATGCCGCGCGGCAGATGCTGGTCTATCGCGCGATGGATTGGGACGTGCCGACCTTCGCGCATATCCCGCTGATTCACGGCCCCGACGGCAAGAAGCTGTCGAAGCGCCACGGCGCGGTGGGCCTCGAGCAGTATCAGGCGATGGGCTACCCGGCGACGGGCATGCGCAACTACCTCGCGCGGCTCGGCTGGAGCCATGGCGACGACGAATTCTTCACCGACGAACAGGCGAAGGAATGGTTCGACATCACCGGCATCAACAAGGCGCCGGCGCGGCTCGATTTCAAGAAGCTCGAGAATATCTGCGGCCAGCATATCGCGGTCACCGACGAGGCCGAATTGCTGCGCGAAATCGAAGGTTATCTCGCAGCTGCAGAAAAACCGTCGCTGGATGACGCACAGAAATCTGCGCTTATGCGCACGCTTCCCGTGGTAAAGGGATCAGCGAAACTTCTGCCGCAACTCATTGAAAAGGCACACTTCTCTCTGACGCAGCGCCCGATCGAGATCGAAGAGAAAGCGGCCAAGGCACTGGATGATGTATCCCGTGGTATACTGAGTGAATTGACCTTTGCGCTGCAACGCGCTAATTGGTCGCGGGAAGACCTGGAAGCCGCTGTCGGACAGGTTGCCGAAGCGCACGGGCTTGGCCTTGGGAAGGTCGCAGCTCCGATGCGGGCGGCCTTGGCGGGACGTGCGGCAACCCCCAGCGTATTCGATATGATGCTCGTTTTGGGCCGGGAGGAGACTCTGGCTCGACTCGACGATCAGGCGGCCTGAGGCCTGGCCGCCCTCTCCGGACGACTGTCCGGACGCGATAGACCGGCGCGGCCCAGCCGGAGGATGAAAGGGAATTTACATGGCAGACAACTCGAAGACCGCCACGCTCTCGCTTGACGGACAAACCTATGAGCTTCCCGTGCTCTCGCCCTCGGCTGGTCCCGACGTGCTCGATATCCGCAAGCTCTATGGCCAAGCCGACGTCTTCACCTACGATCCGGGCTTCACCTCGACCGCAGCCTGCGAATCCAAGATCACCTTCATCGACGGTGCCAAGGGTGAGCTGCTGTATCGTGGCTATCCGATCGACCAACTCGCGTCGAAGTCGCATTACCTCGAAGTGTGCTACCTGCTGCTCTACGGGGAACTGCCGACCAAGGCGCAGATGGAAGATTTCGAGTTCCGCGTGACGCGTCACACGATGATCCACGAGCAGATGAAGCAGTTCTTCCAGGGCTTCCGCCGTGACAGCCACCCGATGGCGACCATGGTCGGCGTCGTGGGCGCGCTGTCGGCCTTCTATCACGACAGCCTCGACATTTCGGACCCGTGGCAACGCGAAGTCGCCTCGATCCGCCTGATCGCGAAACTGCCGACGATCGCCGCGATGGCCTACAAGTATTCGATCGGTCAGCCCTTCGTCTATCCGAAGAACGAGCTGAGCTACGCCGAGAACTTCCTGCACATGTGCTTCTCGGTCCCGGCCGAAGACTACAAGATCGAGCCTGCGCTGGCCCGTGCGATGGACCGGATTTTCACGCTCCATGCCGATCACGAGCAGAACGCCTCGACCTCGACCGTGCGTCTGGCGGGCTCCTCGGGCGCGAACCCGTTCGCATGTATCGCGGCCGGCATCGCCTGCCTCTGGGGCCCCGCCCACGGCGGCGCCAACCAAGCCTGCCTCGAGATGCTGCGCGAAATCGGCACCGTCGACCAGATCCCGGAATACATCAAGCGCGCCAAGGACAAGGACGATCCCTTCCGCCTGATGGGCTTCGGTCACCGCGTCTACAAGAACTTCGACCCGCGCGCGAAGGTCATGAAGGAATCGGCAGACGAGGTGCTCGACCTGCTCGGCATCCACGACAACGAGACGCTTCAGGTCGCCAAGGAACTGGAGAAGATCGCTCTGGAGGACGAATATTTCGTCTCCAAGAAGCTCTATCCGAACGTCGACTTCTACTCGGGCATCATCCTCGAGGCGATGGGCTTCCCGACCTCGATGTTCACCCCGATCTTCGCGCTGTCGCGCACCGTCGGCTGGATCTCGCAGTGGAAAGAGATGATCGAGGATCCGACCGGCAAGATCGGTCGCCCGCGTCAGCTCTATACCGGCGCGACCTACCGCGATTACGTCGATCTCGAGAAGCGCTGAGCATAGACCAGATCATTGCGGGCCGGAGGGGAAACCTTCCGGCCCGTTTTCCATTCTGCTACCCCGGTGACAGGGGACGGCGCCCCGCTTGGCTGCGCCGGCCTCCCCCCGGGATAATCACGAAAGAGCGAAGACATAGCTGACCGTCTGACATACCGCCCGCATCATTTTCTCTGCTCGCTCGGGTTCGTGGGGAAGGGATATTCGGATGCCTTCACTGCGAACATGACCGAAATCGTCGAGGGGCGACTGCGGCGTGCGGAAGGGGCGGCGGTGGAGATCGAAGTGGTGGGCGCGGCCGATGACATCTGCGGTCCCTGCCCGTCGCGGCGCGGGTCCGGTTGCACCGGGCAGGCGAAGATCGACCGGCTGGATGCAGCCCATGCGAAGGCATTGGGAATTGCGCCGGGCGATGTGCTCAGCTGGGGCGAGGCGCTGGAGCGGATGGCCGCCCTGCCCGCCGATGTCCACCAGACGATCTGCGCCGAGTGCCAATGGCTGAGCGAGGGCATGTGCGAAGCCGCTCTCGCTCGGCTTCAGGGCAAAGCGTAACGCCATTCCCAGCCGGGGGCAGCGCTTCGATTTCGAGGCAGGGTCCCGCCGCGTCTGCGCGGCGCCGACCAGTTGCCCGCGACGGCGAGTGGCGCAGCCGCCATTGCGCAGCATTGCTAAGCGGGCCGACTCGCCCGCGCGCAAATTCGCAAATCATCGGGAGAGGCGCGGATCGTGCATCTGACGCTTGCGCGAAGGCGGGCGTGGTGGCAAGAAACGCGCCATGAGCACGGATCAGACCCAAGACCCTTCGCAGGGCAAGAAACTGGCGCTAGTCACCGGCGCTTCGCGTGGCCTCGGCGGGGCGATTGCAGAGGCCTTGGCCGAAGACGGCTGGCATATCATGGCCGTCGCGCGGACCACCGGCGCGCTGGAAGAACTCGACGACCGGATTCAGGCGAAGGGCGGCACCGCTTCGCTCGGCCCGCTGGACGTGACCGACCCCGATCAGATGGCGCATCTCGCGCAGTCGATCGGCGCGCGCTGGGGCGGGCTCGATCTCTGGGTGCATACCGCGATCCATGCCGCGCCGCTCTCGCCGACGGGGCATATCGACGCCAAGGAACTGGCCAATTCGGTCAAGGTGAACGTGAACGCGACCGCGCAGCTGATCGGGCTGATCGAGCCGCTGCTGCTCGCCCGCCAAGGCACCGCGCTGGCCTTCGACGATCCGCGTGCGGGCCAGAAATTCTTCGGCATCTACGGGGCGACGAAAGCGGCACAGATGGCGATGCTGCGCTCGTGGCAGGCGGAGACCGTGAAGATCGGGCCGCGCGTGGTCATCGCCGAGCCTGCGCCGATGGCGACCGCCTTGCGCGGGCGGTTCTTCCCCGGCGAGGATCGCGACGCTCTCGCCGATCGCCATGCCGAAGCACGGCGTATCCTCGACACGCTCTGACGCCCCGGCCAAACGCCGCGGACCGCTTGGCCTGCGGCGCTTTGGCGACACATCCAGGCTGTTGCCTGCCCCCGCTTTACCCTTCATCCACTGCAAGGTAAGCATCGGGTGACGCGACGGGGAACTGGGGGCAACATGCGTATTCTCATCACCAATGACGACGGCATCGACGCGCCGGGTCTGGCCGTTCTTCTCGAGATCGCCGAAGAACTCGCAGGTCCCGATGGCGAGGTCTGGACGGTCGCGCCCGCCTTCGAGCAATCGGGCGTGGGCCATTGCATCTCCTACACCCGGCCGATGATGATCTCGAAGCTGGCAGAGCGCCGTTTCGCAGCCGAAGGCAGCCCCGCCGACTGCGTGATGGCCGGGCTTTACGACGTGCTGGAAGGGCAGCGGCCCGATCTGGTGCTCTCGGGCGTGAACCGGGGCAACAACTCCGCCGACAACGCGCTCTATTCCGGCACGTTGGGCGGTGCGATGGAGGCGGCGCTGCAAGGCGTACCCGCGATCGCCCTGTCGCAATTCATCGGACCCGACGTCTTCAATGCCCCCGACATGTTCGAGGCGGCGCGGGTGCATGGCGCGGGGCTCGTGCGCAAGCTCCTCGATCAGGGCATCTGGGACGATGGCGATTACCGGGTGTTCTACAATGTCAATTTCCCGCCGGTGCTGGCAGCCGACGTCAAGGGCCACAAGGTCGCCGCCCAAGGCTTCCGCAAGGATTGCTTCTTCTCGACCGAGGCGCACCACGCGCCCTCGGGGCGGCGCTTCCTGTGGATCAAGGGTGGCCCGCAGCATACGCCGACGCAGCCGGGCACCGATGCCGCCGTCAACCTCGACGGCTATATCTCGGTCACGCCGATGCGCGCCGATCTGACGGCGCATGACGTGATCGCCGATCTGGAGGCCCGTCTGGGATGAGCGAGGATGCGGAAGAGGATCTGGCCGAGCGCAAGATGCGGTTCCTCTTCGCACTGCGCTCCAAGGGCGTGACCGACGCGCGCACGCTGCACGCGATGGAGGGGATCGACCGCGGCCAGTTTGTGCGCGGTATCTTCGCCGATCGTGCCTATGAGGACATGCCCCTGCCGATCGCCTGCGGACAGACCATCTCGCAACCTTCGATCGTGGGGCTGATGACCCAGGCCGCGGATGTCGGCTCGCGCGATACCGTGCTCGAGATCGGCACCGGATCGGGCTATCAGGCAGCCATCCTGAGTCAGCTCGCCCGACGGGTCTACACGGTGGATCGCCACAAGCGCCTCGTGCGCGAGGCCGAGGGCGTCTTCACGGCGCTGCGGCTCACCAATATCGTTGCGATTTCCGGCGACGGCTCGCATGGGCTGCCCGATCAGGCGCCCTTTGATCGAATCATCGTGACTGCCGCCGCGGAAGACCCTCCCGGGCCGCTCTTGGCCCAGCTGAAGATCGGGGGTATCATGGTTCTGCCCGTGGGCCAGTCGGACACGGTGCAAAGCCTGATCCGGGTGCGCCGGCTCGAGACGGGCTTCGATTACGAAGAATTGCGTCCGGTGCGCTTCGTCCCCCTTGTAGAGGGCGTGGCAAACGACTGAGTGGCAGGCAAGAACGGACCCCGTAGAGGTCTGAGAGACAGTGAGGACGAGCGGATGGCAACGAAGAATTCCCGGCTGCGGCTGATCCTGGCAGGTGGAGTCGCGCTGACGGCGCTGGCCGCCTGTAACCCGAACGGGTTCGATCTGGACATGCGCGGCTACGGCAATGGCGGGCTCGACACGAGCGCGGCTGCCCGGCAGGCCGTACAGGATCGCCCGCGCCCGAATGCGCAGGGCATCATCACCTACCCGAATTATCAGGTCGTCGTGGCGCGCCGCGGCGATACGGTCAACTCCGTCGCACAACGCATCGGCACCGATCCCGGCGCGCTGGCCCGCTATAACGCGGTCGCGCCCGACGCGGTGCTGAACGCGGGCGAAGTGCTGGCCCTGCCCAACAAGGTCGCGACGACAGCCGGCACCGCGGCGCCGGGCAATTCCAGTGCACTGACCTCGGAGACGATCGACATCACCTCGCTCGCGTCGAACGCGATCGACAAGGCGCAGGCGAACCAGCCCGCGAAGGCGACCCCGGCTTCGGCCCCGGTCTCCACAACCAGCCCCGAGCCGATCCGCCACAAGGTGGCGCGTGGCGAGACCGCCTACTCCATCGCGCGCTACTATTCGGTGCCGGTGAAGGCACTGGCCGAATGGAACGGGCTACCCAACGATCTACGCGTGCGTGAAGGTCAGATGCTGATCATCCCGGTCGCCTCCGGCCGCCAACCTCCGAAGGTCGAGACCGCTACGGCTACGACGGCGCCCGGCACCGGCTCGCCGACCCCGGTGCCGCCCTCCGCGGCAGAGCCCCTGCCCGACAAGACGCCGCCGAAGGCCTCCGAGCCGGTCAAGACGCAGACCCCGGACATGAGCACCGATCGCACCAAGGCGTCGGACACGTCGAAGATGATGATGCCGGTTCCCGGCTCGATCATCCGCCCCTACAAGAAGGGCAAGAACGACGGTGTCGATATCTCCGCGTCGGCCGGAACTGCGGTCAAAGCCGCCGAGAGCGGCACCGTACTGCTGATCAGCCAGGACACCGACGATGTCGCCTTCCTCGCGATCAAGCATCCCGACAATCTGGTGACGGTCTATTACAACGTGACCGGCATCACGGTGAAGAAAGGCGCGAGCGTCAAGCGCGGCCAGACCATCGCGAAGGTCGCGTCCGGCGATCAGGGCTATCTGCATTTCGAGGTCCGCAAGGGGATCGATTCCGTCGATCCGATGCCGTATCTCAACTGATCTTGCGCGGCGGGCCGGAGATATTCCGGTCCGCCCGCGCCCCTGCCCGCCTAGCCCGCAACAGGCGCGAGCAGCAGACAGCTCTCGCTGTTGAGCACCCCCGGAATTTCCCGAATATCGCGCAAGGCCCGGTCGAACTCGCCCAGAGTCTCGGCCCGGATTTCCGCCACCAGATCCCAGTTTCCATTGGTCGCGAAAACCGTCGTGACCTCCGGGATCCGGTGCAGCGCCCGGATCACAGCGCGCGACATCTTGCCCTGTAACTCGACCAGCGTGATCGCACGCACCTGCCCCTCGACATCGGTCTCGGTCTCGATGGTAAAGCGCCGGATCTGCCCCGAAGCCACCAGCGCCTCCAGCCGGGCGCGTGCTGTGGTGCGCGACACTCCCACCTGCAGCGCAAGATCAGTCACCGAGAGCCGCGCGTCCGCCCGCAATGCGGTCAGGATCGCGCGGTCCGTATCGTCGAGCTGCATCGCCCCTCCGTTTTGATCAATCAATTAGCCAAACTGATCAAATTTAGTTCCGATTTGCGCAAATTGACAAGCGAAACCTCTGCGCCATTTCGTCAGACTGAGTCCAACAAGGGAGATCACGATGACACGCACAGTATCGATTCTGGGCGCGCCTATTCAAACTGGCGCTTCGCAACCCGGCTGCATCATGGGACCGGCCAGCCTGCGCATCGCCGGGCTGGGCGACATCCTGACCGAGCTGGGCTGGGAGGTGAACGATCTGGGCGACCTGTCGATCCCGGCGCAAGACCCTGTGCCGCACAAGAACCCCGCGATCCACGATCTGGCCGAGACCCGCGCCTGGATCGAGGCGTTGTCGGACGCAGCCTTCGACGCCGCGCAGAAGCACGACCGCCCGATCTTCATCGGTGGCGACCACGCGCTGGCTGCCGGCACGCTGAGCGGGCTGGCACGTCATGCGAAAACCCAGGATCGCCCGCTTTTCGTTCTGTGGCTCGATGCCCACCCGGACCTGCACACGCTGGAAACCACGACCAGCGGCAACCTGCATGGCACGCCCGTGGCCTACGTCACGGGACAGCCGGATTTCGAGGCCTTCCCGCCGCTGGAAGCCAGCATTGATCCCAAGAACTTCTGCATGATGGGCATCCGCTCTGTCGATCCGGCAGAGCGCGAGCGCATCAAGCAGATCGGCTTGGAAGTCCATGACATGCGTGCCATCGACGAGACCGGCGTGCTGGCTCCGCTGCGCGCCTTCCTTGACCGCGTGCGCAAAGCCAACGGCCTTCTGCATGTCAGCTTCGACGTCGATTTCCTAGACCCCGGGATCGCGCCAGCCGTGGGCACGACCGTGCCGGGCGGCGCCACGTTCCGCGAGGCGCATCTGATCATGGAAGAGGTCGGCGACAGCGACCTCGTCACTTCGCTCGACATTGTCGAGCTTAACCCCTTCCTCGACGAACGCGGCCGAACGGCGAAACTGCTGTGCGACCTCGCGGCCAGCCTCTTCGGCCGCCGCGTTCTTGACCGCATGACACGGAGTTTTTGATGGACAAGTCCCCGCTCGCCCCCTCCGAACTGGCCTTCGTGCCCTTCGTTTCCGTCGCCAACATGATGAAGCTGGTGAACGAGATCGGCCCCGAACAGGTGATGCGCGACCTCGCCGCCTATATCGAAGAGGATTTCCGCCGCTGGCCGGATTTCGACAAGACGCCGCGCGTCGCGAGCCATTCTGCGGAGGGCGTGATCGAGTTGATGCCGACCGCGGATAGCGAAAATTACGGTTTCAAATACGTCAACGGGCACCCCAAGAACGGCCGCACCGGGCACCAGACCGTGACGGCGTTCGGTGTGCTGTCCTCGGTCGCGACGGGCTATCCGCTGCTGATGACCGAGATGACGATACTGACCGCACTGCGCACCGCCGCCACCTCGGCGCTGGTGGGCAAATACCTCGCCCCGAAAGGCGCGACGGTGATGGGCATGATCGGCAATGGCGCGCAATGCGAGTTTCAGGCGCTGGCCTTCCGCGCGATCTGCGGCATCGACACATTGCGGCTTTACGACATCGACCCGAGCGCGACCGAGAAAGCCGCGAAGAACCTGATCGCGCAGGGGTTCAACGTCACCAAATGCCGCTCCGGCGAGGAAGCGGTCGAAGGCGCGCAGGTCATCACCACCTGCACCGCCGACAAGCAATATGCGACGATCCTGACCGACAACATGGTCGGCTCGGGCGTCCACATCAACGCGATCGGCGGCGACTGCCCCGGCAAGACCGAACTGCATCGCGACATCCTCACCCGCTCGGAGATTTTTGTCGAATACCCGCCGCAGACCCGCATCGAGGGCGAGATTCAGGCGCTCGACGAGGATCACCCGGTGACCGAACTGTGGAAGGTCATGCGCGGTGAGGCCGAGGGCCGCAGCGACGCGAAACAGATCACGCTGTTCGATAGCGTGGGCTTCGCGATCGAGGATTTCAGCGCGCTGCGCTACATCCATGACCGCGTGAAGGGTGGCGATTATGCGCAGATGCTCGATCTTATGGCAGACCCCGACGATCCGCGCGATTTGTTCGGGATGCTGACGCGGGCGGGCTGAGCCCGCTTGCGCTTGACGCGCGCGCGTGGCACCGAAAGCGAAACGCCCCTTTCAGACGAGAGCGCGACATGACCGACAAGACCCACCCCTATGCGGGCGACGGCAGACACACCGACAGCTACTACGCGGCTTCGGCCAACCCGGCCCCGCTCCGTCCGGAACTGGAAGGCGCGGTGGAGGCCGATATCTGCGTCGTGGGCGCGGGCTTTTCGGGCCTCTCGGCCGCGCTGCATCTGGCCGAAAAGGGCTATAGCGTCACCGTCGTGGAAGGCGCACGCATCGGCTGGGGCGCTTCGGGCCGCAATGGCGGTCAGGTCGTCAACGGGCTGAACGCGAGCCTCGACGTGATCGAGAGCCGCTACGGACAGGACACCGCGAATTTCGTCGCCGGTCTGGTGATGGAAGGCGGCGACATCATCCGCGAGCGCGTCGCGACCTACGACATCCAATGCGACCTGAAGCCCGGCAACGTCTTCGCGGGGCTCACCGGCAAGCATATGCAGGAGCTGGAAGCGCGCTGGAAACTCTGGCGCAGCTACGGCATCGAAAGCCAGGAGATGCTGAGCCGCGAGCAGATGCGCGAGCACGCGGCTTCCGACCTCTATGCGGGCGGCATGATCGACCACAAGGGCGGCCATCTGCATCCGCTGAACCTCGCGCTTGGCGAGGCGGCGGCGGTCGAGAAAATGGGCGGCACGATCTACGAGATGTCCCCCGTCAATTTCGTCGACACCGAAGCCACGCGCCCGGTGATCAGGACCGCGAAGGGGCAGATCACCGCGAAGACGCTGGTTCTGTGCGGCAACGCCTATCTCGGCCATGTCGTGCCCACGCTGGAGCGCCGTGTGATGCCCGTCTCGACGCAGGTGATGGCGACCGAGCCGCTGGGCGAGGCCAAGGCACGCGAATTGATGCCGTCAGATGTCTGCATCGAGGACGTTCGCTACATCCTCGACTATTACCGCATGTCCGCCGACAACCGCCTGCTGTTTGGCGGCGGCACAGTCTATGGCGGGGCAGACCCGAAAGACATCAAGGCGAAGCTCTGGAAGAACCTCGAGAAAGTCTTCCCGCAGCTCAAAGGCACCAAGATCGACTACGCGTGGTCGGGCAATTTCGCGCTCTCGTTCAGCCGCGTGCCGCAGATGGGACGGATCGGGCAGAACACCTATTTCGCGCATGGCTACTCGGGGCATGGCGTGACCGGCTCGCATACTTTCGGGCGCATCCTGTCGGAGGCGATCAACGGCGACCTGACCCGGTTCGATACGTTCGCGAAACTGCCGTGGATTCCGTTTCCCGGCGGGCGCACTTTCCGCGTGCCCTACTCCGTCGCGGGGTCGTGGTGGTATGCTCTGCGCGATCGGCTGGGGGTGTAAGCCCCCTACCCGCGCCTTGGACGATGCGGAGGGACGCGCTTACAGCGCGATCCCGCGCCGTCCGGCCAGATCGGTGAAATACTGCCATGCCACGCGGCCCGAACGCGCCCCGCGCGTGGCCTGCCATTCGATGGCTTCGGCGCGCAACTCCTCGTCGGAAAT
Organism: Thioclava nitratireducens; assembly: GCF_001940525.2. Taxonomy (NCBI): domain Bacteria; kingdom Pseudomonadati; phylum Pseudomonadota; class Alphaproteobacteria; order Rhodobacterales; family Paracoccaceae; genus Thioclava; species Thioclava nitratireducens. The sequence goes on from NZ_CP019437.1 coordinate 3,010,669, forward strand.
CTCTACACCATAGCTGTCGCAATAGCCGCGGATCATCGTGAGATACTCGTCTTGGCTGCAGGGATGGAAGCCCAGCCAAAGCCCGAACCGATCGGACAGCGAGACTTTCTCCTCCACCGCTTCGGAGGGGCTGATCGCAGTCGAACGCTCGTTCTCGATCATGTCGCGCGGCATCAGGTGACGCCGGTTCGACGTGGCATAGAGGATCACGTTCGCGGGCCGCCCCTCGATCCCGCCATCCAGCACCGCCTTGAGCGATTTGTAATGCTGGTCGTCATGACTGAACGACAGGTCGTCGCAGAACAGGATGAAGCGCATCTCCGGCGCGTCGCGCAGATGCGCGAGCAGACGCCCGACGGACGGCAGATCCTCGCGCGCAAGCTCCACCAGTTTGAGCGGCAGCCCCTCGGCCACCGCCGCCGCATGGGCCGCCTTCACGAGCGAGGATTTCCCCATCCCGCGCGCGCCCCAGAGAAGCGCATTATTCGCCGCCGCACCGCGCGCAAACTGCAGCGTGTTGGCCAGCAGCGTATCGCGCGAGCGGTCGATGCCGTGCAGCAGGCTCAGGTCGACGCGGTTCACCTGAGGCACGGGCTCCAGCCGATCCGGCGCGGTGTGCCAGATGAAGGCGCTGGCCGAGGCGAAATCCGGCGCGGGCTGTGGCGCGGGCGAGAGCCGCTCCAGTGCCGTGGCGATCCGGGTCAGCGTCGCGTCATTCATCCCTTGGTATCCTCGTCGTCTTCGTCTTCATCCCATTCGTCGGGATCGATCCAGGTGCCTTCGGCGCGCATTCGAGCTTCACGGGTCTTCTCGATCCGCTTCACGAGTTGGATGGATATCTCGTAGAGACCGTAGACCACCGAGAACAGGATGACCTGGGAAATCACGTCCGGAGGCGTCGCGATCGCGGCCACGACAAGGATCGCGACCACGGCGTATTTGCGCATATTCGCGAGGCCTTGCGAGGAGACCAGACCCGCCTTGCCCATCAGCGACAGAAGGACGGGCAGCTGGAAGCAGATCCCGAAGGCCATGACGAACTTGATCGTCAGGTTGAGATATTCCTGCACCGAGCCCTGGAAGCCGATGGCGGCCATCTCGTTCGCGCCGGACGTCGCGCCGATCTCGCCCTGCTGGAAGCCGAGGAAGAAGTTAAAGGCCAGCGGCAGGATGATGTAATAAGCGAACGCCGCGCCAAGAAAGAACATCACCGGCGAGGCGATCAGGAACGGCAGGAACGCGTTCTTCTCGTTGCGGTAAAGGCCCGGCGCCACGAAACGCCACATCTGGTAGGCGATGATCGGGAACGCCAGGGCGAAACCGCCGAGGAAGGAAATATTGATCGCGACGAAGAAGCCTTCCTGCAGCTTGATCAGATAGAGGCCGCATTGCTCGCCGCGCGATTCCAGCGCCGAGCAGACCGGCCGGGTCAGGAAGTTGAAGATCGGGTTCCAGACCGTGTAGCAGACCACCATCGCCGCGATGAAGGCCCCCAGCGAATAGAGGATGCGCGTGCGCAGTTCCGCGAGGTGTTCGATCAGCGGGGCGGCGCTGTCCTCGATTTCGTCATGGTCGCTCATGCGTCACCCTTCTTCGCGGCGGGTTTCTTCGCCGCCGTCTTCTTGGCCGCCGGTTTGGCACCGGTTTTCGCGGCAGGTTTACTGCTCGACTTGGTCGCCGGCTTGGCGCTGGATTTCGCTGCGGTCGAAGCGCCCGTCTTCGTGCCAGTCTTGGCTGCGGTCTTCGACGCGGCTTTCTTCGCAGCGGGCTTGGCCGCCGGCTTGCTTGCCGTCTTGGAAGTCTCGGGTTTGGCCGTCTCAACTGCGGTCGCCTCGGGTTGGGCAGCCTCGGGCTTGGGCGGCTCCGCCTCGGGATCGGGCTTGAGCGAGGTCCGCTCGGACCGGCCCGGCTCCCATTTCTCGAAAGCGTCGGTCGCCTTTTCCAGCGCGTCGAGCCCGAGCGACTTCTTCGAGGCCAGCGATTTCAGGTCGCGCACGGAGCCCGCGGCCTCGTCGAGCCCGGTATCCTTCGCCGCATCTTCCATCGCCCGCGAGAATTCGCGCGCCATCGACTTGGCCTTCGCGGTGATGCGGCCAAGCTGGTGGAACATCTTGGGCAGATCCTTCGGCCCCACGACGATCAGCGCCACGACGCCGATCAGCAGAAGCTCGCTCCAACCGATGTCTAACATGAGTGCTCAGGCCTCCGGCCAAATGAGGACGCAAAGGCAAACGGGCATCAGCCCGCAACCCCTAAAAGCGATCAGGCTCAGGCCTTGTCTTTTTCTTTCTGAACTTCGTCAGCCGGGGTCACGTCGCGTGCCTCGTCGACGGAGCCGTCTTCGATTTCCTTCGTGCCGTCGCTCACGCCTTTCTTGAAGGCGGTGATGCCTTTGCCGACTTCACCCATGAGCGAGGAAATCTTGCCGCGGCCGAAAAGAACCAGAACCACGACGGCGATCAGAAGCAGACCGGGAAGGCCGATATTGTTGAGCATTGTTGTCTCTCCTCTGGTCACGGGCCCGCCGCCCGCGCCTTATGTCGGTCCCGAGTTTTAGGATCATGCGGGCCTCAATCCTAGACCGATTCCGCCCAAACGGCGCTGTGAGGCGCAGATTACTGACAGTTCATTGTCAGTTGCCCCGCCCCGCGCTACCCTTAGCTTGACCTCACGGGAGAGACCCATGACCCGCGACGAGCGGCTGCAACAGATCATCGCCATCCTGCGCGACGGCAAGATGCACCGTGCCAGCGATCTGGCTGAGCGGCTGGGAGTCTCGGTCCGCACGATCTGGCGCGACATGGCGGAAATCTCGGCCTATGGCGTGCCGGTCGAGGGCGAACGCGGCGTCGGTTATATCCTGCGCCGGGCGGTTGGCTTGCCGCCTCTTGTGCTGACCCGCGAGGAGTTGGCCGCGCTCGATCATCTGCTCGATCTCGCCGAAGCGATGGAGGATCCGCGCCTTGCCGGAGGCGCCGCGAGCCTGGCCGCTAAGATCCGCGCCGCCCTGCCCTCCGCGCCGCCCGAGCCGTCTGCCGAAGACGCCGGGGAAGGGCTGGCGGGCGGTCGGGGATGAGGCTAGGCTCGACTGCGAAACTTGGAAGGGATGCCCCTGCGTGATCGGTGCCGAATACATCACTGCTTTCGTGACACTTTTCGTCATCATCGATCCGATCGGGCTGGCCCCGGTCTTCATCGCACTGACCTTGGGCGAAAGCCATCGCGCGCGACTGCGCATCGCCCTGCGCGCCCTCATCATAGCCGCCGTGCTGCTGACCTTGTTCGGCATCTTCGGCGACAAGATCCTCGCCGGGATCGGCATCTCCATGCCCGCATTCCGCATCGCGGGCGGGGTGCTGCTGTTCCTCACTGCACTCGACATGCTGTTCGAACGCCGCACCAAACGCCGCGAGGCGCAGGGCGAGGAGCACGAGGCCGACCCCGAAACAGACCCTTCCGTATTCCCTCTGGCGACGCCCCTTCTCGCCGGGCCCGGCGCGATGGCGACGATGATCCTGCTGGCCGGCCGCGAGGGCGGCGACTGGCTGCATGTCGTGGTCATCATCGCGATGATGCTGCTGGTGCTTTGCTGCGTCTTCGTGATGTTCCTGCTCGCCACGCCGATCGAGCGCGCGCTGGGTCGCACCGGCACGATGGTCGTCACCCGGCTTCTGGGGATGCTGTTGGCGGCGCTGGCGATCCAGTTCATCCTCGACGGGCTGCATGGCGCGGGGCTGATGGGCGGGAGCCCGGTAAGCTGAGGCAATCCGCCCTCTGGGAAAGCCGCGCAGGCGATCCTATCTGAATTAGGTTGGTAGGGGTAACGAGGATCATGGTCGAGACGATCATCAGCGAGAATTGGGGACGGCTCGTCTATCTGGGCCTCCTGCTCGTCGCCGTGGGCGGGTATTTCCTGCTGGAAATCCGTCGCCGTCCGGGGCGCACGCTGCAACAGACCGCGATCTGGGGGCTGATCTTTCTGGGCACGCTCGCCGCGGTCGGGCTTTGGACCGACATCCAGCGACAGGTCTCGATCCCCGATCAGGCCGTGATGCGCGATGGCCGGATCGAAGTGCCGCAAGCGCCCGACGGGCATTACTACCTCACCGCCGAGGTCAACGGCACGCCGATCCGCTTCGTCGTCGATACCGGCGCGAGCCAGATCGTCCTGACCCAGCGCGCCGCCGAGCGCGCAGGCATCAAGACCGCCGATCTCGCCTATATCGGGCAGGCGCGCACAGCCAACGGCATCGTCGCGACTGCGCCGGTGCGGCTGGAGCGCTTCGATTTGGGCCCGATCCACGACAGCAACCTGCGCGCCGTGGTCAATCGCGGATCGATGGACACGTCACTGCTGGGGATGACCTACCTCACCCGCTTCGCGAAAGTGGAATTCGCGCGGGGCACGCTGATCCTCGAACGCTAAGCGGACCCGGCCCTCAATCGCCGTGATCGTGCCTTTTTTGCGCCTCAATCTTTGTCGAGGGTCCCAAGGTGGCCGCCGTTCAGGCTCGGCCCTCCAGGCTTCGTTACGAGGAAAACGCCCATGGTTGCCTTCGACACCTTCGCGCTTGCGATCATCACCGTCGCCGTCATCCGCGAAGCCTATCTCCGTCTGCGCCCGATGATGCGCTCTGCCGAAGCAGAGCGCGGCTAAGCTAGCCTTTCACCAGAACCGCAAGATCGGCCACATTCGTGCCGGTCGCTCCCGTCATCAGCAGTGCATCCGCCGCCTGCAGGACGTGATAGCTGTCATTGCGGGCGAGCGCCGCGTCGCAATCGACGCCAGCCGCCCGCGCCGCCGCGCAGGTCCCCGGCCCCACCAGACCGCCCGCCGCATCCGTCGGCCCATCGCGGCCATCGGTACCGCCCGACAGGAAGCGCCAATCACCCTCGAGACCCGCCGCCTCCGCCACACAAGCCACCCGCAGCGCCAGTTCCTGATTGCGACCGCCCAGCCCGTCGCCCTTGATCGTCACGGTGGTCTCGCCCCCCATGACGAGCGCCCCTGAGGGCATATCGCGCAGAAGGGCCACGATCTGCGGCGCAAGGTCGGCCACGTCCCCGTCGAGCGCGAAGGGCGCGGCCTCGGCTCCGGCCGACACCATCGCCGCGACCGACAGCCCGTTCGCCCCGATCAGACGGTTGCGCGCCGCAGGCAGAGCTGGCTCCGCGCCGGAGGCTTCCAGATGCGCCCGCACAGGCGCGGGCAAAGCGTCCCAGATCCCGAGATCACGGCACAGCTGCGCTGCCTCGGCCCGCGTGCCGATCGGCTCGACAGTGGGCCCCGAGGCGATGACGCGCAGATCATCGCCCGGCACATCTGAAAGGATCAGCCCCGTCACGGGGGCCGCGCAAGCGAACAGCCAGCCGCCGCCCTTGAGCTGCGACAGCTGCTGGCGGATCAGGTTCATCTGCGTGATATCGGCCCCGCAACCGAGGAGAAGTCGGCTGACCTCGGCTTTGTCCGACAGGCTCAGCCCCTCTGCGGGTGCGACCGCGAGCGCGGAGCCGCCACCGGAAATCAGCGCAAGAACGCGATCCTCCGGGCCACAGGCTTGCAGGCACTGCAGGATCGCGCGCCCTGCCCGTTCACTGCCCTCCCCCGGCACAGGGTGATCGCCCGCGATCAGCGTGACACCCGCACGAGGCGCGGCCGCTTCGGCATTCTCGGGATTGGTCACGACGAGCGCTTGCGCATCTTCGGGCAAAGCCTCCAGCGCCGCAGCACTCATCGCCAGCGCCGCCTTGCCGAGCGCGATCACCTGCCAGCGCCCGCCCGGCCCCGGCGGGGTCTCCATCGCCCATCCCATCGCGCGGGACACACCCGCCGCTGGATCGGCCGCCTTCACTCCGATATCGAACAGCTCGCGTGCGCGTGCATCCAGATCCATGCCCTCTCCCTTCGCTTTTGCCCAACTATGCCCGGGGGGCGCCGGGGTGCAAGTGCGCCAGGCGAAGGCAGTCCTCGCGGTGGCGCAGAAACGAAAAGACGCCCGCGGGGAGCGCGGGCGTCGAAACACGATCAGGCGGAAGGGCCCTGTCGGTTTAAGTGAGCGGGAGCCGAGGCCCCCGCCCGGGGAGGGTCTTAGCCACCTTGGCTTTCGATATAGGCGAGCACCGCCTTGACGTCTTCGGGGTCCTTCAGGCCGGCGAAGGACATCCGGTTCTTCGGAATGTAGCCCTTCGGGTCGGCGAGATATTCCTCGACCGTCTGTTCGGTCCAGATCAGACCGTCTTCACCGTGCTGCTTCATCGCGCTCGAGTATTTGAACCCATCAGCCGTCCCGGCCTGACGACCGATCAGGTTGTTGAGCACCGGGCCGACGCGGTTCTTCGCATCTTCGCCGACTTGGTGGCAGGCCTTGCACTTCTTGAAGACCTTCTCGCCAGCCTCGACCAGCGCCGGATCGGCAGAGAGCGTCTCCTTCGGCTCGGAGGTGGTTTTCTCCACCTGCGCCGCCGCCGGAGCGTCCTGCGCCATCGCCTCGGCCGCGTCGCTCTGGGTAGCGTCGCCTGCGACGACGACGTCGGCCGGAGCGCTATCGTCCGCAGCCGCCGTATCTTCGCCGCCGCCTTGGTTGGGCGTCACGTCGAGCACGGTGGCTTTCTTGGTGATGTGCACGTCGGTCTTACAGTCGCTCATGCAAGCGGCTTCCGAAAACTTCGGCACTTCGACCTCGTCGCGGTTATCCACGATGAACCCGTCCGCGTTCGGCATCTCCACGTCGAGGAAGTTATCCTTCGTGAGGACGAAATCGTCTTCCACGAGGTAGTTCGAGTAGAGAATGTAGGCGACGATGGCATAGGTCTCGTCGACGGTCAGCGTTTGCGCGTTGCCGAACGGCATCGAGCGGTGCGCATAGTCCCAGACGGTGGACAGGTAGGGCCAGTAGGAACCGACGGTTTTCACCGGGTCCTTGTTGGCCAGCGTCCCTTCGCCCCCGGCCAGTTTCGGCCAGTTGTCGACGCCCTCGGCGAAGTCGCCATGGCAGACCGCGCAGTTGTCGGCGAAGATCTTTTCACCGTCGGCGACCGAACCCGAGCCTTCGGGAAGGTTCTTGCCATCGGGGAAGACCTCGACGGTCCAGGCGTTGATTTCCTCGGGCAGCGCTTCGCGTCCCAGACCGAATTTCTCGGCCAGGGCGGGCGTCGCGACGAGCGGAGCGGCCAGAAGCGTGGCCAGCAGCAGATTACGACGACACTTCGACATTCTCGGACTCCCCGTTTTCCTTGACCCACCAGGTCTGGATACCGTTGTTGTGATAGACCGAATTCTCCCCGCGGATCGCGCGCAGCGCGTCCTTGGTCGGCTGAACGTAGCCGGTGGAATCGGTAGCGCGGGACTGCAGGAGCATTTCCGAACCGTCCCAGTCGATCTCGAGATAGAAGCGCGAGACCGCCTTGTCGGCGCCCGGCTCGGCCAGACGGGCCTCTTGCCAGTTCGCGCCGCCGTCGAGCGAAACGTCGACCTTGGTGATGTGACCGCGACCCGACCAGGCCATGCCGGTGATGACCAGCGGGCCCTTGCCGTGCTTGATCGGCATCTGCGGGCTGGGCGAGGTGACGACCGATTTGGCGTCCATGACCCAGGTCCACTTGCGCGACGTGCCGTCGGCGAGCGTGTCGGTGTATTTCGAGGTTTCTTCGCGCGACTGCACGGCCTCGTCGGTGACTTCGAGACGACGCAGCCACTTCACCCACATGTTGCCTTCGAAACCCGGTACCACGAGGCGCACCGGATAACCGTGCTCCTTGCGCAGCGCCTCGCCATTCGCCTTGATGGCTACGAGACAGTCGTCGAGCGCTTTCTCCAGCGGGATCGAGCGGCCGTTCGAGGACGCGTCGGCGCCTTCGGCATAGACCCACTTGTCCTTGATCTGGTCGCCGAGATTGGTGATCCCCGCTTCTTCGAGCAGCGTCCGCAGCGGGATGCCCGAATATTGCATGTTGTGGATCATGCCCTGGGTGAACTGCGCGCCGTTGAGCTGGGCACCGGCCCATTCCATGCCCGAGTTCGCGGCGCATTCGAGGAAGTAGGTGCGGTTCACACGCGGGAAACGCTCCAGATCCTCGTAGGTGAAGACCAGCGGCTTGTCGACGAGGCCGTTGATCATCAGACGGTAGTCTTCCTTCTTCAGTTCGATCGCGCCCGAATGGTGACGCTCGAAGGCGCAGCCGGTGGGAGTGATCGTGCCGTCGAGGGCGTGGATCGGCGTAAAGTTGATCGACGAGATCACGTCCGCGGTCAGCCAGCCGACATTGCGGCGGATGACGTCATCTTCGAATTCGATCGGCAGGCCGTAGGGGGTGGCATCGACGCCGTCGCCCCAGCCCGAAGCCCAAGGCTGAACTTCGGTGATCAACGGATCGGGTTGCTGTTCTGCGCGCGCGGCACCAGCCCCTGCGGCCATCGCACCGACCGCAGCCCCTGCGCGGAGGAATCCGCGGCGGCTGAGGGCGGCATTGGTGGCCGGGTTGCCCTGGCGTTCCTTGTCGTCCATGTGTTTTCCTCCAGTCTCTAACCCCCTGCGGGGCGTAATCATCGACGGGCGGGACCGGCTCAGATGCCGGTCACGACCACCGAGTCATTCGGTTTCAAGTCAACGGTTTTGATCTTGCGCAGGTGATCGGCGATCACGTCCCAGATCTGCGGCCCTTCGGTACCTTCGTTGACCGAGGCCCAGCCCGTCACGACATAGTTGCGTGCCGGGTCGATATCGGAGCCGTCCTTCAGCAGCGTCATGTTGGAAATCCGCTCGCCGATCGGCTTCGAAACGTCGATGTGGTAACCCATGCCACCCACTCGAACCATGTCCCCACCCTGCTGGTAGTAGGGGTCGGAGTTGAAGATGTTGTCGGCCACGTCCTCGAGGATGGTCTTGATCATCTCGCCCGACATTTCGGAGCGATAGTTCTCGCCATAGGTCATCGAAGTGGCGTTGAGCACGTCTTCCATGGTGATTTTCTGACCGGGGATCAGCGACGGTCCCCAGCGCACGCCCGGGCTCATCGCGATCTCGGCGTCACGCTCTTCGAGCATCGCCTCGCAGATCAGGTCGTCCCAGGTGCCGTTGAAGTTGCCGCGGCGATAGAGCAGCGAGTTGGTCTCGCCCACGACTTCCTCGAGTTCGGCCTTGTAGGGCTCGCGATGGCCCATGATGACGTCGGTCATCTCCTTGTCGGGCTCGATCACGTCGGAGAAGATCGGGATCAGCTTGTGGCGGAAGCCCATCATCTTGCCGTCGCGCACGTCGAGATCGACGCGGGAGACGAATTTGCCGTTCGAACCCGAGGCGATCAGGATCGTCTCGCCTACGAGGATCGGCTCCGGAACGGCGTCGTGGGTGTGACCGGTGAGGATCACGTCGATGCCCTTCACGCGGCTCGCCATCTTGTGGTCCACGTCGAAGCCGTTATGCGACAGGCAGACGACCAGATCGACGCCCTTCGCACGAACCTCGTCGACCATCGCCTGCATACGCTCTTCGCGGATGCCGAAGGAGTAGTCGGGGAACATCCAGCCGGGGTTCGCGATCGGCATGTAGGGGAAGGCCTGACCGATGACCGCGATCTGCGTGCCGTTGCGCTCGAAGATCTTGTAGGGTTCGTAAGCGGGCTCGTCCCATTCGGCGTCGAAGATATTCGCACCGAGGAAGGGGAAGGGAAGGCCGTCGACGATCTCGTTCACCCGGTCCTGGCCATAGGTCCATTCCCAGTGCGAGGTCATCGCCTCGACGCCGAGCTTGTTCATGATGTCGACCATGTTCTGGCCCTTGGTCTTCAGCGCGACCATCGAACCGTGCCAGGTGTCGCCGCCATCGAGGATCAGCGCGTCGGGGCGTTCGGCCTTGATCGCCTTCACGACGGTCGCCACGCGGTCCATGCCACCCATCTTGCCGTAGCTCTTGGCGAGATCGGTGAAGTTCTCGTAGGTCAGCGCGTAGGCATCGGGCGTGTTCGGCTCGATGTTGAACATCTTGAGGAAATCCGCGCCGGTGACGTGCGGCGGACGTCCCTTCGCCCCACCCACGCCGAGGTTGATTTCCGGCTCGCGGAAATAGATCGGCATCGCTTGCGCGTGGATGTCGGTGATGTGGATCAGCGTGACATTGCCCAGCGGCTCGAACTGCAGGAGCTGGTCTTGGGTAATCGACTGCTGCGCCATGGCGCGCGACCAGCGCGACAGGCCCGAAGCACCGAGGATGGTCGAGGCGGCCAAGCTCGCCTGAAGAAATTCCCGCCGGGATATCATGCGATGTGTCTCCTTCTTCTCACCGGGCCAGTGCGCCCGGCGGTCGTTTCATTCGGGTAAATAGACAAACGAATTCAGACAGATATGAAATTTTGAATATGTTGAAACGAAACGCGCGGGACAGGGAGGCCCTGCCCCGCGCATCAATTCACAGGTCAGGGACGGACGCCGCCACCCTCGATGTCGAGACCCAGGCCGCGCGAAGCGACGTAGAGTTCGAGATTACGGAACTCGTCCGAACCGGGGCTGTAGGTTTCCGCGCGCGTGTCGCGGATGCAGCCCTTGAAGCGGTTGTGGATCGACACGACGCCCGCGTTCTTCAGACGGTAGGTCGGGAAGCCCTGGATCTGGCCCTGGCTAAGATGGTCAGCGCGGATGTAGTTGCCGTAGTTCTCTTCGTGGCACGACGCGCAGGACAGCTCGAGCTGGCCATAGCGGGTGTAGTACATCTCCTTGCCTTTCTCCCAGAAAGGCTTGGCCTCGCCGTCGATCTTGACCGCAACCGGCATGCCACGCGACTCGACCGCGATCGCGGTGGTCATGTTGTGCATCGGAGCGCTGTCCCAACCCCAGGCTTCGGCGCCCATGCGGTTGGTGCGGCAATCGTTGATGTAATCCTCGACCGACCACAGCTTGCCGGCTTCGTTCACCTTAGGCATCGAGGCGCGCACGCCCTTCATGCCTTCGCTGATGTCGCCGTGGCAATCCGCGCAGGATTTGCCCTCGGAGCCGTCGGCGGTCGACCAGGCTTCCTGGCCCTGCTCGGCAAAGATCATGATCGGGTTGTCGAAGTCGTCCTGTTCCATCGCGCGGGTCTCGTCCGTGCGGAAGAGCCAGCCGGAATAGACCTCGTCGAGATGCCCTTTGAGGTGATCGGCGGCGGGCGCCTTCACCGTGATCGGGGTGTCGCCGTTGATGACGAGCTCGTCATCCGCCATTTCGGCGTGCAGCGCCGCGGTGCTGAGCGCGAAGGCTGCAGTGGCGGCAAGGATGGTGCGGCTGGTGCGCAACGTCATATTCTGTGTCCTCCCTGGGTGTGCCCCGCGCCCATCGATCTCCCCAAACAGGCGCGGTTCTCTGTTCTTGGTGAGGCGGCGCGCTCCCTCACGCGCCGCTGGCCGTTCGGCCGATCAGCTCACTTCGATCTTCTGGCTGTCTTCGTAGGTCGAACCGTCATCATCGTACCAGGTGAACTTGAACTCACCCGATTCCGGGACTTTCGCCTCGAATTCGATGTAGGGGTTCGTCGAGATCGCCGGCTCGAGGGTGACGTCGATGACGTTCTCGCCGTTGAAGTCGCAGGTGAAGCGATTGATGATCTCGCGCGGGATGACGTTGCCGTCCTTGTCCTTGCGCTGACCCGATTCCATCGGGTGCGAGATCAGGGTCTTGATGGTGATCGTGTCACCGGCCGAAGCTTTTTTCGGCACTTTTACGCGGGGTCTCACGCCTTTCATGGTCTTGTCTCCTCAGATACCGAAAAAATTAGCCGCCGCAGCCGCCGATGGTGACCTTCACGGTCGATTTCGCCTGGACGTAGCTGCCGTCGGCCATCTTGGCGACAGCGATGACGTCCTGGGTCTTCGAGAGGCGAATCCGGGTCGAGGCCATCTGCGAGCCGGCCAGCGGACCGAACTTGAAGGTCACGACGTCGGGCGTCGGGTTGCCGGGCGCGAAGACCGCGATCTCGGTTGCGCCGGGCGCATCGACGGAGATCGGAACGGTATTCCCGTTCTCGGCGATTTCCGGCGCGGTCAGGGTGACGCCGTCACCCATTGCGGCATCTGCGCCGCCGGTGAACTTGGCGATGGCGTCAGCACCGGCATCGGCCAGCGCGGGCAGCGGCAGCATGGAAGCGGCAACGCCGCCCATCGCCAGCGCCAGCGCGTCACGTCTGGTCATGGTCATGTTGTATCTTCTCCTCTCGGGTTTGTCGTTCAGAGGGTCACTCGTCCTTGAGGGTCATCAAGAAAGCGACCACATCCTCAACCTGTTGTGCATTCAAGATCGGCGGCAGATCGGCAGGCGCAGCCTTGCCGGTGTACCCGTCGCCGGGGCGAATGAAGGGACCGGTTTTGTACATCGCCGGCATTACCGTGCCTTCGAAGGTGTGCTTGGCGTCGACGACGATGCCGCGCAGCTGCGACTCGTCCCAACGGTCGCCCGCGCCGTTCAGCTCCGGGCCGACATTACCTTGGAACGACGCGTCGAGCGCCGAGACCTTATGGCAGGCCACGCAGTTGCCCAGCGACTTGGTCGCCGCGACTTCTGCGCCCTTTGCGGGATCGCCCGGCTGACCGGTCAGCGACTCGGTCACCGCGCCCACATCGGTGAATTTGACATCCATCGGCGCGGTTTCTGCGATCGCGGCGCTGGCTGCGAAGGTGGCGGCCATTGCGGCCCACGCAACGTGGCGTTTCATAGAAGTCCTCCCAAATTCTCTCCCTGACTCACTTTTAAGCGAGCGCATCACAGCGGCGCAATGGATAAATTCAAAAATCCGCATATTTTCCAATATGTTCTCCGGAACATATCGGCGTATACCGCAGCATACCCAAGATTTCTTAAGCGAAATCAGAAACATTCGCGGGCGCAGCACGAATGCTGCGCCCGCGAGCACGAGATCACGACTCTGTCAGATTCGCGAAACTCGCGATCACTTCGCCATAACTTTGTCGGCAACGTACTTCTGAAAATTCACGCCACTCTCGTAGCCGTGAGTCTTTACCCACTCGAGCAAAGCCATCGTCGTACCCTTGCCGAAAGCGCCCGGCATCTGTGCAACGGCCTGCTTGTTGGCGGGCTGATCGGAGGCCTCTTCGGGGAAGAACATCATGGTCGGCGTGAACATCACGCCCCACTTCATCGCCATCTCTTTTTCGGGCAGAGCCTCGCCGTCGAAATCGGTCACTTCGACATCGCCGAACAGGTTCATCTGCACGACATAGTAGTTGTCGGTGATGTATTGCGCGATTTCGGGATCGGAGAAGACCTCCTCGTGCATCTTCTTGCAGTAGAGGCAGCCGCGCTGCTCCCAGATGACCATGAAGCGCTTGCCCTCGTCATTGGCCGTCGCGAGATCGTCCGACATGTCCTTGAACGTGTCGTGGAACCACGGCTCCTTGTGCAACCCGTCATCGCCCATCTCGGCGGCGTGACCCGGCAGGGCCAGCATCGCCGCGGTGAAAGCGGCAGTCAGAAAATGACGCATAATCGTCCTCCCTTGAAACAGATCCTCAGCCAAGACTCCCGCTCGGCATGACGTCGATCAGAAACTCACCAATGTAGCGCAGCCCCCCGGTCACGATGAGAACCGCGAACAGGATCAGCATAACCCCCATCGCCTTCTCGACATAGCCGAGCTTGGCGCGGTGCTTTGCCATGAGCGCGAGGAAGGGCCGCGTGAAGAAGGCCGCGATGATGAAGGGCAAGGTCATCCCGATCCCGTAGGCAAAAAGCAGCAGCCCGCCCTTCGATATATCCCCCATCCCCGACGCCACCATAAGGATGGCGGCGAGCGCTGGGCCCACACAGGGCGTCCAGCCGAAGCCGAAGGCGAGCCCCATCACGTAAGCGCCAAGGAAGGTCGTCGGATCGGTCTTCGCCTCCATCCGGGCCTCGCGATAGAGGAATGGGATCCGGATCACGCCGAGGAAATGCAGACCGAAGACGAGAAGGATCGCGGCTGCCACCCAGCTCAGCGGTCCCATCCATTCGCGGAACGCGGCCCCGAGCGCAGTGGCTCCCATCCCCATCAGCACGAAGATCGTGGTCACGCCCAACGCGAAAGCGACCGAAGAGGCGACCATCCGCGCCTGCGCACCGGGGGCGATCTTGCCGTCACCGCGCAGCTCCGACATCGACAGCCCGGCCATGTAGGACAGGTAGAACGGCACCATCGGCAAGATGCACGGCGTCAGAAAAGACAGCAGGCCGGCAAAAAACGCCCCGCCATAGGTAATATCGATCGGCACTGTTTCCTCCCTCGTGACGCGCCCTAGCCTATATGGCCTCGGTCTCCCAACCGTCCTTGAAGGGGCCCGTCAAACACATTACGATCTTTATATGTAAAAAGGGGTCCGTCAATGTTCCGCATTGTTTGGCATACGATTTCCATGGCTGCGGCGCTGGCGATTTCGCTGAGCGCGACGGGCCACGCCTCATGGGCCGACGCCGCGGGGGCCGACGCCACGTCGCAATCCGCCGAGACGACGACCGATGTCGGCTCCGCGACCGAAGAAGCCAAGGCCGAGAGCGAGTTTCGCCTCCTGATGGTCGAGCAGGTCGGCTGCGTCTATTGCCGCATGTGGAACAACGACCTCGCGCCGATCTACCCCAAGACCCCCGAGGGCAAGACCGCGCCCCTGCAGCGGGTCGATCTGCACAAGCCCTTCCCTGACGACATCACGATCACCGGGGGCAAACCGCTCTTCACACCGACCTTCATCCTGCTGCAGGACGGGGTCGAAGTCGCCCGCATCGAAGGCTATGCGAGCGAGGACTTCTTCTGGGGGCTGCTGGATCAGGCCCTGAAAAAGAATGGCGCGGACTATCAGCCCCCCTCAAACTGAGGTTTGATGTGCGTGCTTTTGGCCCGCCCCGTGCGGGTTTTTGTTCTCTCGGGCTTTGTTCCGGCGAATCGTCATGCTAAAGCCTGAAACATTCGATTAATACGGTCGCGCTGCGCGCGGCTCCAAGGAAGGACGATGCGGTGCGGCATCTGGTGCCTGACGGTCATGCCGAAAAGCTTGCCTCTGCCACGGCCGAGTCGAGATGTGCCCGCATGGATGCAGAAGAGCTACTCGATCGCGCACAAGACGCCTCCAACCTCATGAAGGCGCTCGCCCATGAGGGACGGCTGATGATCTTGTGCCATCTCAGTTCGGGCGAGAAATCGGTGACCGAGCTGGAAAACCTGCTGGAATCGCGCCAGGCCGCGGTCAGCCAGCAATTGGCGCGGCTGCGTCTCGAGGGACTCGTCAGCGCGCGCCGCGAAGGCAAGGCGATCTACTACACGCTCTCGGACCCGCGCGCGCGCCGCCTTGTCGAAACGATTTACGATATGTTCTGCGCCACCGACGGAACGCGGTGAGCCATGAGACCGGACGCTGAGTGATCCGGGGGGAGAAGGGCAATGGAACAGATTCCGATGGGCGCCATGGCGGCCCTGGTCGGGGCGCTCGGCGGTATGATTCTCGGCCTCGCCGCGCGCCTGGGCGATTTCTGCACCCTCGGCGCACTGGAAAGCGCCGCCTATGGCGATGACCAGAGGCGTCTGCGCCTTTGGGGCGTGGTGCTGGGTGTCGCGATCTCCGGCGCCTTCCTAGCCGAGGCTCTGGGTTATGCCGACATCACCCACAGCTTCTATCAAACGATCAAGTGGTCGCCCTTGGCCTCGATCGTGGGCGGGCTGGTCTTCGGCTACGGCATGGCGCTCGCCGGAAATTGCGGCTTCGGGGCGCTGGTGCGTTTCGGCGGCGGCGACCTGCGCGCGATGGTGATCGTCGTCGTGATGGGGATTTTCGCCTTCGTGACGCTGTCCGGCCCCCTCGCGCATCTGCGCCTGCTGATCTTCGACCAGCAGGCCGCCACCTCCCCTCAAGGCATCGCGCATTGGCTCTCGGCGCGGACCGGGCTGCCGCCGCTGACCTTCGCCCTGCCCGTCGCCGCAGGCTTCCTCGCATGGGCGCTGAGCTATCAGCCGCTGCGCGCAGACAAACGCCGGCTCGCCTGGGGCGTGGCTGCGGGACTTGCCGTGGTCTGGTGCTTCGTCGGCACCTCCTACCTCTTCAGAGAGAGCATGGGCGCGACCGGCGTCGAGGCCCCCTCCTTCACCGCCCCGCTTGGGCGCACGATCCTGTATTTCATGACCTCCACCGCGGGAGGGCTCACCTTCTCCGTCGGGCTCGTCGCGGGCGTTCTCGGCGGGGCCTTCCTCGGCTCGGCCATTCGCGGCCTCTTCAAATGGGAAGCCTGCGAAGATCCGCGCGAACTGGGCCGTCAGGTCAGCGGCGCCGCCCTGATGGGCATCGGCGGCACGATCGCCGTCGGCTGCTCCATCGGCCAGGGGGTAAGCGCGATGGCCGTGCTCGCCTTCTCCGCGCCCGTCACGCTGGCCTCCATCGTGATCGGCGGGTTGATCGGCCTGCGCCAGTTGATCCACGGCTTCCAGCCCGAATAGGCCGGAGCCGCACGTCCCCTCCCCTTTTCGGCTTGGCCGAAATATCCCGGGGGTGAGGCGCGGACGCGTCGAGGGGGCAGCGCCCCCTCTCCCCGCGAAGTCTTGCCGCACAACGCTTGCGAATCTGATCCGAGTTTCCTATATCGCCCCTCGAGAGGTTGGCGCGGGCGAGCGCCTCGCCAACCCGGTCAGGTCCGGAAGGAAGCAGCCGCAACGAGCCCCGCTTGGGTCGCTGTCCAGCCTCTCACCCCCCTCCTCCTCCACGAAACGCACCAAACTTGTCGGCGCGTCACCATGCCCGATTGTGGGCTGATGTCGCCGCGTTAAGCTTCCCGTCAAAGGGGAGGTTTCACCATGTTTCGTTTTGCTCTGGCCGCTCTGGCCATTCTGCCTGTGCCGCTCTTTGCCGGGACGCTTACCGCCGTCGAAGTCGCACCGAACACCTATGCGATCGAGGGCCCCTTCGGGCAGCGCGATGCCGAGAACCTCGGCAATAACGCGACCTTCGGGCTGATCGTCACGGATGAGGGCGCGGTGCTGGTGGATGCGGGCGGCACCTACAAGGGGCGGCGGCGCTCGACGAGGTGATCGGCACGCTGACCGATCAGCCGGTGAAATTCGTGATCGACACCGGTGGGCAGGATCACCGCTGGCTCGGCAATGGTTACTGGAAAGAGCATGGCGCCGAGATCATCACCTCGGCGGATGCGCTCGCCGACCAGAAGGCCCGCGCCTCGCTGGAACTGACGATGCTCGACGCGCTGGTCGGCAAGGACGCGCTCGCCGGCACGGAGCCGGTCTACGCGGACACCACCTTCGACGAACGCTACACGCTCACCCTCGGCGGGCGCGAGATCGAGATTACCCATCCCGGCCCGGCCCACACTCCTGGCGACAGCTTCGTCTGGCTGCCTGCGGAAAAAGTGATGTTCACCGGCGATATCGTCTTCGTGGGCCGCATCCTCGGCGTGCTCGACATGTCGTCCTCGAAAGGCTGGGTCGAAGCCTTCGAGGCGATGGCCGCCTATGAGCCCACCCATGTCGTTCCCGGCCACGGCCCCGCCACCGATCTCGCGACGGCGACTCGCGACACCTATGATTACCTGACCAATCTGCGCAGCCGGATGGCCGATTATATCGATGACGGCGGCGACATCATCGGCTCGGTCGACGTGGACCAGTCGCAATTCGAATATCTCGCGGACTTCGACACGCTCGCCAAACGCAACGCGCAGGCGGTATTCAGCCAGATGGAGTGGGAATGAGCCGGGTGGACGTCGACGCCCGGGGCGCCTAGTCTGGCGGCTGCTTATGATACCGGAGCTTCGATGACCGACACCCAATATCAGGTTCTCGCCCGCAAGTACCGCCCCGAGACCTTTGCCGATCTGATCGGACAGGCACCGATGGTGCGCACGCTCAAGAACGCCTTTGCGGCCGACCGGATCGCGCAGGCCTTCATCATGACCGGGATTCGCGGCACCGGGAAAACCACCACGGCGCGGATCATCGCCAAAGGGCTGAACTGCATCGGCCCCGACGGCAACGGCACCCCCACGACCGATCCCTGCGGCGTGTGCGAACATTGCCGCGCGATCATGGAAGGCCGCCATGTCGACGTGATGGAGATGGACGCCGCCTCGCGCACCGGTGTGGGCGACATCCGCGAGATCATCGAGAGCGTGCATTACCGGGCGGCCTCGGCGCGCTACAAAGTCTATATCATCGATGAGGTTCACATGCTGTCGACGAGCGCGTTCAACGCGCTCCTGAAGACGCTCGAGGAACCGCCCGCCCATGTGAAGTTCATCTTTGCCACCACCGAGATCCGCAAGGTGCCCGTCACCGTGCTCTCGCGCTGCCAGCGCTTCGACCTGCGCCGGATCGAGCCCGAGGAGATGATCGCGCTGCTGCGCCGGATCGCCGATGCGGAAGGTGCCGAGATCGCCGATGACGCGCTCGCGCTGATCACCCGCGCCGCCGAAGGCTCCGCGCGGGATGCGACCTCGCTGCTCGATCAGGCGATCGCGCATGGCGCAGGCGAGACTACGGCGGAACAGGTCCGCGCGATGCTGGGTCTGGCCGACCGGGCCCGCGTCCTCGATCTCTTCGACATGATCCTGCACGGTCAGGCCGCCGAGGCGCTGACCGAGCTTGCCGCGCAATATGCCGACGGCGCCGATCCGATGGCGATCATGCGCGATCTGGCCGAGATCACCCATTGGGTCTCCGTCATCAAGGTCACGCCCGAAGCCGCCGAAGACCCGACCGTTCCGCCCGAGGAACGCAATCGCGGTCAGGAGATGGCGGCCGCGCTTCCGATGCGTGTGCTGTCGCGGCTCTGGCAGATGCTGCTCAAGGCGCTCGAAGAAGTCGCAGGCGCGCCCAATGCGATGATGGCGACCGAAATGGCCGTGATCCGCATGACCCATGTGGCTGACCTGCCCGACCCGGAAACGCTGATCAAGAAGATCCAGCAAGGCAACACCCAGACCCAAGCGGCAGGCCGGGGCCCCGCGCCTTCGACCGGGCCGGTGCATGGCGCGACGCTGCGCGCCCGGCGTGCCGGTGGCGGCGCTGTTGCCGCCGCCGCCCCTGCCCAACAACACGATCCGATGGCCGACGCGCTTGCCCGTTTCGCCAGTTTCGACGACGTGGTCGACCTGATCGCCCGGATGCGCGACATGACCCTGCTGCTGGAGGTCGAGAGCAACCTGCGCCTCGTGAATTACCGCCCCGGCCGGATCGAGTTCGAACCGACCCCACAGGCCTCGCGCGACCTCGCCGCGACGCTTTCGGCAAGGCTGCAGGGCTGGACCGGCGCGCGCTGGGGCGTCTCGGTCGTCTCCGAAGGCGGCGCGCCGACCATAGCCGAGGTGAAGGCGGAAGAGCTCGCGAAGGCCGAGGCCGAGGCGATGAAGAACCCGCTGGTCGCAGAGATATTCGCACGCTTCCCCGGCGCGAAGATCGAAATCCTGCCCGAGGAAGACACCACCGCGATCGAGGCCGAGGCCCTGGCCGAGGTCGAAGACGAATGGGATCCCTTCGAGGAAGGCTGAGCCGCGCCGGGGGCGGTCCCGCGCGATCGCACGCGCGGTCCCTGCCGCGCCGTTTTCCCAGCTTGTCCCTTGTTCCTCCGCGCAGCGATGCGTATTTCTCACTCAAGCCAAACGTGACGGAGAAAGCGATGTTCAAGGGATTGGGCGCCATGGGCGACATGGCCAAGATGATGAAGGCCGCCAAGGAAATGCAGGAGAAGATGGGTCAGCTCCAGGAAGAGCTCAAATCCATCGTCGTCACCGGCGAGGCCGGGGCCGGTCTCGTACAGGCCCGCGCCACCGCGAAGGGCGAATTGACCGGGCTCTCCATTGATCCCTCGATCCTGCAGGCGTCCGAGAAGGAAGTCGTCGAAGACCTGATCCTCGCTGCGATCAAGGACACGCAGGAAAAGGCAAAGTTCCGCGAGCAGGAAGAGCAGAAACGCCTTCTGCGCGAATTGGGCCTGCCCGAGAACATGGACCTACCGGTCTGATCCTATGAGCGGCGCGCGCGACGATATAGAGGCGCTGATCGCCCTTATGGCGCGGCTGCCGGGGCTTGGCCCCCGCTCCGCCCGGCGTGCGGTGCTGCATCTGATCTCGAAACGCGCGCAGCTGATGGGCCCCTTGGCCGAGGCGATGGCCGGGGTCGCCCGCAGCGCGCGCGAATGCCAGCGCTGCGGCAATATCTCCACCGCGCCGATCTGCGACATCTGCGAAGACCCGAAACGCGCCACCGGCGAGATCTGCGTGATCGAGAATGTGGCCGATCTCTGGGCGATGGAGCGCGGCCACGCCTTCAAGGGCCGCTATCACGTCCTTGGCGGCACGCTCTCCGCGCTCGATGCGATCGGCCCGGAAGACCTTCGCATCCCCGACCTGCTCGAACGCGCCACAGAGGAAGGCATCACCGAGGTGATCCTCGCCCTCAACGCCACCGTCGAGGGTCAGACGACCGCCCATTACATCGCCGAGGCGCTCGAAGGGCGCGGCATCGCGGTCACCAGCCTCGCCCAGGGCGTGCCGATCGGGGGCGAGTTGGACTATCTCGACGACGGCACGATCCAAGCGGCGCTGCGCGCGCGTAAAAGTTTCTGACGGCCTCCCTACCCGCCCCGAAACCGAAGTCCAAACCGATATCCCGGCGCTGAGCGCTCCTTTCGGCTTGGGAAAAATATCCCCGCCGGAGGCATCCGCCCCACGCGGCCCGCGCGCCCTCCCGGCAAGGGAGCGCCCATCAGCGGGCTCGTCGCCATTGAACCCGCCCGCGCCCGCCGTTATCACTTCCCCCAAATCCCCAACGAGAATTGCGAGCGTCGCCCCGATGATCCGCCTCTACCATGTCGCCCTCTCCCCGTTCTGCCGCAAGGTCCGCCTCACGCTCGCCGAGAAGAAGCTGGAGGTGGAACTGGTCGAGGAACGATACTGGGAGCAGCAGGCCGATTTCCTCCGTCGCAACCCGGCGGGCAAGGTGCCGGTGCTGAAGATGGACGGCATGATGATGGCCGAGAGTCAGGCGATCTGCGAATATATCGACGAGACGCATGCTGACGCGCCACTGATGCCGCGCGATCCCGCCGCACGCTACGAGGTGCGCCGCCTGTGCTCGTGGTTCGACGACAAGTTCAACACCGAAGTCACGCAGCGGATCATGGGCGAGCGGGTCTGGAAGAAGGTCCGCAAGGAAGGATATCCGGATAGCAAGACGGTCAAGGCGGGCCTGTCCGCGATCAAGTATCACCTCGATTACATGGGCTGGCTGCTGGAGCAGCGGCGCTGGCTTGCTGGCGACGTGATGACGCTTGCGGATTTCTCTGCGGCCGCGCATCTGAGCTGCCTCGATTATATCTCCGACGTGGACTGGAACCGACAAGAGGCCGTGAAGGACTGGTATGCGAAGATCAAGTCGCGCCCGGCCTTCCGCTCGCTTCTCGCCGATCAGCTGCCCGGCATGCCGCCCGCTCCGCAATATGCGGAGTTGGATTTCTGAGGACTTCGCGCGCGCCGAGGGGGCTCTGCCCCCGCCGGCCTGCGGCGCGGCCCCCCCGGGATATTTGCACCAAGGCGAAGCCATGAATGCGGAGTTGAAAGCGCGGTTGATCGAGACGGCCCTTGCCGAGGGTTTCTCGAAGGCGCGCATCACCACGCCGGACGCGATCCCGCAGGCGGCCGAGCGGCTCGCCGCCTTTGTGGGTGCGGGCAGGCATGGCCAGATGGGCTGGATGGAAGAGCGGATGGGCTGGCGCGGCGATCCGGCGGCGCTGTGGTCCGAGGCGCGCTCGGTCGTGATGCTGGCCGAGACCTACACGCCCGATTACGACCCGCTGGACCTGCTGGAGGCGCGCGATCGCGGGGTGATCTCTGCCTATGCGCAGGGCAAGGATTACCATGATCTGGTGAAGAAGAGGCTCAAGCGCGTCGGGCGCTGGTTGCTCGACCAGGCACCAGAGGGCGCGGAGATCAAGGTCTTCGTCGACACCGCCCCGGTGATGGAAAAGCCCTTGGGCGAGGCGTCGGGTCTCGGCTGGCAGGGCAAGCACACCAATCTTCTCGCGCGCGATCTGGGCAGCTGGTTCTTCCTCGGCGCGATCTTCACCACGGTGGAGCTGCCGCCCGACGTGCCGGAGATCAGCCATTGCGGGTCCTGCACGGCCTGTCTCGACATCTGCCCGACCGAGGCTTTTCCCGCGCCCTACCAGCTCGACGCACGGCGCTGCATCTCCTATCTGACGATCGAGCATAAGGGCCCGATCGACGAAGAGCTGCGCGCCAAGATGGGCAATCGCATCTATGGCTGCGACGATTGTCTGGCCGTCTGCCCATGGAACAAGTTCGCCGCAGAGGCGCGGGAGGCGCGCTATCACGGCGGCGTCGGCGCGCCGCCCCTGGCAGAACTGGCCGCACTCGACGATGCCGGGTTCCGGGCGCGGTTCTCGGGCTCGCCGATCAAGCGGATCGGGCGCGACCGTTTCCTGCGCAACGTGCTTTACGCGATCGGAAATTCCGGCGATCCGGCGCTGGCCGAGGCCGCGCGCCCGCACCTGAGCGATCCCGATCCGGTGGTGGCCGAGGCCGCGCGATGGGCTCTTGATCGACTCGAGCGCGTCGCATGACGAAACCGATTGCCCCGGTCCCGTCGCGGCCTATCTCATCGCGGTCATGATGCCCGTCACCACCCAGACCCCTCGCCCGCTCCTTGGAATCGCGCTGAAGCTCGGCACGGTTACGGGTTTCGTCATCATGCAGGCACTGATCAAATCGGTCTCCGACCGGGTGCCACCGGGCGAGGCAGTGTTCTTCCGCTCTTTCTTCGGCATTGTGCCGATCCTGCTCTGGCTGCTGTGGCGCGGTGAGTTGCAGGGCGGATTGCGGGTGGAGAAACCGATCAACCACGTCATGCGCGGCGTCGTGGGAACCACCGCGATGGCGCTGAGCTTCGCAGCGCTCGCCTTCCTGCCGCTACCCGAGGCGACCGCTCTGGGCTATGCGGCACCACTGCTGACGGTCGTCTTCGCGGCGCTCTTGCTGGGCGAGACGGTGCGGATCTTCCGCTTCTCGGCGGTCGGGCTGGGGATGGTAGGTGTTCTGATCGTGCTGTGGCCCCGGCTGGGCGGCAGCGGACCCGAAGGCGGGGCGGAAGCGCTTGGCGCGGGGCTGGCGCTTGCGGGGGCCACATGCGCGGCGCTGGCGCAGATCCAGATCCGCCGCATGGTCGGCTCCGAGCGCACCTCCGCGATCGTGTTCTGGTTCTCCTGCACCGCCTCGGTGCTCTCACTGGCCTCGCTGCCCTTCGGCTGGGTGATGCCGACAGCGTGGGAAGCGACACTTCTGATCCTCGCGGGGCTGATCGGCGGCACCGGGCAGATCATGCTGACCTCGGCCTATCGCTTCGCCGATGCCTCGCTGGTGGCACCTTTCGATTATGCCTCGATGCTGCTGGCGCTGGTGATCGGCTATACGGTCTTCTCGGAAGTGCCGAGCCATGCCACCTTGGCGGGGGCTGCGCTGATCATCGTCGCTGGCATCGCGATCATTCTGCGCGAGCACTGGCTTGGGCTGGAGCGCAAGCGCGCGCGCAAAGCCGCGACGCCGCAGGGCTGAGCGCCGATCCGCCCGCGACAAAAAATCTCCTGTCATTGAAACACGACTCGGTCGAACCGTGTTATACTTAAAGGATCAGAGGCGATGACGAGAGGAGGAAGACATGTCCCGTCACATCATCGACCGCGCCGAACTCAAGGCCGAAGGGCCGCGCGTGAAGCGGTTTCTCGAACTGCAGCGGCGCGAAGGTATCCACCCGGCAATTAAGGAGCTCAGCAAGCGTGGGCGGCCGGATAACGGCGCGCGCATGAAACAGTTCCTGCGTATCGAACGGAACGAAGTCACCTGACCGTCCTGTCAGCGCTCGAGAGCATCGAAAACGCGAAAGGGCGTGCCGTCAAGCACGCCCTTCTGTTTTCTCAAAGCGTTACGTGGATCAGGTGCGCACGAGCTTTTCGTAGGTTTCTGCGATGTCGCGGGTCAGCGCGCCGACCTCGAAGTTGAACTCACGGATCTGGCTGACCGGGGTCACCTCGGCGGCGGTTCCGGTGAGCCAGCACTGCTCGAACTCGGCCAGTTCAGTCGGCTCGATCAGGCGCTCGTGCACCTTGATACCCTTCTCTTCCAGCAGCCCGATCACCGTACGCCGCGTGATCCCGTTGAGGAAGACGTCAGCCTTGGGCGTGTGCACTTCGCCGTCCTTCACGAAGAAGATGTTCGCGCCGGTCGCCTCGGCGACGTAGCCACGCCAATCCATGAACAGCGCATCCGAGAAGCCGCGATCTTCGGCGGCGTGCTTCGACATGGTGCAGATCATGTAGAGACCGGCGGCCTTGGCCTCGGCCGGGATCGTGCGCGGATCGGGGCGACGCCATTTCGCGATGTCGAGCTTGGCGCCCTTCATCTTCGCGTCCCCGTAATAGTTGCCCCATTCCCAGCCGGCGATCGCCAGACGCACGGGGTTCTTGCGCGCCGAGACGCCCATATCCTCGCCCGCGCCACGCCATGCGACCGCGCGCACATAGGCGTCGGTCCAGCCATTGGCCTTCAGCATGTCGTATTTCGCCTTCTCGATCTCTTCGACCGAATAGGGGATTTCCATATCGAGCAGCTGCGCCGACTTCCGCAGGCGGGCGGAATGCTCTTCGCCTTTGAAAATCTTGCCGTTGTAGCAACGTTCGCCTTCAAAGACGGAGGACGCGTAATGCAGCGCGTGGGTCAGGATGTGGACATTGGCGTCGCGCCAATCCACAAGCTGTCCATCCATCCAGATCTTGCCGTCACGATCCTCATACGAGCCCGACATCTTACTCTCCTTGCAGCCACGCCAATTTACGATTATTGCGCAACCTACGTCCGAAGTGGACATTTTCTTGCGCGAAAACTGCTTTGCGGTAACAGTTGAGTCTTGGAAAGTCAACAAGGCTGACATAAAGTCACGCAAAAGAGAGGGACGATATGGCAGATAGCGGCAGCCCCGGGGGCGAGACACTTCTTTTCCTGACGGACGAGCAATTGCGCAAGGGCATCGAAGCGATGTTCTTCGCCTATCGCGCCTTTACCGCCGACCCTGACCGACTGCTCGAAGAATACGGCTACGGACGCGCGCATCACCGCGCGCTGCATTTCATCAACCGCCAGCCGGGGCTGACGGTGACGACGCTGCTCGCAGTTCTGGGCGTAACCAAGCAATCACTCAACCGGGTGCTGCGCACGCTGATCGAGGACGGGCTGGTGGAAAGCCGCGTCGGTACCCGCGACAAGCGCGAGCGGCGATTGCATCTGACGGCCGAGGGCGAGACGCTGGAACGCGCACTGTCCGAGGCGCAGCGGGGGCGAATGCGCTCTGCCTATCGCGCCGCGGGGCCGCAGGCGGTGGCGGGTTTCCGGCAGGTGCTCGAGGCGATGATGGGCCCCGATCTGCACAAGCTCTATCAAATGATGAAAGACGACTGATGCCCTACTCGGCCGAACCTCATCTGCTTATCGTCGACGATGACGAACGCATCCGGACGCTGCTGAAAAGCTTTTTGCAGCGACACGGCTTTCTCGTCACTGCGGCGCGCGACGCGGGCCATGCGCGCTCGTTGCTGGCGGGGCTGGAGTTCAATCTGATCGTGATGGATGTGATGATGCCGGGCGATGACGGGCTCAGCCTGACCCGTGACCTGCGCGGCAGATCGGTAAGCACGCCGATCCTGCTGCTGACCGCACGGGGCGAGACGCGCGAGCGGATCGAGGGGCTCGAAGCCGGCGCCGACGACTATCTCGCAAAGCCGTTCGAGCCGAAGGAACTGCTGCTGCGGATCAACGCGATCCTGCGCCGGGTTCCGCAGGAAACCGAGAGCGGCCCGAAATACCTCTCGCTGGGGCCGCTGAAATACGATCAGGACCGGGGCGAGCTGTGGGATGGCGACACGCCGGTGAAGCTGACCGCGACAGAGGTGCAGTTGATGCGCATCTTCGCGACTCATGCGGGCGACGTGGTCAGCCGCACGGAATTGATCGAGGAACTGGGCCGCGAGCGGGGCAATGGCGAAGAAGGCGGCGGCGACCGGGCGGTCGACGTGCAGATCACACGCCTGCGCCGCAAGATAGAGCGCGACCCGCGCGAACCCCGCTACCTGCAGACGGTGCGCGGTCTGGGCTACATGCTCGCGCCCGACTGAGCGGAGGCGAACACTACATCTTGATTGCGCCTCGCAGTGGCATGGCAGGCGGCGGTTCTGGTCAGTTCACGCTAAAGCATGTGAAACTTTTCCATGTTCAAAACGCCACGAATCGCTTTTCCTCAATCGGGAGCGGCATTTGTGCATTGAACTTGCCGGGCGGCCCCTTCCCCGGCACGCACGGCCATTGACCCGGGGTGATCTGTTGCAAGAGCGACATTTAACTGCCCCTCAGCACAAATTCAGTTGATTGTGTTCTGGACTGACAAATTCGTGATTGGTATGAGAGCGGCCATGTTTGGCGGCACCGCGCGACGTGCCCCGGCACGTCACTATCGGCCCCCTCGCGGGCCCGGGAAGGAGAGACAACGTGTCCCACGCAGATAATAACGCAGGCACCCGGAGGGATTTCCTCTACTACGCCACCGCCGGCACCGGCGCGGTGGTGACCGGCGCGGCCGTCTGGCCGCTGGTGAACCAGATGAATGCATCGGCCGACGTCAAGGCGCTCTCGTCGATCTTCGTCGACGTTTCCGGCGTCGAGCTCGGCACGCAGCTCACGGTGAAATGGCGCGGCAAGCCAGTCTTCATCCGCCGCCGCACCGAAGAGGAAATTCAATACGCCCGGGAGGTTCCGCTGTCCGAACTGGTCGACACCTCGGCCGAGAACGCGAACAAGCCGGGCGCCGAGGCGACCGACCAGAACCGCACCCTCGACGAGGCAGGCGAATGGCTGGTGATGATCGGCGTGTGCACCCACCTGGGCTGCGTGCCGATCGGCAACGAGTCGGGCGATTACCACGGCTGGTTCTGCCCCTGCCACGGGTCGCATTACGACTCCGCCGGCCGGATCCGCAAAGGTCCTGCCCCGCGCAACCTGAACATCCCGGTGGCCCAGTTCACCGATGACACCACGATCAAACTGGGCTGAGGAGGCAGTTAGATGTCGGGCATTCCCCACGACCATTACGAGCCCAAGACGGGCTTCGAAAAGTGGACGCACAAGCGTCTTCCCATCATCGGGCTGATCTACGACACGATCATGATCCCCACCCCCAAGAACCTTAACTGGTGGTGGATCTGGGGCATCGTGCTGGCGTTCTGCCTCGTGCTGCAGATCGTCACCGGCATCGTTCTGGTGATGCATTACACCCCGCATGTCGACCTGGCCTTCGCCTCGGTCGAGCACATCATGCGCGACGTGAATGGCGGCTACATGCTGCGCTACATCCACGCGAACGGCGCCTCGCTGTTCTTCCTCGCCGTCTATATCCACATTTTCCGCGGCCTTTATTACGGCTCCTACAAGGCGCCCCGCGAGATCACCTGGATCATCGGCATGATCATCTATCTGTGCATGATGGGCACGGCGTTCATGGGTTACGTTCTGCCCTGGGGCCAGATGTCCTTCTGGGGCGCGACGGTGATCACCGGCCTGTTCGGCGCGATCCCGGGCATCGGCGAGTCGATCCAGGCATGGCTGCTCGGCGGCCCGGCGGTGGACAACGCGACGCTGAACCGCTTCTTCTCGCTGCACTACCTGCTGCCCTTCGTGATCGCAGCCCTGGTGATCGTGCATATCTGGGCCTTCCACACCACGGGCAACAACAACCCGACGGGCGTTCCGGTCCGCACCGGCTCGAAAGCGGAAGCGGAGAAGGACACCCTGCCCTTCTGGCCCTATTTCGTGATCAAGGACCTGTTCGCGCTCGCCGTGATCCTGCTGGTCTTCTCGGCTGTCGTGGGCTTCATGCCGAACTACCTCGGCCACCCCGACAACTACATCGAGGCGAACCCGCTGGCGACGCCCGCACACATCGTGCCCGAATGGTACTTCCTGCCGTTCTACGCGATCCTGCGCGCCTTCACCTCGGACGTCTGGGCCGTGATGTTCGTCAACTGGATCACCTTCGGTATCGTCGACGCCAAGTTCTTCGGCGTGCTCGCGATGTTCGGCGCGATCCTCGTGATGGCGCTGGCCCCGTGGCTCGACACCTCGAAGGTGCGTTCGGGCTCGTACCGCCCGATGTTCAAATGGTGGTTCTGGCTGCTGGCGATCGACTTCATGGTGCTGATGTGGGTGGGCGCGATGCCGACCGACGGGATTTATCCCTACATCTCGCTGATCGGCGCGACCTACTGGTTCGTCTATTTCCTCGTGATCCTGCCGCTCCTGGGCCTGATCGAGAAGCCGCAAGCGATGCCGGCGACGATCGAGGAAGACTTCAACCACCACTACAATATCAAACCGGCTGAATGAGTAAGGAAGAGGGACACAAAATGAAACATCTTCTGATCTCTGCCCTCTCGGCGCTGGTGATCGGGGCGAGCACCCTGGTGAACCCGGCGGTGGCGGCCGAAGGCGGCCACATCGAGGATATCAGCTTCTCCTTCGAGGGCCCCTTCGGGACCTTCGACCAGCAGCAGCTGCGTCGCGGCTTCCAGGTCTACCGGGAGGTCTGCTCGGCCTGCCACGGGCTGCGCTACGTCGCGTTCCGCACGCTTGCGGATCAGGGCGGCCCGATGATGGACCCGGCTTGGGTGCGTGCCTACGCGGCCGAGTTCACCGTGATGGACAAGGAAACCGGCGAAGAGCGCCCCGGCAAGGAGACGGACCACTTCCCGTTCATCTCCGGCATGGGCATGGGTCCGGACCTGTCGCTGATGGCGAAAGCGCGCGCGGGCTTCCACGGCCCCTACGGCCTCGGCATCAACCAGTTCTTCCGCGGCATCGGTGGCCCCGAATACATCCACGCGGTGCTCACCGGCTTCACCGGCGAGGAAAAGGAAGAAGCGGGCTCGATCTTCTACGAGAACCACGCCTTCCCGGGTGGCTGGATCGCGATGCCCCCTCCGCTCTCGGAAGACCTCATCGAGTATGAGGACGGCACGCCCGCAACCGTCGACCAGATGGCCCGGGACGTCTCCGCATTCCTGATGTGGACGGCTGAACCGAAGCTGGAATCGCGCAAGCGCTGGGGCTTCGTGGCGGTGATGATGCTGATCGTGCTGAGCACGCTGCTTTACCTGACCAACAAGAAGCTCTGGGCGCCCCACAAGGGTAAGCAGTTCGATCTGTAAGCCTGGGCCCGACCTGCTAGACTGATGAACGCCCCCTCGCCCGCGAGGGGGCGTTTTCCATTTCCCGGAGCTGCCCGATGTCTATCCCGCCGCCAGGCTTTGCGCCGCTGCCCGACCCGCCCTATTACGCGGTGATCTTCGCCTCTCTCCGCGGTGCACCCGACGACGGATATGGCGCGATGGCCGCGGAGATGGCCGCGCTTGCCGCTCGGCAGCCCGGCTATCTCGGGGTGGAGAGCGCACGCGACGGGACAGGCTTCGGCCTCACCGTCAGCTACTGGGCCGACGAGACCGCTCTGATTGCGTGGAAGGCGGTGGCGAAGCACCAGCTCGCCCAACGCCTCGGCAAGGATCGCTGGTATCTCCACTACGCGCTGCGCGTCGCCAAGGTCGAACGCCAGTATGAAGGTCCGGAGGGGCGCTGAACCGCGCCTGCCGCTGACGCGGCGCAATGTGGTTGCGCTCTTGGATGTCGGGGGCAAGCGGGCTATCTGGAAGGGGACACGAGGAGTAACAATGCCCGACATTTCCGACCTGCCGCATATCAGCCCCGCCTCCCGCGCCCCGCGTCTGTGCGTGCTGATCGACGCCGATAACGTGCCCGCCGGATATGCCGAAGCGATCTTCGAAGAGATCGCCTCGCTCGGCGAAGCCTCGGTGCGCCGGATCTACGGCGACTGGTCGGCGCAGCGCCTCGCGGGCTGGGCCAAGCGCGTCGCCGAACTCGGCCTCGTCGCGGATCAGCAATTTGCCAATACCAAGGGGAAGAACGCCTCCGATATCGGCCTCGTCATCGCGGCGATGGATTTCCTGCATTCCGACCTGTTCGATGGTTTCGTGCTGGTCTCCTCGGACAGCGACTTCACCCGCCTCGCCGCTCGCATCCGCGAACAGGGGCTCGATGTCTACGGCATCGGCGAGCAGAAGACCCCCGAAGCCTTCCGCAAGGCCTGTAAACGCTTCATCTATGTCGAGAACCTCGGCAATGGCGAGAGCACCGCGGAGACCGCGACTAAGCCCGCCTCGGACAAGACCAGCGCCGCCGCCCCGAAATCCTCGAGTGGCAAGCAGGAGCCGAAGGCCGCGATCCCGATCATCGTCAACGCGATGAAGGCGATCGGTCTGGAAGAGGAATGGTATTCGCTGGGCCAGCTCGGTCAGTTCATCACGCAGGCAAACCCGGATTTCGACACCCGCACCTATGGCAGCGCGAAACTTTCCGACCTGCTGATCAAGACGGGCCGTTTCCAGCTGCAGCGCGGCGAAGGCAATCAGTGGATGGTGCGCGATCTGGCCTGATCGGGCCAGATCGGGCCGCGCTCAGGTGGGGACGCCGTAGCGCGCAAGGAACATCGCGACCGCGCCGCGGATCACGCGCTCTTTCTCTTCACGGCTGAAGCTGTCGCAAATCCCGAACAGCAGCTTCGGATGCAGTTCCGACTTGCACAGCTCGATGAACAGATAAGCGGCGAGGTCAATATCGTCGATCACCAGCTCGCCCCGCTCCACCGCGCAGCGCAGGTAATCCATCAGCAATTCGTGCACCAGCGCCGGCCCCGCCGCGTAGAAGGCGCGGCCAAGCTCGGGGAACCGCTCGGATTCGGAAACGCAGAGCCGGTAGAGCCCTTCGTTCATCTTGCAGCTCATCGACTCGACGATCTGCGACGCGGCAAGCGAAAGCACCACTTCGGGGGCTGCGCCGAAATCGATCGTGGCGACGGCGCTGTCCGTCTGCTCTTTCAGTTGCGAGCGCACGACTTCGACGAACATCAGCCGTTTGTCCGGGAAATAACTGTAGAGCGTGGCTTTCGACACACCCGCTTCCTTGGCGATATCGTCGACCGAGGCCCCATCGAACCCGTCGCGCAGAAAGATCGTGCGCGCGCCTTCGAGCACCTGGTCGAATTTGCGTCCGCGATTGATCTGATCTGCCTGCGACATCTGTCCTCCGGTTCCGGGAAACGACCCCCGGGGTCCGCAGAATAAACCGCGCGGTTTATATCCCGCAAGGTCGCACAACGTCACGTCATGGCGGCACGCGCGCGGCAATCCGCTAAAGCTCCCGCCCTGTTTCGGCTTGGCACCAAATATCCCGGGGGGCTCCGCAGGAGCGGGGGCAGAGCCCCTCTTTCCTCGGTCATCTCGCCTTCCGTCGACGGGGGCGGCGCCCCTCAGCCGATCGTGCCGCGAATACCGCCGGTCTGCGCCCGGTCCATCAGGAACTGGTCAAGGATCACGCAAGCCATCATCGCCTCGGCCACCGGTACCGCGCGGATGCCGACGCAGGGATCGTGGCGGCCCTTGGTGATCACCTCCACCTCTTCGCCCGCGACATTGACCGAGCGGCGCGGCGTCAGGATCGACGAGGTCGGCTTGACCGCGAAGCGCACCGTGATCGGCTGGCCGGTGGTGATCCCGCCCAAGATACCGCCCGCGCGGTTCGAAAGATATTCGACACCATCGGCGCCCATCACCATCTCGTCGGCATTCTCCACGCCAGTCAGCGCCGCCGCGGCCATGCCCTCGCCGATCTCGACGCCCTTGACCGCGTTGATCGACATCATCGCGGCGGCCAGCTCGGTATCCATCTTGGCGTAGATCGGCGCGCCCAGCCCCGCAGGGCAGCCCTCGGCCACCACCTCGATCGCAGCGCCAACCGAATTCTGGCCCTTGCGGATCGCCGCGAGGTAATCGGCCCATTCATCCACTGCTTCGGCGTCGGGCAGGAAGAACGGGTTCTGCAGGATCGCGTTGCGGTCGAACTTCGCGCGATCGAGATGTTTCGCGCCCATCTGCACCATGTAGCCGTAGATCTGCAGATCGGGGACCAACTGGCGAAGCGCGGCCTGCGCCACACCGCCAGCCGCCACCCGCGCCGCCGTCTCGCGCGCGCTCGAGCGCCCGCCGCCGCGATAGTCGCGGATACCGTATTTCTGGTGATAGGTGATATCGGCATGGCCGGGGCGGAACTGCCGCGCGATCTCGCCGTAATCCTTCGAGCGCTGATCGGTATTCTCGATCATCAGCTGGATCGTCGTGCCGGTCGTCTTGCCCTCGAACACGCCCGAGAGGATACGCACCGCGTCAGGCTCCTTGCGCTGGGTCGTCTCCTTCGACTGGCCCGGACGGCGACGGTCGAGGAATTGCTGGATGAACGCCTCGTCGATCTCGATGCCGGGCGGGCAGCCATCCACCGTCGCGCCAAGCGCAGGCCCGTGGCTTTCGCCCCAGGTGGTGACGCGGAACTGATGACCGAAAGTGTTGAACGACATGGGACGCGCGCCTCGCAGGTTTCCTTCGGCGCTGGCTTAGCAAGTCGGGGGCTGCGAGGCAACGTGCATGGCAGTGGGGCGACACTCTCTCAAGGCGCTTAGCGCCCCTACTCCACCGCGCGGATCAGCTTGCGCTCGAGCACGCGCAGCACCTGGCGCAGATCATGGCCGCGCCGCAGCACCTGCCCCTGCTGACCGATCACCGCATATTGCCCCTGTTTCGCACGCAGCGCGGGCCGCTTCTCGATCCGGTAGATCGGCACTTCGGCGGCGCGGCGAAAGATCGAGAACACCGCGACATCGCGCAAGAAGCTCATCCCGTAATCGCGCCACTCCCCGGCCGCGACGGCGCGCCCGTAAAGTGACAGGATCACGCCAAGCTCGGAGCGGTCGAAAGCGATCTGCTCCGGTGCGCCGGAAGGGTTCGGATAGGGGGAAGGCGTTTGAACCGTCATTTATAAAGGGTACATCGCGCGCGGCGCAAATCAAGCCCACCCGCGCTAAGGTTGAACGCGCCTTCGCCGCGCCGGATTATGACCTAGAAAAAGCCTGATTTCCTGCGCCTTCCTGCCGGGTTTCATCGACATCCTGTAGTCAGCGGAAAACGCTAAAGCCCGACGGTGCGGTTAACAGCCCCCACCCAGTACGTATCGTCGGGCGCTTTTCCCTCCTGCAGAAGAAGCCCCGCGTCCTGGTCAGACACGGGGCTCTTTCATGTGCAGAGCATCAGCGGCCCCCTGCCTAGTAGCAGCGCACCGCCTCGATCGTGCCGTTCTCGTCGATCTCGAAATTCACCCGGCCGGGGGCGTAATCCATCGTCACCGCGTCGCCCGGATGAATGATGCGATGCGGCCGCGCGATATCGAGCGCCGCCAGCACGGTTTCAGGCCGCCCTTGGAGCGCCGCGAGCCCGGGCGGCGGACAGGTTCCCGCGCCGGGCGGGCCCGACCGAGGCGGCGAAACGCGGGGTTGGCAGGCCGCCAACCCGAACGCTGCGACCCCTAACGTGACAATGAGCCCGATCCGCGCCCTGCCGCGCTCCATCAGGCTCACCCGCAATCGATGTTGTAGACGTTCCCGCGCGAGTCGAGACGAAACACGACGCGCTGCGGGTTGTAGACCTGATCCTCGACGCCGCGCCATTCGACGATGCGATAGGGTTTGGTAATCCCGAGCGTCCGGATCTGCGCCGCCGGCTGACCCAGAACCGAGGTATATTTCACCGCCCCGCAAGTGTCGGGCTCACGCTCCTGCAAACCGCCCTTCGTGACGCTCACCGGGGTGACATAGGGCGCGGGCGCATAGGGCTGGGGCGCGGGGTATGCCCCACCGGTGGGTGTCTCGCTCATCGGACCGGCGGGGTCGCAGGCCGCAAGCGCCAGCATCGACCCCATGACGAAAAATCGTTTCAACATGTCGCACCCTTCATTGCATTGGCCGCGCCGATAACGCAGGCTCTCTCCGAATTTATACAAGGAGTATGCGCTTATGAGAACCCGTGCCGCAGTCGCGCTCGAAGCGGGAAAACCGCTCGAAATCATGGAAGTGGAACTGGACGGCCCGAAAGCAGGCGAAGTGCTCGTCGAAATCAAGGCGACCGGTATCTGCCACACGGACGAATTCACCCGCTCTGGCGCCGATCCCGAAGGCATCTTCCCGACCATCCTCGGCCATGAGGGCGCGGGCGTCGTGCTCGAAGTCGGCGAAGGTGTCACCACGCTGAAGCCGGGCGACCACGTGATCCCGCTCTACACGCCGGAATGTCGCGAATGCCCGTCCTGCCTGTCGGGCAAGACGAACCTCTGCACCGCGATCCGCAACACGCAAGGTCAGGGCCTGATGCCGGACGGCACGACGCGCTTCAAGATGCTCGATGGCACGCCGATCTATCACTACATGGGCTGCTCGACCTTCGCGAACCACACCGTGATGCCCGAGATCGCGCTCGCCAAGGTCCGCGACGACGCGCCGTTCGACAAGATTTGCTATATCGGCTGCGGCGTCACCACCGGCATCGGCGCGGTAATCAACACTGCAGGCGTCGAGATCGGCTCGACCGCCGCCGTCTTCGGCCTCGGCGGGATCGGTCTGAACGTGATCCAGGGCCTGCGCATGGCGGGTGCCGATATGATCATCGGCGTCGATCTGAACGACGCGAAAGAGGACATGGCGCGCAAGTTCGGCATGACCCATTTCGTGAATCCCTCCAAGCTCGACCACTCGGTCACGCAGGAAATCATCAACCTGACCAAGACCGAGCGCGACCAGATCGGCGGGGTGGATTACTCCTTCGACGCAACCGGCAACGTGAAGGTCATGCGCGACGCACTCGAGTGCTCGCATCGCGGCTGGGGCGTCTCGGTCATCATCGGCGTCGCACCCGCGGGCGCGGAAATCTCCACCCGCCCGTTCCAGCTCGTCACGGGCCGGACATGGAAAGGCACCGCTTTCGGCGGCGCCAAGGGCCGCACCGATGTGCCGAAATTCGTCGAATGGTACATGAACGACAAGATCGAGATCGACTCGATGATCACCCACACTATGCCGCTCGAAGACATCAACAAGGCCTTCGATCTGATGCATGCGGGCGAGTCGATCCGCTCGGTCGTGATCTACTGACCCCAAGGCCGGGGGCGTTGCCCCCGGCCCCCCGGGATATTTGAACAAGCCCGAAGCGCAGACCGTTTCGGGCTTGTTCAAATATCCCCGGGTGAATTCGCGCCAGCGAAGAGGGGCAGAGCCCCTACTCTCCTAGATAGTCCCGTAGCACGGGCGGCGGATCGTCGAGAAGCGGCCCGGTCGCTTGCGGCGCATGGGCGCGGCCCTCGGCCACCAGAACCGTCTGCGGGCAGAGCGCACGCGCATCCTCGGGATCGTGGCTGACCATCAGGACCGTCGTGCCCTGTTCGCGGGCGATCTCGGCGACCAGAGCCAGCATCTCGGATTTCAGCGCCGGACCAAGGGCTGCGAAGGGCTCATCCAGCAGCAGGATCGGGCGACCGCGGAGCAACGTCCGCGCCAGGCCTGCGCGGCTTTGCTGCCCGCCCGACAGCGCGCCGGGTTTGCGTTTTTCCATCCCCTCAAGGCTCACACGCGCCAGCGCCGTCTCGATCCGGGCGCGATCGGTGGCGTCGATCTTGCCTTTCGGGTTCAAGCCGAGCGCGAGGTTGGTCTCCAGCCGCAGATGCGGGAAGAGGTTTTGATCCTGAAACAGGATCGAGAGCGGACGCTCGCCGGGCGGCGCCTCGGTGATGTCCTCGCCGCACCAGAGCACCCGCCCCTGGGTCGGCCCAAGAAACCCCGCAAGTACCGAGAGCAGCGTCGACTTGCCCGCCCCCGAGGGCCCGATCAGCGCGACCCGCGCGCCGGCCGGGATCGTGAAATCGGCTTCGAGGCGGAAATCGCCCTGTTCGATCAGAAGCTTATCGAGGGTCAGCATGATGCCCCGCGCGGTCGAGCGCCCAGAAGAGCGCGAAAGTGAGGATCAGCAGCAGGCTCGCAGCGCCCGCCGCCTGATCCATGCGATAAGAGCCCATGAGCTGGAAAAGCGCCAGCGGAAGGGTGCGGGTCTGGCCATCCGAGAACAGCGTGATGACGCCCAGATCGCCCATCGAGAAGGCCGCGGTCAGCCCCGCCGAGAACCCCAGCGGCCGGGCAAGGCGCGGAACCGTCAGCAGACGAAGCCGGGCAATGCCGCGCAGCCCGAGCGAGGCGGCGAGCCGGTCGTAATCGGCCTGCAGCGTGCGGATCTCGGGCATCAGGATGCGGGTCGCGAAAGGCACCGACAGCGCGGCGTTGCTCAGCAGCACCATTGGCAGCGCGAGGCTCGTCGGGTTCACGAAGGGCCGCGCGATCAGGAAGGCGCCGGTGCCCATCACGAGGCTCGACGCTGTCATCGGCAGCATCGCCGCGATCTCCGCCCAGCGCTGCCGGGTCGCCACCAGTGCGAGCGGCAGGGCGATGGCGAGCGTCACAACCGTGGAGAGCAGCGCGATCACCAAAGAGGTCAGCGTCGCGGGCCAGACCATCTCGGGCAGGTTGGCCACCGCCGGGAGGCCCCGGGCGAAAACGGTGCCGATGGGAAACAGCAGGAAGGCGCTTGCGAGCCCGATCGCGAGCGCGTCGAAGAGCGCACGCCCTATCCCGCCGGACAGCTGCGGGATCGGCGCGGCGCGGCGGTCATGCCCCGCGCCGAAACTCGACGGCAGGGTGGCGCGCGCCGCGATCAGCAGCGCCGCGACCGAGATCGCGACCTGCACCAGCGCAAGGCTCGCCGCGCGGCCCATGTCGAAATCGAAGCGGAAGGCCTGATAGATCGCCAGCTCCACCGTGGTCGCGCGCGGCCCGCCGCCAAGGGTCAGGGCCACAGCGAAGGACGTCAGGCAGACGAGGAAGATCGCGAGGAAAGCACCGGGCAGAACGCTGCGCAGCATCGGACGTTCGAGGTGACGCGTGACCTCCGCAGGGCCGAAGCCGAGGGTCGCGGCAAGGCGAAACCGCTCGGCCGGGATCGCCTCCCAGCCGTGCAGGATCATCCGGGTCGCAAGCGGCAGGTTGAAGAAAACATGGGCCACGATGACGCCCTGCGCGCCGTAGATCGAAATCGGATCGATGCCGAGCGGGGCGAGGGCCGCATTGACCAGCCCGCGCCGCCCGAAGACCGCGATCAGCCCGAAGACCGCGACGATCACCGGCAGGATGAAGGGAGCCCCCAGGAGCGAAATCAGCAGTCCGCGCCCGGCGAAGCGGCGGCGATGCAGCGCACGGGCGACCGGCACCGCCAGCGCGCAGGAGATCAGCGCCGAGGCCGCCGCCTGCCAGAGCGTGAAGCGGATCGCGGCGAGATCGGTTTCGCGCAAGCCGGTCAGCCCGCCTGCCCGGAGCGCCACTGCCGCCAAAGTGCCAAGGACAAGCGCGGCCAAAGCCGCACCCGCCAGCACCGCCCAGATGGGCGTGCCTCTTATCTGGAGAAGGCGCGTTGCCATTCTTCCAGCGCCGGACCGCGCAGTTTCTCGGCCTCGGCCTCACCCAGGTAGAGCGTCTTGTCGGGCATCGGGAGTTTCTGGAACACCTCAGGCAGCTGATCGTGGGGCAGTTTCGCCGGGAAGGACCAGTTCGCCGTCGCGATCATGCCTTGGAAATCGGGGCTCAGCACGTAATCCATGAATTTCTGCGCCAGCTCGGGATGTTTCGAGGTCTTGAGCTGCGCGACCAGTTCGGGGGTGAAGTAATGCCCCTCGGGGAAGATCGCCGCAGCCTTGCTGTCGTCCTCCTCGGCCATGATGTGATAGGCGGGCGAGGTGACGTAGCTGAGCACCATATCCGCCTCGCCGTCGGTGAACATCCCGTAGGCCTCCGACCAGCCCGGCGTCACGGTCAGTACCTTGGGCGCGATCTTCGTCCACGCCTCTTCGGCCTTGTCGCCATAGATGTCCTTCACCCACAAGAGCAGCGACAGACCCGCGACCGAACTGCGCGGATCCTCGATGACGATCTTGTAGGCGTCGTCGGGCGCATCCAGCAGGTCCTGGAAGCTCGTGGGCGGGTTCTTCAGCTTGGTCTTGTCATAGACGAAGGCCAGTTCAGACCAGTCGAAGGGCAGAAAGATCGGATCGTCCCATTTGACCGGCATGGTCAGGTCGGACGTGTCCTCGTTATGCGGGGCGAACAGGCCCGTGGCGCGCG
Organism: Thioclava nitratireducens; assembly: GCF_001940525.2. Taxonomy (NCBI): domain Bacteria; kingdom Pseudomonadati; phylum Pseudomonadota; class Alphaproteobacteria; order Rhodobacterales; family Paracoccaceae; genus Thioclava; species Thioclava nitratireducens. The sequence continues at coordinate 3,048,891 of NZ_CP019437.1, forward strand.
CCTTCGCGGTCACGTCGGTGTTCAGACCGATCGCGACATCGGCGGAGGTCTTGTCGCCTTCGAGCAGGATGCGCGGCAACACATCGCCCGCCACGAATTTCAGATCGCAATCGCAGGTCGCCTCGAACCCCTTCTCGATCGCGGGACCGGGGCCCCATTCGCTCGTGAAATAATCAGGCGCATAGACGGTGAGCACGGGCTTGTCCTCGGCCGCCGCCATCGTGGCGATCAGGCTCAGGGCTCCCGCAAGCATCAGGTGGGTTTTCATGCCTCACTCCTTGGGCTTGCCGGGCGGAGTGGGGCCGGACTATCCGGCTACCTTCCCTCCGCCGGTCTTAACCGGTTCAGGTTCAACGGGTTCGCGTGGATCGCATCTCAGCCGGATCATCCGGCACCCCGAGGTTGGGGCGCAACCTATGCGCGCGGGGCTTCGGACGCAAGGGCAAGCAGTCGTAGCCCCCCGACGCCTAGCACGAACGCTCTGGCGAGTTCCCGCCAGTGACGACCCGCGCCGGATTTCAATGGCTTGCAACTGCGCGCAGGCCGACGCAGGCTCAATCCGGAACGGATGTGGGAGGAACCGATGCGCATCACCCTGACGGCGGCCCTTATGGCCGCGACCGCCCTGCCCGCCTTGGCCGACACGATCGAGGCACCGGGCAAGATCACGGCCGTGACGCTCTTTCCGCAGGGCGCGCAGGTGGTGCGGCAGGTGGAGGTGAAGGCGCCCGAGGGCAGCCATGACCTGCTGGTTCCGGGGTTTCCCGAAGGCACCGACATCTCGACGCTGCGGGTGTCGGGTGACGGTGTGCAGATCGGCGCGGTGAGCCTGATCTCAGGGCGCGCGCCGGCGACCAGCGGAACCGAAAGCGCAGCGGTGAAGGCTGCGCGTGACCGGCTAGCCTCTGCAAAGGAAGCCCTTGCGGAAAAGGAAGACGCGGTGGCCGTGATCCGCGCCAAGGCGCAGGCCGCGCGCGACCAGATCACATATCTCAAGAACACCGACTCGCAGGTCACCGCGCCCGAACAGCTGCGCGCGCTGGCGCAGATGGTGGAGGATCAGATTCTCTCGGCCACCGAACGCGCAATCGCCGCCGAAGCGGAAGCGCGCCGCGCGGAAGCCGCGCTCGACCCCGCGAAAGAGGCGGTGAAACAGGCGCGAGCGGCGCTCGATGCGCTGCTGAACCCGGCGAAAGATCGAGAGATGCTCAGCGCGAAGGTGCAGGGCTCGGGCACGCTGACGATCACCTCTTACGTTAACAATGCCGGGTGGCAGCCCTCCTATGATCTGCGGCTCGACCGCGACAAGGGCGCGGTGGATATGGAGCGCTTCGTCTCGGTCCATCAGGCCACCGGCGAGGACTGGCGTAACGTCGACCTGACGCTCTCGACCGCTCGCCCCGGCGGGCGCGCAGAGCCAGGCGAAGTCTATCCGCGCCTCGCGCACATCGGCGACCCGGATGCGCCGCCCGCACCGGTGCCGATGAAGCGCTCCCTCGCGGCATCGGATGGCGCCGCCGCGCCGATGGCGGAAGCAGCGATCAGCGACCGCGCCGATCTTCAGATGCAGGGCGAAACGGTGACCTACCATTACCCGAGCGCGGTCGATCTGCGCGACGGGGTCGACGATCTCCGCCTGAGCCTCGATTCCAAGACCCTCCCGATGGAGGTCTTCGCCGAAGCCGCCCCGCTGACCGATCCGCAGGCCTATCGCGTGGCCGAGGGCAAGAACGGGACCGGCGAGATCCTGTTGCCCGGCCCCGCGAACCTCTATGCCGATGGCGCGCTGGTCGGCCAGTCGCATCTGCCGATGGTGGCGGCAGGGGATGACCTGACGCTGGGCTTCGGGCCGATCGAGGGCATTCGCGTGGACCGCCGCATGCCCGACACGATGGAGGGCGATAGCGGCTTCATTTCCAAGTCGAACGAGCGCCGCGAAGTCGTCGAGATCGAGGTGAAGAACCTGACGGACAAAGGCTGGCCGATGCGGGTGATCGACCGGGTACCCTATTCCGAACAGGAAGACCTGAAAATCACTACCAAGGCGACCCCGCCCGCGAGCGAGACCGATTACGACCATCGCCGCGGCGTGCTCGCATGGCGCTTCGACCTGGGCGCGGACGAGACCAAGACGATCCGCACCGAGACCACGCTGAGTTGGCCCACCGACAAGGTGCTGCGCTAGGTCAGCGTAACGCAAAGGCCTCCGCGCGCGATCAGGCTGCGTTTCGCGGGTTCGCCGCAGCCCGCAGTTTCGCGAGCAACGCTGGCGACAGGCGCAGGAACCCGCGCGCGGGCGGTTCGGCCTTCGCCGCCTCGGGGGGATGTGTCTCTGCACCGCCGGTCTTTTCGGCCGCCTTGGCCGCCTTCTCCTCCGGCACGGCTTGCGCCCCCGCCGCCTGCGCCGCGGCATACTCGGCGGCGGCAGCCTGTGCCGTCACCGTTTCCGCCGCGCCCTGCCCAGACCTCGCGCCGACGATCTTGGTGCGCCCACCATCGTCCCCCGGAAACGGCGCGGCGAAGCGCAGCACCAACTCCGTCAGGCTCGGCCCGATCTCGTCGAGCAGCAACAGGAAGCGGTTCGTCGGCCAGGCATGCAGACCCAGCGCACCCCCGCCCGCAAGCCGCAGCACGAAGCCCGCATCCCGCAGCCGATGTTGCAGATCGAACCAATCGCGCGCCTGATCCAGCGCCGCTTGCACCGCCGCCATTTCCGGCAGCGGCTCTTTCGTGGTGGGGAGGGCGGAGGTTGGCTCCTCCGCCAGCCCCTCCTGCAGGACGCGCCGGATCAGCTCTGCCGGAGGCAGGTCGAACGCGCGCGCCTCCGCCGCAATGCGATCGATCATATCGAGCGGCAGCCGCAGGGAGACGAGACGATGCTGGGAATGCGGTCGGGATGCAGGTGACATGTCGGGTCAAAGCTCGTTGGCGTGGGCGGGGTACCCACAGCCTCGCGCATCAAGCTTAACAGCCCGTGAATGCCAATTGGTTTTCCCCAAGGCGGAGCAATCGACCTCGCGAAGGGGAGCAACGAATTTGCAAAGCCTCAGAGCTTCTCGAACCGATCCGAGCCGGAGACGTATTGCTCGAGCGTACCCTCGCCGATGTCGTGGCGCAGCCCGTGCAGCGTCATCCGATCGGCGTCGAGCGCCTCGCGCACGAAGGGGAAAGTCATCAGGTTCTCGAGGCTGACTTTCACGGCCTCACGCTCGAGCGCCAGCACTTGCTGATCCTCGGGCAGGTCGGTGACGCGCTCGTAACCCGGACGCAGAAGGTTCAGCCAGGTGCCGACGAAAGAGCTTTTCTCCTCCAGTTCCGGCGCATGACCCGAACACATCGCGTGGCAGCCCGCGATGCCGCCGCAATTGCTGTGGCCCAACACGATCAGATGCGCGACCTTCAGGCTGGTCACGGCATATTCGACCGCCGCCGACGTGCCATGGTGATCGCCATCGGGCGTGAATTCCGGCACGAGGTTCGCGATATTGCGGTGGATGAAGAACTCACCCTGATCGGCACCGAACATCGAGGTGACATGCACGCGACTGTCGCAGCAGGCGATGATCATCGAGCGCGGACGCTGCCCTTCGGAGGCGAGACGGCGATACCAGGCGCGGTTCTCGTCATACGCAGTCGCGTGCCATCCCTGATAACGGTTCACAAGGTAGCTCGGCAGCGGCTTCACATGCTCTCTCATCGGTCCCCCGGTGTTTTTGGGTCTGGTGTCTCGCGTCTTATCGCAGCGTCAAATACCGCGATGCAGGCCGGGTTACGAGAGGTTTCTCCGCGTCGCTCAATGAAATCTTGAGACCTGTCGGCCATATTGCCGCCCGGGTGATGGCGAAATCAAAGGGGGGTGTCGTGGTGACACAGGTGTCTCGTTTGCGTTGCAAGGAACGGATGTCGCTGGATACGACGCGGCTATCGGTGCTCTACGTGGAGCTGGGACAGGTCGATGCGGAGCGGGTCATCTGCGCCACGGTCGAGGATCTCGCCGTGCAACTCGCCGCCTTGGAAGAAGCCGCGAAATCGCGCCAACGCGCCAAGATGCGGTGCGCAATCGTCAAGGTGATCGACCTCTCGGAACATGTGGGTCTGGTGTCGATGGTGCGCACCGCGCGCGACCTGTCCGAGTGTATCGCGACCGGCGATGCGGTGGCGCAGGCGGCGGTAATGGCGCGGCTGGGCCGGATCGCGGAACGATCTCTTACCGAGGTCTGGGACATCGGCGGCCTGTCCTCCTGAAGTGCGCGCAATCGGGCCTTGCGGGCAGGCGCCGCGGCGCTAGGCTCTGGGGCGAAGAAACCACCAGAGCCAAGGAGCCGCCCCCATGAGCGCAGACGCACCCGCAGATTTTTCCTTTCTCGCCCCGCGCCCGGCAATGCGCTTCGCCGAAGCCGACGCGCCTGCCCGCGCCCTGATCGCCGTCGCGCCCGAGGATATGGAGCAGGCTCTGGCCGATCTGCCGCCCGCGCAGCGCGCCTTCGTCGAGGCAACGGGGTTCAAGGCGAAGGCCGGCCAGGTCGCACTTCTGCCGGGGGCGGACGGCGCGGAGGCGGCGCTGCTGGGCCTCGGGACCGCGGCGGCACGGGCAAGAGAGCGGTTCTCGCTGGCGCGCGCGGCGTCGACCCTTCCCGAAGGCGCGTGGCGGATCGAGGGCGATTTGCCGGAATCTTTGAGGGCAGAGACGGCGCTCGGCTGGCTGCTCGCAGGTTATCGGTTCGACCGCTACGCCGAAGCCGCAGCGCCGAAAGCGCGGCTGGTTTGCCCGGACGGGATGGATGCTGCGCAGATCGAGGCCGTCGCCGAGGGCGAGGCTTTTACGCGTGACCTGATCAACACCCCCGCCTCCGACATGGGACCGGAGGAACTGGAGGGCGCGGCGCGCCTGCTGGCCGACCGCCACGGCGCTGAGGTCAAGGTCGTGAAGGGCGACGACCTTCTGACGCAGAACTTCCCTATGATCCACGCCGTCGGTCGCGCCTCGCCGCGCACGCCGCGGCTGATCGAGCTGAGTTGGGGCAGCGAAGGGCCGGCGTTGACGCTGGTCGGCAAAGGCGTCTGTTTCGACACCGGGGGGCTGAACCTGAAGCCCGGCGCCTCGATGGGGCTGATGAAGAAGGATATGGGCGGCTCGGCCACCGTACTGGGGCTCGCGCATATGATCATGGCGACCGGCGCGAAGATGCGCCTGCGGGTGCTGGTCCCGGCGGTCGAGAACTCGGTCGGCGGCGACAGTTTCCGCCCCGGCGACATCCTGACCAGCCGCAAGGGGCTGACCGTCGAGATCAACAATACCGATGCCGAGGGACGGCTGGTGCTGGCCGATGCGCTGGCCTATGCCGATGAAACCCCACCCGACCTGATGGTCTGCATGGCAACGTTGACGGGGGCTGCGCGGGTCGCACTTGGGCCGGACATTCACCCGTTCTACACAGATGACGAGGGCGTCGCGCAGGCTTTGGCGAAGGCCTCGGGGGCGGTGGCCGATCCGCTCTGGCGGATGCCGTTCTGGGCGCCCTACGAGGCGAAGATCGAACCCGGCATCGCCGATCTGGATAACGCGCCCTCGGGCGGCATGGCGGGCTCGATCACCGCGGCACTCTTCCTGCGCCGCTTCGTGACCGAGACCAAGCGCTTCGCCCATTTCGACATCTACGGCTGGCAGCCCGCGGCCGCCCCCGCCCGGCCGAAAGGCGGCGTCGGTCAAGGTGCGCGGGCGATCTTCGCGGCTCTGCCCGAGGTGCTGAAATGACCGACCGTCGCCGCCTGCCCTTTTCGGGTGCTTTCGCGTTGGAGGCGCTGCGAGGACAGGTCGAGGCCGAGGGTTTCACCCACGGGATGCCCGCGCGGATCATCGTACCCGTGACCGATCTCTGCCCCGAGCCCGGCAGCCTGCGCGACCGACAGCTTCTTTTCGGAGCCGAGGTGACGGTGATCGATCAGCGCGACGGCTTCGCCTTCGTGCAGGCGGCATGGGACGGCTATTGCGGTTGGATTGCCGCTGACGCCTTCGCCACGCCCGAGCCCGCCACGCATGTCGTCACCGCGCCCGCCACGCATGTCTATCGCGAGGCGGCGATCAAGCGCGGCGAAGTGATGCAGCTCTCGATGGGCGCGCGGCTGGCGGTGACGGGGGAAACCGGCATGTTCGCGGTGACCGCCGAGGGCTTCGTTCCGCGGCAGCATCTGCGCGCGCTCGATCGGCCCGGGGACGATCCCCTCGCGGTGGCCGAGCGACTGCTGGGCACGCCCTATCTCTGGGGCGGCAACAGCCGTGCGGGGATCGACTGTTCGGGGCTGGTGCAGATCGGTTTCGCGCTGTGCGGGCAATCCGTGCCGGGCGACAGCGATCTTCAATGGGCGGAGATGGGCGAGACCGTGCCCGAAGGTGCGCCCCTGCGACGTGGTGACCTGCTGTTCTGGAAAGGCCATGTCGCGCTCGCCTGCGATGGCGAGACGATGATCCATGCCAACGGCCAAACGATGAGCGTGGCCTATGAGAGCATCGAGGCCGCCAAGGCACGTATCGCGGCAGCGCGCGAAGGGCCGTATCTCGGGGTTAAGCGGCTCGCGCGGTAAGGCTTTGTAGCGCGGGGCGACCAGCCCGGGCCGCGCCCGACCCTCCCCCGGGAGGGCGCATTGGCGATGGCCTCGCGGGCACAAGCGACATTCGGGCTTGCGAGATAAAGCGCCCAGCCACAGACGGAGCAAAGCGCCCGCCCGAGGCTCGGGCGCGTCCCTCATCGCTTTGCCCGAAAAGAAAAACGCCCGATCTTCCGACCGGGCGTTTCCCAATTCAAATAAGGCCGAACGCTCAGCCCTTCTTGAGCACGCGCTTGCCCAGCGTCTCGGCGATCTGCACCGCGTTAAGCGCCGCGCCCTTGCGCAGGTTGTCCGACACGCACCAGATGTTCAGGCCGTTCTCGATGGTCGAGTCCTGACGGATGCGCGAGATGAAGGTGGCGAAATCGCCGACGCATTCGACGGGGGTGATGTAGCCGCCATCTTCGCGCTTGTCGACGACCATGATGCCGGGCGCCTCACGCAGGATGTCACGTGCTTCGTCCTCGTCGAGGAACTCTTCGAACTCGATGTTGATCGCCTCCGAGTGGCCCACGAAGACCGGCACGCGCACGCAGGTCGCGGTCAGCTTGATCGCAGGATCGACGATCTTCTTCGTCTCGGCGACCATCTTCCACTCTTCCTTGGTGGACCCGTCATCGAGGAACACGTCGATATGCGGGATCACGTTGAACGCGATCTGCTTGGGGTAGACCTTCGGCTCCACTTCCTGACCCGGCACATACATGCCTTTGGTCTGGTCCCAAAGCTCGTCGATCGCCTCTTTGCCCGAGCCCGACACCGACTGGTAGGTCGAGACCACGACGCGCTTGATCTTGGCGCGGTCATGCAGCGGCTTGAGCGCCACGACCATCTGCGCGGTCGAGCAGTTCGGGTTCGCGATGATGTTCTTCTTCGCGTAACCGTCCACGGCTTCCGGGTTCACCTCCGGCACGACCAGCGGCACGTCCGGGTCGTAGCGGTAGAGCGACGAGTTATCGATCACGATGCAGCCCTGCTTGGCGGCGATCGGCGCGTATTTCTTCGTGGCGTCCGAGCCGATCGCGAAGAGCGCGATGTCATAGCCGGTGAAGTCGAACCCTTCGATGTCTTTGGTCTTCAGGGTCTGATCGCCAAAGCTGACCTCTGTGCCGAGGCTCCGGCGCGACGCGAGCGGCACCAGTTCATCGACCGGGAACTGACGCTCGGCCAGGATGTTCAGCATTTCGCGGCCCACGTTCCCCGTGGCGCCCGCAACGACGACTTTATAGCCCATGAGGACCTCCTTGCTCCAATAGAACGCGGCTTACTACCGCTTTACGTCAGGAAATGAAAGGGGCTCGACGCGCAGTCAGTTCCGAATGATGCGCGGATCGGAGGCAAGAAGCCCGCCAACCATCTCCGCTTCCGCGACGAAATCATGGGGCACCTTGTCGGCCGAGCGCCGCCCCGACAGAGATAGCGAGGCGAAGAAATCGAACCCGTATAGATCGAGCCGCGCCAGATCAGAGCGCGCGAGCATGTCGATCAGCATCGCTCCGGTCGTGGGCTGCGCGCCAAGCTTGGCCTTCAGCCCCTCGTAATCGTTGAGCGGATGCAGGTAGAAACCGGGGTTGGTCGCCGTTTTCCAGTCCAGCCGCTTGCGCTTGTGGCTCATCCAAAGGATGCGTGACGGCGCGATGCGGGCGCGCTCGGCTTCGGGCAGCGAGGTCGCGAGCGCCAGCCAGTCGGTGCGCTTGCCGTGGCTCTGCGCCGACGGCATCGGGGCGCGGTTGATCCGGATCACCACGTCATGCGCGTCGATCTCCGCCCCCGCCTGTCCCTCGGCCAGCGCGCGGGCATTGCCGACAAGCGCGACGGTTTTGCCGGCAAGGTCGTCCAGCAACGCCTTTTGCGAGACGGAGAGCGCGGCAAGCGGGGCCTCGCGCCGCAACGTTCGACTGATCAGAAATCCGAGCCGGGTCATGCGATGGGTTTAGCTCAAGCCATCGCCGCTGTCGCGGGCGAAAACGTAGAACGCCAGCCCGATCACCAGCGGTGCAAGGAAGAACGCGAACAGCAGCCCATAGGCCACGGCGGGCGTGTGCCCCACCGATACCGCATCGAAAACGGGCCGCGAGGCGAATTGCATCCCAGCCACGCCCATGATCGAGAACATGTTGTGCAGCGTCACCCCCCGTCCCGTCAGATGCGGCGGATAGAAGGTGCGGCCATGCGCCATGATCACCGGGAAGGACGCGCCGAAGAAGCCGATCGCGGCCAGTAGAACCGTCGCCAGCCACAGCGACTGTCCCGGCAACACGAAGAGCATCGCCAAGGCCACGGCCAGCACCGCATTGCCGTAAAGCGCGACGCGCTTGTGGCTGCCGAAAATCTTGTCCGCCGGCCCGTAGGCGAAATTGCCCGCGATCATCGCGAGGCCCATCACCAGCGTCACTCGGCCGATCAGATTCGCATCCGCGCCGAAGACATCAGCCAGATAGGAGCCCGCCCAGACGCCACGAATCCCGGCAGCGGCGGTGTAATTCGCGACCGTCAGCGGCAGCAGCACCCAGAAGCCCGGCAGACGCAGCACATCGAGCGCGGTACCCCGGCGGCCTGCAGGCTGCTCCACCCGCTCGGGATCGCGCGCGAGCCACAGGATCAGCGCCGCCACCAGCAGCGTCAGCGCCGAGAGCGCCCAAAGCGTCGGACGCCAGCCGAAAGCCTCGATGGAGGCTGCAAGCGGGGCCGCGCCCGCGAGATTGCCAAGGCTCCCCGCCCCGATCATCGAGGCCGCGAGCGTGCCGAACAGCGCCGGCTTGAAACTGCGTGCGAAGATGAAATAGCTGCCCACCAGCACAGGCGCACAGCCCGCCCCGATCAGGATCATCGCGATGTGAATGCCCATCGGTCCCTGCGCCATCGCGAAGACGGCGGCGCCCCCACCCCCGCCAAGCGCCATCAGCACGCCCACGGTGCGGCGCGGCCCGATCCGGTCCAGCGCCTCGCCGATGGGGATCTGGATCAGCGCGAAGGCCCCGTACCAAAGCCCCAGCGACACGGCGAGATCGCCCGGCGTCACGCCGATCTCCTTGCCCAGAACGGGCGTCAGAACGGCCAAGCAGGTGCGGTAGAACTGGCTCAGAAGATAGGCGCCCACAAGCGAGGCGATCGAGATATACATGCGGGGGCTCCTTCGCGCGCACGCTCGCCCAAGGCGCGGGCAATGGCAAGAGCACATGCCCCTGTGCATTCGCGCCCCCGCCCCCTTGTCTTGGCCCGGGCACAGGCTCAGGATAAACGCCGCACGACGTGACGAGCCCGAGAGATGCCCGAATGGAACTGACCCGCCTGATGATGCGCCTCTATTTCGACAAGGCGATGCTGGGCCCCGGCAAGGTCCGGCTGCTCGAAGAGATCGCCGAACACGGCTCGATCTCGGCGGCGGGCCGCGCGATGAAGATGAGCTACAAACGCGCTTGGTCGCTCGTCGAAGAGATGAACGCCGTATTCAAGGAACCGCTGGTGGATCGCTCGCGCGGCGGCGCGAAGGGCGGTGGCGCCTCGCTCACCCCCGAGGGCGAAGCGGTCCTCGCAGCCTACCGCCGGTTGGAACAGAAAGCCCGCGACGCTGGCGCCGAGGAGATCGCGCTGATCGGCGCAATGGTCGCTGATTGAGGCCGCGGCGGGCCTTGCGCCGGATCAATGCGGATGGGTCCTCAGTCCGCGCATCCTGCTGAGAGCTGCCGGAAACGGCCCAGTCACGGACCAGAACCATGAGCGATTTTTCGACGAAGACCGCCGCGCGCGTTACCGCCCTTGGTCTCGCAGCCGCGCTCGCGGCCTGTATGCCGGGCGGTGTCTCGGACGCCCAGACGCTTGCCGCCAAGGTGGAGACCCGGCGCGCCTATGACCTCGCGACGGTGGACGGCAAGGCACCCACCCGCGCGATCCGCTTCTATATCGGGGAGAATTCGCGCTTCGCCGTCTGCGGTCATTGTCTTTGCGTGACCGGGGTGATGTTCGCCCCCTACCCCGCGCTTGGCATCCGGCCGACCTCGGCCTCGCCCACGTTCGCCTGCGAGCAGGAGACGCCGGAGTTCAAGGCCGATGCGGGCCTCGCGCAGCTGTTCTTCGACATGAAGCAGGCGCAGGTTGATGGTTCGGCCGTTACTTTCACCGGCAGCGGCGACCATGTGATGGTGTTCAGGCGCGGTGGCGAGGACCTCACTCCACCCTGACGATCCCAGACAGCAAAAAGCGCGGGAGTTTCCCCCCGCGCCCGTCATTTTTCAACGATGGCAGATGCCTCAGGCGTCGACCGTCTCGACCTGCTTGGCCTCGGACTTGGTCGGGCCCGCAATCTCGATCCGGCGCGGTTTCAGCGCCTCGGGCACTTCACGGACGAGATCGAGGTGGAGCATCCCATCCTCATGGGTGGCTCCGGTGACCTTGACATGATCGGCCAGCGCGAAGCGGCGCTCAAAGGCACGGGTCGCGATGCCACGATGCAGATAGGTGCGACCGGAATCGTCCTCGGCCTTGCGACCGGTCACGATCAGCGCGCCCTCTCTGAGTTCGACACTCAGCTCATCCGAACCGAAGCCCGCAACGGCGATCGAGATGCGATAGGCATTCTCGTCGGTCTTCTCGATATTGTAGGGCGGATAGGTCGGCTGCGCGAGATCGCTGGTCAGCGCACGGTCCATCAGATCAGCCACGCGGTCGAAGCCCACGGTGGCGCGGTAAAGGGGCGAAAGATCAAAGCTTCGCATATCATCATCCTCTCTTGAGCGATGGTTATGAAACCCGCCCCTTGCGGGGCCGGGCAGTTAGGCGCCAGAACCCTCATCAGGCATTCCGGCACTCATAAATTTGGGAAATCTCTCGCGACGTTTCAAGAGGGGCGCCGCTTCGGGCCAAGCCCTTAGGGACGCAGGAATTTCGCGCCGGTTGTGCGCCCGCCAGACAGTATACGCGGCTGGCCCTGCCCGGGCTCCGTGCGACGGATCTGCGGCGCGGCGGAGACGCTGGGGGAGGCGGCGCGGATCACGCCGCGCCCGCTGCGCAGCGCGGATTTCAACTGCGCGACGATCGCGGGCAATTCCATCCCGTAGGCGCGCGAGACGCCATTCCTGCGCGAGCCCGAGGAAACCAGCGACACGATCTGCGCCCGCCCGCCAGCAGCAAGCCCCGAGCGGTCGAAAACCGGCGCACCCGAGGAGCCGTGATCGACATCGCAATCGAAGCCGATCAGCCCCTTGGCCCGCCCGAACACGCGGCAGGCCTTTTGCCACGACAGCGCATCGGCCCGGCCCTGCGCATAAGATACCACCGATACTTCCGCCCCTGCGGCGGGCACGTCGCCGACGCGAAAAGGCGCGGCGATCGACGTCGGGATCGGCGCGGAGAGCTGTAAAAGCGCGACGTCGTGGCGCACGGTGTCGATCGAGAGCGGCACGAACGGGTTATAGTCCGGATCGGCGACCATCGCGACGACCGGGCGCGCGGCCACCTCCGCCCCGTCGGTTTGCGCGGCTGCAAAACCCAGCGTCGCGGGATCGCGCGGCCCCTGCGCGCGTCGGTCGAAGATGCAATGGCCAGCGGTCAGCACCAGATCGGGTGCGATCAGCACGCCGGTGCAATAGCCCTCGGCCCCGATGGTGACCTTGCCCACCGCCTCCCAGCCGAAGAGATCCGCGCGTTGCGACAGGCGATCGAGCGCGGAGTTGCGCGCCTCCTGCGCCTCGCCCATGCCGCCAAGCAGTGCCAGAGCGATCACGCCGAAGATGACCCGCTTCACGCCCATCGCGCTCAGTTCGCCTTGATGAACTTGGCCCCGCCCGCGCGAATTTCGCGGGTAGTGGCGACGTTGTCGCGGCTCTCGATGGCCTGCCGCAGATCGGCGACCCCATTGGCCAGCGCCCCGATCGAGACCGGGCGCGTGCCCATCTCGGCCTTGGCGGAGACCACCGAGACGATCTCGGGGCGGCCGTTGGCGAAGCTGAAGACCGGCGAGCCCGAGGCCCCGAAATCGGCCGAGCAACTCATCACGACCGTCGCGCCTGCGCGCTCCAGCACCGAGCAGTTTCGTTGCAGCGACGGTGCCTCCGAGCGGCCCTGCGCATAGGAGAGCACGCCGACTTCCTCGCCACGATAAGGCGCGCTGCGCGACACTTCGAAGGGCTGAAGCTGTGGCAGGCGGATCGGCTGGGCGAGCTTGATCAGCGCCAGATCGAATTCCGAACGCTTCACGCCGACCGGCCCGCCATAGTGATAGGAGGGATGCAGCACCGCGCGCGACACCTTGCGATAGGCTTCGGCGCGGCCGTTGCGCCAACCCGCGAGGAACTCGATCTCCCGCGCGTCTATCAGCGCACCGCTGCGCTTGTCATAGAGGCAATGCCCCGCCGTCAGCACCAGATCAGGCGCGATCAGCGTGCCGGTGCAAAAGCTGCCATGACCCAGATCGAGCCGCCCGACCGCCTGCCAGCCGCGCGTATCGTCGCCGGTTTCCAGCGCGCGCAAGGACGTCGCATGGGTGATCGTGTCGGCCCGCGCAAGCACAGGAACGGCGGTCAGACAGGCAAGAGCGAGAGCAAGAAGGCGCATCGGGGCTCCGAAGATTGCGGGGCGTTTCGTCCTGCTTAGCGCCCCGATGCGGCCAGATTGTGGCGTGGATCACGCTTGCGCAAGCGCGGGTGGCTTCGGCCCGCCCGTGGCCCAATCCAAAAGTTCGACAGTGTGGACAACGGGCACCTCCGTGCCGCCGCCGATCTGCACCATGCAACCGATATTGCCCGCCGCGATCACCTCCGGCTGCTTCGCCTCGAGCGTCGCCACTTTGCGCTTCTTAAGCTCGTCGGAAATCTCCGGCTGCAGCAGGTTGTAGGTGCCCGCCGAGCCGCAGCACAGATGGCTATCGGCGGGCTCGACCACCTCGAAGCCGGCGCGTTTCAGAAGATCCTTCGGCGCGGATTTGATCTGCTGACCGTGCTGGAGCGAACAGGCCGCGTGATAGGCGACTCGCATCCCGCCCTTGCCCTCGGGCAGACCGATCTTCACGAGGAATTCCGAGATGTCGCAGGCGAGCCCAGCCACCTTCGCCGCATCCTCGGCGATCGGATCGTTGCGGAAGATATGCCCGTAATCCTTCACCGTAGTGCCGCAGCCCGACGTATTGATGATCACCGCATCCAGATCGCGCTCGCTCAGATAGGCACGGATATTGTTCGCGGCCTGCGCATGGCTCTCTTTCTCGCGGCCCATGTGATGCGACAGCGCCCCACAGCAGCCAAGGTTCTTCGGTATCACCACCTCGCAGCCCAACCGCCGCAGCAGCCGGATCGTCGCATCGTTGATATCGGTGTTGAGCGCCCGCTGCGCGCAGCCGATCTGCAGCGCCACGCGGTATTTCTTCTCGCCCATAGGCGCGAAAACCTGAGCGTCATCGTTGCGGCTGACCGGCGGGATGGTTTTCGGCGCCATGCCCACCATCGCGCGCAGGCGCTTGTCGGGCAGCAGCCCCGCGAAGGGCTTCGCCAACTTCGCGCCGCCCATCGCAAGACGGAAGCGGCCCGGATAGGGCACGATCTTCGCCAGCGTCCAGCGCAGCAGCCGGTCCATCATCGGGCGCTTGTAGGTCTTCTCTACATGGGCGCGCGCATGGTCGATCAGATGCATGTAATGCACGCCCGAGGGGCAAGTCGTCATGCAGGCCAGGCAGCTCAGGCAACGATCGAGATGCTTGACCGTCTTCTCATCCGCGGGCCGGTCATTCTCCAGCATGTCCTTGATCAGGTAGATGCGCCCGCGCGGACTGTCCAACTCGTCGCCCAGCACCTGATAGGAGGGGCAGGTCGCGGTGCAGAACCCGCAATGGACGCAGGCGCGCAGGATCTCGTTGGAGCGCGCGACGCCGGGATCTTTCAGCTGTTCGGGCGAAAAATTCGTCTGCATCAGCTCATCCTTCCGGGGTTCAGAATACCTTTGGGGTCGAATTGCGCCCGCAACGCGGTGGTGAGCGTGGCGATCGGCGCGGGTTCGGGCTCGAAGGTCACGCCCGCCGCGCCGCGCATGCAGGTCGCATGGCCGGTATAGGGCGAGGCCAGCGCACGGACATCGCTCCCCTCTGGCAGAAGCGCCCAGATCAGCCCGCCGCCCCAGTCGAGCAGCACCTCGCCGCCGAGCCTTGCCACGAGGTCAGACGCCTCCGAAGGCTTCACCGAGAGCCGCCACAGATCGCCGTCCTTGCCGATAAACGGCTCCAGATCGCGCAGGCTTTGCCAGATCGCGGCCGAGCCCTCTTCCTCGACCCGAACCGGGCCGAACGGCTCCATCAGTCTGCGCAACTGTTCCGCCCGGTAGGCGACGGATTCGGCGAGGCCTTCGACCCGGACCACCGCGCCGGTGCCGGGCAACCAGCCCGCACCGGACACGTCGAAGGGCGAACCAAGCGCCGCCGCCAGCGCAACTTGCGCGGCCCCTGCCGGAAGGTCGATCACCACCGTCGCCTGAGACGGCGCGGCGGGCAGCAGCTTGAAAGCCACCTCGCTCATCACGCCGAGCGTGCCCCAGCTTCCCGCCATCAGCTTCACCAGATCGTAGCCGGTGACGTTCTTCATCACCCGGCCACCGTTTTTCACGATCTGCCCGCGCCCGTCGACGAAACGCGTGCCGATCAGACTGTCGCGACAGGCCCCGGCCTGCACCCGGCGCGGCCCCGAGACGTTCGCCGCCACGACACCGCCTACGGTGCTCTGACCGCGCACGCCCAGGACCGGGCCCCAATTCGCTGGTTCGAAGGGCAGACGTTGACCCTCGGCGGCAATCGCGGCCTCCACCTCGGCGAGGGGCGTTCCGGCGCCGACGACCAGCGTCAGCGCGCCCGGCTCATAGAGCGTGATGCCCGAAATCCCGACTTCCAGCGGCTCGCCCAGACAACGTCCAACCGGCCGCGTGCCGCCTCCACGCACCGCCAGCGCGCCACCCGCATCCCGGACGGCCTCGGCCAGCTGCGCCTCGCTTTCAACTCTCATGAAATCTGCCTTCCTCTTGGCAAAAATATCCCGGGGGCTCGCGTCAGCGAGCGGGGCAGCGCCCCTCTCCCTTTTCAGCTCGCACGGCGGCTCGCGCTCGCGCCGAGCGGGAACACCTTCGCCGGGTTCAAAAGCCATTTCGGGTCGAACACGTCCTTCACCCGCATCTGCGCTTCCAGATCGGCGGGTTCGAATTGAACATCCATCAGGTCGCGCTTCTCGATGCCCACGCCATGCTCGCCGGTCAGGCAGCCGCCCGCCTCGACGCAGAGCTTAAGGATCTCCGCGCCCAGCTTTTCGCATTGCTCCTGCTGGCCCGGCTCGTTGGCGTTATACAGGATCAGCGGGTGCATATTGCCGTCGCCCGCGTGGAAGACGTTTGCGACGTCGAGCCCGAAATCCTTCGACAACTCGCCGATCCGGCGCAGCACGAAGGGCAGCTCCGAGACCGGGATCGTCCCGTCGAGGCACATGTAATCGTTAATCTGCCCCATCGCGCCGAAGGCCGACTTCCGGCCCAGCCAGATCCGCGCGGCCTCGTCGGCCGATTGCGCCTCGCGGAACTCGACCGGCTCGTGACGGGTCGCGATCTGGCGGATCATGCCGATCTGCTCGTCGATCTCGGCTTCCGAGCCCTCGCATTCGACGATCAGCAGCGCCTCGCAATCGGGATAGCCCGCATGGCAGAAGGCTTCGGTCGCGCGGATGCAGGGGCGGTCCATGAACTCGATCGCGACGGGCAGGATGCCCGCCTTGATGATATCGGCGACGCAGGCGCCCGCGACCTCGTTCGAGTTGAATCCGATCAGCACGGGGCGTGCGCCTTCGGGTTTCGGCAGGATCTTAAGCGTGGCTTCGGTCACGACGCCCAATT
Source organism: Thioclava nitratireducens (assembly GCF_001940525.2). Classification (NCBI taxonomy): domain Bacteria; kingdom Pseudomonadati; phylum Pseudomonadota; class Alphaproteobacteria; order Rhodobacterales; family Paracoccaceae; genus Thioclava; species Thioclava nitratireducens. The sequence continues at coordinate 3,065,349 of NZ_CP019437.1, forward strand.
GCCCCTCCGAGCCGCAGATCAGCCCCAGCAGATCGAGCCCGCCCGCATCCAGATACGGTCCGCCGATCTCGACCACCTCGCCCTCCATCGTGACCAGCGTCACGCCGAGGAGGTTATTCGTCGTCACCCCGTATTTCAGGCAATGCGCACCGCCGGAATTCATCGCGATATTGCCCGAGATCGCGCAGGCGAGCTGCGAGGACGGATCGGGCGCGTAGAACCAGCCATCGCTTTCCACCGCCCCGGTCACCGAAAGGTTCGTCCGTCCCGCCTCGACCCGGATGAAGCGGTTGGTGTAATCGGTCTCCAGCACGGCATTCATCCGCGCGAGCCCCAGCACCACCGAATCCGCCTGCGGCATCGACCCGCCCGCAAGCGAGGTGCCCGCGCCGCGCGGCACCACCGGCACGCCCAGTTCGTGACAGGCCTTCAGCGCCGCCGCGACCTCCGCCGTCGAGCGCGGCAGCACCACGCCCAGCGGCTGGCAGCGATAGGCCGAAAGCGCATCGCATTCATAGGCGCGCGTCTCGCTCGGATCGTCGATCACCGCATCCGCGGGCAGAACCTCGCGCAGGCGGGCGATGATCTGCGGCTTGCGCGCCAGCAGATCCTCCTTCGGCTTGGGCATTTCCATGGCAAACTCCTCCCGGTTGGTCAGAAAATATAACCAATAAGCCCCGGTGACAAGGGAAGCCGCATCGCGCTAACTGTCGATATGACGACGATGTTTCATATCGGCCCGCTCGGGCCTCTCGATCTCGCGGCGCTTGCGCTTCTCGTCACCTGCTGGCTCGTGATCGGCTGGACGACCGAACATCCGAGCACCGGCCGCCCTTCGATGGGCAAGCTGATGGAAAATTACCGTCGCGAATGGATGCGCCAGCTGGTGACGCGCCAGCCGCGGATCTTCGATTCGGCCATGGTGGACGGGCTGCGGCAATCGACGACCTTCTTCGCCTCTTCTTCGCTGATCGCCATCGGCGCGGGGCTGGCGCTGATCGCGAACCCGCAGCCCCTGACGAATCTCGCCGATGATTTCGACATCGCGCGCGGCCCGGACCTGCTGTGGGAGGCGCGCATCCTGACGGCCGTGCTCTTCGGCGCGAATGCGTTTCTGAAATTCGTCTGGTCGCATCGGCTGTTCTCCTACGCCGCGATCGCAATGGCGGCGGTGCCCAACGAGCCCGAGGACCCGCTGGCCTATCCGCGCGCCGAACAGGCGGCGCAGGTGAACATCAACGCGGCGAAGAGCTTCAATCGCGGGCTGCGTTCCGTCTATTTCGCGCTGGCGACGCTGGCATGGCTGCTCGGGCCCTATGCGCTCATTGCGGCGACGCTGTTCACCACGGCGATGCTCTGGCGGCGTGAATTCGCCTCGGACTCGCGCCAGGCGCTGCTGGAGAACATCCCCGACTAGGCGCGGCGCGCTCGCCTCTGGCAGCCTCCGCATGATTTGGCTAAACCCGACGCCATGAGCAGTTTCCTTTCCGTCGAGCAATCCCTGACAGGCCGCCGCTGGATCGGCCCCACACCCGAGGCCGACCGGCTGGCCGAGGCGATGGCGCAGCAGACGCGCTTGCCCCTGCCCCTCGCCCGCATCCTCGTCGCGCGCGGTGTGACGCCGGAGGAGAGCGAGGGCTTCCTCGAACCCACGATCCGCGAACTTCTCCCCGACCCCCGATCCTTGCGCGACATGGAGCAGGCGGCGGCGCGGTTCCTGAAAGCGGTGAAGTCGGGTGAGAAGATCGCCGTTTTCGCGGATTACGACGTCGATGGCGGCGCCTCGGCGGCGCTGCTGATCAACTGGCTGCGCGCGATGGGGCGCGAGGCGACGCTCTATATTCCCGACCGGATCGACGAGGGCTACGGGCCGAACGTGCCCGCGATGGAAAGCCTCGGGGCCGAGCATCCGCTGATCGTTTGCGTCGATTGCGGCACGCTGAGCCACGAGCCCGTAGCCGCCGCGAAGCCCGCCGATGTCGTCATCCTCGATCACCACCTTGGCGGCGAGACCCTGCCCCCCGCGCTGGCCGTGGTGAACCCGAACCGACAGGACGAGACCGGCGAGCTGGGTCATCTCTGCGCGGCTTCAGTCGTCTTCCTGATGTTGGTGGAGGCGAACCGGCAGCTGCGCGACGAAGGTGTGCAGGGCCCGCCCTTGATGACGCTTCTCGATCTGGTGGCACTTGCGACGGTGGCCGATGTCGCGCCGCTTACGGGCTGCAACCGGGCGCTGGTGCGGCAGGGGCTCAAGATCATGGCGCGGCGCGAGCGGCCCGGCCTCGTGGCGCTGTCGGACGTGGCGCGGCTCGACCGTGCGCCCGCCGCCTATCACTTGGGCTTCGTGCTGGGACCGAGGATCAATGCAGGCGGGCGGATCGGCGCGGCCGATCTGGGCGCGCGTCTGCTGTCGACAACCGACCCGCACGAGGCGCAATCCATCGCGGAACGGCTCGATCAGCTCAACACCGAGCGCCGAGAGGTAGAGAACGCCGTGCGGGAGGCGGCGCTGACGCAGGCCGAGGAACGCGGACTCAACGCGCCGCTGGTCTGGGCGGCGGGCGCTGGCTGGCACCCGGGCGTCGTCGGCATCGTGGCCGCGCGGCTGAAAGAGGCGACGAACCGCCCCTCGGTCGTGATCGGGGTGGAGAACGGGATCGGCAAAGGCTCGGCCCGCTCCGTCGCCGGCGTCGATATCGGGGCCGCGATCCAGCGCGTCGCCGCCGAGGGGCTGCTGCTGAAAGGCGGCGGGCACAAGATGGCGGCGGGCCTCACGGTGGAGGAAAACAAGCTGGAGCCTGCGATGGCGCGCCTGTCGGAGCTTCTGGCCAAACAGGGTGCGGGAGAGATCGGCCCGCGCGACCTGCGTCTCGACGGGATGCTGATGCCGGGCGCGGCGACCGCGCAACTGATTGAAGACCTCGACCGCGCCGGCCCCTTCGGCCAAGGCGCTCCTGCCCCGCGTTTCGCCTTTGCGGATATGGAAGTCGTGGGCGCGCGCCGGATCGGCGAGAGCCATCTGCGCTTCATGTTCGGCGACGGTATGGGCGCGCGGATCGAGACAGTCTGCTTCGGCGCGTTCGACTGCCCGCTCGGCCCCGCGCTGAGCCAGCCGGGCGCGAAGCGTTTCCACCTCGCCGGACGGTTGGAGATCAACACATGGGGCGGGCGCAACAAGGTGCAGCTGCGGCTCGAGGACGCGTCCGAAGCGTAAGCGACGCCCCACGATTGCACACAGAAAAGGGCTGTAATTCCAAGGCTTCGAGACTGCCGTAACGGAGGGACAAAAACTTTCCAAAAATCCGCAAATACCCTCTTGCGAGTCACGGTTCTCTGGCCTAAACACCGCTCCACCTTAGGCAGGTATGCCCGGAAGGTTCAGAGTGGTCCGTTCGTCTATCGGTTAGGACGCCAGGTTTTCAACCTGGAAAGAGGGGTTCGATTCCCCTACGGACTGCCACTTCCGAGCCCTGACTGAGCGTTATGCGGTCCGTTCGTCTATCGGTTAGGACGCCAGGTTTTCAACCTGGAAAGAGGGGTTCGATTCCCCTACGGACTGCCACTACTCCCCCGATTTCAAAGCGATTTCACCACGCGCGCCGCTTGGTCGCGTGTGTTTCCATTCGTGGCACAGCGCGGCTCTGCGCGCGCCGATCCCTCATCAAAAAAAGCGGCCCATTTCGGGGCCGCTTTCTCGTATCCCTGTCAGGGGCCTGGGGCCTCACGCGCCGTATGGTACCCAGATATTCTTCACCTGCGTCGCGCGGTCGAGGAACAGACGCCCCTGCCCCGCACGGGCTCCCCAGTCGCGTGCGTCGTCGGCTTCGACCCAGGTCTGTTTGAGGTTCCCGGCGCTTTGCGCCTCGACCATCCGGCAGCCCTCGGCATTGCCGAAATACCACATCGCATCGACGCCATCATGCGCCGCCAGCGTCTTCGCCAGCTCGTCGCGCGGGCCGGTGACGATGTTGACCACGCCGTCCGGCACGTCCGAGGTATCGAGCACCTGATAGAGATCGGTCGCGGCCAGCGGGTGGGTCTGGCTCGGGACCAGCACGACCCGGTTGCCCATGGCGATCGCAGGCAGCACCAGCGAAATCGCCCCCAGAAGCGGCTGCGCGGTCGGGGCCACAAGTCCCATCACCCCGATCGGCTCGTTCATCGCGAGGGTCACGAATTCGGACTTCGTCGCGTGCACCGCGCCGTCGAACTTGTCGGCTTGGGCGGCATACCAGAAGCAACGCTCCACCGCCGTCTCGACTTCGGCCTCGGCGGCTTTGCGCGAGGCGCCGAAGCTTTCCAGACGGGCGGCGAATTCCGCGCCGCGCGCCGAGAGGTTCTCGCCGATGTAATAGAGCACCTGCGCCCGGTTATGGCCCGTGGCCTTGCCCCAGCCCTTCGCCTTATGCGCCGCCTCGGCCGCGTTGCGGATGTCCTTGCGGTTGCCGAGCCCTGCGAGCCCCACGACCGCCTTGCCACCCTTCACCTGATAGCTGTAACCGCTATCGGGCCGCGCCTGCTTGCCGCCGACATAGAGCTTCGCGGTGCGGTCGATCTCGCCGCCCTTGATCGTGTCGGCGGGGCCGGTCTCCAGCTCGGCGGGCGTCGTGCCCTTGCCATTGCCGGTGGCCGCCGCCGGGTTGCGCAGATAGGCACGCATGCCTTCGCGACCGCCCTCGCGACCGAAGCCGCTCTCGCGATAGCCGCCGAAGCCCGCGCCTGCGTCGAAAATGTTGGTCGAGTTGATCCAGACGATCCCGGCCTTCACCTGCCCCGCGATGTCGAGGCACAGGTTCACGTTCTCCGACCAGATGCTGGCCGCGAGCCCGTAGCGCGTGTTGTTGGCCAGAGCGACCGCATCAGACGGCGTGCGGAAGGTGGTGAGCGTGACCACGGGGCCGAAGATTTCTTCGGTGGCGAGAACGCTCGCAGGCTCCACATCCGTAACCAGCGTCGGCGGGAAGTAGCAGCCCTGCGGGGCAGAGCCTTGGGTCAGCGTTGCCCCCTCGCTTGCGCCCTTCTCGACCAGATCGCGGATGCGCGCGAGCTGCGAGGGATGCACGATCGCACCGATATCGGTGCTCTTGTCCATCGGATCGCCGGTGCGCAGCGTCTTCATCCGGGCGCGCAGCAGCGTCTCGAACCGTTCGGCCACCGCCTCGGCCACGAGGATGCGCGAGCCAGCGCAGCAGACCTGACCCTGGTTGAACCAGATTGCGTCCACCACGCCCTCGACGGCGGCGTCCAGATCGGCATCTTCGAAGACGATGAAAGGGGATTTGCCGCCCAGCTCCAGCGTCAGCGCCTTGCCCGAACCAGCCGTGCGCTCGCGCAGGATGCGGCCCACATCGGTCGAGCCGGTGAAGGCCAGCTTGTCGATGCCCTCATGGCCGACGATCGCAGCCCCAGTTTCGCCGTCGCCGGTGACAATGTTGATCACGCCCTTCGGGATGCCGCATTCCTGCGCGATCTCGGCGAAGGCCAGCGCGGTCAGCGGCGTGTATTCGGCGGGCTTCAGCACGACCGTATTGCCAGCCGCCAGTGCCGGTGCGACCTTCCACGCCAGCATCAGAAGCGGGAAGTTCCACGGGATGATCTGGCCGCAGACGCCCTGCGCCGTATGGCCCGGCAGCTCGTCCTCGAGGATCTCCGCCCAGCCGGCATGGTGATAGAAATGGCGTGCGACCAGCGGGATGTCGATGTCGCGGCTCTCGCGGATCGGCTTGCCGCTGTCGAGTGTCTCGAGCACGGCGAGCAGGCGCGAATGCTGCTGGATGTGACGGGCGAGCGCGTAGAGGTGCTTCGCGCGCTGATGGCCCGACAGCTTCGCCCAACCGCTTTGCGCCCTGCGCGCGGCTGAGACGGCGGCATCCACGTCCGACGCCGAACCTTGCGTGACGCGCGCCAGCACCGTGTCGCTTGCCGGATCGCGGACTTCGAACAGATCGCCCGGCTTGGTCATCGCGCCGTCGATGAAATGGCCGAAGCCGCCCTCATGCTTGGCGAGCCACTTGCGCGCCTGGCTGTCGTCTTCGGGGGCCACGCCGTACTCCATGGTTTCGAGGATGCTCTGAATGCTCATTTTTGTCTCTCCTCAGGCCAGCGCGTGACGGCTGCTATCGGCGTAACGGCCAGTGACGTAGTGCTCCAGCTGGCGCTCGATATCACCCAGCATCGAGCTTGCGCCGAAGCGGAACAGGTCGGGGTTGAGCCAGTCGCGGCCCAGCTCTTCTTTCATCAGGATCTGCCAGGCCAGCGCCTCTTTCGCCTGCTTCATCCCGCCTGCGGGTTTGAAGCCGATGCGGTGGCCGGTCGCCATCCCGTAATCGCGCAGCGCACGCAGCATGGTCAGGCTGACAGGCAGCGTCGCGTTGACGCTTTCCTTGCCGGTGGAGGTCTTGATGAAATCGGCGCCCGCCTGCATCGCCACCATCGAGGCGGAATAGACGTTGTTGAGCGTCTCCAGCTCGCCGGTGGCCAGGATCGCCTTCATATGGGCGTCACCGCAGGCCTCGCGCATCGCCGCAATCTCGTCATGCAGGCCCTGCCAGTTCCGGGTCAGCGCCAGTTCGCGGTTGATCACGATGTCAATCTCGGCCGCGCCCTGCGCCACCGCCCAGCGGATTTCCTCGAGCCGCAGATGCAGCGGCATCAGACCCGTCGGGAAGCCCGTCGCGACCGAGGCCACGGGAATCCCCGTGCCCTCCAGTGCCTTGACCGCATGCGGCACCATCGTCGGGTAGACGCAGACCGCGCCCACAGTCAGCTCGCCCGGGCTGAGTCCGAGACCCGCTTCGATATGCGAGGCCAAGGGCTTGCGCGCCTTCGCACAGAGCCGCTTCACCCGGCCTTCGGTATCGTCGCCCGCAAGCGTCGTCAGGTCGATGCAACGCACCGCGTTGACCAGCCATGCCGCCTGATGCGCCTTCTTCACGCTGCGCCGGGCAGTGAGCGTCGCACAGCGGCGTTCGGCGGCGGCGCGGTTCACCCGGTGCCCCTCGAACATCCCCACATCGAGCGCCATGCCGGGGTTGCGCACATGCTCCCCCGCCGCGTTGGCGGTGGGCACCAAAGCCCCTTCCGCCTGCGTCTCGGTTTTCATTTCGGTCTTCATTGCGTGTCTCCTAAATCGGGACTCGTCACAGCCTCGCCATCACGTCCGGGGACATCTCCGGGGCGCGCGATCGGGACAAGATCAGCATACTTCAGCCGAGCCCATGCTCGGAAAGAAAGTCGTCGAATTCGGCGGGCGTCGCGTAGCTGATTTGCGTACCGCGACGGGTGATCGAGAGGGCTGCATAACGCGCGGCCCGGGTCAGCGCCGCGGTGGGCTCCATCCCTTGTCCGAGGAAATGCGCGAAACTGCCGATGAAGGCGTCGCCTGCGCCGGTCGTGTCCACGGGGGTCACGGAGACGGGCGCGATCTCTTCGACGGTGTCCGCCGTGATCCGACGCGCACCGCGACCGCCGAGCGTCACGACGACGTTGTGGATGCCGCGCTCGATCAGGCTGCGCGCGGCGGCGATCACTTCATCCTCGGTGCCTGTCGGCAGCCCCGAGAGCATTGCCAGCTCGCTCTCGTTCGGACAGAACCAATCGAGCCCGTCGAGCCGCTCGATATCCAGGTCGGGATGCGCGGGCGCCGGATTGAGGATCGTCGTCACGCCTTCGCGCGCCCCGAAGGCCACGGTGTGATAGACCGTCTCCAGATCGACCTCGAGCTGCATCAGGATCGCGGAGGCGGCGCGCAGCGTCTCGGCTGCCGCATCGACGTCAGCCGGGGCGAGCGCCGCGTTGGCGCCTTTCACGATGAGGATCGCGTTCTCGCCATCGCGCTCGACGAAGATCGGCGCCACTCCCGACGCTGCCCCTTCCACCGTCCGCACATGGGTCGTGTCGATCCCGTTCGCTTCCAAATTGGCACGGACCTGCGGGCCGAAGCCGTCATCGCCAACGCAAGTGACCATCGCCACATCCGAGCCCAGCCGCGCGGCGGCCACCGCCTGGTTCGCGCCCTTGCCCCCGAAGCCCATCACGAAATCGGGGGCCTCCAAGGTTTCGCCGCGACCCGGCATCCGGTCGATATAGGTCACCAGATCCATCATGTTCGAGCCGACGACGGCAATCTTCTCAGGCATTCTCTTTCTCCGTCAGTTCGAAAATTCTCGCGGCTCCGCCCGATAATGTTACGATCGCAACATAACTCGGACCTTCTCGCGCGACGCAGCGAGTGTCAACTACAACGTGAAGCTCATCCCGGCGAGAAGCCCGGCCTCGGTCACAACGCCCGAAATCTCGTCGAGCGTCGCAAAAACGACCGGCTTGCGCTGGCCGATCTTGCTGGCGTCCACCACCACAAAACACTGTTTCGAAGCCTCGATCGCCGCGCGTTTCAACGGGACTTCGTACTCGTGCGAACAGCTGAGCGCACCGTCAGAACCGACGCCACCAGCCGAGAGGAACGCCACGTCGATTCCGAGTGGCGCCAATCTCTCCTGCGGATTTCCGGCATGACAGGAGCGTGTGCTCGACTTGATCTCCCCGCCGAGAAACTCGACCGGGACACTGCTGCGCCCCTGAAGGATCTCCGCCGTGGTCAGACAATGGGTGATGATTCGCCGCGCTTTGCCCTGCGCCAGGAGCCGCGCGAGATGGGGCAACGTGGTGCCGGTATCGAGGAACACGACCGCGCCTTCGGGCACCAGGTCGAGCGCATGGCCCGCCGCCGCGCGCTTGGCGTCGATGGCGCGGTTCATCTGCGCGTCGAAGTCGTAATGCTCGGTCGTGCGGGTGGTGACGATATAGCCACCCCGGCAGGCAAACCCCGCCTCGGGCTGGGCCGCGTCGCGTCGCAGCGTCATCTCTGTCACGCCCATCTGCTCGGACAAATCCCGCAAACGCAGGGCGGGCGAGACATCTAGCAAGGCGGTTATCTGGTCGATCCGCTCTTGCTGGCGGCTGGGTCTGGTCACGATTTGGCTTTCAAGATCAGGATTTCGAAACGCGTTCCATAATCTGCAGAGTGTCCGTATCCGACCCCACGAAAGCAAGACCTGCGTTCCAGACCGCGCTGCGCCGCTGCGTCACGCCTCGTCAGCCAGTCGCGTCACCCGACCGCATTGGCCATGCTCTCGCGCACTGATCGGGCGGTTGATTGCAGCGTCAGGAAGGCGTCGAACCGCGCCGCGTGCAGACGTTCTATCACACCGCCTGCGGGCGCGAACCGGGTCGCAACCTGCGACATCGCCCCCATCGCGGCTTGTAGGTCATCGAACCCGTTCGCCGCGACCGCGCCAAGCATCGCGGCGCCCAGCAGCACCGGTTCTTCGCAGCGCGTGACCACGACATCGCGCCCCGTTGCATCGGCGATGATCTGACGGGTGACGGGATGCGCACCCGCGCCGCCCGAGATCGAAATCTCCGAGATCGGCGCGCCGTGTTCGGCCTGCACCTCGATGATCTGGCGCAGGCCATAGGCCAGCCCGCAGACCCCCGCGACATAGAGCGCCACGAGCGAGTCCAGCCCGGTCTCCATCCCCTGCCCCACGATCACCGCCCGTGCGTCCGGATCGGCGAAGGGCGCACGGTTGCCCAGGAATTCCGGCACCACGTGCAGCGCCTCGGCAAGCGTCGCGACCTCCGAGGGTGACCCCACCTTCTCGAGCGCGAGATCAGCGAGAAATTCGGGCACGGATTTGCCCGCGGCCTGCGCCCGGTCTCGTGCCTCCTGGGCGGCCGGATGCAGTTGCACCAGTTGCGCAATCGCAGCGCCCGCGCCGGATTGGCCGCCCTCGTTGAGCCACATCCCCGGGATCATCGCCGAGAAATACGGCCCCCAGACGCCGGGCACGAAGGCAGGCTCGCGCGTCGAGGTCATGGTGCAGGAGGACGTGCCGAACACATAGCCCAGACATTGCGCCGGATCGCCCGACCCGCCCTGCGCCGCGACTGTGCCAATCCCACCGGCATGGGCGTCGATCAGCCCGGCGGCGACCGGCGTTCCGGGCGCCAGGCCCATCTGCGCGGCGGCCTCTTCGGTCAGCCCCGCCCCAAGCGGCGTGCCCGGATCAACGATCCGCGCGCCGATCCGTTCGAAGCCGCCCTCGGCCAGATCGCCAAGGCCGATCGCATGGAAATACTCCGGGTCCCAGCGGTTCTCATGGGCGAGATAAGTCCATTTGCAGGTGACCGTGCAGGCGGAGCGCTCCAGCGCGCCGCTCGCCTTCCATGTCAGGAAATCTGCGAGATCGAAGAAATGAAGCGCCTGCGCATAGATCTCGGGGCGCTCCTCGCGCAGCCACATCAGCTTCGGCGTCTGCATCTCCGGCGAAATACGGCCGCCCACATAGCGCAGCACCGCGTGGTCGCCCGCATTGATCCGCACCGCCTGATCGCGGGCTCGGTGATCCATCCAGACGATGACATCGCGCTCGGGCGCATCAGGATCGCCCACGGGCAACCCGCCCTCCGGGCCGATCACGGCGAGCGAACAGGTCGCGTCGAATCCGATCCCCGCGACATCGCGCGGGTCCGCCCCGGACGCGGCGAGGGCTCCCGTCACGGCATCGCAGACCGCCTGCCAGATCTGGGCGCTCGATTGTTCGACATGGCCATGATCGTCCTGCCACATCTCCAACGGATGCTTGCCGACACCGAGAAGCGTGCCCTCCCGGTCGAAAATCCCGGCACGCGCCGAACCGGTTCCAACATCGACACCGACGAAAAGCTTGCTCACGTTGATCCTCCCCAGACGCGCATTTTGCCCAATCCTTAACGGTATCGGGCGGGGACTGCCAACCCGAGCCGGGGCAGACGATTCTCGCAGCACAGAGCTGTCACGCCGCCGAACCCCCGATATCGAGGCCGAAAGGCGTTCCGCTGCGAATAAAAACGCGGTCGCGCGGTTCAGCGTCGCGATGGACCGCGCGTCCACCCCACCACGAGGAAAGGGACGCATATCTCACGATCGATCACGTATTTGGAACATTGTCCCCGCGCGCAATAGAACCAGCGAACCGCCAAAGCTTGCCATCGCAAAAATCCTGAACAATTTGGGACAAAATCCCTAACCAGCGAGGTTACCCATGACCCGTCTCGCACGAATTTCCGCAGCCGTCGCCACCGGCGCTGCCCTGTTCGCCGCCAGCGCCGCGATGGCCAGCGATCTCGGCCCGCTCGTCACCCCGAGCGAGCTGAACGCTGAGATCGACACGCTCGATCCGGTGCTGCTCGACATCCGCACCGGCAGCTATGAGAAAGGCCATATCGACGGCGCCGTCTATGCGCCCTATTCGCTCTTCCGTGGCCCGGACAACAACCCCGGCCAGGTGCCGCCGATCGCGAAGCTGCAGGCGTCCTTCGAGCAGATCGGCCTCGAGCCCGACCGTCCGATCGTGATTATCGCACAGGGCGACACGGACACCGATTTCGGCGCCGCTGCGCGCGTCTACTGGACGCTGAAGAGCACCGGCTTCACCGAGCTGTCGATCCTGAATGGCGGCACGACCGCCTGGGCCAATGCCGGGCTGCCGATGTCGGACGTTACCGAGAACCTGATGCCGACCGATCTCGATCTGACGTGGAATGACCGCTGGACGGCGGAAACCCCGGCCGTGAGCGATGTCGTCAATGGCAAGGGCAAGGCGGTGCTCGTCGATGCGCGCCCGCCGGCCTTCTTCGAAGGCAAGAAAGCGCACTCCGCCGCCTCGCGTCCCGGCACCCTGCCCGGCGCCGAAAACCTGCCCTATACCAAGTTCTTCCGCTCCGGCGCGACGGTGATCGACGCGAAAGCCGATGCGGCCGCACTGAAGGAGAAACTGGGCATCAAGGACGGCGAAGAGGTCGTGTCCTTCTGCAATACCGGGCACTGGGCGGCGACCGACTGGTTCGCCATGTCCGAGCTGGCGGGCATCGACAACGTCAAGCTCTATCCCGGTTCGATGGTGGAATATTCCCAGACCGACGGTAAGATGGCGAACACGCCCGGCCTGTTGCAGAACCTGCTGAACCAACTCACCGGAGGCTAAGAGTGTCCACGGCCATTCTTGAGAAACAGGCAGCGTCGGGCGGGATCGCCCGGCGCAGTGCTTTGATCCTCGCCGCTCTCGTCGCCATCGGCGCGCTCGCGCTGTTCGGCGGCGCGCGCTACGGCTTCATGCTGGCGATCGGCCTCGGCTTCGGCATCGCGCTGGAGGGGCTGCGCTTCGGCTTCGCGGGCCCTTGGCGGGCGATGATCGTGCGCCGCGAACCGGCGGGCATCCTCGCGCAGCTTCTGGCGATCGGTCTCGTCTCCATCGTCGCGATCCCCGCGATCACCAGCCATCCGGGCGAGCTGACCGGCGCGCAGGCCCCGATCGGCTTCGCGATGGTCGGCGGCGCCTTCGTCTTCGGCGCGGCGATGCAGGTTGTGATGGGTTGCGGCTCGGGCACGTTGGTCAATGCGGGCTCTGGCAACCCGATCGGGTTGCTCGCGCTCCCGTTCTTCGCGATCGGCAGCTTCTTCGGCGCTTACGGCCTGATCTGGTGGACCAATCTCGGAGCGCTGCCGATCCTGACCCTGCGCGGCACGAGCGGGCTCGCGGTGACGCTGATCCTGCTGGCGCTGGTAGCCGCCACGGTCTTCTTCCTCGGCAAGCGCGGCTCGCGGAGCCTGCCGCGGCGCTACGTCATCGCAGCGCTCGTCCTCGCAGCGCTCGCCATCGCGAACCTGCTGGTCGCCGGGCAGCCTTGGGGCGTCGTCTACGGGCTGGGTCTCTGGGTCGCGAAAGGCGTGAACGGGATGGGCTTCGATCTGACGCAATCGGCCTTCTATGCAGCCCCCGGCTCGATCACCCGCGTGAATGAGAGCCTGCTGACGGATTACACCTCGCTCACCGATATCGGCCTGATCGCCGGCGCATTCGGTGTGGCGGCATGGCGTCAGGGCGGCTTGTCGCAGAAACTGCCTAGCTATCCGGCGCGCGCCTGGGTCGCGACCGTCGTGGCGGGTTTCCTGCTTGGCTATTCCTCGCGTCTGGCCTTCGGGTGCAACGTCGGCGCCTTCTTCTCGGGCATCTCGACAGGCAGCCTGCACGGCTGGGTCTGGTTCGCGGCCGCCTTCGCGGGCGCCTATCTCGGCATCTGGCTGCGGCCTCGCCTTGGACTGGAGGCGCGCGCATGACCCGGAAAGCGACAGCCTTCACCGCGATGGCGGCACTGCTCCTACTGATCTGCGCGGATCTATTGGGCGCACCGCTCAATCCCTACCAAGCCCCTCCGGCCTTCGCCTTCGGATCCGGTCAGGTCGCAAGCGGCGGGTTCTGCGGAGCGCTGCCGAACTGATCTCCCAAATCCTTGCGATCTGGAACACCGGCCCGCTTCCCTCGGGCCGGTGTTTTCCTGCCCGACCTTGGAACCCCGTGCGCGGCCAGCTAGAGATCACCTGACGCGCCATCCGCGCGAAGGGAGCCCATCATGACCAGACATCCGATGTTCGGCATCTTGCTCGCGCTGTTCGGCGCGCTGGCGATTTCGCCCGACACGCTGCTGATGCGCTGGTCGGAGATGAGCGGCGCGCAGATGGTGATGTGGCGCGGCCTGCTGATGGGCGGCGCGATGTGGCTAATCTCGATCGTCGTGCGCAGGCGTCACCTGAAACACGACCTGAAGGCGCTTGCCAGCGGCGCAGGGCTGGCGCTGGTCGCATGCCATTTCTCGAACATGACGCTGTTCGCGGTGGGGATCGCCGCCGCGCCCGTGTCTATCGTGCTGTTCAGCGTCTCGACGGTGCCGGTATTCGCGGCGCTGCTGTCGCGGCTGATCCTGCGCGAGACGACGCATTGGTCGACATGGCTCGCCATCGCGGCCGTGCTCAGCGGGATCGGGCTTGCGGTCTTCGGCCCCGCCCGCCGAGCGTTGGCGGCAATCCGATCCTGGGCGCGCTTGCCGGTCTCGGCGTGGCGTTGAGCCTGTCGACGACCTTCGTCACTATCCGGCGCAATCCGCATCTGCCGATCCTGCTCGCCGTGGGCTCCGGGGCCGGGCTGGCCGGGCTCGCGGCGCTGATCTGGACGGGGGGCGCTGCCGTGACCGGCGGTCAGGTCTGGGCGATCGCGCTGGCAGGCGGCGTCGTGCTGCCGGTCTCCTTCATGTCGCTCTCGTTCGCCTCGCGCTACACCTCGGCCTCGAATGTGAGCCTGCTGATGCTTCTCGAGACGATCCTCGGACCAATCTGGGTCTGGTGGGGCACTGGCGAGGCCCCGAGCCGCGCAATGCTGGCAGGCGGGGCGATCGTGATCGGGAGCCTTGCGCTCTATCTCTGGCACGCGGGCCATCGTCGGCAAAGCGTCCTCCGGCGCAGCCAGTCAGCCGCGCCGGAGCATCTCTGAACCGCTTACTTCCGGGCTGCCGGCTTGGCAGCCGGTTTCGCGGGCTTCGCGGATTTGGCGGCTTTTTCCGCATCCGACGGCATCTCGATATTGATCTCGAGGCTCGAGATATCGTCGTTGCGCTCCATCCGGATATCGACGCCGTCCTCCTCGATCTCCATGTACTTGCGGATCACGGCGAGGATGTCGCGTTGCAGATCGGGCAGATAGTCGGCCTGCGCCGACCCGCTGCCGCGTTCATGCGCGAGAAGGATCTGCAAACGGTCCTTGGCCGTCTGCGCCGATTTCGCGCGGCGGGGTTTGAGCGAGAAACCGAACAGGCTCATGCGGACCGCCCGAAGAGCCGTCCGATGAAGCCCGGACGCTTCTCGCCCGGAATGCGCATCGGAATGTCCTCGCCGAGAAGCCGGCCGACAGCGTCGTCATAGGCGGCAGAGGCGCTCGACGGCTCGTCGAGCACGACCGGCATGCCGGTGTTCGACGCGCGCAGGACGGCGGTGCTTTCGGGCACGATGCCCAGCAGCGGGACTGCCAGAAGCTCCAGCACGTCTTCGACCGTCATCATCTCGCCCTTGTCAATGCGCGACTGATCGTGACGGGTCAGCAGCACCTGCGCCTTGACCGGCTCGCCGTCGGTTTCGGCACGACGGGTCTTCGACGACAGAAGGCCAAGCACCCGGTCACTGTCGCGCACCGAGGAGACTTCGGGGTTGGTCACGACGACCGCCTCATCGGCGAAGAACATCGCCAGCTGCGCACCACGCTCGATCCCGGCGGGGCTGTCGCAGATGATGTAGTCGAATTCCTGCCGCAGCTCGTCGAGCACCTTCTCGACGCCCTCTTGCGTCAGCGCATCCTTGTCGCGGGTCTGCGAGGTCGGCAGGATCGAGAGCGTCTCGACCCGCTTGTCCTTGATCAGCGCCTGCTTCAGACGGGCATCGCCCTGAATGACGTTGATGAAGTCGAACACGACACGGCGCTCGCAGCCCATGATCATGTCGAGGTTGCGCAGGCCCACGTCGAAATCGATCACGACGGTCTTGTGGCCGCGCTTGGCGAGACCGGCAGAGATTGCGGCGGCCGAGGTAGTCTTGCCCACGCCCCCTTGCCCGAGGTGATCACGATCACCTTGCCGAGCGGCTTATCATCCTTGAGTTGCGTCATTCGAACGCCTCCACACAAAGTTTGTCATCGTCGAGGTAAACCTGCACGGACTTGTGACGAAGCTCCGCGGGAATGGTTTCGCTCGTTTTGTAAAGGCCCGCGATCGCGAGCAGTTCGGCGTCGAGCTGGCGGCAGAAGATGCGCGCGCTCTCGTCGCCATGTGCGCCTGCCATCGCCCGTCCCCGCAGCGCGCCGTAGACGTGGATATTGCCCGCCGCGACCAGTTCCGCGCCCGAGGCGACGGAGCCGACCACCGTCAGATCGCCATGTTCGGCCACGATCATCTGGCCAGACCGCACCGGCGAGCGCACGATCTTGTTACGCGCGACCGGCGGCGCCGTCCGCTTCGCCGCGGGCTGCGGCTTTTGCGGCTTCGGCTCGGGCATCGCGGTTTCGCGGCCCACCTTGATCGGGATAATTCCGTAACCTTTCACGGCGCTTAGCTGCGCGTCGGTGGCGTTCTGCGCCCCGAAGATCTGCAGATCGCGCGCGAAGAGGTTGTCGATCATGTCGCGCACGTCGGCCGGTTTCGAAAACTCCGGCACCTGCGCGAAATCGAGCACCATCGGCGCACCGGCCAACAGATGCGGCGTTTTCGCAAGCTGTGCGTCGAGCGCGGCATAGAACGCACCATCGGGCGCGTCGGTCTCGAGCCGAAGCGCGATAGCGGTCAGGAAAAGACCGCGGAACTGAAAAGGCTGAACCGAGACCGGCGCAGGCTTCTGCCCGGTCTGAGATAGGGAATCGGACACGAGGGTAACTCGCTTCTGCTCAGGTGTGGGGATGCAGGGTGCACCCGCCTTGTTTTTCTTTGTTGTGTCGGATCGCGCACTGCAATTGCCAGCACAAAATCGCGATGGCCTCTCTACTCGGCTAAATCCTGCCGTCAACCGGAAGTGGACGAAGTTTTCGTGTAAAGACGTACGCTCTGACCGAGATCCTCGGTTGACCCAACGTCGAAAGGCCGGAGCGCAGCCCCGATCAGTTCCGGTCAAAGCCTCCGCGCCCGTCCAAAGCTGATCTGCCCCTGACTCGCCGAGAGGGTCTCCCGCGCGGGCTTGACCTTGCCTATATTCGACTGAAATGAACGGGGCGCGGCGCATGCCGCCCATTCGCCTGACCCAGCTTGGCCCGAGAGAGGACCCACCTGATGAAATTCCGCTTCCCGATTGTCATCATCGACGAGGATTTTCGCTCCGAAAACACCTCCGGCCTTGGCATCCGGGCACTCGCACAGGCCATCGAGGCCGAAGGTTTCGAAGTGCTGGGCGTCACCAGCTATGGCGACCTGTCGCAATTCGCCCAACAGCAGAGCCGCGCCTCGGCATTCGTGCTGGCGATCGACGACGAGGAATTCTCCGCCGGTCCCGAACTCGACCCGGCGGTCGAGAAGCTGCGCGCCTTCATAGAGGAAGTGCGTTGGAAAAACGCCGATGTGCCGATCTTCCTGCATGGCGAGACGAAGACCTCGCGCCATCTGCCCAACGACATCCTGCGCGAACTGCACGGCTTCATCCACATGTTCGAGGACACGCCGGATTTCGTGGCCAAACACATCATCCGTGAGGCGAAAAGCTATCTCGAAAGCATCCAGCCGCCTTTCTTCAAGCAGCTTCTCGACTATGCCGAGGACGGCTCCTACTCGTGGCACTGCCCGGGGCACTCGGGGGGCGTGGCCTTCCTGAAATCGCCCATCGGGCAGATGTATCACCAGTTCTACGGTGAGAACATGCTGCGCGCCGATGTCTGCAACGCCGTCGAGGAGCTGGGCCAGCTGCTGGACCATAACGGCGCGATCGGCGCGTCCGAGCGCAACGCCGCGCGGATCTTCAACTCCGATCACTGCTTCTTTGTTACCAACGGCACCTCGACCTCGAACAAGATGGTCTGGCACCACACGGTGGCCCCGGGCGACGTGGTCGTGGTCGACCGCAACTGTCACAAGTCGATCCTGCATGCGATCATCATGACCGGCGCGATCCCGGTCTTCCTGAAACCCACGCGGAACCACTGGGGCATCATCGGCCCGATCCAGCGCTCGGAATTCGAGCCCGAGGCGATCAAGGCGAAGATGCGCGCGAACCCGCTTCTGGCCGATTACGACATCGACGCTGTGCAGCCGCGGATCATGACCCTGACGCAGTCGACCTATGACGGCGTGCTTTACAACACCGAGGTGATCAAGGGGCTCCTCGACGGCTGGGTCGACAACCTGCATTTCGACGAGGCGTGGATCCCCCATGCCGCCTTCCACCCGTTCTACGGCCAGTATCACGCGATGGGCCGCAAGCGTGAGCGCACGGCCAAGTCGATCACCTATGCGACGCAATCGGTGCACAAGCTGCTCGCCGGGATTTCCCAGGCGAGCCACGTGCTGGTGCAGGACAGTCAGGAGGAAAAACTCGACCGGCATCTCTTCAACGAGAGCTACCTGATGCACACCTCGACCAGCCCGCAATATTCGATCATCGCAAGCTGCGACGTGGCGGCGGCGATGATGGAGCCTCCGGGCGGCACCGCGCTGGTGGAGGAAAGCATCGTCGAAGCGCTCGATTTCCGCCGCGCCATGGTGAAGGTCGAAGAGGAATACGGCCCCGAGGACTGGTGGTTTCAGGTATGGGGCCCGACCGATTTCCGCGCGGATGGCGACGGGATGGCCGAGACCCGCGACTGGGTTCTCAAGAAGACCGATGCCGAGGGCGTCGAGACTACCGGGTCGGATAGCTGGCACGGCTTTGGCGACATGGCGCCGGGCTTCAACATGCTCGACCCGATCAAGGCCACGATCATCACCCCCGGCCTCGACATCGAAGGGCATTTCGACGACAGCGGCATCCCGGCCTCGATCGTGTCGAAATACCTCGCCGAGCATGGCGTCGTGGTCGAGAAGACCGGGCTTTACAGCTTCTTCATCCTGTTCACGATCGGCATCACCAAGGGCCGCTGGAACACGCTCCTAGCGGCGCTGCAGCAGTTCAAGGACGATTACGACAAGAACCAGCCGCTGTGGCGCGTGATGCCGGAGTTTTCCGCGAAATTCCCGCGCTACGAGCGCATGGGGCTGAAAGATCTCAGCCAGCACGTCCATTCGCTTTACGCGAAATACGACGTCGCGCGGCTCTCGACCGAGATCTACCTGACCGATCATCACCCCGAGATGACGCCGTCGGAGGCCTTCTCGCATATCGCGCGGCGCAAGACCGAACGTGTCTCGATCGACGAGCTGGAAGGTCGGATCACGACGAGCCTCGTGACCCCCTACCCGCCGGGCATCCCGCTGCTGATCCCGGGCGAGGTCTTCAATTCGAAGATCGTCGAATACCTGCGCTTCAATCGTGAATTCGCGCATGAATGCCCTGGCTTCGAGACCGACATCCACGGCCTCGTGACGGAGACCGGCGAGGACGGCAAGACGCATTACTTCGCGGATTGCGTGGCGCGCTGAGGCGGCACGCCTAAGGTCGAACGAACAAGGGGCGCGGCTCGGTTTATCCCGACCGCGCCCTAACTCATTTCACAGACGGATCGGTTTCGAGAGGAAAGCAGCATGAGCGACATCCCGAAGGGCACGATGATGGCCGTGGTCACGACCGGCACGGGTGGCTACGAGCGGCTCGAATACCGCGAGGTTGCGATGCCGGAGCCGGGGCCCGGCGAGGTGCTGCTGCAGGTGCTGGCGGCGGGCATCAACAACACCGACATCAACACCCGACTGGGCTGGTATTCTTCTGAGGTCAAATCCGGCACGCAGGAGTCGCGCGAGGACGCCGAGCATGCCGATGGCGGCTGGAGCGGGGCAACGCCCTTCCCGCTCATCCAAGGCACCGATTGTTGTGGGCGGGTCATCGCGGTGGGAGACGGTGGCGATGAAGCCCTGATCGGCACTCGCGTACTGGTGCGGTCCTGCATGCGCCAAAACGGTTTCTCCTCGATGGACACCGTCTGGCTCGGCTCGAATTTCGACGGGGCCTTCGCGCAATACGTCAAAGTGCCCGCAGGCGAGGTCTTCGCCATCGACAGCGACTGGAGCGACGCCGAACTCGCCACCCTGCCCTGCGCATATGGCACCGCCGAGAACATGATCCACCGCGCAGGAGTCACCGCGGGCGAGCGGGTGCTGGTGCCAGGCGCCTCGGGCGGCGTGGGCTCGGCGCTCATCCAGCTTCTCAAACGGCGCGGCGCGGAGGTGATCGCTGTCACCAGCGCCGCCAAGCGCGAGATGGTGCTGAAGATCGGAGCGGATCGGGTGCTCTGTCACGAAGACGATCCCGTAGCGGCAATCGGCGAAAGCTGCGTGGATGTCGTGATCGACAACGTCGCAGGGCCGGGTTTCGGGACGATGCTGAAACTGCTCCGGCGCGGCGGGCGCTATGCCTCCTCCGGCGCGATTGCCGGACCAATCGTGGAGCTGGACATGCGCGACATGTATCTCAAGGACATCACCCTGATCGGCTGTACCGCATGGGACGAACCCGTCTTCGGCAACCTGATCTCCTATGTCGAGAAGGCCGAAATCCGCCCCTTGCTGGCGGCCACCTACCCGCTCGATCAGATCGCCGAGGCGCAGAAAGTGTTTCAGCAAAAGCGACACGCCGGGAAGATCGTACTGATCCCGGGGCCGTAAAGCGTCGAAACGGCAGACCCGGGTCGGAATCGGCCTTGCGGATATTACCCGGTATCGGTCGTCACTTGCCGGGATCGGGGGGATCGGTGAACACCCGCACCAGCATCGTGCCGACGATCCACACTCCGAAGGTCAAGACGATGGTGGCGCCGGTGCTCAGGTAACCGCCGACAAAGCCGGCCAGCGCGATCACGACGCCGATGGCGCCGACGAGCCCGACCAACTCATGTCTTTTCTGGCGAAAGCCCATCGGTCTGCCCCCGTCCTCATGCTCTGCCGGGCCGTCCGGCCCGGCCCCTACGCGTTCTTCTGATCGTCCTCATCGGCCTCCTTGACCCGCTCGATCTCCACCTTGACCCGGGTGACGAGCCCCGCGATCACACCGAGGACGGCCAGCCAAGGCGCGGCGAGCACCACGACCCCGCTGACGGCGAGGCTGAGATTGAGGGGTGCCTCCACGAAGGGATCCCCGTCGGCGGAGCTGATCCGCAGCTGGCGCACGCTCCCCTCTTTCGCCAATTCCTTGATGCGATCGACGAGTTGGCTTCCCGCGACCTCGATTTCTTCCCAGGCGGTACGGTCGGACTTCTTGTCGTCTTCCATCGAACTGTTCCTCTTCAAGGGGTAACATAGATGCGATTGTAGCAGCGCTTGCGACAGGTTGATGCGAAAGCGCGATCACAGGTGACCGCTTCCCACTGCGCAGATGGAGAGAAACACGATTTTGCGACTTCCGCCTTGATCTTCGTCAGGCAAGGCCGGAAAGGGCCACTCGCAGATCGGGAGATCGCAGTCACTCTCCCTCCGGAACGGCCCCGCTGCCCGGTCAGATTGCAGGTTTGCATGCAAGTGGCGGAGGAGGTGGGATTCGAACCCACGGTAGGCTTTCACCTACGTCGGTTTTCAAGACCGGTGCATTAAACCACTCTGCCACTCCTCCGACGGGTCTCGCTTAGACCGCTTCACGCGATTCTGAAAGTCTCGCGCGCCGATTTCCGCGCGTGGGCGTTGGGGCCGCTTTTCACGGGCTCTGCAAATCGCTAGGATCGCGCGCAAGGCATGGCGCAAGCGGTGCAGACGCGCAGGCAAGAGGCGGGCGAACCGCGCGAGAAGGGGCACAGGATGAGTGAGCAGACGGGAATGACGCGCAAGCGTGTAACGGGCTTTGCCCTTATGCTGGGCGCGGGGATCGCGCTGGCGGGCTGTCAGGAGAGCGGCGGCTCCCCGTTCGGGCTTTTCAAGAAGAAGCCGACCGATGAGACCGCGGCGCCCGGTGCGGCCGAGGCCGTCACCGAGAACGGCCAGAAGATGATCGAGCGAGATGTCGAAGCGCCGCAGGTCTTCTCGGTCGACGAGAAGGGCCTGTGGGACGGGCGTCCCTCGCTCGGCGGAGTCTGGGTCGCGCATCCGAACGTGAAGGATCCCGAGCGGGTGATCATCCGCAACCCGTCGAACGGCAAATTCGTGATCGGGGCCCTGTTCAAGCGCGAAAACGACAATCCGGGACCGAAACTGCAGGTCAGTTCCGACGCGGCCAATGCGCTGGGACTTCTGGCGGGCGCGCCGACCGAGCTGTCCGTGGTGGCGCTGCGCCGAGAGACGGTTCCGGTCAAGCAAGACAACCCCGCGCCGCTCGTCGACAAGCCGGTGATCGCGGCCCCCGAGGCGGTGGAACAGAAGTCGCTCGACGAGGTAACCTCGACTGCCGCGGCCGGGATCGCCAAGGCGCAGGGCACGCCGAAGCCCACGGCCAAGCCGGTCAAACCCGCGATCGGCGCGCCGCCCGCCCCGGCACCGGCCCCGGCGGCACCGGTGGCCGCAGCGGCTCCACAACCCAGCAAGCCGAAGATGAGCACTGGCGCTGGTTATATCCAGATCGGTATCTTTTCCGCCGAGGCGAATGCGAAACGCGCCCAGAGCCAGATGGCGAAGGCCGGCGTGATCGCCGAGATCGTAAAGGAACAAAGCCATTCCAAGACCTTCTGGCGCGTGATCGCGGGCCCTGCGCCCACGAAATCCGACCTCGACGCGCTCAAGACCAAAATTCACGGGCTGGGCTACCCCGACGCCTATCCCGTCTCGAAATAGGACTACGCAGAAGATATGACCTTCATTCGCCTGATCGCCGCCACACTTGCAGCCTGCCTGTTCGCCCTGCCCGCCGCCGCTTTCGACACCAAGGCTCATGCCGCTTGGGTCTATGACCTCTCGACCAAGACCGTCTTGATGGCGAAGAACGCGGATATCCCGCTGCCGCCGGCCTCGATGTCGAAACTGATGACGCTCGATCTGCTGTTCGAGGCGCTGGAAGACGGTCGGGTGACGATGGACACGACCTTCCCGGTGTCCGAGCATGCGCAATCGATGGGCGGCTCGACGATGTTCCTCAACACGACCGACCGCCCCACCGTGCGCGACCTGATCCAGGGCATCATCATCAACTCGGGCAACGACGCCTGCGTCGTGGTGGCCGAGGGGCTGGCGGGCTCGGAGTCCTCCTTCGCCGATCTGATGACCAAGCGCGCGCATGAACTGGGCATGAAGAACTCGATGTTCGCCAACTCGAATGGCTGGCCCGACCCCGGTCAGCGCATGTCGGTCCACGATCTCGGGATCGTCGCAAGCCGGATCATCACCCATTTCCCGCAATATTATCACTTCTTCAGCGAGACCCATTTCAACTACAAGGATCGCGCCCCGGCCAATGCCGAGAACCGCAATCCGCTTCTGGACATCCGCGCCGCCGACTGGAAGGCCGACGGCATGAAGACCGGTCACACGCAGGAAGCGGGCTACGGCCTCGTGGGCTCCGCCGTGATGGGCGAGCGTCGCATCGTCTTCGTCCTCGCGGGCATGGATTCCGAACAGGCACGTCGCTCGGAAGGCGAAGCGGTCGCGAACTGGGCCTTCCGTCAGTTCGTGATGAAGGATGTTGCCAAAGCGGGCACCAAGCTCGCAGAAGCGCCGGTGTGGCTGGGCGGGAAGTCGACCGTCGGTCTCGCGCCGAAAACCGATCTGTCGCTGCTGATCCCCGCCGGCGCGAAGGACAAGGTCAGCGCCGAGGCCGTGTTCAAAGGCCCGCTGCAGGCGCCGATCAAGCAGGGTCAGGAGGTCGGCAAGCTGGTGATCACCGTGCCCGGCCTCGACAATGCCAACGAAATCCCGCTGGTCGCCACCGAGGACGTCAAGAAGGGCGGCTTCGTCGTGCGCGTGAAAGCGGCTCTGGCGCGGCTCTCGGGCAAGGCGTTCGAAGCGGCGATGGAACGGGTGAACAGCTAAACGCGCATGTTCATCAGCTTCGAGGGGATCGACGGATCGGGTAAATCCACACAGGCGCGGATGCTGGCCGAAACCCTGCGAGCTGCGGGGCGCGAAGTCGTTCTGACCCGCGAACCCGGCGGCTCCCCGGGGGCCGAGGAAATCCGTCGGCTGGTGCTTGAGGGTGATCCCGACCGCTGGTCGGCCGAGACCGAGATCCTTCTGTTCACTGCCGCGCGCCGCGACCATCTGGAGCGCGTGATCGAACCGGCACTGACCGCCGGAAAGGTCGTGATCTGCGACCGCTTCGCAGATTCGACCCGGATGTATCAGGGCCTCTCGCGCGGCGATCTGCGCGCGGTCGTCGATCAGCTGCACGCCCTGATGATCGGGCGCGAGCCGGACCTGACCGTGCTGATCGACATCGACCCCGCCACCGGCCTCGCCCGCGCCAAGGGGCGCCAGGGCACCGAAGAACGTTTCGAGGATTTCGGGGTCGGCTTGCAGGAAAAGATGCGCGCGGGGTTCCTGTCTCTGGCCGAGGAATTCGCGGAGCGCTTCCGCGTGATCGACGGTGCGCGAGAGGCGGATGAAATTGCCGCCGATGTGCTGAGCGCCGTGCAGGCGGAACTGCACAACTAGGGGCCGAGAGGGTGCGACCCGGGGCTGCTCGCCCCGCGCCGATAGCCGAGCCCCGAGCCTTACGCGAAAACCCCGCTGGAAACCGCCCGCGCGCGCATTTAGAGTGCCGCCATGAGCCTCGCCGATCTCCCCGATCCGACCCTTGCGCCCGGTGCGCGACACCCGCGCGACACGCCGCGTCTGGTGGGTCAGGCGCGGGCCGAAGAGGGCTTTCTCGACGCGTACAACATGGGACGGCTGCATCACGGCTGGCTGCTGACCGGACCGCGCGGCGTGGGCAAGGCGACGCTGGCATGGCGGATCACCCGCTTTCTGATGACCCAACCCGAAGAGGATGGGCCGGGCCTGTTCGGCGAACCGGAACGCCCCACCAGCCTCGAGCCCGATCCGAACCACCCGGCGCTCAGTCGTATCCACGCCGGATCGGAGCCCGGTATCTTTGTGCTCAAACGCGGGCCCAACGCCACCGAATCCGCGCTGTCGCAGGACATCCGTGTCGACGAGGTGCGCAAGCTGCGCTCCTTCCTGCATCTGTCTGCCGCCGAGGGCGGGCGACGCGTGGTGATCGTCGATGCTGCCGACGAGATGAACACGCAGGCCGCTAACGCGCTCCTGAAACTACTCGAAGAGCCGCCGCCGCGGGTGACCTTCCTGTTGATCGCGCATCAGCCGGCGCGGCTGCTGCCAACGATCCGCTCCCGCTGTCGCGAATTGCGGCTGGGCACGCTCTCGGCCGAGCAGATGGAAGCCGCGATTGCCGCCGCCGAGGAAGATGGCGAGCCACCGGACCTCGACCACCACGCGCTGGCCGCGCTCTCGGGCGGCTCCGTCGGCGCCGCGATCCGGCTGATCAATCAGGACGGCATGACGACCTACGCCAAGCTCGTCGACCTGATGGGCACCCTTCCCCGGCTCGACCGTCTGGGCGCGCTGGCGCTGGCCGAAAGCTGCGTGGGCAAGGCGAACGAGAACCGCTTCATCCTCGTGCTCAACCTGATCGACCTCTTTCTCTCGCGTGCCGCGCGCGCGGGCGTGATGGGACCGCCCCACCCCGAGGCCGCCCCCGGCGAGGCACAGCTTCTCGCACGATTGTCGCCCGACGATCAGGCAGCGATGAAATGGGCCGCCCTTCATCAGAGCATGGGCGCACGCGCCGCCCACGGCCGGGCGGTCAACCTTGACCCTGCCGCGCTCGTGATGGATATCGTCTTGGAGATCACAGCCGCCGCCTCCTGATGCGGCGCGAAAGGAGCCGATTTTGACCCTCCCGCCCGAGATCACAGACAGCCATTGCCATCTCGATTTCCCCGATTTCGACGGTGAGCGCGATGACATCATCGCCCGCGCGAACGCCGCCGGCGTGACCCGGATGGTGACGATCTGCACCAAGCTGAAGAACGAGCCCTCCGTGCGCTCCATCGCCGAGGCGCATAAGGGCGTCTTCTACGCCGCGGGCACCCACCCGATGAGCGTGGCCGAAGAACCGATGGCAACCGTGAACGAGTTGGTGGCGCTGGCGAAGCACCCGAAATTCGTGGGTATCGGCGAGACCGGGCTCGACTATCACTACACCGCCGAGAGTGCCGAGGTGCAGAAAACCTCCCTGCGCCTGCATATCGAAGCCGCGCAGGAAACCGGCCTGCCGCTGATCATCCATTCGCGCGACGCCGATGAGGACATGGAAGCGATCCTGACCGAGGGGATGAAGGCCAAGCCCTATTCCTGTGTCATGCATTGCTATTCGTCGGGGCCGCGCCTCGCGCAGGTCTCTGTCGATCTGGGCTTCTATCTCTCGATGTCCGGCATCGCGACTTTCCCGAAAAGCCAGGAAGTGCGCGACATCTTCGCCGCCGCGCCGCTCGACCGGATCCTCGTGGAAACCGATAGCCCCTATCTCGCGCCGCCGCCCTATCGCGGCAAGCGCAACGAGCCCGCCTATACCGCCCACACCGCCAAGGTCGGCGCCGATGTATTCGGCCTGCCGCTGGAGGAATTCGCCGCCGCGACGCAGGCCAATTTCGACCGTTTGTTCTGGAAAGCCGCCGAACATGGCGAACGCGGGAGCGTCGCTGCATGAGCCGGATGCGCTTCACGATCCTCGGCTGTGGCTCCTCGGGGGCGTGCCGCGCCTTGGCAACAACTGGGGCGAGTGCGACCCGGCGAACCCGAAGAACCACCGGCTGCGCTGTTCGATGCTGGTGGAGCGCGTGTCGCAATCGGGCACGACGCGGGTTCTGATCGACACCACGCCCGACATGCGCCAGCAGCTTCTGACCGCGGGCGTGGGCGAGCTGGACGCGGTGGTCTACACCCATAGCCATGCCGATCACGTCCACGGGCTCGACGATCTGCGCCAGATCGTCTTCAACATGCGCACCCGCCTGCCCGTCTGGGCCGATTCCGATACCGAGACCGCGCTTCTGGACCGCTTCGCCTATGCCTTCGTTCAGCCCTCGGACAGCAATTACAAACCAATCTGCGAGTTGAAATCGATCCATCGCGAGCGGCCTTTCCAGGTCACCGGCGCGGGCGGCTCGATCGAATTTCAGCCCTTCCGGGTCGAGCATGGCAATATCGACGCGCTCGGCTTCCGGATCGGCGGGCTGGCCTATCTGCCCGACGTCTCGGACATCCCGAAGAGGCTTGGAAACATCTCGACGGTCTGGATTGCTGGGTGCTCGACGCGCTGCGCCGCAAGCCGCATCCGACGCACGCCCATCTGGCCCGCGCGCTGGAATGGATCGAACGCGCCCAACCCGCAAGCGCGGTGCTCACCAACATGCATATCGACCTCGACCACGATGCGGTCGCCAACGAGACGCCCGATCACATCCGCCCTGCCCATGACGGAATGGTTCTGGATTTCGGTCTCTAATGAGCGTCCTGATCAACGTCATCCTGCCGGTCTTCCTCGTGATCGGCTTCGGCTATGTCGTGGCCTTGCGCGGGCTGTTCTCCGAGGGCGCGGTCGACGGGCTGATGCGTTTCGCGCAGAATTTCGCGGTGCCCGTGCTTCTGGCGCGCTCGATCGCGAATCTGGACCTGACGCAGAGCTATAACTGGTCGATGATGGCCGCCTTCTACGCGGGGGCGCTGATCTCTTTCGCGATCGGCATCGCCGGCGCGCGCGCGATGGGCCGCAACGGCCCCGAAAGCGTCGCCATCGGCTTCGCCTGCCTGTTCTCGAATTCTCTGCTGCTGGGCGTCCCGATCACCGAGCGCGCCTATGGTACCGATGCGCTGTCGGGCAACTTCGCTATCATCTCGGTCCATTCGCCCTTCCTCTACACGATCGGCATCCTCGCCATGGAGATGGTGCGGTCGTCCGGCACCGGCACGTCGCTCGGGCGCGTCGGCCTCAACGCGCTGATCGGGGTGATCCGGACGCCGCTGGTGATCGGCATCCTGACGGGCTTCGTGATCAAGATACTCACCACATTGACCGGTCAGCCCCTGCCCCATCCTCTGATGGAGGCGATGAACATGATGGCCCGCGCGGCCCTGCCAGCGGCCTTGTTCGGGCTGGGCGGCGTGCTCTATCGCTACCGCCCAGAAGGCGACGCGAAAGCCATCGCGATGATCACCGGCCTGTCGCTGGGTCTGCATCCGGCGATCACCTACGGCCTTGCGCATTTCGGCTTCGGCGTCGACACCGCGTCGCTTCGCTCGGCCACGCTGACAGCGGCGATGGCACCCGGTGTGAACGCCTATCTCTTCGCGAATATCTACGGGGTAGCGCGCAGAGTCGCGGCCTCGGCCGTGCTGATCGCGACGGCATTGTCGATCCTGACGATCTGGGGATGGCTCGCGATCCTGCCGTGAGATTTAGGCCGACGCAATACAGGGGCTCTGCCCCTCTGGCCTACGGCCATTCACCCCGGGATATTTTCGCCAAGAAGAAGCGGCAATCAGGCCTTGCGGACGCGGATCACGACGTCGACGCGGGTAATCTCGGCGCCTTCCGGGGCTTGCGGGATCGAGGCGAGTTTCAGTTCCTCGGCCGGCGCATCCGACAGGCGATTGTCGTCTTCCCAGAAGAAATGCGGGTGATCGTCCATGCGCGTATCGAAATAGCTGCGTGCGCCATCGACAGTGATCTCATGCATCAGCCCGGCATCGCAAAACGCCTTGAGCGTGTTGTAGACGGTCGCGAGCGAGACCTTTTCGCCAGCGTCGCACGCGGCCGCGTAGAGGCTTTCGGCGGTGACGTGACGATTTTCCCCATCGCCCACGAGCAATGTGGCCAGCGCCAGTCGCTGACGGGTGGGACGCAGCCCGCCACGGGTCAGCCATTCCTGTCCGCGGCGCTGTTCGGTCGAATTCGTCACAGCCATGTCATGTCTCCTCGCTACCTATATGAGACTTTTCCACTCAGGTTTCAATGCAACCGCGCGAGCGCGGGCCCGAGCGCGCGACCGACGACCGTCGCCCTTGCGCCGCGCGGCCACGCGGTGATAGAGGGATGCAAAAGCACGCCAAAACCGGGAAGGAGCGCCGATGGCTGGGTTTCCGACGAGCTTCGGGAAAGAAGATCTTCTGAAATGTGCACGCGGGGAGCTGTTCGGCCCCGGCAATGCGCAGCTACCGGCGCCGCCGATGCTGATGATGGATCGCATCACCGATATCTCGGGCGATGGCGGCAAGCACGGCAAGGGTCACGTTGTCGCCGAGTTCGACATCACCCCGGACCTGTGGTTCTTCGAATGCCATTTCCCCGGCAATCCGATCATGCCGGGCTGCCTCGGCCTCGACGGGTTGTGGCAGCTGACCGGTTTCAACCTGGGGTGGCGTGGCTGGCAGGGTCGCGGCTATGCTCTGGGCGTGGGCGAAGTTAAGCTCACCGGCATGGTCCGCCCGGATCGTAAAATGCTGACCTACAAGGTCGATTTCACCAAGGCCGTTCAGACGCGTCGCTTGACCATGGGTGTCGCCGACGGGATCGTCGAGGCCGACGGTGACGTGATCTACGAGGTCAAGGACATGAAGGTCGCGCTCTCCGAGAGCTGACCCCCATAGAGAGATAAGACAGGAGGCCCGCATGCGCCGCGTCGTCATCACCGGTTTGGGCATCGTCTCGCCCATCGGCAACAATGCCGAAGAAGTCACCGCCAGCCTGAAGGCCGGCAAATCCGGCATCGTATTCGCCGAGGATTATGCCGAGCGCGGCTTCCGCAGCCAGGTCAAAGGCCAGCCGAAGATCACGCTCGAGGACCATATCGACAAGCGCAACCTGCGCTTCATGGGCCCGGGCGCGGCCTACAACTTCATCGCGATGGAGCAGGCTCTGGCCGATAGCGGCCTCGAAGAGAGCGACATCTCGAATCCGCGCAGCGGCCTGATCATGGGCTCGGGCGGTCCGTCCACCTCGAACTTCTTCGAGGCGCATCGCATCGTCATGGAGAAGGGCTCGCCCAAGCGGATGGGGCCGTTCATGGTGACCCGCTGCATGAGTTCGACGAACTCGGCCTGTCTGGCCACGCCGTTCAAGATCAAGGGCGTGAACTACTCGATCACCTCGGCCTGCTCGACCTCGGCGCATTGCATCGGCAACGGCACCGAGCTGATCCAGATGGGCAAGCAGGACATCGTCTTCGCCGGCGGCGGCGAGGAGTTGGACTGGACGCTGAGCTGTCTGTTCGACGCGATGGGTGCGATGTCGTCGAAATATAACGACACGCCCGAGCTGGCCTCGCGCGCCTTCGACGCGACCCGTGACGGCTTCGTCATCGCGGGTGGCGGAGGCGTCGTCGTGCTCGAAGAACTCGAGCACGCCAAGGCACGCGGCGCGAAGATCTACGCGGAAGTCACCGGCTACGGAGCGACTTCGGACGGCCACGACATGGTGGCCCCCTCGGGCGAAGGCGGCGAGCGCTCGATGAAGCTCGCGGTCGGCACCCTGCCCGAAGGCCGCAAGATTTCCTATATCAACGCCCACGGCACCTCGACGCCCGCAGGCGACGTGACCGAGGTGCAGGCCGTGCGCCGCGTCTTCGGCGAGGAAAACGTGCCGAAGATTTCTTCGACCAAATCGCTCACCGGGCACTCGCTCGGCGCGACCGGCGTGCATGAGGCGATCTATTCGCTGCTGATGATGGAAAACAACTTCATCGCGGCCTCGGCCAACATCACCGAACTCGACCCGGCGATCAAAGCCGAAGAGATCGCGATGGAGCGGATCGACAATGTCGAGTTCGACTCGGTCCTTTCGAACAGCTTCGGTTTCGGCGGCACCAACGCGTCGCTCGTGATGAGCAAATATTTGGACTAACGAATTTATAACGGCGGCAGGGACGGGAATGGCGGAACTGATGAAGGGTAAGCGCGGCCTCGTGATGGGGGTCGCCAACGAGCGTTCGATCGCTTGGGGGATCGCGAAGGCACTGGCCGAGCAAGGCGCGGAACTCGCGTTCTCCTACCAAGGGGAGGCTTTCGGCAAACGGGTCGAACCGCTGGCCGAGAGCGTGGGCTCGAAATTCCTGCTGGATGTGGACGTGAATGACGACGCCTCGATGGACGCCGCCTTCGCCAAGCTGAAAGAGGAATGGGGCTCGATCGACTTTGTCGTCCACGCCATCGCCTATTCCGACAAGTCCGAACTCGCGGGACGGTTCATCAACACCACCCGCGAGAACTTCAAGAACTCGCTGACGATCTCCTGCTACAGCTTCATCGACGTGGCCAAGCGTGCCTCGGAACTGATGAACGAGGGCGGCTCGATGATCACGCTGACCTATATGGGCTCGCAGCGCGTGACCCCCTATTACAACGTGATGGGCGTGGCGAAGGCGGCGCTGGAATCGGCGGTGCGCTATCTGGCAGCCGATCTGGGCCCTGACGGCATCCGCGTGAACGCGATCTCGCCCGGCCCGATGAAGACGCTGGCCGGGGCCGCAATCGGCGGCGCGCGCAAGACCTTCCGCCATACCGAGCACAATTCGCCCCTGCGCCACAACGCGACTCTGGAAGCGATCGGCGGTACGGCTGTCTATCTGCTCTCGGATTATGGTGCCTGCACCTCCGGGGAGATCATCTCGGTCGATAGCGGCTATCACGTCATGGGCATGCCCGCGGCGGAAAACCTGTAAGCTCAGCCAATCGCAAGCAGGGCGCGCGCCGGCCCGTGGGGTGGCGCGGCTCACGCTCTGTGCGGCAGCGCTTTATCCAAGCCACATACCTTGAACATGGCTGCGTTTCGCGCGGTTGGCCAAGGCGCCAGCCGGCGGGGACGGGCCGGCGAGCGCCCTGCGGCTTCGCCGCGTTCCGGGCGCAGTCTCGTGTTTGAAGCGGACCTCCCTCCCTTCCCCCATCCCCTGCCCCGCGCTAGGCTGCCGCGAGCACACAGGGAGGCGCGCATGGCACTCGATTTCTCCATCGGCATCATCGGTTCGGGCATGCTCGGCGCGGCAATCGCGGAGGCGCTCTGGCGCGCGGAACCCAGGTCGCTTCTGATGGCCAACCGCTCCGGCACCGTGCCTGGCATTGACGGCTTCCCACCCCAGAACGTGCTGACCGATCCGCAGGCACTGGCAGAGGCTTGCGACGTGGTGATCCTCTGCGTGCCGCCCGCCGCCGCCCGAGACCTCAGGATCGATGCGAAAGACAAGCTGGTGATCTCCGTCATGGCGGGCGTGCCTTTGGCCGACCTCACCCGCATCAGCGCCAGCCCCCGCGTGATCCGCGCCATGTCGAGCCCCGCCGCCGCAAAGGGCCTCGCCTATAGCCCATGGTTCGCGAGCGATGCCGTGACCGAGGACGACCGCGCCCGCACTCGCGTCCTGTTTGAGGCCTGCGGGCAGACGGATGAACTCACCGACGACGCCCAGATCGACCTCTTCACCGCGATGACCGGCCCGGTGCCGGGATTCGTCGCCGCCTGCGCGGCTGCGATGGCGCGTCATGCCGAAGATCAGGGCGTCCCGCCCGAGATCGCAGACCGCGCGGTGCGCCAGCTATTTCTCTCGGCCGGAGAGATAATGGCCGAGGGTCCGCCCCCTCAGGCCCATGTTCAGGAGATGATCGACTACGCGGGCACGACCGCCAAGGGCCTCACCACGCTGCGCGACAATGGCTTTGCCGAGCGTCTCGCCGAAGGGCTCGTCGCCGCGACGCAAGCCTCGCGCGACATCTACTGACCCTTGCACCCGGCCTCACCGACGCTAGGGTGAAGCTCGGGAGGAAATATCATGTCCATTCAGCTTTGCGTCTTCGACGCCTACGGCACGCTCTTCGACGTCGACGCCGCCGCGCGCAATCTGGCCGCCGAGGAACCGCGCCTGACCGAGATCTGGCCGCGCCTTGCAGCAGACTGGCGTCGCAAGCAGCTCGAATATAGCTGGCTGCGGGAGGTGATGGGCGATTACGTCGATTTCTGGCAGCTGACCCGCGACGGGCTCGATTGGGCGATGGCGGCGCAGGATCTCGACGATCCCGATTTGGCCGAGCGGCTGATGGCACTGTACCGCGAATTGCCCGCTTTCCCGGAAGTGCCCGAGATGCTCGATGCGCTGCACCATCGCGGTGTCGGGCGTGCGATCCTGTCGAATGGCGCGCCCGACATGCTGGGGGCTGCGGTTCATGCGGCGGGCGTGGGGCATCTGCTCGACGAGGTGCTCTCGATCCACGAGATCGGCCATTACAAACCGCGCGCCGCCGTCTACGACATGATCGCGCAGAAAATGGGCGTCGAACCGGAGAATACCTGTTTCATCTCGTCGAATGGCTGGGACGCGGCGGGGGCGGCGAAGGCGGGCTTCCGGGTGCTGTGGGTCAACCGCGCAAACGCTCCGGTCGAACGGCTGCCCTATAAACCCGCTGCGATCCTGACGGACCTGCGCGCGGTGCCCGACCACCTTTGAGCCGCGCTCACTCCTCCATCTCGCGCAGCGCGCGCCGCAGGCGCATCGTCTGCGCCTGAAACCCTTCGGCATCCGTGTATTCCACGAAATCGCGGTAGCGCAGATGCGGCCCCTTCACCCGGTGCGCGTGCTTGATCGGGCACCAGTACTGCTCGGTCCGGCCGGCGATCTCGCGCACATAGCTCAGAAGCCCGTTGCAATAGCCGCAATAGACGCAGTTCAGCTTCTGCAGCGCGTTGAGATAGGCCAGATGCTGACGGTCGACCACGATATGATCGGAGCGCTTCACCTTGGCGATACGGTAGATCGGAAAACAGATTGCCTGATAGAGGCTCACGAAAAGATCGAGCAGCACGAAGGGCACGATCAGCGAATAGATCACCGGAGCCGTCAAAATGACCATCGGGCGCGCGTAGGACAGAAAGCGCAACAGGCCCACACGCGCCTGCCGGTGCGCATCGCGCACGCCCGCCTCGAACACCACCCGGTTATGATCGAGCCGGAATGCCATCGCCTCGCGGCGACGGTCCCATTCCGCTTCGATCTCGTCTTCGAGCGCGCTCAGTCTTTCGTGTAATCTTTCCAGCGTGTCAGCCATGGCGATCTCCCTCTGACGCACTATGATCGCGGACAGGTCAGCAATCCAGAGAGGAGCGGCGTAATGGATTTCTTTACCGCGGATGATGGTGCGAAGATCGCGTATCGCGACAGCGGCAGCGGCGTGCCGATCCTGGCTTTGTCCGGTCTGACGCGGAACACCCGAGATTTCGACTATGTCGCCCCGCATCTGAAGGACGTGCGGCTGATCTGCATGGATTATCGCGGCCGCGGCGAGAGCGACTGGACCGGACAGGAAACCTACACCGTGCCGCGCGAAGCGGCGGATGCGCTCCAGCTTCTCGATCATCTCGGGATCGAGAAGGCGGCGATCCTCGGCACTTCGCGCGGTGGGCTCGTAGGCATGTATCTCGCGCTGACCGCGAAAGAGCGGATGACCGGGCTTGCGCTGAACGACGTGGGCCCCGTTCTCGACGAGACGGGGCTGAACAAGATCTTCGACTATATCGGGCGCAACCCGGCGGCGAAGAGCTACGCGGAAATGGCCGAGAAGCTGCCCGAGGCGATGACCGGCTTCGCCGACGTCCCACCCAACCGCTGGGCGATGGAGGTCCGTCACCATTACGTCGAGACCGAGACGGGGCTGAAGATCAATTACGACCCCGCCCTGCGCGAGGCTTTCCTCGGCGCCTTCAAGGGCGGCGTGGAGCCCGCCTGGCCGCTCTTCGAGGCGACCGAGGGGCTGCCGCTCGTCCTGATCCACGGCGCGAATTCCGATCTGCTGAGCGACGCCACCGTCGAAGAGATGCAGCGCCGTCGCCCGGACATGATCTATGCCCGCGTCGCCGACCGCGCCCATATCCCCTTCCTCGACGAACCCGAGGCGCTGGCCGCGCTGGAAGCGTGGATCGAGCGGATCAAAGGGTGAGCGAGGCCCGCGTCACCCTCATCGCCAGCGCGATCACGCTGATCACGGGCGCGCTTTGGGGGCTTTACTGGCTGCCGGTGCGCGCGCTGGACGGCCATGGTCTGGCGGGCGCCTGGGGCACGGTCGCGATCACCGTGGTCGCCTGCGCGGCAATGGCGCCGGTCGCATGGGCCAAACGTGCCGAGCTTGCCACTGCGACGCCCGCAGCGCTGGCCTCGGTCGCGCTCGGCGGTGCGGCCTTCGCGCTCTATTCGATCGGTTTCCTCTATGGCCGCGTCGCGCTGGTGATCCTGCTGTGGTTTCTCACCCCGGTCTGGTCGGTGCTGATCGGACGGTTCGTGATGGGCTGGCCGGTCTCGCGGCTGCGGATGGCTGCGATCGTCGTGGGTCTCTCCGGGCTCGGTCTGATGCTGGGCGCGGGCGGCGGCCTGCCCCTGCCGAGCAGCCTCGGCGAATGGATGACCCTCGTCGGCGGCGTGATCTGGTCGGTCGCGACCACCGGGATGCGCACCAGATCGACGCTCTCGCCCGGCCCGGCCACCTTCACCTTCGCGGCTGGCGCGGCCCTCACCGCGCTCTGCCTCGCGCCGTTCCTCGCGCCCCTTCCCGCGAGCGGGGTCGATTGGGCCGCCGCACTCGGGCTGACCATCTCCGCCGGGGTGTTCTGGTGGGGCGCTGCGACGGCAGCTCTGATGTGGGCCACCGTCCGGCTCGAACCGGCGCGGATCGGAATCTTGCTGATGAGCGAGGTCCTGGTGGGCGCGGTCTCCGCCGCGCTGATCGCAGGAGAGCTGCTCTCCGCTATGGAGATCGCAGGCGGCGCGCTCGTACTCGCAGCCGGTCTGCTGGAAGTCTGGCCCGCCCGCCCCGCGCAACGCCCCGCCTGACCTACACTTCCCATCCGTAAACAAAAAAGGCGCCCGGAAGGGCGCCTTTTCTATCAGATCGCTGCGAGGATCAGTCCTTCGCGCGCTCCACATAGGTGGTGTCTTCGGTGTTGATCACGATGCGCGTACCGACTCCGATATGCGGCGGCACCATCACGCGGATCCCGCCGGTGCAGATCGAGGGCTTGTAGCTCGACGAGGCGGTCTGACCCTTCACGACCGGCTCGGTCTCTTCGACCTCGACAGTGACTTTCTGCGGCAGGTCGATCGCGATCGCGTTTTCCTGGAAGGTCTTGAGATGAACGCGGATCCCGTCGCGCAGGAATACCTTCGCATCGCCGATCACGTCTTCCTGAACCGCGAGCTGCTCGTAGGTCTCGGGGTCCATGAAGTGGTAGCCTTCGCCATCCTCATAGAGGAAATCGTATTCACGCTCTTCGACATGGGCGCGCTCGACCTGCTCGGTCGTGCGCCAACGCTCCGACACCTTGGTGCCGTCCGAGATGCGGCGCATGTCGACCTGCGTCACGGGCGTGCCCTTGCCGGGATGGATGTTCTGCGCGGTGATCACGACGTAAAGCTTGTCGTCGATTTCTAGCACGTTGCCCTTGCGGACAGAGGAAGCGATGACTTTCGCCATGAAAGGACCCCTTTGAATTCGGATAAAACAGGCTCTGGCGCCCGGATTGCAGAGCGCCTAAACCATTTGCGCCCCGATTTCCAGCCTGAAAGGCCTTCCATGCCCCCGTTCTGGACGCCCGAGCGCCACGCCGACCGCCGCCCTGCCCTGCTCGCGCGCAACCGCATTCAGGCCGCGATCCGCGGCTGGCTGGCGGCAGAGGATTTCGTCGAAGTCGATCCCTGCGCTCTGCAGGTCTCGCCCGGCAACGAGGCGCATCTGCACGCCTTCGCCACCGACATGATCGGCAATGACGGCGCGGCGCGGCGAATGTATCTGCACACCTCGCCCGAATTCGCGATGAAGAAACTGCTGGCGGCGGGCGAGCCGCGCATCGCCGCCTTCGCCCATGTCTGGCGCAACCGCGAGGCGGGCAAGCGCCATTCGCCCGAATTCACCATGCTCGAATGGTATCGCGCGGGCGAAGACTACACCGCGCTGATGGCGGATTGCGCGGCGATGCTGCGGCTGGCCGCGGAGGCAGCGGGATCGCCCGTGCTGCGCTATGGCACCGCCGAGTGCGATCCCTTCGCCGAACCTGAGCGGTGGTCGGTGGCCGACGCGTTCGAACGCCATGCCGGGATCGACCTGCTCGGCACCTGCGACGGAGCGGAAACGGACGTGGCGGCCCTGCGCGGGCAATGCGAGGCGATCGGCTTTGCGGTTGCCGATGCGGATAGCTGGTCCGACATCGTCTCGAAACTGCTGGTCGCGAAGGTCGAACCGCATCTGGGCCATGGCCGCGCGATGATTCTGGACCGCTATCCACTGGCCGAGGCCGCGCTGGCCCGCCCTGCCCCGGATGACGCCCGCGTGGCCGAACGGTTCGAGCTTTACGCCTGCGGGGTAGAACTCGCCAACGGCTTCGGCGAGCTGACCGATCCGGTCGAGCAGCGCCGCCGCTTCGAGGCCGATATGGACCTGAAGGAACAGCTTTACGGCGAGCGTTACCCGATCGACGAAGACTTCCTCGCAGCGCTCGAGATCATGCCCGAAGCGTCGGGCATCGCGCTCGGCTTCGACCGGCTGGTGATGCTCGCGACCGGCGCGCCGAAGATCGAGGATGTGCTCTGGGTTCCGGTGGGCGGCGCGACGGGTTGAGGCTCAGCCCTTCCCGCCCTTCTTCTCGGCCGCATGATCGGCCAGCACCTTGAACGGCACCACCCGCAGCGCATCGCGATGGGTCGAGGCCAGCATCACCTCGGGCGCGCAGCCCTCCTGCACCGCCTGCAAAAAGCGCGACGCGCACAGGCACCAGCGGTCGCCCGGCTTGAGCCCCGGAAAGTCGTATTCGGGGCGCGGCGTGCTCAGGTCGTTGCCGAGATATTTCGAGAAGGCGAGGAACTCCGACGTCATCACCGCGCAGACCGTATGCGAGCCGCTATCCTCCCAGCAGGTGTTGCAGCTGCCATCACGGAAAAACCCGGTCCGGGGCTCGAGCGAACAGGGTTGCAAGGGGCCGCCCAGAACGTTGATCGCCTCATACATCTGCATCGCGCGGCCCTCCCCTTTCAGGAAACCTCGGCGATGCGGCGCAACATGGCAAGGTTTTCCTCTTCGACGCCCTCCTCCTTGAAACGCCAGTCGGCGGCGTTAATCGCGATCACCGCGTCGGTCGCGGGGCTGACATAGATATGCTGGCCATAGATGCCGCGCGCGAAATAGTCGCCGCCGTGATCCGCCGTGTCGACGGGCACCCACCATTGATAGCCGTAGCCCTCGCCCTTCGGCGCCTGCAGCGCGGTCGATTTCGTAACCCAGTCCTCGGGCACGATCTGGCGGCCGTTCCAGAAGCCCTTTTGCAGGAACATCTGGCCGAAGCGCGCATAGTCGCGCGTCCGCAGGTTCAGCCCGCCAAGGACGAAGCTGACGCCCAGCCCGTCGGTCAGCATCACGGGCGCGGCCTCCAGCCCCATCGGCACGATCAGCAATTCGCCCATCACCTGCGCCGGGTCGGCCCCGGTCGCGCCCGCAATGACCATGCCCAGAACATGCGTGTCGATCGAGACATAGAGCATCCGCGCCCCCGGCTCCGCCTCGCGGATCTTGAGCGAGGCTGCGAAGGCGTCCATCGATCGCCCCATCGCCAGCACACGACCCATCTTGTTGATATCCGAATGGAAATCTAGATAGTCCTCGTTGAACGCCACGCCCGAGGACATCACCAGCGCATCTCGAATCGTGACGCCGTCATAGCCCGACCCCTTCAGCTGCGGCGCAAAGCGGGTGAGCGGCGCGTCGAGATCGGGGATGACACCCTGATGGTGCAGGATCCCCAGCGTGGCCGAGAGGAAGCTTTTCGCCATCGACCATGAGATCCGCAGATCCTCTGGCGCAGTGCCGCGGAAATAGCGCTCATGCGTGATCTGCCCATGGCGCAGCTTCACCAGCGCGGTGATCCAGCGCCGCTCGATCCAGTCGTCGACACCATCGGGCAGCGCATCCTCCGCCCCGCGGGGCAGGTCCGACACCGGCCCGTCGCCACGCGCAATCTCGCGCGAATGAAACAGCGCGGGCATGTTGGAGAAATTGCCGACAATCCGGTCGGGCTCGAACAGCCGGTTCACCGCGCGCAGCCGCGCGATCTCGTCGCGCTTCCACCAAGCGAGCCCCGCAATCGGCAGCGCCGCCGCCATGCCGACACGGATCGCTCCGCGCATCGCCTTTTGTCCAAGCTGTTTCATCGCACGTCCCCTCACCGCATGTCGTCACGGCAAGCAAGCACGCAGCACGCCG
Organism: Thioclava nitratireducens; assembly: GCF_001940525.2. Lineage (NCBI taxonomy): Bacteria > Pseudomonadati > Pseudomonadota > Alphaproteobacteria > Rhodobacterales > Paracoccaceae > Thioclava > Thioclava nitratireducens. The sequence continues at coordinate 3,104,046 of NZ_CP019437.1, forward strand.
CCGCGGCAAGGAGAACCGGGCGTCATCGCGCAAACGCGACCTGCCCAAGGGTCAGTAGATATAGCGGATCTGGTCGGTCCAGTAGCGCTCCATCCGGCGCAGCGTGTGGTTCATTTCTTCCATCGCTTCGAAGGTGATGACGCCGCGCGTCTCCATCCCGCAGGCATGCCGCTCGAACAGGTCCGCGACATTGTCGCGCAAGCCCCGTCCTTTCGGCGTCAGGCGCACCCGGACCGAGCGGCGATCGATCTCGCTGCGCTGATGGTGCATATAGCCCGCCTCCACCAGTTTCTTGAGATTGTAGGAGACGTTCGAGCCCTGGTAATAGCCTCGGGTCTTCAACTCCCCCGCGGTCACCTCGTTTTCGCCCACGTTGAACAGCAACAGCGCCTGCACCGGGTTGATCTCGAGGATGCCCAGCCGCTCGAACTCGTCCTTGATCACATCGAGCAGCAAGCGGTGCAGCCGCTCCAGCAGCGATAGGCTGTCCAGATATCCCGCCATCAGCCCCGGGCTCGCCGGGACGGACGTCATGTCGCTTGCAGATTTCTGCACGGTCATAGCACTCTCCGCCAGTTGCGCTGCCCCTCAGGCAGGACAGTGGCGGGAAATGGAAAAGATACCGTTAATCGGGCCGAAATCTCTGAAAATTCGCGGAAAACCCGATGAAATCCGGGGTTTCCGCGCGGTTTTCAGCTTTTGGTAATGTGGCGCTCGCGCGCGAATTGGCCGATTTCGGAGAGCAGATCGAGATATTGCGGCGGGCAAGGCTGCGCGCCGGACACCCATGGGTAGAGGTCCTGATCGTTCTCTTCGAGCAGCTGATCGTAGAGTTCGAGAGTGTCGGCATCCAGCTCGGGCAGCCGCGCATCCGCATAAGGCCCGAGGATCAGGTCCATTTCCTTGATCCCGCGCCGCCAGCTGCGCATCTTCATCCGTTTCAGCCGCGCCTCTCGCGTCTCTGCCATCAACTCTCTCCTGCCACCAAACGCTTCTCCAGCCGCGCCAGCCGAACGTCGAGTTCCTCGAGACCGGACCGCACTTCCCGGATCTCGCGCACAAGGGCGCGTTCCGCCTTTGCGTCTTCTCCCTGTTCGGGCGGGCCGTCAAGCCCTTCGCCCGACCCGGTGAGCAGCCACATCAGCGTGACGTTGAGCATGCCCGACAGCATCTGCAGCCGGTTCGCGCGCGGCTCGAGCACATCCTCTTCCCAAGCCTGCAACGTCTCGAGCCGGACGCCGAGCTGCGTCGCCAGGTCCTCCTGGCTCAACCCGGCCGCTTCGCGCGCCCCCGCGAGCCGGTCGCCGAATGTTGCGCTCGCCTCGCCATACCAATCGTCGACCATGATCTCTCTCCCGCTTTCACTTGAACGCTCTTGGCCCCAAGCCTAGAAGTTTGCCGAACGAGTTACAAATCAAGGGCGACCCGATGGCATTCCTTTCCGACACGCTTGCGCGGGTGAAACCCTCTCCGACAGTCGCGATGACCGGGAAGGTGGCTGAACTGCGCGCTGCGGGCCGCGACGTGATCGGTTTGTCCGCCGGCGAACCCGACTTCGACACGCCCGAGTCGATCAAGGGTGCCGCGAAAGCCGCGATCGCGGCGGGCAAGACGAAATACACGGCAGTGGATGGCATCGCCGAGCTGAAACAGGCGATCTGCGCCAAGTTCGCCCGCGAGAACGGGCTTCGCTACACGCCCGAGCAGGTCTCGGTCTCCTCGGGCGGCAAACAGGTGCTGTTCAACGCGCTGATGGCGACGCTCAACCCCGGCGACGAGGTGGTGATCCCGACGCCCTACTGGGTCAGCTACCCGGATATGGTGCTGATCGGCGGCGGCACCCCCGTCTTCGTGCAAGGTGATCCCGCGATGGGCTACAAGATCAGCCCCGAGGCGCTGGACGCCGCGATCACGCCGAACACCAAGTGGTTCCTGTTCAACTCGCCGTCGAACCCCTCGGGAGCTGCTTATTCGCGCGACGAGCTGAAGGCGCTGACCGACGTGCTGCTGCGCCACCCCCATGTCTGGGTGATGACCGACGACATGTATGAGCATCTCACCTTCGACGGGTTCGAGTTCACCACGCCCGCGCAGGTCGAACCCGCGCTCTATGACCGTACTCTGACGGTCAACGGCGTCTCGAAAGCTTATGCGATGACCGGCTGGCGGATCGGCTATGCGGCCGGCCCGAAAGAGCTGATCGCGGCGATGCGCAAGGTGCAGAGCCAATCGACCTCGAACCCCTGCACGATCTCGCAATGGGCGGCAGTCGAGGCGCTCAACGGACCACAGGATTTCATCGACACGTTCCGCGCGGCCTTCAAGCGGCGTCGCGATCTGGTGGTGGCCGGGCTCAACGCCTGCCCCGGCATCTCCTGCGCGACGCCCGAGGGCGCGTTCTACGTCTACCCCTCGATCAAGGATTGCATCGGCAAGACCTCCGCAGGCGGGTGCAAGATCGAGAGCGACGAGGATTTCGCCAACGCGCTGCTGGAGGAAAACGACGTCGCCGTGGTATTCGGCGCGGCCTTCGGGCTTTCACCGAATTTCCGCATCAGCTACGCTACATCGGACGCGGCCCTGACCGAGGCCTGCGCCCGCATCAAGGCCTTCTGCGAAGGGCTGACATAAGGCGGACTATCCAAGGGAGATTGGCGAATGACTGACTTGCCCGAGTATTTTTTCCGGGTGAAGGAGAATGGCGCGACGGTGTTTCGCGTCGATACCGAGAACCGTCAGCGCCGGATCGAGATGGACCCGATCGCCAATATCAATATCCGCAACGGCGAGATCAAACCGCAGGGCGACCGGGTTCTGACCGAGCAAGACCGCGCCGAGATCGAAGCATGGATGGCGCATCGCCGCGAGGTGCTCGCCCAGCGCGATGTCGACGATATTCTGCGCGCGGTCGATCACCTCAATCTCGTAGCGCAATGGGCGCAGTCGAAGGCGACCGACGCGCAACTCGAAGAGATCACGGATACGCTGTTGCTGACGATGCACGACCTGCGCAGTGTTCTCGTGCGCAAGAAGGCCGAGCGGCTGACGAGCGAGGGCTGAGCCCTGCGGCTCGGGCCCATCGACCTCAGCCTTTCGAGATGAACCCGGTGATCGGATAGACGCGGCCCAGCGCGCCGGGGTTGCTCATGACGCGCACGGCGCTCCAGTCATTCTTCTCGGAGACATCCACCACGACCATGTCGAGCGACACTTTGTTACGCTCCCAGTTCGCGTGATCGACCCGGATCTGACGCGGCGAGTCGACGCCCGAGACGACCGCGATATGGCCCAGCGGATTGCGACGGGTCGCCGAGAAGGCCATCACCGCGCCGACCTTCGGCTGGTGACCGCGCGCATAGAGCCCCTTCGCCTGCGACCACCACGTCTTGGCATTGCCGCGAATGTCGATACCGGAGGCATTGCGCGCGAACGGCACGCACCAGACCCGCTGGCGCTTGGCGCGCATCTGCTTGGCCACCTCGACCGCGTATGCACGGCGTTCGAGATTGACGGCGCCCACCTCATCCCGTGCGCTTGCGAAGCCCATCCTGTCGCCGGTGGTCGGGGTACAGGCCGAGACGGTCAGCGCCGCGATCAGAACAAGCGAGAGAGGGGCTGCACGGCCCGCAAGGTCAGAGATGGAGAGCATGGGCGATCACTGTCGATGTCGAATTGTTGCGTCTTCGTTACCTCGTTGCATAGCCCTGAATCAGGCTTTGACCGAAGAAGAAATTCGGCGCAGATCAGCGGGTTGGCGAATATCCGCTTACAGAAATGTAATGTAGGGAACTTTTTCGAGCCTCGCGCGGCGCGACTTCAGCGCCGATGGTCCGAGGAACAACGCGCCCGCAGGTAAATCTCGGCCCACGCGAAGCCCGGATCGATCCCCCGTTCGGCGAGCCATGCCTCCTGCAGGCGATAGGCTTCCGGCTCGGCCGCCGCAGGACAGGGCCAGTCCTTGGCTCGAAACTGAGCGCGATGAATGAGCTCATGCAAAAGCGAGGAAAGCAGCATCGGATCGTCCTCCGACCAAGGCGCGACAAGGAAGATCCGGTCCTCGACAAAATCGTAGGCCGCGCGCAGATCGGCATCGACGAGGAGATCTCGCCCTTCATAGGTGATGACCTCTCCGCTCTGGCAAAGGAAAATCGCAGGCGCGCCCTCCGGCGCGGCGTAGTCGCTATGCTCTGCGATCCACGCGGTGAGCGGCGCCATCACCGCCTTTGGCACAGCGATCGGCAGCGGCGCGGGACAGGCCCCGACCGCTGCCGGACATACCAGAGCAAGCCCTATGACGATGGCTCGGATCATCCCGCCTCCTCTGAGCACAGGATAGCAGGTACCGGATGCCCTCGGAAATGACGCCGGTCATTGGGCCGGATCGTTCGAGCCGGCCCCTAGTTTGGCATCATCGGCGGTGCCATCACGATATAGGGTGTCTTGGGCGCCTCCCCCGGCGGCAAGGCCTCTGGCATCGGATCCCCCGGCTCGCCGAGCGACTTGATATACTGGTAGAGCGAGCGCAGATCGCTCTCGGGCATGGCATGCACGTTGTAGAACGGCATCGGCGGCTTCGCGTCGAAGGTCTTCGCGAATTCCACGAAACCGTCCTCATCCATATCCTTGATCTCGTCGCGCAAATTGACCGCATAGGTCGTGCCCCACGGACCCTGCCAGCCGAGCGGTACGCCCTTGAGCGCCGCCTCCGGATCGATCTTGCCGCCGGATTCGTTGTAACCGGCCGTGTGGCAGTCGTGACATCCCGAGGTGATCGAGACCAGTCTGCCTCGTTCGACCGAGACCTCCTGCGCGAGCCCTGCCGAAGACCCGGCCAGCGCGGCGAGCGCGGCCAGAATGATGACGCGTTTCATGGGTATTCCCCCTCTCCCTTTTGACAGACGACCCTCTCCCGGGTCGTTTCTCCCTGTGGTCGGGGCTTTTGCGAAAGTCACCTGACCTAAGGGAAAGGATGCGCCCGGAGGGGCGAGTCGGGCAAGCGATGAAATGACACCCCCCTTCAGCGCCGCCATGGTGACCTGGCATCGACTGCCCCGGGGTCGCGCCCATCCTCCCCACGGGAGCGCGCGATTTAGATACCGCGCGAGCATGACCAAAATGCAGGCATCAAAGCGAAAGCAGGAAGCGGCGAAGCTGTCAAAACGCCTATCCGACGCTCGGACGCCGCCCGCCGCCTCAGACGCTCACTACCTCGCGCAGCGCCTCGCGGGTGAGCGTCTCCTTCGTGCCCTCCATTGCGACCGCGCCGCGTTTGAGCACGTAGAAACTATCGCCCAGATCATGCGCGAAGTCGAAATACTGCTCGACCAGCACGATCGCCATATCCCCCTTTTCGCGCAGGTAGGAAATCACCCTCCCGATCTGCTGGATGATGTTGGGCTGGATGCCCTCGGTCGGCTCGTCCAGCAGCAGTAGCTTCGGCTTCATCAGCATCGCGCGGGCAATGGCGAGCTGCTGTTGCTGTCCGCCCGAGAGATCCCCGCCCCGGCGATTGAGGAAGTCCTTCAGGATCGGGAACAGCTCGTAAATCTCATCCGGGATGACATGCTCGGATTTCGGCAGACAGGCGAAAGCCGTCTCCATATTCTCGCGCACCGTCAACAGCGGGAAGATCATCCGGCCCTGCGGCACGTAACCCAGACCCGCCTTCGCCATCGCCTGTGGCGGCACGCGCCCCATCTCCGCGCCATCCAGCGTAACAGACCCGCCCGAGCGCAGATGCGTCCCGGAGATCGCCTTCAGCAGCGAGGTCTTCCCAACCCCGTTGGTGCCCATGATGCAGGTCACCTCACCCGCACGCGCCACCATGTCGATCCCGTGCAGGATCTGGCTGCCGCCGTAGTGAAGCGTCAGCCCCTCGGTCTTCAGCATCGCGGGTTTTGTCAGATCAGCGGCCAAGATACACCTCGATCACGCGTTTGTCGGCGGTCACATGGTCGAGCGAGCCTTCCGCCAGAACCGACCCCTCATGCAGCACCGTCACCTTGCAGTTCAGACGGCGCACGAATTCCATGTCATGCTCGACCACGACCACGGCATGATCGCGCGCCAGATCGACCAGAAGCGCGGTCGTCTGCTCGCGCTCGGCCAAGGTCATCCCGGCGGCGGGCTCGTCGACCAGCAACAGCTTCGGCTCCTGCGCCAAGAGCATCCCGATCTCCAACCATTGCTTCTGCCCGTGGCTCAGCTCGCCCGATTTGCGCGGCAGCTGATCGGCAAGGCCCACCTGCGCCGCGATCTCTTCGACGCGTGCACGATCGGCAGCCCCCGCCTTCCAACCCAGCACCGCGAAAGGGCTGCGATTGGCTTTCAGCGCCATCATCAGGTTCTCGGTGACGGTCTGATCCTCGAAGACGGTGGGCTTCTGAAACTTCCGCCCGATCCCGATCCGCGCGATCTTCGCCTCATTGAGCCGCAGCAGGTTGGTCGAACTTTCGCCCCACAGCACCGAGCCCTCGTCGGGCCGCGTCTTGCCGGTCACGATATCCATGAATGTCGTCTTGCCTGCCCCGTTCGGCCCGATCACTGCGCGCAGCTCAGTCGGGCCGATATTGAAGCTCAGGTTGTTGATCGCCTTGAACCCGTCGAAGCTAACGGAGATGCCCGAGACCTCCAGCAGGGTCTGCGCTCCCGCCCCCGGTTTGACCGCGACATTCATTCCTGCGCCTCCTCTTCCCGGAACGAGCCCTTGTCGGGGCCAAGCGGCGCGCCATGGCGGTTCGGGCGGCGGATGCCTTCGAAGAGATCGATCAGCCCCGACAGCCCTTTCGGTGCGAACAAGGTCACCAGCACGAAGGCGAGCCCCAACAGCACCTGCCACCAATCGACCCAGTCGATCGTGTAGAAGCCCAGCGGCAGATCAGGGACGCGGCCGCCAGTGAACCAGCTCGAGACGATGGAGACGAAGGCCGCCCCCATTACCGCACCATAAAGCCGCCCGCGCCCGCCGATAGCGACCCAGACCGCGAGGTAGATCGAGGCGATGGGCGCCATCTCGCCCGGATTGATGATCCCCGCCTGCGGGTAATAGAGCGCGCCCGCGACGGCCGCGATCACCGCCGTCAGGGTGAAGACGAACAGCTTGTAGCCTTCGACCGAATAACCAAGAAAGCGCACCCGCGCCTCGTCGTCGCGAATGCCGCGAATGACCGAGCCGAACTTGCCCGAGACGATCAGCGACGCCGCGATATAGCCAAGCGCGAGCGCAATCGCCGACGCCCAGAGGAACCAGATCGACAGATGATCCTGCCCCACGCTCACGCCGGGAATGTTCTGCAACCCCGAAAGCCCGTTATTGCCGCGCAGCCCGCTCTCGTTCTGGAAGAGGTAAAGCGACAGCGCAAGCGTCATCGCCTGCGTCAGGATCGACAGATACACGCCCGTCACACGTGAGCGAAACGCGAGCCAGCCGAAGATCAGCGCCAAGAGCCCCGGCACCAGCACCACGAACAAAAGCTGCATCGGCAGGTTGCCCGCGAAGGTCCAGATCGCGGGTAGATCGGACCCGCCCACCACGCCGAAGATCTGCGTGCCGATTGCGTCATTCACCTCCTGCGGTGTCATCGGGAACTCGCCCGCCGATTTCAGGACGATGTCGCGGGTGCGCTCATACATGAGCCACATGCCGATCATGTAGCCGCCCAGCCCGAAGAAGGCGAAATGGCCGAGCGACAGAATGCCCGTATAACCCCAGACCAGATCCATCGCGATGGCGATCAGGCACAGGCAGAGCGTCTTGCCCAGCGTCTTGACCATCGAGGTCGAGATCGCGCCCGGCCCGTAGGCATGGGAGAGCAAAGTGACCCCCAGCGTGAAGACCGCAAGGATCAGCAGGAACCACAATACGGACGGGTTCTTGGCGAGAAATCCGGATTTCATGCGCGAACCTCCGATGTTGCGGCGGGGGGTTCGCACCCCCGCGCCCCCGCGGGATATTTGGACCAAGAGGAAGGGAAAGCGGTCTGTCTCATGCTCAATCCCCCGCGGCCCGGCCCTTGAGCGCGATGATGCCGCGCGGGCGGAACTGGATGAAGATGATGATGAAGAGGATCATGTAGGTCTGGGCCGCGAGCGTATTCGACGGGTTCAGCCATTCGATGCCCTTCTGCAGCACGCCTATCAGGGTCGCGCCCGCGAGCGTGCCGAAGATCGAGCCGACGCCGCCGACCACGACCGTCATGAAGCTCTGAACGATATAGTCCTGCCCCATCTCGGAGGTGACTTTCGCGAAAAGCCCGATGGCCACGCCCGCGATCCCGGCAATACCTGACCCAAACCCGAAAGCCAGCATGTTGATCCGGTCCGGGTTTATCCCCATCGAAGCCGCCATCGAGGGGTTCTGCGTGACCGCGCGAACCTCCAGCCCGAGGCGCGTCTTGCGCATCACCCAGAGATAGAGGGCGAGGAACACCAGCGCGAGCACGAAGATCGCGATCCGGATATAGCTGATCGAGACGACATCGTTGAGTGTCCACGCCCCCTCCAGCCACGGCGGCGAAGTCAGAGGACGGGCCTGCGTCCCGAAGATATTCTTGAACAGCTGCTGCAGCGCGATGGAGATGCCGAAGGTGGCCAGCAGCGTCTCCAGCGGGCGTTTGTAAAGATAACGGATCACCAGCCGCTCCATCGCGACGCCCGCGCCGAAGGTGATGGCGAAGGCCAGCGGCAGCGCGATCAGGATCGATAGCGTATAGTCGGGCACGAAGAGCTGCACGACATAGCCGGTATAGGCCCCCATCGTGATGAACTCGCCATGCGCCATGTTGATCACGCCCATCACCCCGAAGGTGATCGCAAGCCCGATGGCGGCGAGGAAATAGATCGAGGCGAGCGATAGCGCATCGAGACCGAGATCGACCGTCTGCATCCCAGCCACCGTGCGGCTCACGCGGGTCAGCGCGGCCTCGGCGGCGGCGGTCACTTCCGGGTCAGGCTCGGCATAGATATCGGCGAATTGGTGATCGGCGACCAGTGCCTCGGCCTCGGCATCGGTCAGGCGCTGCGGCACCTCTCCGGCGGCGGCCAGCGTCGCATAGGCTTCTTCACGCTTGGCCGGATCGGCCATCGCGGCAAGCGGCAGTCCGCCCACCTGACCATCCTTCACATGCGCGGCCAGAGCCTGCTGCATCTCGGAGGCCGAAATCCGCGCCGGCGCCATGTCGGCCGAGACCAGCATCGCATAGGCTTGGTCTTCGGAAATATCGCGGCCTGGCTTGAGCGTCTTGGCGACATTGCCCTCGGGCGCGCCTTCAAAGACCTTGCGGGTCGTCGCCACCAGAGGGTTCAGCGTGGCACGGAAATCCAGCCCCAGATCGGCCCCGAAACTGTCGATCGCGGCGACGCGCTCCCCGGCATCCTTGCCGAAGCGGATCGTCAGCAAACGCTCCAGACGCTGCTTCTCCGCCTTGATCGCGGGATCGGGCTCGTCGGGGATCGAGGCGCGCAGGGGCTCCAGATGCGACGCCTCGCCGTTACGGTCGATCGCGGTCAGCGCCTCGCGGCGTTTCTTCGGATCGGGATCGCTGAGCAGGAACCGCACCAGCGCCACGCCGATCTCGGCGCGCACGCCGGAATTGGGCTTCACCTCGTCGATATCGGATTTCGGCGCGGTGCCCGCAGGCTCTCCGGTGACCGGATCGCTCAGTTGGTATTCGCTGCCGGTTTTCTTCACGATGAAGAAGGCGCCGTCGCTTTCGCGCAGCCCGACGCGCTTGTCGGCCCAGGCCTGCAGGAAGCGCGAGGCCCCCTCGCCCGAAGCCGCGATTGCCTCGATCACCGGGCCGATGGTGCGGCGCGACGGCTTGGCGACCTGCTTGGCATAGTCCTGAAGAACGGCGCGCAGCCCGAACGTCTCGCTTTGCGTGGCCTCCGCCTGCGGCGCGCTGCCCGCGTCCTGCGCCAGCCCGGGCACGGCCAGTGCCAGAACAATCCCGAGCGCGATCAAAAACTTGCGCATCCCGTCCCCTTAGGATGAAACGGCCGGAAGAGGCGCAGCCCTCCCGGCCAAGACACGGTCAGTAGTTCGATTTCTTCTGAACGCAGGTTTCGGTCTCGGTGTTGTACATGCCGCAATCGAGCCCCGGCCAATCAGACTTGAGCACCGCCGATTCCGGCAGGAAGTCGGTCCACGCGTCGCCCGGCACCGGATCGGTCTGGCTGATGATGTCGAACTGACCGTCTTCCTGAATTTCGCCGATCAGTACCGGCTTGGTCAGGTGGTGGTTCGGCAGCATCTTCGCGGTGGAACCGGTGAGGTTCGGGAACTCCTGTCCCGGCATCGCAGCGATGACCTTGTCGACGTCAGTGGAGCCGGCCTGCTCGACCGCCTGCACCCACATGTTGAAGCCGATATAGGTGGCTTCCATCGGGTCGTTGGTCACGCGGCTGTCGTCGCCGGTGAATTCGTGCCACTGCTTGATGAAGGCCGCGTTCTCGGGCGTATCGGCGCTCTCGAAGTAGTTCCAGGCGGCCAGCTGACCGACAAGGTTCTTGAGATCGGCGTCGCCGAGACCGGACAGCTCCTCTTCGCCGACCGAGAAGGCCACGACGGGGATATCCTCGGCGGTGATGCCGGAGGCTGCGAGTTCCTTGTAGAAGCCGATATTCGCGTCGCCGTTGATCGTCGAGATCACGCCGACCTTCTTGCCGTCCGCGCCGAGCGCCTTCACGTCGGAGACGATCTTCGACCAGTCCGACTGACCGAAGGGGGTGTAGTTCACGAAGATATCTTCCTTCGCGATGCCCTTGTCCTGCAGGTAGGCTTCGAGAATGTTGTTCGTGGTGCGCGGATAGACATAGTCCGTGCCCAGCAGCGCGAATTTCTCGACGCCAAGCTCTTCGAGGAAGTAATCGACCGCCGGGATCGCCTGCTGGTTCGGGGCAGCGCCGGTATAGAACACGTTGCGCGAGCTTTCCTCACCCTCGTATTGCACCGGGTAGAACAGCAGGCCGTTGAGTTCCTCAAGGACCGGCAGCACCGATTTCCGCGACACGGACGTCCAGCAGCCGAAGATCACGTCGACCTTGTCCACGGTGATCAGCTCGCGCGCTTTTTCCGCGAACAGTGGCCAGTCCGAGGCCGGGTCGACCACGACCGCCTCGAGCATCTTGCCGTTGATGCCGCCTTTCTTGTTCTGCTCCTCGACCAGCATCAGGACCGTGTCCTTGAGCGTGGTTTCCGAGATCGCCATCGTGCCCGATAGCGAGTGCAGGACGCCCACCTTGATCTTGTCGTCTTCCTGCGCGAAGGCGAGGCCCCCGCTCATCGAGATGGCCCCGGCCAGCGCCGCGGACATCATCAGTTTACGCCGATTGATCATTTCATTTCCCTCGTTCACGTCAGCCCCGCGCGGCCCTTCAAGGGCTCATTCTGCGGGTGCCGAACCTCCACTATTGCCACCGGTCTCGGGACATCCCATCGACCCCGCGCCACACATCAAGGCGCCTCCGACATCCAAACCCTCACGCTGCAGCGCGGCAAAAAATTCCGGCACCGCGCAGCAAAAAACCCGCCGGTTGGGCGGGTCTGCCGAAGTTTTCGCACAAATTCTGACTTTTCGCCCAATAGATGGGCGAATGTTTCGCGGTCAGGCTGGAATCGGCTTCAACGCCAATCCGCCCTCACGCTCGAGAAACGCGACGACCTCGTCGATGCCCGCGCCTTGGCGCAGCCGCGCCATGACATAAGGCTTCGACCCGCGCGCGCTTTGCGTATCCGCCTCGAGCTGCGCCAGATCGACGCCCACATGCGGCGCGAGGTCCACCTTGTTCACCACCAGAAGATCGGACTTGGTCAGCCCCGGTCCGCGTTTGCGCGGGATATCCTGCCCCGCCGCCGTGTCGATCACGTAGATCGTCAGATCGGCCAGTTCCGGCGAGAAGGTCGCGGCCAGATTGTCGCCGCCGCTCTCGATCAGCACCAGTTCCAGATCGGGGAGCTTCGCGGTCAGATCGGCGATGGCCGCGAGGTTGATCGACGCATCCTCGCGGATCGCCGTATGCGGGCAGCCGCCCGTCTCGACGCCGCGAATACGCTCGCCCGGCAGCACCTGCGCGCGCATCAGTGCCTCCGCATCCTCGCGCGTATAAATATCGTTCGTCACCACCGCCATCGACACGCGCGCGGCCAAGGCCCGCGCCAGTTGCTCGGTCAGCGTGGTCTTGCCCACGCCCACCGGTCCGCCAATTCCCACGCGCAAAGGTCCGTTGCCCATATCTTCCCCTCAAGTCTTGAAGAGACGCACATCGAGCGTCTCGTGTTTCATGGCCGAAACCTCGGCGCGAAAGGCGCTGAAGCTCAGGTCAGTCAGTTCCGCCTGCGCCGCGCGTGCCGCGATCTCGGCAATTTTTCCGTGCAGGTCGCTCAAGACCGTCTGCCCGGCGATTTGTCCCAAAGGGACAAGTCTGACTGCTGCGGAGACCAGGTTCGACGCGAAAGAATGTTGGAAAAGTGAAATCACCTGCTCCGCGGGAAGGTCCAGATCGCGCGCCGCCTCGGCCACGGCGACCGGCAGCACTCGCGGCGGCAGTTTGACGCCCCGCAACCCCGCCTGCGCCAGCGTGAAGGCGGCGCCCTGCTCCGCCGTCTCGCGCAGCCGCTCGGCCGAGCCCGCCATCGCACGTCCCAGCGCATCCAGCTCGTCGAGATCGCCGCCGCGCAACCCGCAGGCCAGCAGCACCGCATCCGACCAGCCCGCGCCATGCTCCAGCACATCGCCCAGCCAAATCGCGAACGCCGCCGCATCCCCGATCTCGCACGCGGCCACTGCCTGCTCAAGCCCGTGAGAATAGGCGAACGCCCCGGTCGGAAAGGCCGGGGAGAGCCATTGCATCAGCGACAGGGGCGCGGTCGGATCAGGCATGGTCGTGATGATGGTCGTGGCCGTGCGAATGGTCGTGGTCATGCGAATGGGAATGCCCATGGCCATGCGAATGCCCGTGTTCATGCCCCATCGTGCGCCCCATCCCATAGGCGCCCCCCTCGGGCTGGAAGGTCTCGACCGCGGACGCGACCTCGGCCCCCAACTGCTTCAACATCGCCTCCAGCACGTGATCGGCGCGGATCACCAGCCGGTCCGCCTCGATCTGGCACGGCGTGTGACGGTTGCCGATATGCCAGGCCAGCCGCGTCAGATCGCCCGTCACGACCAGCACCGGCTCCAGCGCCGGGCGCACCTCGATGAACCGCCCGTCTTCGAGCACGAAGGCCTCGCCGCCCGTGAGGTTCGTCACCTCCGGCAGGTCCACCAGGAACCCCGCGCCCGAGCCTGCGACCAGCCGCTTGCGGCGCAGGAAACGCCCCTCGTAATCCAGCGCCACATGGTCCACCGCCGCCTGCCACGCACCCTTGGGCGCCACTTTTTCAGCCTTGGGATAATCGCTCATTGTCTTGCACCCTTTAACGATTTCTCAAACCTCCCGCCGCAGCATGCTCGCAGCGAAGGAGATTTCGATGTTCCATCATTGCTTCGACCCACGCGCCCCCGCGGACGAGCTGGCCCAGATCCGCGCCCAGATCGCGCGATTGCGACGCCGCGAGGCCGAACTGCGGGAAGCTTACCTCACCCGGTCCGACATGCCGTGCCTCGGCCGCTGGACGAAGGTCGAGATCGTCACCAGCCGCCGCAAAGTGTTCGAACCGCGCCTCCTGCCCCCCGAAATCCGCAACGATACGGCCTTTCAGCGCGAGAAGGTCACCCGCAGGTTGCAAACGTCGCCGCACGAACCGGCGAGTTGCCTGCTCCCGGAACTCGTCGCGGAAGCGCCTGCCGACGCCGGGCTGCGCCTCGTATCCAGCCGCTGACCCCATCCTCAGAACAGGAAATACCGCTGCGCCAGCGGCAGAACCTCCGCCGGTTCGCAGGTCAGCAATTCGCCATCCGCACGCACTTCGTAAGTCTCGGGATGGACGTCGATCTCGGGCGTCGCAGCGTTGTGGATCATCTGCGCCTTGCCGATGCCGCGCGTGCCCTCGACGGCCAGCGTCTGTTTCTGGAGCCCAAGGCTCGCAGCCAGCCCGTTGGCTTGCGCCGCCTGACTGATGAAAGTGACCGAGCTTGCGTACCGCGCCCCGCCAAGCGCCCCGAACATGTTGCGCGTGTAGAAAGGTTGCGCCGGGATCGAGCCGTTCGGGTCGCCCATCTGCGCCGAGGCGATCGAGCCGCCAATCAGCACCATGTCGGGCTTCGCGCCGAAGAAGGCCGGGTTCCACAGCACCAGATCGGCGCGCTTGCCGACCTCGACCGAGCCGATATGCTGGCTCATACCGTGGGTAATCGCCGGGTTGATCGTGTATTTCGCGATGAACCGCTTCACCCGCACGTTGTCATTGTCGCCCTGCTCTTCCGGCAGACGCCCGCGCTGTTTGCGCATCTTGTCCGCCGTCTGCCAGCAACGAATGATCACCTCGCCGACGCGCCCCATCGCCTGACTGTCCGAGCTGATGATCGACATCGCGCCCATGTCATGAAGGATGTCTTCGGCCGCGATCGTCTCTTTCCGGATACGGCTTTCCGCGAAGGCCACATCCTCGGGCACCTTGTTATCAAGGTGGTGGCACACCATCAGCATATCGAGATGCTCTTCGATCGTGTTGCCCGTATAGGGCCGCGTCGGGTTCGTCGACGACGGGATCACGTTCGGCGCGCTCACCACCTTCAGGATGTCCGGCGCATGACCGCCCCCTGCCCCTTCGGTGTGGAAGGCGTGGATCGTCCGGCCCTTGATCGCGGCCAGCGTATTCTCGACGAAGCCGCTCTCGTTGAGCGTGTCGGTGTGGATCATCACCTGCACGTCCATGTCGTCGGCCACCGACAGGCAGCAGTCAATCGCGCCCGGCGTCGTGCCCCAATCCTCGTGCAGCTTCAGCGCAGCAGCACCGCCCTCGACCATCTCGACCAGCGCCTCGGGGCGCGAGGCATTACCTTTGCCTGACAGCGCGAGGTTGACCGGCAGCGCATCGAAGGCCTGCAACATCCGCGCGATATGCCACGGCCCCGGCGTGCAGGTCGTGGCCAGAGTGCCATGCGCAGGCCCCGTGCCACCGCCCAGCATCGTCGTGATGCCGGAGGCCAGCGCATCCTCGATCTGCTGCGGGCAGATGAAGTGAATATGAGCGTCGAACCCGCCCGCGGTCAGGATTTTCCCTTCCCCGGCAATGACTTCCGTGCCCGGCCCGATGATGATGTCGACATTCGGCTGGGTATCCGGATTCCCAGCCTTGCCGATCGCCGCGATCTGCCCATCCTTCAGGCCGACATCCGCTTTGTAGATCCCCGAATGATCCACGATCAGCGCATTGGTGATCACCGTATCGACCGCGCCGCCCGCGCGGGAGACCTGGCTCTGCCCCATGCCGTCGCGGATCACCTTGCCGCCGCCGAACTTGACCTCCTCGCCATAGGTGGTCAGGTCGCGCTCGACCTCGATGATCAGATCGGTGTCGGCGAGCCGCACCCGGTCGCCGGTGGTGGGGCCGAACATATCGGCATAGGTGCTACGCGAGATCGAAGCCGGCATCAGAGCGCCCCCATAACTTTCTGATTGAATCCATAGACTTCGCGCGACCCGCGATAGGGCACCAGCCGCACTTCGCGGCTCTGGCCCGGCTCGAACCGCACCGCCGTTCCGGCCGCGATGTCCAGCCGGTAACCGCGTGCGGCGTCCCGGTCGAACTCCAACCCCGGATTGGTTTCCGCGAAATGGTAATGCGAGCCGACCTGCACCGGGCGGTCGCCGGTATTGGCGACCATCAGCGTGATCGCCTCGCAGCCCTCATTCAGCGTGATCTCGCCCAAAGCGGGCAGGATTTCTCCGGGGATCATCGGCTCACTCCTTGTTGCGGCGCAGCGCGCGCGCCAATTCCGGTCCGACATAGGCGACCACTGCGAGCGCAAGCAGCCCGATCAGCGGACCGTCGTGGAAAAACCATGTGCTTCCGGCGCCGTGGCCGGGATGGGCCAGTGCGGCGGTGGGGGCGAGGACGGCGAGTGCAGCTACAAATTTCATCGGACGGCCTTTCATTAGCAAAACTTATTTCGGATCGGTCTGTATAAGCTGAACTTATCTCAGCGGATCGGATGATGGACGGTGACGAGCTTCGTCCCGTCCGGGAAGGTCGCTTCGACCTGAATGGAATGGATCATCTCGGGGATGCCCTCCATGCATTGATCGGCCGAGATCACCCCTGCCCCCGCCTCCATCAGATCGGCGACGGAGCGGCCCTCGCGGGCCCCCTCGACGACGAAATCCGAAATGATTGCAATGGCTTCCGGGTGATTGAGCTTCACGCCGCGTTCCAGCCGGTTGCGCGCGACCATCGCGGCAACGCTGATCAGCAGCTTGTCCTTTTCCCTCGGTGTCAGGTTCATCGTATTTCCTTAGATCTGCCACACGCGCGGCGCCGCTTGGTCGCGTCGCAACGCATTGAAAAGTCGTATAATTTGTCGCCGCATCGGCCAGCCGTCCTGCGCGAGCAGACGAATGACGCATTTGCCGTCGAAGCCCGAAGCCGCTCCCTCGACGCCCGGCTCATCGAGCACCGCGCGCAGGGGCTCCACCGCGTCTTCCGCGCCTTGCCGGCACAGAACGAGCGTCGCAAAAGCACGGGCCTCTCCCAGAACGGTGCTTCGGGGCCCCTTTGCCAAAATGTCGGAATTCAACAAGAAAGGCTCGAAAAACACTGGCTTTCCGGCGCGTTCGATCCGGCGCATGTCGAAAAACTGTAAGTCCCGCACCTGCTCGCCCATCGCGGCCCGGCCCAGCACCACTGCCTCGAGCATCAGGCAGGACGCATTGGAGGCCAGCGAGATCGTCGTGTCGCGGGCCAGCTTCGCGCGGTCGAAGAGGATCGTCTCCTGCGGCAGCCAATCCAGATGGCAGCCGGAGCCGACACTGTGCCGCACCTCAACCTGCGCAGGCCCATCGTCGGCGCGATAGGCACGCTCGGCGGCTTGTGTCGTCGCGACGAGCATTGCGCCCGCGTCCAGTTCGGTTTGGTAGGACAGCGTATCGCCAGAGGTCAAACCACCGGAAGTATTCAGGAAAACCACCTCCGGCGAACCGGGAACGCGCGGCAGAATGGCCTTGGCAGACCCGCTTTGGTGCAATCCGGTCAGCCGCGCGCCGGAAAAGCCGGCCCGCGCCGCGCCGCGCGAACGCTGCATCCGGACGGCAGGTTTGGTCTGAAGCTTCGCGTCGAACATCGGTCCCTCCGCTTCGATCCAAGACCGCGGCAACGGGGCGGTCCATGCCCTGCACGCGCAGATCTTGCTTTGATCGAAGCGGAACGACGGCCGTGCTTATTTGGCGCGCAGTTCGCCCGTTTTTTCAGCAAACATGAATCAGCCCAACGGGCCGGGGCGGCGTTCCTCGCTGAGGAGCACATTCGCCTCCACCTGACCGACCCCGGGCAAGGTCATGATACGACGCCGCAGGACCCGCTCAAAGTCAGGCAGATCACGGGCGGTGACGCGTAGCCGGTAATCAAAAAGCCCGAGGACGTGTTGCACGAGCTGCACCTCTGGGATCGCGGTGACCGCGCGCTCGAAATCCTCGAGGCTGACGCGGCCCTTCGCCGCGAGTTTCACGCCCAGAAACACCGTCACCCCGAAGCCAAGCGCCTCGGGATCGACGATCACGCGTCGGCCGGCGATGACTCCCGCCTCCTGCATGCGACGGATTCGCCGCCATGTCGCGGGCTGCGAGAGGCCAAGCTTGCGGCCCAGAGCGCCCGCACTTTGCGTGGAATCGCGACTCAGCGCGCGCAGCAACTGGCGGTCCAGATCGTCGAGATCGAGGCTCATATCGGCAGCTCCGCGCTGGACTTGATCGTCGCGATGAGCATCAGCGCGTCGAGTTCGGAGATATGCGGCAGGGTCAGGATGCGATTGCGGTAAATCTCCTGATAATGCGCCATGTCGCGGGCGATCACCTGCAGGCGCATATCGGTGGAACCGAGGAAGCTCTGGATTTCAATGACTTCGGGAACCTCGCGCGCGGCGGCGATGAATTCGTCGAAGGCGCGCGGATTGGTTTTGTCCAAGGTGAAGCGCAGAGACACCTCGACCGCCCAGCCGAGAGCGTGCCAGTCGATCAGCGCCTCTTCGCCACGGATCACGCCCCCTTCGCGAAGCTTCTCGATCCGACGCCAACAGGTCGCGGGCGTCACGCCGGCGCGTTCGGCCAGTTCGGCAGAAGGAAGCCCCGGCTCCGCCATCATCTGACGCAATATCCGGCGGTCCGTATCGTCAATCTGCATGAATTTTCCGATATTGTCTAATAGTGCGAATGAATTTTACTCGCCTTAGCGAATATTCTCAACTTCTGAACGCATATTCGCGAAGAACCTCCTATTCTCACACTCAGACAAAAAGGAGGAACGCCATGCGCGTCTATTATGATCGCGATTGCGATGTGAACCTGATCAAGGACAAGAAAGTCGCCATTCTCGGCTACGGCTCGCAGGGCCACGCACACGCGCTGAACCTGCGCGACTCGGGCGCGAAGAACGTGGCCGTTGCGCTGCGTGACGGCTCGCCCTCGAAAGCGAAAGCCGAAGCCGAAGGCCTGCAGGTTATGGGCATCGCCGAAGCGGCTGCCTGGTGCGATGTGATCATGTTCACCATGCCCGACGAACTTCAGGCCGAGACCTACAAGAAGTATGTCCATGACAACCTGAAAGAAGGCTCGGCGATCGCGTTCGCCCACGGCCTGAACGTTCATTTCGGCCTGATCGAGCCGAAGCCCGGCATCGACGTGATCATGATGGCGCCGAAAGGCCCGGGTCACACCGTGCGCGGCGAATACACCAAGGGCGGCGGCGTGCCCTGCCTCTTCGCGGTCGAAAACGACGCGACCGGCAAGGCGCAGGACATCGCGCTGAGCTACTGCTCGGCCATCGGTGGCGGCCGCTCGGGCATCATCGAGACCAACTTCCGTCAGGAATGCGAAACCGACCTGTTCGGCGAGCAAGCGGTTCTCTGCGGCGGCCTCGTCGAGCTGATCCGCATGGGCTTCGAGACCCTCGTGGAAGCCGGATACGAGCCGGAAATGGCCTATTTCGAGTGCCTCCACGAAGTGAAGCTGATCGTCGACCTGATCTATGAAGGCGGCATCGCGAACATGAACTACTCGATCTCGAACACCGCCGAATACGGCGAGTATGTCTCGGGTCCGCGCATCCTCCCCTACGAGGAAACCAAGAAGCGCATGAAGGACGTCCTGACCGACATCCAGACCGGCAAGTTCGTGCGTGACTTCATGCAGGAAAACGCGGTCGGCCAGCCCTTCTTCAAGGCGACCCGTCGCATCAACGACGAGCACGAGATCGAGCAAGTCGGCGAGAAGCTTCGCGCCATGATGCCCTGGATCTCCAAGGGCAAGATGGTCGACAAGTCGCGCAACTGATCTGCACGGCTTCCACGAAGTCGAACCCCCGGCCTAAGTGCCGGGGGTTCTTTTTTGGTCGGGTTACACCCAGTAGCTCGCGCCATTGGCCATGTTCATCGTCACGCCCCAGGCGAGGTAGAAGAGCCACGCGCCGGTCAGGAGCTGGAACACGCCGCCGGTTTTCTCCGCCGCCTCGCTATTGGTCCAGCGGGCGCCCAGCTCGGCGAGATAGATCAGCATCAGGCCGATGAAGAGAATCGCGGCCGGGATGTCGCCATTGCCCCAGAACGAGATGGTGCCCATCGCGCTCAGCCCGAACAGCGGAATCGCCATCCACGCCTCCGGCCCGGGATCGGAATGGGTGTAGCGTCGCAGGCCGATGACGAACCAGTGGATGCCGTAGAGCGAGAACGCGACGGCCGCCATGTAAAGCGGGGCCGCGTTGGAGAAGACCGGGAACCAGGTCAGGCCGATCATCAGATAGATGCCGGTCAGAAGCTGCCCGAAGCCACCGAGGAAGATGCCCCAGAGGCCCAGGGTTCGTTCCTGCGCCAGCGGGTCACCCGACCAGCTCGGCCCGTTGGCGACGGCCGCGCCGCCCTGAACGAAATAGTTGATCGAGAGGGACAGGAAGCCGACTGCGAGCGGCCAGAAATCGGATGTGGGAAATAAGGACGATTGGTCCATGACGCGCCTCCATAAATTTCGTCCCTCCACTGCCCCAAGGCGGCGGAAAGCCTTGAAGTTCAGTCACGTTTTGGTCACTTCAGGCGCGACCGCGGCAGCGCGCCGCCTTGCGGGGCCACGGCGTTCTTGTCACAGTTCCGCGAATTGAAAGGGAAGCAGATGGCCGGACCCGACCACGACGAACTCGAAGCGATCTTCGAGGAGCGCGCAAAATTCTTCACCCCGAAATGGTTCGGCGATCTCTTCGCCGGACGGCTCGCGCCGGGAGATACGTTCTGGGCTGGCAATTACGGACCCGCGCTGGTGGTGGTGCCGCTGATCGTGATCCTGGCATTGTTCACCGCACTGATCTCGCCGGGCCATCTTGGCGGGTTCTTCGGAAGCTTCGCCGTGGCCGCCGGGATCTACCGGATCGCGGTGCTGGTCGGGCTCATCCGTTCGGTCTGGCGCGCGGAGGCGGGTCCGACATTCTGGCGGTGGGCAGGCGTGCTCTGGACCATGTTCGAAGCGGTTGCCCTGATCTGGCTGGGGCTGGACCTCTTCGGCCCGTAGGCAAATAGGGGCACGACGCCCCCTAATTCGTTCTTCCAATATATCCCCGCGCGGCAGTCGCAGGCCGGGGGTAGCACCCCCTTAGGCGGTTTCGGCCTCGACGGCGGCGACGATGCTGTCGACCGTCGCTTCCAGAAGCGTTTCGTCCTCGCATTCCGCCATCACGCGGATCAGCGGTTCGGTCCCCGACTTCCGGATCAGCAACCGGCCCTGACCGTTCAGGCGGGTCTCCGCATCCAATATCGCTTTTGCAACATTATCGGCGCGCAAAGGCTCCTGCCCCGCCTGATACCTTACGTTTTTCAACATTTGCGGCACGGTCTCGAATTGCCGCACAAGGTCGGAGGCGCGCTGACCTGTCTCGACCATCGCGGCGAGGAATTGCAGCCCTGCCATCAGCCCGTCGCCTGTCGTGGCGTAGTCGGTCATCACGATATGGCCCGACTGCTCGCCGCCCAGGTTGAAGCCGCCCTCACGCATCCGCTCGACCACGTAGCGGTCGCCGACCTTGGTGCGCTCGAGCCGCAGCCCCTCGGCCTCTAGGAAGCGCTCCAGCCCGAGATTGGACATGACGGTCGCCACCAGCGCGCCGCCCGAAAGCTGCCCCGACTGCGCCCAGCGTTTCGCGAAGAGCGCCATGATCTGATCGCCATCCGCGACATGGCCGGTTTCGTCGATGATCATTACCCGGTCGGCATCGCCGTCGAGCGAGATCCCGAGATCGGCGCCATGCGCCACCACGGCCTCGGCGCAGGTGCTGACATGGGTCGAGCCGCATCCGTCATTGATGTTGCGCCCGTCGGGCGAGACGCCCACGGGGATCACCTCGCAACCCAATTCCCAAAGCACGTCCGGCGCCGCACGATAGGCCGCCCCGTTGGCGCAATCGACGACCACTTTGAGGTCGGGTTTGCGCAGTTTCGGGAAGGTGGTCTTGGCATATTCGACATAGCGCCCAAGACCATCGTCGATCCGCTTGGCGCGACCGATATTCTGGGGGCGCGCGAGCCGGATCTCGGTGTCGAGCATCGCCTCGATCTCGGTCTCGGCCTCGTCGCTGAGCTTGAACCCGTCGGGGCCGAAGAACTTGATCCCGTTATCCTTGGCCGGGTTGTGGCTGGCGGAGATCATGATCCCCATATCCGCGCGCATCGAGCGGGTCAGGTAGCCCACGGCGGGCGTCGGCACCGGGCCGAGCAGCAGCACGTTCATCCCCGTCGAGGTCAGGCCCGCGGTCAGTGCGTTCTCGAACATGTAGCCCGAGAGCCGCGTGTCCTTGCCGATCACGACGCGGTGGCCGCGTGAGTCGTCCTGCCGGAAATAGCGGCCCGCCGCAGCGCCCAGTTTCAGCGCCATCTCTGCGGTCATGTGTCCGGAATTGGCCTCGCCGCGCACACCATCGGTACCGAAAAGCTTCCTGCTCATTCCTCGAATCCTCTCTTGATCGCGTCCCAGAGACGGATGCCTTGGGCGATCTCGGCCACATCGTGGACGCGGTGAATCTGGATGCCTTGATCGAGCCCGGCGAGTGTCACCGCCAGCGTACCGGGGGCGCGCTGATCGGCCTCTTCCGCGCCGCCCACGGCCCCGATGAAGCGTTTGCGCGATACGCCGAGCAGGACAGGGCAGCCCAGCCCGTGAAACAGGCTGAGTCCACGGATCAGGGCAAGGTTGTGCTGCGCGGTCTTGCCGAAGCCGATGCCGGGATCGGCGATGATCGCCTCGCGTGCGATGCCGTAATCCTCGGCCAGCGCGATGCGGTCCTCGAGATAGTCGTAGACGTCGAGCAGCACATCCGTGTAGCGCGGATCGTCCTGCATCGTCTCGGGCAGGCCCTGCGCGTGCATCAGGCAGATCGGCGCGCCGGAGGCCTGCGCGACCTCGACCATCGCCGGATCGAATTCCATCGCGGAGACGTCGTTAAGCATCGCGGCCCCGGCCTCCAGCGCCTGATCGGCAACCAACGATTTGCGGGTGTCGATGGATATCGGCGCGTCGAAATCTGCATCGCGCAGCGCGGCGATCACGGGTGCGGTGCGGGCGATCTCTTCGTCCTCCTCCACCTCGGTCGCGCCGGGACGTGTCGACTCGCCGCCGATATCGAGAATGTCCGCGCCCGACTTGCGCAAGTCGAAGGCGCGTTCGATCGCGGCGTCCTCGACGTCGAAGCGCCCGCCATCGGAGAAGCTGTCAGGCGTGACGTTCAGGATGCCCATGATCCGCGGCGCATCGAGCGTGATCCCGGCGACCGAGGTGCGCGGATTGCACAGCCGCTCCCTCACCTCTTCGGGCAGATGGGCCGCGGGAATAATCTCGGGCTCGCCGTCGCGGCGCAGAAGCTCCACCTCGTCGAACCAGCACCACCCCCCCGCGAGGGTCAGTGCCGTGTCGGGACGGGCGGAGTCGGTTCGGGCGATCGGGCGATAGTAGAGCTTCTCCATGCGCTCCATTCACCCGATTGCGCGCGAGAGTTCAAGACGTTCAGAGCGGGCGCGTCTCCACCGGCACGCGGCTTCCTGCCGGGGCTGAAACAGTCCCGTGAAGTTCCAGCCGGGTCGCGGCCATCTGCTCGGCCAGCCAGAGCGCCAGCGCCATCGCGTCGCGGGCGGGGCTTTTCGGACCGTCGGTTGCGTCCAGCACGATCTTGGAGGGCGCCCAGACGACCATCTGGCCGTGGCGCATCGCCCAGTCGATCTCGGTGCGCGTCGCCACCACGACGCAGCGCGGATCGCGCGCAGCAAGACGCCAGGCGTTCTGCTCGATCGCGAGAAGGTCGATGCGGCGCTGCGTTGGTCCCTGCCCGCTTTCGGGAACCTCTCCGTCAGGGAGCCCCACCGCGAGGATGACCGGGTGGCCCGCCTCCTGCAGCACGTCGAGCCGCGCCGACAGGTCCGGCGAGTCGATGGCCGCGTTCGAGAGATAGGCGACGATCGGGTGCAGGCTTTCCTCCACCCCGCTCGCGTCGATGCTTTTCACCGGGACAGACGCGCGGGAGCGCACGATCTCGACGCCGAGCGCGCCGGGGCCGCGGTCGAGCTTCTCGATCCGCACGAAGACGCGCATCGCCTGCGGGCTGGCGAGGATGCGCTCTGCCACGCCGGCGGCGAGCGTCTCCAGCAGGTTCACCCGCTCTTCGGCCAGCTCCGCCGCGATCGCCTCGGTGATACGGTCGTAGGACAGGATGCGGTCCACATCGTCCTCGAGCGGCTCCGGCGTCGGCCGCACCTCCACCACGACATTGAATTGCAGACGTTGCGTATGGCCGCGCTCCTGCTGGAAGGCGCCGATATCGGCCTCCACCACATGGTCGCGCAGCGAGATGCGATCCCGGGGATCGGTGGGCGCAGATGCGGCCGCCCGCGCTTCGGGATGCGAGAAGGCGAGGGAAATGTCGGAACTCATGCGCGCCTCGGGAATTTTTCAGTCATGTCGAGCAAGTCGAGCATAGGAAAAGGGCGGACCGAAGCCCACCCTCAACCGTCGTTTCATCGCCTGCCCGCGACTCGGGCCTCCGAAGACGCGGCCTCAGTTCGAGGCGGTGCGCACCGGGTTGGCGTAGAAGATGTGATGGCCGATCGACGCGGTCTTCGCAAAGCGGCGCGACCAGCTCGGGCGTACCGCGCGGGTATGGAAGTACGTCGCCCCTTCGGTCAGCGAGCGCGGCGCGCCGTCGATCATCGCCCGGGCGACTTTCGCGACCTCGGCGAAGGCCCCCTTGTTGTGGACCGTATCGGCGCGACCGTCGCAGTACCAGCTGAACTGGCACGCGCGCGAGTTGCCCTGATGGACGACGCCGCAAATCGAGCCGGGGAAGCGCGGATCGTCGACACGGTTCAGGATGACCTCGGCGACGGCCTGCTGGCCCTTCACGCTTTCTCCACGCGCCTCGAAGTAAAGCGCCTGCGAGAGACATTCGAATTGTTTGTCGCCCTTCGCAGCGGGTTGCTCGGACAGCCATTTGGCAGAAAGGACATCCGGCAGAGTAGCATGCTTCTTGGACCGGGCCGGCGCCATCGTGAGCGCGGTGACCCGTCGTTTGTCGATCGCGCTCATCGCGGAGCGCTCCGTCCACAGGACCGACATCAGTCCTTGTTCGGCGACCTCAGTGGGGTCGTTCGACTGGCTTACCGTGACTTCGGCACGCAAGCCTCCGGCGAGGGCGAGGAGGATGACAGCACCCCCCGTCCAGCTTTTCAGCAGTGACATGGTTTTCTTCCGATAAGAACAATCGCCGCGCACCCCCCATTGAGCCGCGACGGCGCATCGCTTACCCGAGCGAGCTACCCATGTCTAGGTTTTCACGCAAATATGCGCAGCCCCCTGCGGAGCCACGGCGGATTCTTGCCAAAATGCACGGTGATTTGCGTGCTATGTCCCTCGTCAGTCGCATACCGCGATGAGCGCCGATTTGCCAATGGTATTTGAGAAAAACCGCCGAAATTCCGCCTCTGTGACATTACCTTTACGGAAAGGATCGTCCGCGCGGCGCCAAGAGCGCGAAATGGGCAGCGGCGAGACGGGCGACCGGCACCCGGAAGGGCGAACAGGAGACATAATCGAATCCCGCGGCCCGGCAGAAGGCGATTGATTCGGGGTTTCCGCCATGCTCTCCGCAGACCGAGATCGTGACATCGGGCCGGGCCGAGCGTCCGCGCGCGGCCCCGATCAGCAGCAACTCCCCCACCCCTTCGACGTCGAGAATGTGGAACGGGTCTTCCGCGTAGACCTGCTGGTTGACGTAGGTCGACATGAAGCGCCCCGCGTCGTCGCGTGAGAGGCCGTAGGTCATCTGTGTGAGGTCATTGGTCCCGAAGGACAGGAATGCCGCGTGCTCGGCGATTTCGCCAGCGCGGAGCGCCGCCCGGGGCGTCTCCACCATCACGCCGAGGCGGTAGGTGAAGTCTGCCTTGGTCTCGGTGCGCACGGCGGCCGCCACGGCGTCGATGCGAGTCTTCACGATCTCCACCTCGCGCGAGGCGGAAACGAGCGGAATCATGATCTCCGGCACCACCTCGGCGCCCCGGCGGAGCGCCTCCACGGTCGCCTCGAAGATGGCGCGAGCCTGCATGTCGTAAATCTCGGGCACGGTCACGCCCAGACGCACGCCGCGCATCCCCAGCATCGGGTTGAACTCGGACAATGCCTCCACCCGGCGCGTGACCTCCGACAGCGGGCGATCCAACGCCTCGGCCAGTTCGCGCATTCCCTCGCGGTCATGCGGCAGGAATTCGTGCAGAGGCGGGTCGAAGAGGCGGATACAGACCGGCTCGCCCTTCATCAACTCGAACAGCGCCCCGAAATCGGCCCGCTGCATCGGTAGCAGCCGTTCGAGAGCGGCGCGGCGATCCTCCGGCCCGTCGGCGAAGATCATCTCGCGCATCACCGTCAGGCGGTCTTCGTCGAAGAACATATGCTCGGTCCGGCACAGCCCGATCCCGTCGGCCTCGAACATCAGCGCGGTGCGCGCATCCTCGGGCGTGTCGGCATTGGCGCGGATACCGATGTCGCGCACCAGATCGGCCCAACTGAGAAGTGTGCGGAACCCGTCGTCGAGCGCCGGCGCCAGCATCTCCGCCGCACCCACCAGCACCTCGCCATTGGTTCCGTCGAGCGTGATCGTGTCGCCCTCGCGGAACAACCGTCCCTTGGGGCCGCGGAACTGGCGCTCGCGGCTGTTGATCTCGATCTCTGCGCCGACGATGCAGGGCAGGCCGAGGCCGCGCGCGATCACCGCCGCGTGCGAGGTCATCCCGCCGCGCTCGGTCAGCACGGCGACGGCCGCATGCATCCCGCGAATATCCTCGGGTGAGGTTTCGCGGCGCACGAGGATACAGGGCTCGTCGCGCGCAGCAGAGGCCTGCGCAGCCGCCGCAGAGAACACGATCTTGCCGGTCGCCGCCCCCGGAGAGGCCGCGATCCCGCGCGCGAGCACGTCACGCGGCGCGCGCGGATCGACCTGATAGTGCAGAAGCTCGGTGATGGCGCGCGGCTCGACGCGCAGCAGCGCATCCTCGCGCGAGATCACGTCGTCATTGGCCAAGGCCACCGCGATGCGAACAGCGGCGCGCGACGAGCGCGGCACCCGGACCGCGTCGATCACATGGACCTTGCCGCTCTCGATGGTGAACTCGATCTGCATCTCCTCGCGCAGCTTCACCCGGCAGCGCGCGCCGTAATCCTTCAGCGTGTCGAACACGCCGCTATCTGCCTCTTCCAGCGAGGCGCCGCGCGGGTCGCGCGTGAGATAGAGCGTCTCCACCGCGCTGGTGCGGCCCTGGCTCTGGCCGCGGAACCGCCCGGTGATCTGCGGCGCGCCGGTCACGCTGTCGACGAATTGCATCGTGCCCGAGCCCGACAGGCCCGGCCCGATCCCCAGCGCCATCTCTTGCACCAGAAGGCCCAGCACGGCGTCGGGCGGCGCGCCCTTGGCCTGCCGCAGGAGCCGCGCCGTCGTGCCTTCCCAGGCCCGCGCCATGGAGCGCAGCACCTCGGCCAGTTGCCGCGCGCCCGATTGCGGAAACCGCTCGTCGGTTTCTTCCTCATAGGCGTCCAGCGCCGCTTCCAATGCGCCCGACCCCGGCTCCTGCTGGAACATGTCCGGGTCGAGCCGCGCGACATGGATCGAGTAGAGCTGCACGAAGCGAAGATAGAGCGCGTCGGCGGCCTCGGAGCCGTGCGTATTCGACAGCACCGCATGCATGTCGTCATTCATGCCGACATTGAGCACCGTGCCCGGCCCGCCCCATTCGGGATTTTCGGGGCTCGGTCGGACCGAGACCAGCATCTCCGGCCCGAAGCACTCCGCGATCGCGGTCATGTCGAAAACCTGCCCCGACGCGATCGCGCGCACCGTCTCGGCGGGCAGCGCGACGGTTTTCGGGACGGGAAGATCGAGCCGGATCAGCCGCTGAAGGCATTTCGCGCGCCAGCCGTGGCGTGCCTTATCGACCGACGCCGACGGCGCAAGGGTCACAAAATCAGCGTTTTCAACGGGTTTCTGCATCGCAGCGCGCCTTCTCTCTCGACGCAGGATAGGCTGATTCCCGCCTCTCGCAAGTGTGACATTCGGACAGAGGACGCGGCGTCACAGGACCACCCTGTTTCGGCCTTGCGACAGGAGGCGCCGTGCGGGCGCCTCCGGCGGGGATATTTACATCAAGAGGAAGGATCAGCCTTCGATCTTGGTGAGGTCGGCCACATCGAGACAGATCTGCCGGATGCGCGAAAGCAGGTTGAGACGGTTGCGCCGCAGGATCGGATTGTCGGCGTTGATCTGCACCGCCTCGAAGAAGGCGTCGATCGGCGCGCGCAAATCGGCCATGGCGGACATCGCAGCGGCGAAATCCTCTGCCTGCATTGCGGGGGCGATCTTGGCTTCGGCGGCGTCGAGCGCGGCGAAGAGGGCTTTTTCCTCGTCGGTTTCCGCGAATTTCGGATCGGCGCCGAAGCTGTATTCCACCCCGTCCTTTTCCTCGGCCTGCGTGAGGATGTTGTTCGCGCGCTTGAAGCCCTGGATCAGGTTCTCGCCGTCGTCGGTCTTGAAAAAGTCCGACAGCGCCTCGGCGCGCTTCACGACGAGGGTAAGATCGTCAGAGCCCGGCATGGCGAGCACGGCGTCGATCACGTCGTGGCGGATGCCCGCATCGCGCAGGTGGACCTTGAGACGATCGTGGATAAACGAGAGCAATTCGTTCGTGTCGGCGAACCGTCCATCGCGCTCGCCAATCTGGTCAGCAGCAATAGAGAATGGCGACGGGGAAGTATTGAGCTTAATGCGAAGCCCGTTGCTCAGCACCAACCGGATCACCCCCAGCGCGGCGCGACGCAGCGCGAAGGGATCCTTCGAGCCGGTCGGCTTCTCGTCGATCGCCCAGAAGCCGGTCAGCGTGTCGATCTTGTCGGCGAGCGCCACGGCGACCGAGACGGGCTCGGAGGGCACGTCGTCGGACGGGCCAAGCGGCGCGTAATGGTTGCGACAGGCATCGGCAACGGCGTCCGACAGCCCCGCCTTTTGAGCGTAGTAGCGGCCCATCACGCCCTGCAGCTCCGGGAATTCGTAGACCATTTCCGAGCGCAGATCGGATTTGGCGACGCGGGCGGCCTCGGCGGCGAGGTCGGGCTTCGCGCCGACCAAGGGCGCGATTTCGCGCGCGAGGTTTTCGATCCGGCGGGTACGGTCGCCTTGGCTCCCGAGCTTGTTGTGGAAGGTCACGGCGTCGAGCCCCGCGCCCATCCCTTCGAGCCCGTGCGCCTGAACGGTGCGCAGGTCGTTTTCCCAGAAGAACTTGGCGTCCGACAGACGCGCCGAGAGCACCTTCTGGTTGCCCGCGAGGATCGTCGCGCCGTGATCGGCGGTCTCGCGGTTGGCGACGGTCACGAAGCCCTCGATCCGACCGGTCTTGGGGTTCTTCACCGAGAAGAATTTCTGATGCTCTTTCATCGAGGTCTGCAGCACCTCGGGCGGCAGGTCGAGGAATTCGCCGTCGATCTCGCCCATCAGGGTGACAGGCCATTCGACGAGGCCCGAGACCTCGGCCAGAAGGCCCTTGTCCGGCACCACTTCCCAGCCCTTGGCGAAGGCCATTTGCGCGGCGTCGTGGTCGATCGCCTCGGCACGCTCATTGGGGTCGAGCATGACCTTGGCGGCTTTCAATTGCTTGGCGTAGCTCTCGTAGCCCGAGACCTGAAGCACATCGGGCGCCATGAAGCGGTGACCGCGCGTCGTGTCGCCGGCCTTGATGCCGTCCACGTCAAGCGGCACGACGGTCGCGCCGGCCTCGTCGGTCAGGATCGCGAGGATCGAATGCAACGGGCGGACCCAGCGCAGGTTGCCCTCGCCCCAGCGCATCGATTTCGGCCAGGGGAAGTTGCGGATCGTCTTCTCCAGCACCTCGGCCACGATCTCGGTCGCGGGACGGCCGGGCTTTTCGATCACCGCGAAATAGACCTGCCCCTTCTTGTCGTCGCGCGCCTCGAGCTGATCCATCGTCAGCCCGGTCGAGCGCAGGAAGCCCTCGATCGCCTTCTCCGGCGCGTCGGTGCGCGGGCCCTTGCGCTCTTCGCGCAGGGTCGGCGAGTTGGCAGTCAGCCCCTCGACGGTCAGCGTCAGGCGGCGCGGGGTCGAGAAAGCGCCGGCGGAGGCATAGGTCAGACCCGCCTCGACGACGCCATCGGTGATCAGTTTCTTCAGATCCTCGCGGGCCTTGGGCTGCATCCGCGCAGGGATTTCTTCGGAGAACAGTTCAATCAGAAGATCGGGCATGTCATTTCTCCGCTTCGTCGTTCAGTTGGTGCCAGACATAGGCCCGGCCATCGGGATAAAGAGCCACGACCCGGTCGACGCCGGGGTGGATGTTGTGTTGCGACAGGAAGGCCACCGCGCGGCCTGCCTCGAGGTCGGTGCCGATGGTTTTCGCATCGTAGCAGTCGAACCACTTCGGGCCGATCAGCGGGGTCGGTCGGTCATAGACCTCATAGGTCTCGGTCGCCGTTGCGATCGACAGATCGGTGTCGAAGCAGGCGCGGTAGCGCAGGGGCGAGCTGTCCGCGTCGATCCCTTTGTAGCCTTCGGCGTCCAGCGGATCCTGCGTCGTGCCGTCCAGCTCCATCAGCGAGACTTTCGCCGCATCGGAGCCCGGCGCGATCTCATCGTAATAACCGTATTCCTGCGAATAATAGACCACCGCGCCGAAGACGAGCGCGATCACCACGATGCCGCCTCCGATGAGTTTACCATTCACGCGACGGCCTCGCCGGTTTCGGTTTGGGAGGCCCCGCCTGCTTCGGTCTGCACGAAAGCGTCGGCGCAGGCCTTCGCCAGCGCACGGACGCGGCCGATATAGGCCTGACGTTCGGTGACCGAGATCACGCCGCGCGCGTCGAGCAGGTTAAAGAGGTGGGACGCCTTGATGCACTGGTCATAGGCCGGGTGCGCCATGATGATCTTGCGGCCCGCATCGTCGGTTTCAG
Source organism: Thioclava nitratireducens (assembly GCF_001940525.2). Taxonomy (NCBI): domain Bacteria; kingdom Pseudomonadati; phylum Pseudomonadota; class Alphaproteobacteria; order Rhodobacterales; family Paracoccaceae; genus Thioclava; species Thioclava nitratireducens. The sequence goes on from NZ_CP019437.1 coordinate 3,134,658, forward strand.
GCGAGGCGAGGATGCGTTCGCATTCGGCCTCGGCATCCTCGAAATGGCGCAGCAGCGTCTCGGTATCGGCCACGTCGAAATTCCAGCGCGAATATTCCTGCTCTGTCTGGCGGAACACGTCGCCGTATTTCAGCGCCATCGGCGCGGACGGGTCGTTATAGGGCATGTCCATGACGTGATCGATGCCCAGCACATACATCGCCAGACGCTCGAGCCCGTAGGTCAGCTCGCCCGAGACCGGCTTGCAGTCATGGCCGCCGACCTGCTGGAAATAGGTGAACTGGCTGACTTCCATCCCGTCGCACCAGACTTCCCAGCCAAGCCCCCACGCACCGAGCGTCGGGCTTTCCCAGTCGTCTTCCACGAAGCGGATATCGTGCAGTTCGGTGTCGATCCCGATCGCGCGGAGCGAGCCGAGATAGAGCTCCTGCAGGTCCGGCGGGCTCGGCTTGATGAGCACCTGATACTGATAGTAGTGCTGCAGGCGGTTCGGGTTCTCGCCATAGCGGCCATCGGTCGGACGGCGCGAGGGCTGGACATAGGCGGCCGCCCACGGCTTGGAGCCGAGCGCGCGCAGCGTCGTCGCCGGGTGGAAGGTGCCTGCCCCCACTTCCATGTCATAGGGCTGCATCACCGCGCAGCCTTTCGAGGCCCAATAGCTCATCAGGCGCAGGATGATTTCCTGAAAGGATTTCGGGGCGTCCGGGTTTGCCATATTTCGCACCTTCCGTTGAAGCGCCTTCTCTCTAGGCAAGGGGCGCGGGGGCGTCAACGCCCTGCAAGAGTTCGGGCAGGCGATCCGCGACATGCGGCGCGCAAAGCTGCGGCCCCTGCCCCACACCGGCGGATTTCGTGACCCGAACGGGGGCGTTTGGGGGGTGACCTCGGCTCGAGTTGCGCTAAGTTCGAGGGAAAAGCTTATATCATCGGGGAGTGGCAATGCGGGCAATTTCACGGACAGTTTCGATCGTCGTCGGGGCCAGCCTGACCGGCATGGTCTGGACCGGCACGGCCTGGGCCGAGGCCTGGGTACAGATCGAGGCGAAAAGCTCGCTTGCCCAAGCCGAAGCGCGCGCCCGCGACTGGGCGGGCATGTTCCCCGACACGACCGGGTTCCGGCTCGATTCCGGCTGGTATGCGATCGCGCTTGGCCCCTTTGCCGACGAAGCGGAGGCGAATGCGCGGCGCCGGGTTCTGCGCCGCGAGGGTCTGATCCCGCGCGACAGTTTCGTGGCCGATGGCAACAACTTCCGCCAGCAATTCTGGCCGGTGGGCGCGACATTGAACACAGCCCCGCAGGCGACCCAGCCCGCCCCGCAAGCCGACACGCAAAGCGACGTGCGCGGCGCGCCGATGCCTGCGCCGATCGACGTGGAGCCGCTGGACGGTCCGGATGAGACGGCGCAATCGAGCGATCAGACCACGCCACCCGATGCGATGGCGAGCACACCCGATACGTCTGCGCAAGATACCACCACCGCGCCCGAAGCGCTGAACTCCGACACCACCGCGGCGTCTGACGCACCGGCCCTGCGGGACGTCACCCCAGCCCCGCAAGAGGCTACGCCCGCGCCCGAGCCTGTGGAGACGCTGGCGGAGTCGCGCCGTCTCGAAGCCGCCCTCGATCCGCAGACCAAGCGCGACATCCAGACCGCGCTGGAATGGGAAGGCAGCTATCAGGGCGCGATCGACGGGATTTTCGGCCGTGGCACGCGCGGCTCCATCGCCGACTGGCAGTCGAAGAATGGCTACCAGCCAACAGGCGTCCTGTCCTCGACCCAGCAGGCCGCACTTCTCGACAAGGTCGCCTCCGAGCGCGCGGCGCTGGGGCTACAGACCGTCACCGAGCAGGAAGCCGGGATCCGGATCGAGCTGCCGATGGGGCTGGTGAAATTCGCCCGCTACAACGCGCCGTTCGTCAATTACGCACCCAAGGACGACAGCGGCGTGCAGGTACTGCTGATCTCTCAGCCCGGCGACACGGCGCGGCTGCGCGGGCTCTATGACGCGATGCAGACGCTCGAAATCGTGCCGACGGGCGGCGAGCGCAACATCCGCGGCAACAGCTTCACCATCGAGGGCGAGAATACGGCGGTCCATTCCTACACCCATGCGGAGCTCTCGAACGGGCAGATCAAGGGCTTCACGCTGGTTTGGCCCGCCGGGGACGACAAGCGAATGAATCGCGTGCTCGACGCGATGAAGAGAAGCTTCACGCCGATCGGCTCCAAGACGCTCGACGCGACGCTCGGTCAGCCGATGTCGGTAACGCGGGCCGCCCTGATGGCTGGGATCGAGAAACGCGCACCGGTCTTCTCGCGCTCGGGCTTCTTCATCGATGCGGACGGCCATGTGCTGACCGCCGCCGAGGGGCTCGACCAGTGCGGCCGGATCACGATCGAAGACCATGCCGCCTCGCTCAGCTTCGACGGCGGCGCCAAGGGTTACGCGGTTCTGACGCCGCACGACACGCTCGCCCCGAGGGAAGTCGCGAAATTCAATCCCGACGCGCCGCTGGCCGGGGCGAAGGTCGCGGTGGCGGGCTTCTCCTACCCCGAAGCGCTCTCCGCGCCGGTGCTGAATTTCGGTACGCTCTCGGCGCTCAAGGGGCTGGAAGGACAAGACAATCAGGCCCGGATCGAGGCGCAGACCCGCGCGGGCGACGTGGGCGGGCCGGTGCTCGACGGGACGGGCGCGGTCGTGGGGATGTTGCTGCCCGCGAGTGACGACGCGAACCGGGTGCTGCCCGACAATCTGAGCGTCGCGCTGCAAAGCAAGGCAATGGCGCCGGGCCTGTCGGATAAGGGTTTCACGCCGAAAGAGGCGGGCATCTCGGCCAACCGCGCGCCGGAAGACCTGCAGCAGATGGCAGACGGGATGGTGGTGCAGATTTCCTGCTGGAAGTGATCAGCCCCGCCAGAAGCGCGGCAGCAGCAGCACGAGCACGCTCATCAATTCGAGCCGCCCGAGACACATCGCCGCGCTCATCAGCCACTTCGCGCTGTCGGGGAAATCCGCGACCGAGCCGTTCGCGGTGATCTCGGGCCCCCATGCGGGGCCGATATTGGCGATCGAGGTCCAGGCGGCGGTCATCGCCGTCTCGGTTCCGAGCCCGGTGAAGGTCAGCGCGATGATCAGCATCCCGAAGATCAGGATGAAGAGCGAAAAGAACGCCATCACCGAGTTGACCACGCTATCCTCGACCGGGCGCCCGCCATATTGCACCTTCAGCAGGCGGTGGGGCGAGTAGAGCCGCTGGATCTGCGCCTTGATCGCCTCCAGCAGGATCAGGTAGCGGAACACCTTGACGGAACAGGCGGTGGAGGCCGTGCAGCCCCCGATCAGTCCGGAAATCAGCAGGATCGTGAAGGCCAGATGGCCCCATTGGGTCACGTCCTCAGAGGCATAGCCGGTGCCGGTGAAGGTCGAGACCACGTTGAACGTCACCTCCCGCAGCGTCGGCCAGAAAGAGGCCTCGTGGCGGATCATGCGGTAGAGCACGATGATCGCGATCGCGTAGCCCATCCAGCGCAGGAAGGCGCGCACCTGCGGGTCGCGCCACAGTGGCATCGTATCGCCGCGCATCACCTGAACGAAGCGGATGAACGGCATCGCGGCCAGCGCCATGAAGACGGAGGCCGCGTATTCGGGTGCGCCCTTATAAACGGCGAAGCTGGCGTCGTAATTCGAGAAGCCGCCCGTGCTCATCGTCGTAAGGGCGTGCATGATCGCGTCGAACCCCTTCATGCCGAGACCGATATAGGTCAGCGCGCAGGCAATCGTCAGCCCGACATAGATGCGGATCAGCGCGGTCGAGATATCCATTGCGCGCGGCAGGATTTTCCCAAGCGTGTCAAACCCTTCCGAGCGGAAGAACTGCATCCCGCCGACCTTCATCACCGGAAGGAAGATCATCGCGACGATGATGATCCCCAGACCGCCCAGCCATTGCAGCAGTCCGCGCCACAGGTTCACCCCCGGCGGCAGCGTATCGAGTTGCGGAATCGCGGTGGTGCCGGTCGTGGTCAGCCCTGACATCGCCTCGAAATAGGCATCGACCAGAGACAGATGTGGCACACCCAGCATGAAAGGTAGCGCCCCGAAGAACGGCAGCGTCAGCCAGACGAGCGAGGTCAGCAGAAAGCTTTGATGGATCGAGAGCGTCCGCGCCAGCCCGTCGCGGGAGGCCAGCGCCAGCAGCGCGCCTGCCGTCGTCGTCAGCACCGCGCTTTCGACGAAAACCAGCCAATGCGCTGCACCATGACCCAAATCCACCGCCGCCGGGATAAGCATCGTCAGCCCCAGCACGGATGTCAGCATTCCGATGATATATCCAACCGGGCGCAGATCGATCATGCGCCCCACCTTGCCCAGAGCGTCAGTCTAGTCAATCCCGGACCGGACCGGGACAGGCGCGCATCGGTGCGGATCGACTTTGCAAACTCTCGCACATTGGTCAGTAAATTTGCCCAAGTTTGCAGGTAGGCCCTTGCGCTGCGGCGCGGCAACTGTACCGTAGCGGCCACTTTCGACAACAGGGAGAACGCTATGTTCAACAAGATCCTCGTGGCCAACCGTGGCGAGATCGCCATCCGGGTGATGCGCGCCGCCAACGAGCTGGGCAAGAAGACGGTCGCCGTCTACGCCGAAGAGGACAAGTTGGGCCTGCACCGCTTCAAGGCCGATGAAGCCTATCGCATTGGCGAAGGCCTCTCGCCCGTCGGCGCCTATCTCTCGATCGAAGAAATCATCCGCGTCGCCAAGGAAAGCGGCGCCGACGCGATCCACCCGGGCTATGGCCTGCTGTCGGAGAACCCCGATTTCGTCGAAGCCTGCGATGCCGCCGGCATCACCTTCATCGGCCCGAGAGCCGAAACGATGCGCGCGCTCGGCGACAAGGCCTCGGCCCGGCGCGTCGCGATCAAGGCCGGCGTGCCGGTCATTCCCGCGACCGAAGTGCTGGGCGAGGATTTCGACGCGATCAAGAAAGAGGCCGCCGAGATCGGCTACCCGCTGATGCTGAAAGCCAGCTGGGGCGGCGGCGGGCGCGGCATGCGCCCGATCCTCGGCGAGGAGGAACTGGTCGAGAAGGTCCGCGAAGGCCGGCGCGAAGCCGAAGCCGCCTTCGGAAATGGCGAGGGCTATCTCGAGAAGATGATCACCCGCGCGCGCCACGTCGAAGTGCAGCTTCTGGGCGACACGCATGGCAATCTCTATCACCTCTATGAGCGCGACTGCACCGTGCAGCGCCGCAACCAGAAGGTCGTCGAGCGCGCCCCTGCCCCCTACCTGTCGGACGCACAGCGCGAAGAGGTCTGCCAGCTCGCGCTGAAGATCGGTCAGGCGGTCGGCTATGAATGTGCCGGCACGGTCGAATTCCTGATGGATATGGACACCGACAATTTCTACTTCATCGAGGTGAACCCGCGCGTTCAGGTCGAGCATACCGTGACCGAGGAAGTCACCGGCATCGACATCGTGCAGGCCCAGATCAAGATTGCGGAAGGCGCGACACTCGCAGAGGCGACCCGCGCCAAGTCGCAGGACGAGATCGAACTGTCGGGCCACGCGCTGCAATGCCGCGTGACCACCGAAGACCCGCAGAACAACTTCATCCCCGATTACGGCCGACTGACCGCCTATCGTTCGGCCACCGGCAACGGCATCCGCCTCGATGGCGGCACAGCCTATGCGGGCGGCGTCATCACCCGCTATTATGACTCGCTGCTGGTGAAGGTCACCGCCTGGGCGCAGGATCCCGATCAGGCGATCCGCCGGATGGACCGCGCCCTGCGCGAATTCCGTATCCGCGGCGTGAGCACGAATATCGACTTCGTCATCAACCTGCTCAAGCACCCGACCTTCCTCGACATGAGCTACACGACGAAGTTCATCGACACGACGCCGGAGCTGTTCGACTTCAAGCAACGCCGCGACCGGGGCACCAAGATCCTGACCTATATCGCGGACATCACGGTGAACGGTCACCCCGAGACCGCGGGCCGCAACAAGCCGCATGCCGAGGCGAGACCGCCGCGCCTGCCCGCGTTGAAAGACGAGGTGAAGCCCGGCAGCCGCAACCTGCTCGAGAAAGAGGGCGCGAAGGCGGTCGCCGACTGGATGAAGGCGCAGAAGAAGCTGCTGCTGACCGACACCACGATGCGCGACGGCCACCAGTCGCTGCTGGCAACCCGGATGCGCTCGATCGACATGATCAAGGCAGCCCCCGCCTATGCCTCGAACCTGAGCGATCTGTTCTCGGTCGAATGCTGGGGCGGCGCGACATTCGATGTGGCCTACCGCTTCTTGCAGGAATGCCCGTGGCAGCGCCTGCGCGACATCCGCGAAGAGATGCCCAACATCCTGACCCAGATGCTTCTGCGCGCCTCGAACGGCGTGGGCTACACGAACTACCCTGACAACGTGGTGCAGTTCTTCGTCAAGCAGGCGGCGGAAAGCGGCGTCGACGTGTTCCGCGTCTTCGACTCGCTGAACTGGGTCGAGAACATGCGCGTCGCGATGGATGCGGTGATCGAGAGCGGCAAGATCTGCGAAGGCACGATCTGCTACACGGGCGACATCCTCGATCCCGACCGCGCGAAATATGACCTGAAATACTTTATCGGCATGGCGAAAGAGCTGGAAGCGGCGGGCGCCCATATCCTCGGCCTCAAGGACATGGCAGGTCTTCTGAAACCGGCCGCCGCGCGTCAGCTGATCTCGGCGCTCAAGGAAGAGGTCGATATCCCGATCCACTTCCACACCCATGACACCTCCGGCATCGCAGGCGCGACGATCCTTGCTGCCGCCGATGCGGGCGTCGATGCGGTGGACGCGGCGATGGACGCGTTCTCGGGCGGCACTTCGCAGCCCTGCCTCGGCTCCATCGTGGAGGCGCTGGCCCATACCGAGCGCGATACCGGCCTCGATATTCACGCGATCCGGATGATCTCGAACTACTGGGAGGCCGTGCGCCACCAATACGCGGCCTTCGAGAGCGGTCTCGAGGCTCCCGCCTCCGAGGTCTACCTGCACGAAATGCCCGGCGGCCAGTTCACCAACCTCAAGGCGCAGGCGCGCTCGCTGGGGCTGGAAGAGCGTTGGCACGAGGTGGCGCAGGCCTATGCCGATGCCAACCAGATCTTCGGCGATATCGTAAAGGTCACGCCGTCCTCGAAAGTCGTAGGCGACATGGCGCTGATGATGGTCGCGCAGGGCCTGTCCAAGGAAGACGTGCTCGATCCGGCCAAGGACGTCTCCTTCCCGGATTCGGTCATCGACATGATGCGCGGCAATCTCGGCCAACCGCCCGGCGGCTGGCCCGAGGGGATCGTGGCGAAGGTGCTCAAGGGCGAAACGCCTTCGACCGAGCGTCCCGGTAAAAACCTGCCCCCGGTGGATCTGGAAGCCGCCCGCAAGGAGGCCTCCGAACAGCTCGACGGGCGCGAGATCGATAACGAGGATCTGGCGGGTTACCTGATGTATCCCAAGGTCTTCACCGATTACGCAAGTCGCCACGAAGCCTATGGCCCGGTGCGCACCCTGCCGACCCCGGTCTTCTTCTACGGGATGGAGCCGCAGGACGAGATTTCCGCCGAGATCGACCCCGGCAAAACGCTGGAGATCCGCTATCTCACCACCGGCGACACCGACGAGCTGGGCGAGGTGAAAGTCTATTTCGAGCTCAACGGCCAGCCCCGCGCCGTGCGCGTTCCGAACCGCGCGGTGAAGGCGACGACCGCGGCGAAACCGAAGGCCGAGGCGGGCAACCCGGATCATATCGGTGCGCCTATGCCGGGTTCGATCGCCTCGATCGCGGTCAATGTCGGCCAGAAGGTGAAGCCGGGCGATATGCTCCTGACCATCGAGGCGATGAAGATGGAAACCGGCATCCACTCCGAGCGCGACGCCACCGTGAAAGCGATCCACGTTTCGCCGGGTGCCCAGATCGACGCGAAGGATTTGCTGATCGAGCTGGAGTAAACCGATCCTGATCGAGACCGAACCGCGCGCCAAGGCCCCGCCCCGGCGCGCGGTTTCATTTTCGGACCGACCGTGGAGTTCGAGGGGACTGCCCCGCGCCCGCACGGGATATTTAGGTTCATTGGAAGCGAAAAACGCCCGGCTCTAGCCTCAGAGGGGAGGGAAAGCCGGGCGTCTCGCACTGCGCGGCAATCGGCATCCCGCCTGCACCGCAGCGGCAGCATAGACGGACCGAGGTTTAGTAATTATTTCGGCTTTCCAATTGCTTGATATTCCCCTGGGGCGTGAGGCGGAGTGAGAATTCGTCGTTTCAAACGACACGCCCCCGAACACTGAATAGCCTGGACTGAGGGCCGGCGGGCGCCAGTCCCCGCACCTCAGAACAATTCCGACCCGGGGCGCGAGGAGACCTCCAGAAGACCCATCACGTAGCCCGCGACGGAGCGGAAGGAGACCAGCGAGATCTCGTCTTCCCCCGATCGCCAGAACGCCGTCGCCACTTGTGCCGCACGGGAGCGGCGGATTTCGCCTTTGGGTAGAGTCGCGACATCGGCGGGGGAGAGCTTCATCACCACTTGGTCGGCCTTCTCGCCGCGGATGGTGAACATCGCGCGGGCGTCAGAGACGTTGACGACCAGCGCATGCTCTGCGGCAAGCGCCTCGGCCAGCCGGTCGGTAAGCGCGGGCGCCTCGTCATGGGCGCAGATCAGCAACAGCTCATCCGGGCTCATCCACGCGATGGAGCGCCCGTCGACGGTCTCGATCCGGCGCGGACCCGGGACGGGCAGCCCCTCGGCCTTGAGCGCCTTGGCCAGCGCCTTCGCGCCCAGATCGCAGCGGATGGAGATCATGCCCACCAGTCCGGCCTCGGACACGGTGACGAAACCTTCGTGGCTCTGCCCGGAAAGGGCGCTGACGGCCTCAGACATTCTGCTTCTCCCCGTCTTTGTCGTAGAAGACCGGATCGACGATCCGCGCCTTGACCATGTCCTCGCCCTCACCGGTGAACTCGATCACCTCGCCCATCCGGTCGGGCCCGTTCAGCACCAGCCCCATCGCGATACCCTTGCCGATCGTCGGCGAGTAATAGGTCGAGGTGACGCGGCCTTGCGTGTTGCGCTGACCGTTGGCGTTGAACCCGTCGGCGGGCGCGTGGCTGCCATCGGGGATGACCGATCCGTCGAGCGTCTCGAGGCCGACGAGCTTCCAGCGGTTCGGGTCGGTCATGTGGGACCGCTCCTGCGCGCGCTTGCCCAGATAGTCGGTCTTCTTCTTCGAGATCGCCCAGTTGAGGCCCAGATCCTGCGGGATCACGGTGCCGTCGGTCTCGTCGCCGATCATGATGAAGCCCTTCTCGGCGCGCATCACGTGCAGCGCCTCGGTGCCGTAGGGCATCACGCCAAGCGCTTCGCCCTCGGTCATCAGCTTCTCCCACAGCGCGAGGCCCTGCGACGCGGGAACCGCGATCTCGTAGCTCAGCTCGCCCGAGAAGGAGATGCGGAAGATGCGCGCGTCGAAACCGCCCAGCGTGCCGTCCGCCCATTGCATGAAGGGCAGCGTCTCCTTGCTGACATCCATGCCACCCAGTCGCTCCAGCAGTTCGCGCGACTTCGGGCCGACGACGGCGATCTGGGCATATTGCTCGGTCAGGTTGGCGGTGTAGACCTTCCAGTCCCACCACTCGCATTGCAGCCAGTCTTCCATCCAGCCATGGATGTGATCCGCCCCGCCCGAGGTGGTGTGGCACAGCCACGTATCTTCGGACAGGCGCGCCACGACCCCGTCATCCATCAGGAAGCCGTTCTCGTTGCACATCAACCCGTAGCGGCATTTGCCGACTTTCAGCGTCGACATCATGTTGGTGTAGAGCATGTCGAGGAATTTCCCCGCATCCGGCCCTTTCACTACGATCTTGCCCAGCGTCGAGGCGTCGAGCATGCCCACATTCTTGCGGGTATTGGTGATCTCGCGATTGACCGCGTCGCGGTGGCTCTCGCCCGACTTCGGGTAGCAATAGGGGCGACGCCAATGGCCGACCGGCTCCCAATGCGCGCCCTTGGCTTCGTGCCAGGACTGGATCGGGGTGCGGCGCAGGGGCTGGAACAGCTCGCCCTTGGCTTCCGCCGTCACGGCGCCGAGCGAAATCGGCGTGTAGGGCGGGCGGAAGGTGGTCGTGCCAGTGGCCGGGATCGGTTGGCCAAGCGCATCCGAGAGAATAGCGAGCCCGTTGATATTGCTCAGCTTTCCCTGATCGGTCGCCATACCGAGCGTGGTGTAGCGCTTGGTATGTTCGACCGACTCGTAGCCCTCGCGGGCGGCCAGCTGCACATCGGAGACCTTCACGTCGTTCTGGTAGTCGAGGAAGCTCTTGAAGCGCAGCGCATCGGGCGCGCCCGCGGGCATCATCCAGACGGGGGCGAGCGGCGCTTCCTCCTCGGAAGCCGCGCCGATGCCCAGACCGCCCATCGCCTCGGAGAGCGTCAGATCGCCATTGGCGGCCCCCACGACCGTCGCCATGCCGGTCCCATCCGCGCCGGTCGGCGGACGGTTCGGATCGGGGCGGAACATCGCACGCGCATCGTCCCAGGTCAGCTTGCCGCCGCAATGCGACCACAGGTGCACGACCGGCGACCAGCCGCCCGACATCGCGACGCAATCGCAGTCGATCGTCTCGACCGCCCCGCCCTCGCCGGCCTGTGCGCAGATCTCGACGCCGGAGACGCGTTTGCGACCGAGCACTTTCGCGATGCCGCGGCCTTCAAGCACACGCACACCGCGCGCTTTCACGGCTTCGGGCAGCGCGCCATGGGTTTCCTCGCGCGCGTCGACGACGGCCGAGACCGTCAGCCCCGCATCGAGGATCGCGAGCGCCGTGCGATAGGCGTCGTCGTTGTTGGTCACGATCACCGTGCGATCGCCGGGCGAGACCGCCCAGTTCACGATGTAATCGCGCACCGCCGAGGCCAGCATCACGCCGGGCACGTCGTTGCCCGCGAAAGCAAGCGGGCGTTCGATCGCGCCGGTCGCAGTGATCGTGTGACCCGCACGGATGCGCCAGAGACGGTGGCGCGGACGGCCATCGCCGGGGGTGGTGTCGGCGAGGTTCTCGTAGCCGATGACATAGCCATGATCGTGCAGGCCCGCCGCCATCAGGCGGGTGCGCATCGTGACATTCTCCATCGAGGACAGTTCGACCAGCGCGCTGTCGATCCAGGTCTGCGCGTCGTGACCGTCGATTTGACCGCCATCGACGGGCGTGCGCCCGCCCCAGTTGGGGGTCTGCTCGATCAGCCAGACGCGTTTACCGGCGCGGCCTTCCTTGAGCGCCGCGGCAAGACCCGCCACACCGCCGCCCACGACGAGCACGTCGCAATGGGCGTAGACCTGCTCGTAGCGATCCGGGTCGGCCTCTTTCGGCACGCCGCCCAAGCCCGCCGATTTGCGGATGATGGGTTCGAACAGGTGCTTCCACGCTGCGCGCGGGGCCATGAAGGTCTTGTAGTAGAAGCCCGCGGGCAGGAATTTGTAGAAGGTGTTGTTGATCTCGCCGATGTCGAAATCGAGCGACGGCCAGTGGTTCTGGCTGGTGGTCTCGGCCCCCTCGAACAGCTCGGTCGTGGTGGTGCGCTGATCGGGCTCGAACCGCGCGTTGCGGCCCAGACCGACGAGCGCGTTCGGCTCTTCCGCGCCCGAGGCCACGATGCCGCGCGGGCGGTGATATTTGAACGACCGGCCCACCATGACCTGACCGCCGCCCAAGAGCGCCGAGGCCAGCGTATCGCCCGCAAAGCCGCGCATCGGCTTGCCGTTGAAGGTGAAGGCGAGCGGTTTCGCGCGGTCGATCAGACGACCACCCTTGGAAAGACGCGTGCTCATTTATGGCCCTCCCAGTCGGGGCGTTTCGCTTTGATCTTCGCGATCACATCGGCGGGGGGCTCGGTGGTCTGCGCCTTGTAGGTCGCAAATACCTCGAGCGTGCCCGTGTCGCGTGCAGCCAGGAACCACTTGCCGCAGCCATAGGCATGGCGCCAGCGCTCGAAATGGACGCCTTTCGGGTTCTTGCGGGCGAACAGGTATCCCTCGAACTCGTCATCCGACGAGCCCGGCCCGAAGCGCTTTAGATGCGCCTCTCCGCCCGGGGCGAATTCGGTTTCCTCGGCGGTGACGCCGCAGCAGGGACAGGTGAGGGTCAGCATGTCGGATGCACCTCTTTACTGGAGAGCGCCGGGAGGGATTTGAAGCAGGTCGAAAGGGAGGTCGTCTTCATCAGTGCGCCACCCCTGCGGCGACGCTTTCATCGATGAAGCGACCTTCCTTGAAGCGGTCGAGGCCGAATTGGTCGGTCAGCGGCGAGTGGCCGCGCGCGATCAGTTCGGCCATGCCATAGCCCGAGCCCGGGATCGCCTTGAACCCGCCTGTGCCCCAGCCGCAATTGACGAAGATGCCCTCCACCGGCGTTTTCGACAGGATGGGCGAGCGGTCGCCGGTCATGTCCACGATGCCGCCCCATTGGCGCAGCATTTTCAGGCGCGAGATGATCGGAAAGGTCTCGACCAGCGCGCGGGTGGTTTCCTCGACATGGTGCCACGAGCCGCGTTGGGTGTAGTTGTTGAACCCGTCCGTGCCGCCGCCGATCACCATCTCGCCCTTGTCGGATTGCGACATGTAGCCGTGCACCGTGTTGGCCATCACGACAACATCCATGCAGGGTTTGATCGGCTCTGAGACCCAAGCCTGCAGCGCGACGCTCTCGATCGGCAGACGAAAGCCCGCCATTTCGGCCAGGACCGAGGAATGCCCCGCGACGATGATGGCGAGCTGTTCGCAGTCGATCTCGCCCTTGGTGGTCGAGATGCCCTGCACCTTGCCGCCTTCGGTGCGCACACCGGTCACTTCGCATTTCTGGATGATGTCCATGCCCATGTCCGAGCACGCCCGCGCATAGCCCCAGGCCACCGCGTCGTGCCGCGCCGTGCCGCCGCGCTTTTGCAGCAGAGCGCCCAACACCGGGTAACGCGGCCCGTCGATATTGATGATCGGCACCAGCTCCTTGACCTGCTCCGGTCCGATCCATTCGGTGTCGATGCCCTGCAGGCGGTTGGCGTGCACCGTGCGCTTGTAGCCGCGCACCTCGTGCTCGGTCTGGCCCAGCATCAAAAGACCGCGCGGCGAGAACATCACGTTGTAGTTCAGATCCTGGCTCAGATCCTCGTAAAGCGCACGGGCTTTCTCGTAGATCGCCGCCGACGGATCCTGCAGGTAGTTCGAGCGGATGATCGTGGTGTTGCGGCCGGTATTGCCGCCGCCCAGCCAGCCCTTCTCGATCACCGCGACATCGGTGATCCCATGCACCTTGCCAAGGTAATAGGCGGTGGCGAGGCCATGCCCCCCTGCCCCCACGACAATGACCTTGTAGCGTTTCTTCGGCTCGGGCGAGCGCCAGGCCCGCTCCCAACCGCGATGGAAGCGCATCGCCTCACGCGCAACGGCAAACATCGAATAGCGTTTCATGAGCGCGCCTCCGAGCAGTCTCGACTCTTTCGCCTTTGTGATGGACCGGGGCGGCGGGCGAAAGCCCCCCTGTTGCGGCATCGCAGGGAAAAAAGCGACATGGGCCTGCGACATCGGGTTCCATTCACGCGCTAGACCCTTTCGGCGCGGCGTCATCTCGCCTAAATGGGAGGCGAAGGATGAGGAGACGCCATGCTGTTCTGGATTATCGCCGCCGCGCTCGTTGCGGTCATTGCGCTTCTGTTTGCGCTTGCCCTGTTGCGCGGACGTGGGGAAGACGAGATGGCACCGGCGGCCTCGTATGACGTGCAGGTCTATCGCGACCAGCTGCGCGATCTGGAACGCGACGTCGAGCGTGGAGTCACATCGCGCGAGGAAGCCGACCGGGCAAAGCTGGAAATTTCGCGCCGGATGCTCGAGGCGGACCGCAAGGCGCAGGCCGGCTCCGATCTGGGCCGGGCACCGAAAGGGCCGACCATCGCGCTGGTGATCGGTGGCGTCGTGATCTTCGGCGCGGCGTTCTGGCTCTATACCCGGATGGGCGCGGAGGGCTATCAGGACCAGCCGATCGCGCAGCGTTTCGCGGATGCCGACAAGCTCTATGACAGCCGCCCCTCGCAGGCCGACGCCGAGAAGATGCAGAAGGCCCGTGCGACCCCCCCGGCCAATCCGGACCCGAAATTCCTCGAACTGATGAAGAAGCTGCGCGAAGCGGTGGCGAAGAAGCCGGACGATCCGAAGGGCCTCGAACTGCTTGCACGCAACGAGGCGGCGCTGGGCAATTTCGACGCCGCATGGAAAGCGCAGCAGCGGCTCGTCGCGACAAAGGGCGATGCCGCCACCGCTCAGGATTACGCCGAGCTGGGTGAGATGATGGCCGTGGCCGCTGGCGGGCTGATCACGCCCGAGGCGGAGAAAGTATTCGCGACCGCGCTGAAGATGGACCAGAATAACGGGCTCGCGCTCTATTACGTTGGCCTGATGATGGCGCAGAACGGGCGTGGCGACCGGGCGTTCCGCCTCTGGGACAACCTGCTGCGCAACTCGGAAAGCAGCGATCCGTGGGTGCCGCTGGTGCAGCAGAACATCGAGGAACTGGCATGGCTCGCGGGCGAGAAGGATTACACCCCGCCGAGACCGCGCGGCGCACCCGGCCCGTCGCAGGCAGATGTCGCGGCGGCGGCGGACATGTCGCCCGAGGCGCGTCAGCAGATGATCCGCTCGATGGTGGAGCGCCTGAACGACCGGCTGGCGCAGGAAGGCGGCAGCGCAGATGACTGGGCACGCCTGATTTCGTCGCTGCGCATGATCGGTGAGGTCGACCGCGCAGATGCGGTCTATGGCGAAGCGAAGGGCAAATTCGGCTCGCGCCCGGACGACATGGCGAAGATCGACGCGGCGCATCAGGCGCCTGCCGGTCAGGCGCTGCAGGACATGGGTGGCGCGCAGGCGGGGCAAAGCGCCCCGCAAGCGGCCCCCGCCCTGCCCGGTCCGAGCGCGCAGCAGATGAAGGACGCGGCCTCGATGACGCCCGAGGAGCGCCAGCAGATGATCCAGGGCATGGTCGATGGTCTCTTTGACCGCCTGACCACCGAGGGTGGCACGCCGCAGGAATGGGCGCGGGTGATCTCGTCCCTCGCCACGTTGGGCCAAACCGACCGCGCCAAGGAAGCCTGGGGCGAGGCGCAGAAGGCGTTGGCCGACAAACCGGATGCGCTGGCTCAGGTCGAGGCGGCGGCGAAATCGGCAGGTGTGGCGCAATGATCTGCGAGACGATCGAAGAATTCGCCGATGCGATCCCGCGCATGGGCGGCGTCGCAGGGCTCGATCTGGGCACCAAGACCATCGGCGTCGCGGTGTCCGACGGGCTGCGCTCGGTCGCGACGCCGCTATCGACGATCAAGCGCAGGAAGTTCGGCCTAGATGCCGAGGCGCTTCTCAAGATCGTGGCGGAGCGTGATTTGAAGGGGCTGATCCTCGGCCTGCCGAAGAACATGGACGGGACCGAAGGAGCGCGCTGCCAATCGACCCGCGCCTTCGCTCGCAACCTCAGCCGCCTCACCGATCTGCCGATCAGCTACTGGGACGAGCGGCTGAGCACGGTCGCCGCCGAACGCGCGATGCTGGAGGCCGATATGTCGCGCGCCAAACGCGCAGAGGCGATCGACCACGTCGCGGCAAGCTTCATTCTGCAAGGCGCGCTGGATCGGCTGCGCTATCTGGGGACGGCATGAACGATCCGCAAAACACCGACGAAATCTGGAAACGCGCCGAGATCGAGAGCCCCTGCGTCAAGCTCTGCCAGATTCACCCCGAGGCGCGGATCTGCATCGGCTGCTACCGCACGATGGAAGAAATCGGCGCGTGGTCGCGGATGACGCCCGAGGCGCGCCGCGAAGTGATGGCGGAACTGCCCGAGCGAGCGCCGCAACTGCGCAAGCGCCGCGGCGGACGCGCAGGCCGACAGGACCGCTGAGCGGTTAGGCGTCGGCCCCTTTCGCCGGGAAGACAAAGCAGCGATCGCGACGGATCATCAGCCACATCGGCGTGCCGGGCTTCGGCAGGAATACGTTCGGGACGCTGGCGCGCAGGATCGTGCCGTCGAAATCCATCCGGAACTCGACGAGGCTCTCGCGGCCCAAGAAGCGTGCGCGTTCGACCACCCCACGCGCGGGCGTGCCGTCCTGCGGCGTCGGGGACGGGCCGCGCCCTGCCCGGTCGAAATCGATCTTTAGATGCTGCGGGCGGATCACGATGTCGATCTCGGTCCCGTCCGCATGGCCCGGCGTCAGGAAATCGCCGAACGGCGTCACGGTCAGCGCGTCCTTCACACGGCCCTTGAGCACATTCACATCCGAGAAGAACGCCGCCGCCGCCCGGTCCACAGGCGCGTTATAGAGGTTATAGGGCGCGCCGCGCTGCACGATCTTCCCGCCGCGCATCAGCAGGATCTCGTCGGCCATCCGCATCGCCTCATGCGGCTCATGCGTGACCAGCAGAACGGCTGTGTTTTCCTCTTTCAGAAGCGCCAGAGTCTCGTCGCGGATATCGTCGCGCAGACGCTCGTCCAGTCCCGAGAAAGGCTCGTCCATCAGGAGGATACGCGGTCGGGGTGCAAGCGCACGTGCCAGCGCCACGCGCTGCTGCTCGCCGCCCGAAAGCCCGTGCGGATAGCTGTCGCGATGGCGCAGCAGGCGGACCTTCTCGAGCAATTCCGTCACGCGGGCGCGCTTTGCCGCCGCATCGCCCTTGAGGCCGAAGGCGATATTTTCGGCAACCGTCAGATGCGGAAACAGCGCAAAGTCCTGAAACATCAGCCCGATCGCGCGTTGCTCGGGCGGGACGTGAACGGAGCCGTCGCTGATCGCGGCTCCGTCGACGTAGATCTCGCCCGCATCCTGCGTATCGACTCCCGCGATCAGCCGGAGCGTCGTCGATTTGCCGCAACCCGAGGGGCCCAACAGACAGGTCACCTGCCCCGCTGGGATCGCAAAGGACACGTCGTCGACCACGGCCAACCCGTCGAACACGCGGCCAAGCGCGCGAACTTCGAGGCGCGGAGGGGGTAATTGTGCGCTCATGCAGCGAAATCTCGACTGAAAGTGTCAGGCAATGCAGGGCGGGAGATAACAGCCCCCCGCCCCCCAAGCAAGCCCGGTAGGTCGTCCGGCAGACCCGGCTCAGATCGAGATGTTGTTCAGCCCGCCGTCGAGCATCACGTTCTGCCCGACCATGAACCCGGCGTGAACCGAACACATGAAGGCACAGGTCGCACCGAACTCCTCGGGCGTGCCGTAGCGACGCACCGGGATCGATGCCTCGCGCTGCGCTTTGGCTTCCTCGACCGAGATGCCCTTCGCCTTCGCCGCCGCCGTATCGAGCGACACCGCGCGGTCGGTCGCATGCAGGCCCGGCAACAGGTTGTTAATGTTCACGCCATATTCCGCGACCTGCCGCGAAGTGCCGGCGACGAAGCCGGTCAGGCCGGAACGTGCAGAGTTCGACAGGCCGAGCTGCGCGATCGGCGCGCGCACGGATTGCGAGGTGATATTGACCACCCGCCCCCAGCGCTGCTCGATCATGGCCGGCAGCACCGCCTGCATCATCGCGATCGGGGCCAGCATGTTCGCATCGAGCGCCGCGATGAAATCGTCGCGCGACCAGTCGCGCCAGTTGCCCGGAGGCGGCCCGCCCGCATTGGTTACCAGAATGTCGACCTCGCCCGCTTCGCCCAGCACCGCCGCGCGTCCCTCGGGCGTGGTGATGTCGGCGGCCACGGGCGTCACGGTGACCCCGGTGGCGGCCATGATCTCGTTCGCCGTCGCGGCCAGCGTGTCGGCGCCGCGCGCATTCAGCACGATGTCGACACCTGCCTGCGCGAGCGCCATCGCGCAGCCCCGTCCTAGCCCTTTCGAGCCCGCACATACGATCGCCTTGCGGCCCCTGATACCAAGATCCATCGCGCCCTCTCCTTTGCTTTCATTCTCCGGCGTGATCCGGCGAGCCCATCGCGCGAAACATCGCGCGCGGCCCTGCCAGCTACGCCTCGCACAGTAGCTTGCCCGAATGGGAGGACAAGCGCGCTGTGGCCGCTTGACCATCACGAGCGGCCCGCGGTAAGCCGATGCGATACAGCAGTTTCAGACGGCCCGACAGGGCGAGGGAGAGCGCGTGTCAAACCCGAGCCAGATCGTTCACGTCTTCGAGGCAGAGGATATCTGGGTCACCTCCGGGGCCAATCAGGGCGACGCGCTCGGCCTTGCCGAAGATTGCGAACCCGGCGACATTTATCAGCTCCATCGCGCCGCCAAACCGCGCCGCCTCGTGCTGGCCCAGCAAGGCGCCTCGCCGACCGTTGCTGAAGGCTCCGAGATCGGCGCGCCGGGGGATGCGCTCGAGCTGATCGCGCGGCACCTGCTGATCACGCCCGAGGGCGACACGGTCGACATCCTGATGATCTGCCACGTGGCCACGGGCGCGCATTACGCGTTGCCGCTCTCACCGATGGCAGCGCGCTTCGACTACACGTTACTGGAGGCGCGCGACGATCCCGGCGAGGTGCGGCTGTCGGACCTCGTCTGCGTGGCCTTCACCACCGGCACGATGATCACGCTGGCCGGCGGCGCGCAGATGCCGATCGAGCAACTCACCCCCGGCGCGCGGGTGCTGACCCGCGACAATGGCCCGCAGCCGGTGAAGCTGGTGGCGAAGGCGACGATGCGCGCGCTGGGGTCTTTCGCGCCGGTCGTGATTTCGGCGGGCGTACTGGGCAATGAAGGCGACCTGGTGATCTCGCCCCATCACCGCGTGTTCCTCTATCGCCGCGGCGCGCAGAAGTTGGGCGACACGTCGGAAATCCTCGTGCAGGCGAAGCATCTCGTCGATGGCGAGAATGTCTGGCAGCGCGAGGGCGGGTTCGTCGATTACTTCGCGCTGGTCTTCGACCGGCATGAGATCATCTATGCCGAAGGCGTTCCGGTCGAGAGCCTGATGGTGTCCGAGGCGACGCTGTCACTTCTACCCGAAGAATTGGGCCGCGAGATATCCGAGCGCTTGCCCGACCTCGCCCACCGCCAGCATTTCGGCACCGAGGCGACGCGCGATCTTCTCGATCGGATCGGGCGCGAGAAACTGTTCCGCAAGCGCAAGGATTGAAGCACGAGGGGGCGCGGCCCCCGCTCTTTTCTGCCCTCCGCTTGCGCTTCGGGCGTTCCGCGGGGCGTCCTTCCACTGAAAGGCCGCTGATCTCGCCTCATCCGGCGGGATCTTTTCAAAAAGAGGAAGAGATTAGCCGTTCAGCGCTTCGAGCGCGGCGGCATGAATCTCCGGCGAGGCGGCGGCGAGCACCTGCCCGCCGCGATGGGCCGGACCACCCTGCCAGTTGGTGACAAGGCCTCCCGCCGCTTCGATCACCGCGATCGGAGCCGCCACGTCATAGGGCTGCAGGCCGGCCTCGACCACCAGATCGATCTGGCCGGCGGCAAGCAGCGCATAGGCGTAGCAATCCATGCCGTAACGCGTCAGCCGCACCTGCTTCGACAGCCGAGCGAAGGCCGCGCCCTCTTCCGCCGTGCCGACTTCGGGGAAGGTGGTGAAAAGCGTCGCGTTGTCGAGCCCGCGCCCGGTCCGCACGCCAAGCTGGCGCGCGCCATGCGGACCGTCGAGCGTCGCGCGTCCGAAGCCGCCGGTAAAACGTTCGCCGATATAAGGTTGGTCGATCACGCCCATGAGCGGCGCGCCGGGGCCGTCCGGTTCCTCGGCGCACAAGGCGATCAGCACGCCCCAGGTCGGCGTTCCCGACAGGTAGCCGCGGGTGCCGTCGATCGGGTCGAGTACCCAGGTCAGTCCGCTTTGCCCGCGGGTGACGCCATGCTCTTCGCCGTAGATGCCGTCTTGCGGGCGACGCTCCGCAATCAGGGCACGCATCGCGGCCTCGGCGGCACGGTCGGCCTCGGTCACCGGATCGAACCCATCTTCGAGCTTGTTATCCGCGCCGATCCCGCCCACGGGACGGAACTGCGCCAAGGTCTCACGCCGCGCGCAATCGGCAAGCTCAGCGGCCAAGGCCGAAAGCTCCGCGCGGGTATCGGTGTCGAGATCAAGCATCGGTGTCCTCCCCGGGCCGCGCCGTCACCGCAACCGACCCCCAGAAATGAGATAAGGGGAGCGGTAACCGCCCCCCTTCTCCGGGTCAAGCTGCCGACCGCCCCACATTCGGTCGCCAGTTGCGCCTAAAGGCGTCCGCGTGGCGCTCAGGCCGCGTCGGAGAGCACCTTGGCCAGTTCGAACAGCCGGCGGCGCTGCGCCTCTGGGATCGAGTAATAGGAGCGCACGAGCGCGAGCGCCTCCTTGTCGGACAGAATATCTCCCGCCACTTCCGGTTGCATCCCGCTATCTTCCGCGAGCCCTTCGAAGAAGAAGGAGATCGGAACTTCGAGCGCATCCGCGATATCCCAGAGTCGAGATGCCGAAACCCGGTTCATCCCGGTTTCGTATTTCTGGATCTGCTGGAATTTGATCCCAACTTTGTCCGCGAGCTGTTGTTGGGTCATCCCAATCATCCAGCGGCGATGCCGGATCCGCTTGCCTACATGGACATCAACCGGATGCTTCATACTCTTTCCCCTTCAAGCCAATTTCACCCACAAACTACCGTGCGCTGAGTGTGGCCTGCGCGGGTAAAATCGCAAACCTGTCTAAAAAGACAGGGAAATTGCAGCTTTCCGCAGCACACCTAACCTAAAGGATAGGTGCCCCCCTATTCGCCTTCCGCGTGTTTTGCGATTTGCAACTCGAAGAGTTGGGTTCCGTTACGGAAGCCTATGATGCCAACCGCCCTCTCACGGAGGATTGATTCGCTGGTCAATACCCGGCGGCGACCCTGCCGCGACGTCCCGCTCCGGGCTCTGGCAGGCGGGCTGGCCCTGATCGGCTGCGCGGTCTATCACGGGCGACGTAGGGTCCGCTTTGCTGACCAACCAACCCCGCGACACAACTTGCCGGAGCATTCGATGCGCGCCTATGTTCAAGCCGCCCCCGGGCAAAACCCCGAGCTGACCGAAATCCCCCTTCCCGCCCCGGCACCGGGCGAGGTGCAGGTGGCCATCCGGGCCTGCGGTCTGAACTTTGCCGACCTGCTGATGATCGAGGGGAAATATCAGGACACCCCCTCCCCGCCCTTCACCCTCGGCATGGAGCTCGCGGGAAAGGTCATCGCGGCAGGCGAGGGCTGCACCCTCGCCACGGGCACCCGCGTCGCGGTCTTCTCAGGGCAAGGCGGGCTGGCCGAGGCGGGCAATTTCCCCGAAAGCCGCTGCACGCCGATGCCGGACGCGATGAGCTACGCGCAGGCGGCGGCCTTCCAGATCGCCTATGGCACCAGCCATGTGGCCTTGGAGACGCGTGCTGGCCTCGCCGAGGGCGAGACGCTGGTGGTTCTGGGCGCGGCCGGTGGAGTCGGCCTCACGGCGGTCGAGATCGGCAAGAAGTTGGGCGCACGGGTGATTGCCTGTGCGCGCGGCGAGGCGAAGCAGCAGATCGCGCGCGCCGCCGGGGCCGATGAGACGCTCGATAGCGAGAGCGACGATCTGAAAAGCGCGATCAAGGCCCTTGGCGGTTGCGACGTGGTTTACGACGCAATCGGCGGCCCCGCAGGCGAAGCCGCCTTCCGCGCCCTGAAACCCGGCGGGCGCTATCTGATGATCGGGTTCGCCAGCGGCAGCCAGCCGAAGTTGCCCCTCAACCACGCGTTGGTGAAGAATATCGCGATCCACGGGCTTTACTGGGGTGGCTATCTCAAGCTCGACCCGCAGGTTCTGACCGGGTCGATGGCGCGGCTCTTCGACTGGTTCGCGCAGGGCGGCCTCAGCCCCCATATCGGCGCGACCTATCCGATGGAGCAGATCCCGGACGCGCTGGAAGATCTGCGCGCGCGCCGCTCCACGGGCAAGCTGGTCATCGAGATCGACGCTCAGGCATAGGCCTCCCGGATCAGCGCACGCAGCCCCTCGACCGGATCGCCGGTCAGCCGGCCCGTGTCGTAGAAGCAAATCCGCGAGCGACCGAGCGGCGGCAGACCGCTTTCCGGTCCCAGCGCCACGCAGCCCGGCGGGATGTCACGCGACAGCCGCACCGCGACGCCCATATCGGCGGCCACCGCCGCGCTCGCCATTTCGTCTGATTGCCCGTCGAAAGCCGGTTTGGACTCGATCCCGACCGCCTCGAGCGCCGCCAAGGCCGCGCCGTAGAACGCGCATCCTTCCTCGATCGACAGCATCAGAGGGCGCGCGCAAAAGGCGCGCCCGAGCTGCGCGCCGATCCAAACCAGTTGATCGGCAGAGAGCACCTCGGCCTCCGGACCGGGCGTCTCCTCCGTTGTCAGGATCATGTCCAGCTCGCCCGCATCCAGCATTCGCCGCAGGGTCTGCGAGCGGCGCGAGGCGAGTTGCAGCCGGACCATCGGCCATTGCTCTGAGAGCGCGCGCAACAGATGCGGCATCTGCGGGCTGACCAGATCATGCGGCAGGCCGAAGCGCACGGTCACCTCGGCATCCGCCGCGCGCAGCCGCGCCAGAGCCGCGTCATTCTCGGCGCAGATCCGGCGCGCATGGTCCAGAAGAGAGCGCCCCGCACGGGTCAGCGCCATCCTCCGGTTCGACCGATCGAAGAGCACCTTGTCGAGCGCCTCCTCTAAGCGGCGGATCTGCATCGAGACCGCCGATTGGGTCAGGTTCAGAAGCCGCGCCGCCTGCGTCACCGAGCCGGTTTCCGAAACGGTCAGAAGCGCACGCAGCGCTGCGATATCGAGGTTTTGTGCCATGTCGGCCTATCCATCACGTTTCGTGATACTTAATAGCACAATCATTCGTTTTCATCATTAAAAAACTTGCGTCATCCTTCCGGGCAGAAACGAGCACCCTCGGAGGATAAGATGATGACCTTCCTGACCCAGCGCAACGCCGCCTGTTGCGCCCCTGACCGCCCCGCCCGGCGGAGCGTCCTTGCCACGTTCGCCGCGATTGTCACCCATTACCGCTCGCGCCGGGCGTTGGCGCGGCTCGATGCAAGGCTTCTCGAGGATATCGGGCTGACCGAGTCCGAAGCCTCGTTCGAAGTCCGGCGCCGGATTTGGGACGCCCCCGACCACTGGCGCGCGGGTCGCTGAGGCACAACCTGTGAAAACCATGTGAAACGACGCATTTTCCGGCAGCCCCAAATCTTGAATTCCGGGGCTGCTCTGCCAATATCGGTCGGGAAACCGGTCCGAGGGACGACCGGACGACATAGTTGGAGGTGCTGATGGCTGATTTCGAAACGATGCGGACCCCTCGCGCGGGCACGCGTCAGGCTGCGATTGACGAGGGTCTTCGCGCACATATGAACAAGGTCTACGGGCTTATGTCGCTGGCGATGCTGGTGACCGGGGCCGTAGCGTTTGGTGTGGGTACGAACCCGGCGCTCGTTGCCGCGATCTTCGGTTCGGGCCTCAAATGGGTTGTGATGCTGGCCCCGCTGGCGATCGTCTTCGCCTTCGGCGCGATGATCAACAAGATGTCGACCAGCACGGCGCAGATCGTGTTCTTCGTCTATGCCGCACTGATGGGCCTGTCGATCAGCTTCATCTTCGCCGCCTATACCGGCATCTCGATCGCGCAGACCTTCCTCGTGACGGCGATCTCCTTCGCGGGTCTCTCGCTTTACGGCTACACCACGAAGCGTAACCTTTCCGCGATGGGCTCGTTCCTGATGATGGGTCTGATCGGCCTGATCGTCGCCTCGATCGTGAACATCTTCCTCGCCTCCTCGGCGATGGCCTTCGCGATCTCGGTGATCGGCGTTCTGATCTTCGCGGGCCTCACGGCTTACGACACGCAGAACATCAAGAACACCTACCTGCAGCTCGCTGCCAGCGACTCGGAGTTCATGGGCAAGGCCGCCATCATCGGCGCGCTGCAGCTCTACCTGGACTTCCTGAACCTGTTCATGTTCCTGCTGCAATTCATGGGCAACCGCCAGTAATCGGCACGCTCACGAGACATTCGAAAGCCCCGCCCTTCCGGCGGGGCTTTTTCATGTCAGCCCATCCGTAGTGCCATATCCAGCATCCGGTTGGAGAAGCCCCACTCATTGTCATACCAGCCGAAGACCCGGATCAGCCCGTGCGCGGTCGCCCGCGTCTCGGGCAGCGCCATGACGACGCTCTCGGGGCGCGCGCGCAGATCGGTGGAGACGAGCGGCTTCCCGGTCGTGCCGATCACCCCGCCTGCGTCCCGCAGCATCGCGTTGACCTGTTCGACCGTGGCGGGATTTTTCACCGTCACCGCCAGATCGACCGCCGAGACGGAGGCCGTGGGCACCCGCACCGCCTGCGCGATCAGGCGACCGGCGAGATCGGGCAGCACCTCTTCCATCAGCTTGCCCGCAGAGGTCGTCGTCGGCACCATCGAGAGCGCCGCCGCGCGCGAGCGTTCCATCGGGCCGCGCGGCTTGTCGACCGTGGGCTGCGAGCCGGTATAGCAATGCACCGTCGTCATCGAGCCGGTGACGATCCCGAATTCCGCATCGATCAGCCGCGCGAGCGGCGCCAGCGCATTCGTCGTGCAGCTTGCATTGGAGACGATCTTCTGCCCGTTCAGCGCCGCGTCATTCGCGCCCAGAACCACCGTGATCTCCGCCGCTTTCGCAGGTCCCGAGATCAGCACGCGAGACGCGCCGCCCGCGATCCCCTGCCCCGCAATCTGCGGGCTGTCGGCCCGACCGGTGCATTCCATCACCAGATCGACATCCGACAGATCGAGCGTGGAGATATCATCCGCGCGGTGCAGCGCGATCCGGGTGCCGTTGATCACCAGCGCGCCCTCTTCCAGCGTGACACTCCCGCGCCACGGGCCGAAGACGCTGTCATATTCGAAGAGGTAAGCCAGCATCTCGGGCGCTTCGATATCGTTCACGCCCACGATCTCCAGCCCCGGCCAGCTCGCAGGCGCCTCCGCCCAGGCGCGCAGCACCGAGCGACCGATCCGTCCGAACCCGTTTATGAAAACACGCATCTGGCGCACCTCCTGCAACCGCCCTTAGCGCCGCAAGGCGCCAAGGGAAAGCGCGCGATTGTCACCGATACGGCAGAGACCGCCTCAAGCGGACAATTCGCGCGCGGTGATCTGGTAGGTGAAGTCCTTGGCGTCGAGATAGTCGCGGCGTTTGCCGTCGATCTCGGCCTGCGGATACATAAGATAGGGCAGCTCCGGCCCGTCCGAACCCGGCAGATCCACGTCATGCGCGTAGTTATAGGCGACCCAGTTGCCTTCCCACGCGCCGAAGAGCTTCGCACGCACATCGACCACTTTGGGGTCTTTGAGGCCCAGATGCCCCTCGCCTTCCTGCAGCATCACCTTGCGCACATCGGCGGCATCGGCAGGCACCCAGCCGAAGCCGCTCAGCCAAACCTCCGAGCGGCAATGCTGCGCGCCGGTGGCGTCGTCGGATTTCAGACCGAGGCTCTTGTAGCCGAAACGCGAGGGCGCGACGCGGATGCCATAGACATCGCGCGCAGGGAGCCCGGCGGCGCGCGCCAGACCCACGAAGAGCGCGTTGAGGTCGGCGCATTTGCCCGACAGATCGCCCGAGGTCAGCATGAAGGCGATATCGCCCAAGCCGCAGCCCGGCGTCTTCGGGTTGCGCACGGTGTTCTCGACGATCCATTCGTAGATCGCGCGGGCTTTCTCCAGATCGCCGGTCTTTCCACGGGTGATCGAGTCGGCGGTCTGCTTCACGATCCCGTCGGTCGGCAGCAGCTTGGTCGCGGCGGTGAAACGCGCACGCTCGACCTCGTCCAGCGGCTCGACATCGCCCGGCTTGCTCAGATCGACCACGAAGTCCTGCGTCTGGGCCTGTGCGGTCACGGTCAGCTTGCGCGGGCCCTGGGAAGCGCCCCAGACCGCGTGCACCATCGGAGTGCCGCTATCGGGCGCGTTCACGATCTGCACCTCGTCCGCATCGCTCTCCCAGTTCACCGCGCCGGGCTTCATCCAGCCGTCGCCATGCACGGAGGGTACCGGCACCCAGAGCTGCGCCGTCTCGCCGCCGCCGGGCAGGCTGACTTTGGTGACCAGCTCGAAGTTGCGCCAGCCCGTGGGCTTGGGATCGAACGCCGCCATCGCGCCGCGCGGGCTGGCCGCCAGCGCCACCGAAGCCGCGCCGAGTTGCAGAAGACGCCGTCTGTTCAAAGCCATGTCACCACTCCGCTGGATTCTGGCCGCGTTCTACGCCCGCGTCCCTGCAAGAACAAGGCATCCGTGCGCTCAGCCGAAACGGCCAGTGATGTAATCCGACGTGCGCTCGACCCGCGGGCGGGTGAAAATCTGAGCGGTCTCGCCCTCTTCGATCAGCTCGCCCAGATACATGAAGGCGGTGCGGTCGCTGACGCGGCTCGCCTGCTGCATGTTGTGGGTGACGATGGCGATGGTGAACTGCTCCTTGAGCTGGTGGATCGTCTCCTCCAGCTTGCCGGTCGAGATCGGGTCGAGCGCGGAAGCCGGTTCGTCGAGCAGGATCACCTCCGGTTCCACCGCGATGGTACGCGCGACGCACAGGCGCTGCTGCTGACCACCCGAGAGCGACTGGCCCGAGCTTTGCAGCTTGTCCTTCACCTCGTCCCAGAGCGCCGCGCCTTTCAGCGCCGCCTGCACCCGGTCGTCGATCTCGGATTTCGCGTAATTCGCGAGGCGGAGACCGAAAGCGATATTCTCGTGGATCGTCATCGGGAAGGGCGTGGGTTTCTGGAACACCATGCCCACCTTCGCGCGCAGCCGGTTCAGATCGACCTTCTTACCAAGGATATTCTCGCCATCGAGCAGCACTTCCCCCGTCGCGGTCTGCTTCGGATAGAGGTCATACATCCGGTTGAGCACGCGCAGGAGCGTGGACTTGCCGCAACCCGACGGGCCGATGAAGGCGGTTACGCGGTTCTCGGGCAGGTCCAGATTGATCGATTTCAGGGCTTTGAAATCACCGTAGAAGAAATCGAGATTCTTGATCGAGATGCGCGGTTTCGGCGCGGGATCGACCCCGTCGAAGGTCATCGGCGAGCGTTCTCGGGTGAGGGTATCCATCAGTGTTTCTCCTTCTTGGAGGTAACGAGGCGGGCGACAATCGACAGCGCCAGCACCGCGACGGTGATGAGAAGCGCGCCTGCCCAGGCAAGGGCCTGCCAGTTATCGTAGGGCGAGAGCGCGAATTGAAAGATGGTGATCGGTAGCGAGGCCATCGGCTGCGTCAGATCGAGGCTGAAGAAATTGTTGCTGAGCGCCGTGAACAGAAGCGGCGCAGTCTCGCCCGAAATCCGGGCGATGGCCAGCAGCACGCCGGTCACGATCCCCGCCATCGCCGCCTTGTAAGCGACCGTGCGGATCACGATCCAGCGCGGCCAGCCCATCGCAAGCCCCGCTTCGCGCAGCTGATCGGGCACGAGGCGCAGCATGTCCTCTGTGGTGCGCACGACGATCGGGATCACGAGGATCGCCAGCGCGACCGAGCCCGCAAGCGCGGAGAAATGCCCAAGGCTGACGACGAGCACCTGATAGACGAAGAGGCCGACGATGATCGACGGCGCCGACAGCAGGATGTCGTTCACGAAACGGATCACTTTGGACAGCTTCGCATAGCGCCCGTATTCCGCCATGTAGGTCCCGGCGAGGATGCCAATCGGCGTCCCGATCGCCACCGCGATCACCGACATGATCACCGAGCCGAGGATCGCGTTGCGCAAGCCGCCCGGCTCCATCGGCGAGGGCGTGTCTTGCGTGAAGACGGCTAGGTTCAGCGCGCTCGCCCCCTTGTAGAGCAGGTAGAGCAGGATCACGGCCAGCACGAAGAGGCCGAGCGCCGCCGCCCCCGTGGACAGCGTCATCATCACCGCGTTGACGGTCTTTCTGCGGGTCATCGAAGCCATGCGTTACGCTCCCGACTTTTGCTTCATGCGCTTTAGCATCCACTGGGCAGCGGCGAGCACGATGAAGGTGAGGATGAACAGAACGAGGCCCAGCGCGATAAGCGACGAGGTGTAGATCGGCGTCGTGGCCTCGGTGAATTCGTTGGCGATAGCCGCCGAGATTGTCGTGCCCGGCGCGAGGATCGAGCCCGAGATGCGATGCGCGTTGCCGATCACGAAGGTCACGGCCATCGTCTCGCCCAGCGCGCGGCCGAGCGACAGCATGATACCGCCCACCAGCGCGGTGCGCACATGCGGGATCACGATGTGGCGGTTCACCTCCCAACGGGTCATGCCCATGCCATAGGCGCTTTCACGCAGCATCGGCGGCACCGTCTGGAAGATGTCGCGCGCGAGCGAGGCGATGAAGGGCAGGATCATCATCGCGAGGATCAGCCCCGCCGTCAGCATCCCGATCCCGTAGGGCGGGCCCGCGAAGAGGCCACCGATCACCGGGACATTGCCCAGCGTGTCGATCAGGAAGGGCTGGATATAGCTCTGCATGAAGGGCGCGAAGACGAAGAGGCCCCAGATGCCGTAAATGATAGAGGGGATGCCCGCGAGCAGCTCGATCGCGATCCCCAACGGGCGACGCAACATGCGCGGGCAGGTCTCCGTCAGGAAGATCGCGATGCCAAGGCCCACCGGCACCGCTATGACCATCGCGATGATCGAGGTGACGACCGTGCCGTAGAGCGGTGCCAGCGCGCCGAACTTTTCGGTCACCGGGTTCCATTTCTCGGTCCACAGGAACGGCAGCCCGTATTCCTTGAGTGCCGGCCACGCCCCCATGACGAGCGAGACGAACACGCCCAGAAGGACCAGCAGCACCACCACCGCGGCGGCCAGCGTCAAGGTTCCGAAAATCCGGTCGGACTGGGCTACCGGGCGCGCGCTATTCACGCCTCTCTCGTAATCGCTTGTCGCCGTCATCGCGCACTCCACTCAAAATCGCAGAAAGGGAGGGCCGCAGTCACGGCCCTCCCCCGAAGGTGTTTATGAAGGAAGGATCAGTTGTTCATGGCCCAGACGGGGTTGCCATCCTTGCCCTTGATCTGGCCCCATTCCTTCTTGATCTGGGCCACGACATTGTCGGGCATCGGGATGTAGTCCAGCTTCGCCGCGGCGTCGTCGCCGTTGGCGTAGGCCCAGTCGAAGAACTTCAGCGCCTCTTTCGACGCTGCGCCGTCCTTGGCATCCTTGTGCATCAGGATGAAGGTCGCCGCGGTCATCGGCCAGGTCTTGTCGCCCGGCTGGTTGGCGAGGATCACGCCGAAGCCCGGCTGGCTCGACCAGTCGGCATTGGCGGCGGCAGCGGCGAAGGCTTCGGACTTCGGCGCGACTTTCTTGCCTGCTTTGTTGATCATGTCCGTGTAGGTCATGTTGTTCTGCAGCGCGTAGGCATATTCGACATAGCCGATCGAGTTCTTCGTCTGATCGACATTCGCGGCCACGCCCTGGTTACCCTTGGCGCCAAGACCCACCGGCCATTCGACCGAGGTCGAGACGCCGATATCGTTCTTCCAGGTCTCGTCGACCGAGGCGAGATAATAGGTGTAGTTGAAGGTGGTGCCCGAACCGTCCGAACGGTGGACAACGGCGATCGCCGCGTCGGGGAGCTTCACGCCGTCATTGAGCTTCGCGATGGCCGGATCGTTCCACTTGGTGATCTTGCCTTCGTAGATTTTCGCCAGCGTCTCGCCGTCGAGAACCAGCTCGCCCGGCTTGATGCCTTCGACGTTCACGACCGGAACGATGCCGCCCATGACGGT
The DNA here is from genome assembly GCF_001940525.2 of Thioclava nitratireducens. Taxonomy (NCBI): domain Bacteria; kingdom Pseudomonadati; phylum Pseudomonadota; class Alphaproteobacteria; order Rhodobacterales; family Paracoccaceae; genus Thioclava; species Thioclava nitratireducens. Next base: position 3,164,412 of record NZ_CP019437.1, read on the forward strand.
CGGGAACTGAACCAGCGTGTTCTTCTCCAGCTCATCGCCGCCCAGCGGCTTGTCGGACGCGCCGAAGGTCACGGTGCGGGACTCGATCTGCTTGATGCCACCGCCCGAGCCGATGGCCTGGTAGTTGAGACCGGTACCGGTCTTCTCTTTGTAGGTTTTCGCCCAGTCCGAGTAGATCGGGTAGGGGAAGGTCGCGCCGGCGCCGGAGATATCGGCGGCCTGCACGGCGGCGGCCGAAGCCAGCGTCGCACCGGCGATCGCGGCGGAGAGGGTGAGGCGGGTGATGAACATTGAACAGTCCTCGCTGTCAGAATTCGGATACTGTGAACGCGGTAACGAAACTCGTCCCGTCCGCTGGGGGGACTAATGACGGGGCTTCTTGACAGCTATGTAACAGTCGCGACTGCGTGAAAGGCCGTGATATCCGGACGTTTTCGCGGACTTCGGGATCACGAGGCGCGGCGCACGGACGCCCCGAAAATGACGACCTGCAAGACGCTTTCGCGCACCGCTATCGATCACGACAAAATCGCAAGGTCGCGAGGCACGAGCGTTTTGGGCCACCCCTCGTGTAAATTTCCCCGAGAAAATGACAGGTGGCAGGCGTTTTTTGTGACGGTTTCTCTCTCAGGCAGCGTCCGTGAGGGCCGGATTGTTCATCCCCAGCGACCCCGAGTCGCGGCGCCACAGCCCTCCGGCGACCGGCTGAATCGCCATGCCCGGCCTCCGCAGGCCAACTACGCGACCTGCCGGGCCGCTCACAAGATCACGCACGGCTCGGGAATGCCCACGAACGGCGCGCGCAGAAGATAGGTCAGCCCTTGCGCCGCATCCGGGTCGGTCATGCCCTCCAGCGCGCTCGTAACCAGCAGGTCGCGCATATCCGCGCCGCCGAAGGCCGGACAGGTGCTGTTCTTCCCGGGCAGATCGAGATGGTGGGTCATACGACCTTCCGCATCGAAGCGGGCCACGCGCCCGGAACTCCACAGCGCGCACCAGAGGCCACCCTCGGCATCGACCACCGCGCCGTCGGGATAGAGGCCCTCGGCCGAGAGGTCGAGAAAAGGTCTCCGCTCCCCCTCGGGCCAGCCATCCGCATCCAGCGGCTGACGCCAGACCTTGTGGCTGGGCGTATCTGCGAAATAGGCAGTCCGCCCATCCGGCGTGAAGCAAATCGCGTTGGGGATCGAAATCTCCGTGACCAGACGACGTAGCTCGCCGCGGTAATAGCGGTAGATCGCACCGCGCCGTCGCTCGGCCTTTTTGCCCATCGTGCCGAACCAGAAGCCGCCCTGCCGATCCGCGCGCCCGTCATTCGAGCGGGTGCCGGGATCGTCGCCTTCCACCTCGATGAGCGGCTCGAGCGTCCCCTCGGCAATGTTGAACAGAGACAGCCCGATCTCGGTCGCGAGGATCATCCGCTCGCGGTCCACCCAGCCCGCGGCCGAGGCCATGCCCTCGAACTGCCATTCGCTCGGACCGTTGGCATCGCGCGTCAGCAGCCTGCGGTTCAGGATGTCGAACCAGAAGAACTGGCTACGCTCGGGATGCCAGAACGGCCCTTCGCCCAGTTCGCAAACCCTGTCGTCAAACACGCTCATCTATTTCCTCCCGCAATTTGCGGAACCCTCTCACTCCTGCAAGTCCTCGGGCAAGAGGGTCCAGGACTTGTTCCGGCAATCGACCCTCCGCAAGGCGCGACGGGTCTCCAGGCTGCGCTAGGCTCACCCGGTCAGCCGCGTCGCCCGCAGATCGCCCGCCTGTTCGAGGATCGGGTAGGCGACATAGGTCATGTCCGTGTTGATCTGCTTCAGCGCGCGCACGGTTTCCTGATGGATATTCGTGGTCTCGATGGAGGCGCTGTTATTCGCACGCAGCCGGGCGAGGTGTGCGGCCTGCAATTCGGCCTCGGCGGCGCGGGTGCGGTCTTTTTCCTCCACGAGCTGTCGCGCGTCGTCGATCTCGCCCGACATCAGGACGTTCAGCGCAACCCGCGCATTCGACGCGACTCGGTCGTGGAAATCGGTCAGCTCACGCAGCCCCTCTTCGGAGAAGGTCAGGCCGCGTTCGTGGATACGCTGCGCGAGATCCACGAGATTGGTCGAGATCTGGTCGCCCGCATCCTCGAGATGGTTCGCGACCATCGCGATCTCCATCGCGCGCCGGGATTGCTCGGTGCTCAGCCGTGTCTCGTTGAGCCGCGCGACATAGAGCTTGATCTCGTAATGCATCCGGTCGACTTCGTTCTCGGTGCGCTTGATGCGGGCGGCGATTTCCGGATCCCAATGCACGAAGAGCCCCAAGGCGGGTTGCAGCATCTCGAAGACCGACTCGCCCATGCGCAACAGCTCGCGTGCCGCATTGCCGAGCGCATGCCCCGGATCGCCGAGCCCCTTTTGATCGAGGGCGCTGATCCGAGTGGGCGACATCTCCTTGCGGTCCGCCACGACCGCTCCGGCAAGGCGCAGCACCGACGGGATCAGCGGAAGCGAGAGGATTGCGACGCCGAGGTTGAAGACGAGGTGCAGATTGATCACCCGCCGCGCCATCGTGCCACCCAAGAAGTCGAGCGCTTGCGGATAGAAAATCAGGCCGAGCAGCACAAGCATGGCCCCGCCCCCGCGCAGGACGAAATTCGACACCATGATCCGGCGCGGGATCGGATCGGCCGAGAGGGTCAGCATCACCGGGATGATCGCCCCGCCGAGATTGGCGCCGAGCACCATCGCCGCAGCGCCCGGCCCCGGCAGCAGGCCCTGCCCGGCGAAGGTCACGAACATCAGCACCGCCGCAATCGAGGAATGCATCGCCCAGGTCAGCAGCGCCCCGAGGACGAAGGCCGAGACCAGATCGCTGCCCAACCGCGTCAGCACCGCATTGACGAGCGCGCTTTCGCGCAGTGGAGCCGTCGCCTCGCCGATCAGACCGAGCGAGAGCAGCACCAGCGCCAGCCCCACCAAGATACGCCCCGCCTGCCGCGGCCGCCGGGCTTTCGATTTGAGAAACAGCGTCACCCCGATCACCAGCAGCGCGGGCACCAGCACATGGATCGGCGAGAGCAGGATCTGGGCCACGATCGACGAGCCCAGATCGGCGCCCAGCACGAGCGCCACGCCAGAGATCGCCGCCAATGTTCCGCTCGCGGCAAAACCTGCAGTCAGGATCGCGACGGCGGTCGAACTTTGCAGCAGCATCGCTGCCCCCGTCCCCGCCGCCATCGCGCTGATCCGCGTCCCGGCCGTGCGGCGCAGGAACTGTCGCAGCGACGCCATGAAAGCGCGCTCGACCCCGGTGCGGATCAGCCGAACCGCCCAGAGAAGCAGCGCCACGGCGCCCGCCAGATCGATCAGGAAATAGATCATGCGCTCTCCCAAATCCCGCGCTCCGCCCGGGTTACCTCCGACGGCGCGCGGTCCTTTTCAGGTTAAACTGCATCAAAATGTGGCATTAGCAACATTTTTCTTGAAATTACGAGGCATAGCCCACATCAATTTTTAGGAACGCGGTGAAAGGATCACCTTTCGGGAGAGGCAATGGACGCGAGCGCGAAACAAGAGGGAACGCGGCTCCGCAAACGCGACCGGCGGGAACAGATCCTGTTCGAGTTGAAGCTGCGCCCGCACTTGCGCATCTCGGAACTCGCGGCGCGGTTCGGGGTCTCGACAGAGACGATCCGGCGAGATTTCGATGCGCTCGAAGAAAAGGGGCTGATCGACCGCGCGCATGGCGGCGCGTCGCGGCCCCATCCTGGCCACTATCCCACGCTGGACGAACGCGAACGCCACCAGTTTCAGGAGCGCGAGCGGATCGGCCGCATGGCCGCCGCGCAGGTCGTCGCTGGCGAGACGCTGATGATCGACTCCGGCTCGACCACGCAGCAGATGGCCAGATTTCTTGCCATGGCAGGAACGCCCTGTCGTGTGATCACCAATTCCCTGCCCATCGCCATGCTTCTCGGTGGTAGCGAGGGGGCGGACGTGATCCTCGCGCCGGGGAATTACCTGCCCACGGAGTCGGCGGTCGTGGGCGAAGAAACGCTCGACTTCCTGTCACGCCATCACGTCGACCGGGCGGTGATCGGCGCCACGGCGCTTTCGCTCGAGGGCGTGTCCGAGTCCATTCCGGGCTTCGCTGCGGTCAAACGCGCGATGCTCGCGCAGGCGCAGGCGGGGATGCTGCTGATCCTCGGCTCGAAATTCGGCATTCATGGTTTCACGCGCGCCGCGACGCTCGGGGCGCTGGCCTCGGTGGTGGTGGACCGCGCACCGCCCGCCGATCTGGAAGAGGCGCTGCGAAAGAACGGCGTGGACGTGCTGCTCGCGAAGTGACGGCAAGGTCACAGGCGCGCCCGAACCGGCTGGTGATCGCGACCGCAGTGGTGATAAGCGCATGGCCATCGACGAAAGTGCTTAGGGACGACCTTCTGATGACAATGACAGCGCAGGAAGCGCTTGTGGCCTATGAGCGCGCGCGCCACAGACTGCCCTCCCCCGGGCTGGCCAAGACGAGCCGGATGGCCCGCGACCTCTCGGAGCTTGCCGATCTGTTCGACGTCTTTCTGCTCGATGCGTTCGGCGTTCTCAATATCGGCGAGACCGCCATCGAGGGCACGCCCGAGCGCGTCGCGGCGCTGCAAGCGGCGGGCAAGCGGGTAATGGTCGTGTCGAATGCGGCGGGCTTCCCGCACGACACCCTGATGCAAAAATACACAAGGCTCGGCTACAGCTTCGCACCCGAGGACGTCGTCACCAGCCGTGCCGCCCTCGTCTCCGCCCTGCGCACCGCCTCTCCTCGCGCCTGGGGTCTGATGGCGAGCCGCGCGGCCGGGATCGGCGAGTTGGACGCGTTCGATGTCACATGGCTCGCCGAAGACCGTGCCGCCTACGACGCGGTCGAGGGCTTCCTGCTGATCGGCGCGGCGGAATGGACCGAGGAGCGGCACGCCCTGCTCGAAGCCTCTCTGCGCGACAACCCGCGCCCGGTCTGGGTCGGCAATCCCGACATCGTCGCCCCGCGCGAGATCGGTTTCACGCAGGAACCGGGGCACTTTGCCCACCGGCTCGCCGATGCGACGGGCATCGCGCCGGAGTTCTTCGGCAAGCCCTTCACCAATATCTACGATCTCGCCTTCGCGCGTCTCGGCCCGGTCGACCCCGCGCGCGTGCTGATGGTCGGCGACAGCCTGCACACCGACATTCTCGGCGCACAGGCCGCCGGTGTTCGCTCTGCCCTGATCGCGGGATACGGGTTCTTCGGCGGCGAGGACGCGCAAGCGGCAATCGCGACCTGCGGCATCTGTCCGGACTTCGTGCTGCAACGCCCGTGAGCCAGCGGCGACCAGTGTAGTTCGACGCCCTCAGCGCGAGACTTGATCCGTGCGCCGCGTCCTTGCTGCCATGCGGCATGCGGCGTCACGCCGTCTCGTCGACAACGCATGGCCGGACAATGCCCTCGGGCAGCCTTACGCCGCCGGGCTAAAGGGTATACTTCATATGCATCTTTTAGTATCTGTTGCCGGAAAAGCATGGAGACCAGACCTGTCATGGACTCACCAGAGAGCATCCAACAGCATTTGGCTGCTATCGTTGAAAGCTCGGAAGATGCGATCGTCACCAAGGACCTCAACAGCATCATCCTGAGCTGGAACCGCGGCGCGGAGAACCTGTTTGGCTACACTGCGGAAGAAGCCATTGGCCGGCCGATCACGATCATCTTTCCCGGCGACCGGATGGACGAGGAGGTCGACTTCATCGCCCGCCTGCGGCGCGGCGAGCGGATCGCGAATTACGAAACGGTCCGTCAACGCAAAGACGGAAGCCCTGTCCCGGTGTCGCTGACCGTCTCGCCCGTGCGCGATGCCGAGGGACATGTCGTCGGCGCATCTAAGATCGCGCGCGACATCACCTTGCAGCACCAACTGGCAGAGCAGCAGCGGCTGCTCCTGTCAGAGATGCGCCACAGGGTCGGGAACGCCTTCGCCGTCGCGGCCTCCCTGATTGCCGTGGCCGCGCGACAGGCGGAAAGCGTCGAGCAGCTCAGTTCCGAAATGCGCTGCCGTCTCCACGCCATCGCGTCGCTCAACTCGATGACGGTGAACGACCCATCCGGCGACGAAGCGGAAGGCATGCCGCTCTCCTATCTCGTGAGCACCATCCTGAAACCTTTCAGCGAAGGGGCGACGGTCCATACCTCGCTTCCCGATATTCAGGTGCGACCCGCCGCGATCACGCCACTGACGCTCGTTCTGTTCGAACTCGCGACGAACTCGGTGAAGTACGGTGGCCTTTCGCGGGACGGCCACGGCCTCGAGATAAACGCCGAGATAGAAGACGGGCGCTTCGGGCTCACGTGGAAAGAACCCGGCATCACCGAAGCGGGGTCGGGCCAAGTAGAAAGCAAGGGGTTTGGCACGTCCCTGTGCCGGCTCACCGTATCAACCTCGCTCGGAGGTAGCTTCTCGCGCGAATTCACGCCAGAGGGTCTGGTCGCGACCTTGGACCTCGATCTGGCCGCCGTATCGGAAATGTGGTGAGAGCGACCGGCATCGAGATGCCTGCGACCTGACGGTCTGGCCCGCCGATTTGCGTCCGGGCCGGAGTAAGGGCTACGTATAGCCCAAAGAGGGCGGCAAAATCACGAGGCTCGGCAATGACGCGGGACGACAGCGCATCCAAACCGGCAGAGCTTCGGCACCGGATCATGGCGGGCTTCATCGGCAACGTGGTCGAATGGTATGACTTCGCGCTCTATGGCTATCTGGCGGGCGTCATCGCCCCGGTCTTCTTCCCCTCGAACGACCCGACCGCGGGCCTGATTGCAACCTACGGGATTTTCGCGGCCGGGTTCCTGATGCGTCCGCTAGGCGCGGCGGTGTTCGGGTGGTTCGGCGACCGCTACGGGCGCGCCCGAACGATGCAGATCTCGGTCGTGATGATGGCGATGCCGACGCTGTTTCTGGGCATATTACCGACCTATGCGCAGGTCGGCGTGCTGGCGCCGGCACTTCTGGTTCTGGTGCGGCTGCTGCAGGGCCTGTCGGTCGGTGGGGAGTTCTCGTCCTCGGCGACTTATCTTGTCGAAACCGCGCCCCTGAAGAAACGCGGCCTGACGGGGAGCTGGGCCAATATCGGCTCCATGTCGGGATCACTTCTCGGGGTCGGGGCGGCGGCGCTGGTGACGAACCTGTTCGACGCGCAGACGCTCGCCGATTGGGCGTGGCGCCTGCCCTTCCTTGGGGGCGCACTCCTCGGGACGGTGGCGATCCTGATCCGCCGCAACCTGCACATGTCCGAGCATTTCCGGCAGCATCAGGAGGGGCGCGACGAGACGTCTCCCCTTCTCGAAGCCTTCACGACGAACCGTAAAGAGACGCTTCTGGCTGTGGCCTTCGCGGCCAGTTACGGCACCTGCTACTACATCGCCTTTGTCTATCTTCCGGAATGGCTGTCCGGCCAGGGCTTGATGGCGCGAGACACGGCGCTTCTGATCAACACCGCGATGACGGTCCTCGTGATCCCCGCGATGCCACTGGCGGCGATCGTGGGCGACCGGTGGCTGCCGCGCAGGGTCTGGATCGCTCTGGCGATCGGGTCGTTGGCGCTGGCCGCGTGGCCCTTGCACGAATGGATGCTCGCGTCAGGCGGCGCGATTCTGCCCGTGGTGGTGGCGCATGCGGTGAGCTTCCTGCTCCTGGCCGTACCGCTGGGATCGGGGCCCGCCCTGTTCGCGGAGATGTTCCCCGAGCGGGACCGGCTCTCGGGCTATTCCGTGGCCTTCAACATCGGCCTCGGCATCTTCGGAGGTCTCACCCCGATGATCGCCACGAGCCTCATCGCCGCGACGGGCCTCGTCACCGCCCCCGCGCTCTACATGCTCGTGGCGGGCTTGATCGCTGTGGTCGCACTCGTCTTCACCCCGGATCGCAGCCGCGCGCCCTTGCGCTGACCGGATCGCCTGGCGAAACCCCATTGAAGGCTGGACCGATCGCCGGGATGCGCTATCACGGTATCGGCGCGATCCTCTGCGGACTGACGCGCGATCGACCGTGAACCGTGCAGAAGGAACGCAGACCGGATGGAACAGCGCGGAACCGACCGTTTCAAGCTCGCTCTTCTCGCGCTCGCCGCAGCGGCCCTGATCGTGGGGCTCGCCTTCTGGTTCGCGGGCGCCGAGGCCATGGCAAAAGCGAGCTGGGTCGTCGGCGTTGTGCCCACCCTCGCCGCGCTGGTTTACGAAATCTCGCGCAGCCTGAGGCGCGGCGAAGTCGGTCTGGATATCGTGGCCGCGCTCTCGATGACCGCCGCGCTTGTCTTTGACGAAACACTCGCGGCCGCGGTCGTGGCGGTGATGTATTCCGGCGGCACGTTCCTCGAAAGCTTCGCCGAAGGCCGCGCCCGGCGGGAGATGCACGACCTGCTTTCCCGCGTCCCTCGGACCGCGACGCGTCACCGCGACGGCGAGCTGGAAGATATCTCCCTCGACGAGATCGCCCCCGGGGACCGCCTGCTGATCCATCAGGGCAACGTGGTGCCCGTGGACGGGACCTTGGCGTCCGAGACGGCTTTTCTGGACACATCGGCGCTGACCGGAGAGTCCTTGCCAGTGCGTCTTGCGCACGGGGGCGACATCATGAGCGGCTCGACCAACGCGGGCGAAGCCTTCGACCTTATCGCGGTGCGGCCCGCGAAGGACAGCACCTATGCCGGGATCGTCCGGCTGGTCGAGGAAGCGCAGGCCTCGAAGGCGCCGATGTCGCGGCTGGCGGATCGCTGGTCTCTGGGCTTTCTCGTGGTCACCGTCGCCATCGCCTTCGCCGCGTGGTGGTTCACCGGAGACCCGATCCGGGCCGTCGCCGTTCTGGTGGTCGCGACGCCCTGCCCGCTCATCCTCGCCGTACCGGTCGCGCTGGTCGCGGGCCTCTCGCGCGCGGCGCATTACGGCGTGCTCATCAAGGGTGCGGGCCCGCTTGAGACGATGGCGCGTATACGCACGCTGATCCTCGACAAGACCGGGACTCTGACCGACGGCCGCCCGCAGATCGTGTCCATCGACAGCCATGACGGGATGGAGGAGGACGAGATCCTGCGCCTCGCCGCAGCGCTCGATCAGGCGTCGAAACACCCCGTAGCACAGGCGATCGTCGCTGAGGCAAAAGAGCGCGGCTTCACCCTGCCCGTCCCCTCGGATGTGGCTGAAATCGCCGGCGAGGGAGTCGTCGGCCATGTCGAGGGGCGCAAGGTCTTCGTCGGCGGTGACGATTTCGTAGCGGCGCGGGTCGGGCGCAAACCGGGCGATCACCCAGCGATGGCCGCCGGGGCGGTTCTCGTCGCCGTCGCAGTGGATGGCCGGATGGCCGGGCATCTGGTAATGGCCGATCCGCTGCGCGAAGGTGCGGGCGCGATGCTCGACGGGCTGCGTCAAGAGGGGATCGCCCGCATCCTGCTCGCGACCGGCGACCGGACGGACGTCGCCGAGCGTGTGACCGAGGGCCTCGGCCTCGACGGGTTGCGCGCGGGCCTCACACCGGACCAGAAAGTTCTCCTCGTGCTCTCCGAGCGCAAGAACGGGCCGGTCATGATGGTGGGCGACGGCGTGAACGACGCGCCCGCCCTCGCCGCGGCAGATGTCGGCGTCGCCATGGGCGCACGCGGGGCCGCCGCCTCGGCCGAAGCGGCGGATGTGGTGCTTCTCGTCGACCGGATCGATCAACTCCGCGCGGGCATCGAAATCGCCGCTTCCTCGCGGCGGATCGCCTTCGAGAGCGTCGCCGCCGGGATCGGGCTCTCCGTGCTCGGTATGATCGCGGCCGCCTACGGCTACCTGACCCCGGTCGAGGGGGCGATTTTGCAGGAGGTGATCGACGTCGCCGTCATCCTCAACGCCTTGCGCGCCCTCCGGATCAGGCCCGAGTGAGACCGCATCGCAATCGCGCGCCCTCACCCGGCCCTGCGCCGAACGATGCTATCGCAGGTAGACCTGGTTGCCGCTGCGCACGACGCTCACCCTGTCGCCGACGCGGAACTGGTTCGACATCTGGATCACGGTGATCGAGCCGCCATTGTCGAGCCGCACGGTCCACGCATAGGAGGTGTAGGTGCCGCCCTGGCTGGCGATGTTGCTGCCGACGATCGTGCCCGCGATCGCGCCGACGCCGGTCATCACGTCCTTGCCTTTCCCTGAGCCGAGCTGATGGCCAATCACGGCACCGACGAGACCGCCCGTGACCGCGCCGACGATCTGGTCGCCGTCACTGGTCCGGCGCATCGTGACCGGCTGCATCGCGACGATGCGGCCGTATTCCACACTCTCGTAATTGTAGGTGGTGCGCGTACCGGGGGCCGGGCCGTTATAGGGCCCGGTCGCATAGGGACCGGGCGTCGGGTTGCACGCAGCGACGCTCAGCGCCGCCGGCAGGACAAGAAGAAAGAAACGCATTTGAACCTCCATGGTAGCTCCGCCGCATGTCGTCGACATCGGGGCGTAGGAAGAGCTTGCCGCGACTCAGAGAGCGTTTCCTTGTTTTCGGACAATACGCGCGAAGAAGTCGCAGGCGGAGACCTGCGTGGAGGGAAGAAAGTTTCTTGGCGATCCCTGAAGGACAGCCATTTTCCGCACGAAATCAACGCGCTGCGCGCAGAATGTCCAACTGGACCGCGCATAATGAATCAATGGGTTGGACGGTGAATGTCCAACTCGAAAGGAGAGAGATATGGCAGAGAAAGACCCACTGATAATCGAGGTATTGATGGGAATCGGAACGCGTGAGGGGCAATGGCTGACCCAGCCAGACGACCGGGACCATGAGATGTGGCACCAATCGCGCGCACAAGCCATGGCAGATGCGGCCCAATATGCCGCCGATCACGGTGGCCCTGTCATCATCCAAGCCGACCAGCCATAACCACCTGCGCGACGAGTTCAGCCGCAATCACCGCCTAGACGCAACTTTGCACCGATGCTATCAGGCAAAAATTTAACGGCCCAATACAGCAACAGGAATGCGGAATGTTGATCCGAAAACATAAGCTGGTCTTTGTTCATATCCCGAAGACTGGTGGATCGAGTATTGTGAGGTCACTAAAGCCACATCGCGACCTTCGCAGCATTGCGTCTAGGCGACTCAACAAAACCTTGAACAGCCTACACATCCCATACAGGCTCAACGGGATTGACACGCAGGTCCATGCGTCGGCTCAAGATTATGCCGATGTTTTGGGGAGAGGCTTTGAGCGGTATTTCTCTTTCGCGATAGTCAGGAACCCCTTTGACTGGATGGTTTCGCTCTATCATTTCAGCTTGAAGCGCCGAAAGACAGACGTCAGCTTTCGCGACTTCGTGCATACTTGCTCTGCGAAAGCACAGGCGGATTACATCACCGATGACAATGGAGAGGTCATTGTGTCTTTTGTAGGACGCTTTGAACGCTTGGCGAAGGACTTTCAAGCCGCTTCAGAGAAGATTGGCCTTGATCTGCATTTACCGCACCTTAACGCGACGGATCACGAGCATTTCAGCCGATATTATGATGACGAAACCAGAGAAATAGTCGCGAGACGCTACAAGCGAGACTTCGATATTTTCGGCTATTGTGACCTGCCACGGGATTTTTCCTCCACCCGACCTGCCCCCCTTGGGGCCCTCGTTCATAACGAGAGTCTGCAGGTTTGAGATTGGTAGTCGGATCGGTTGTTGTGGGCAAGCGCGCCGGGCGCGGAGCCCTCAAATTGCTCAAGCGTCCGGCGCGCTTCGAGCGGCGTCTGGTTTCCCAGAGACGAGTGCGGTCTGACGGCGTTGTAGTCGTAGCGCCAGAGCGCCAACTTGCGCCGGGCATCGTCCAGTGTGTCGAAGATCTCCTCGTTTAATAATTCGTCGCGCAGGCTTCCGTTGAAGGACTCGATGAACGCGTTCTGCTGCGGCTTGCCGGGGTCGATGTAGTGCCAGGGAATGGCGTTCTGGTCGGCCCATCTCAGGATGGCCCGGCTGGTGAACTCCGTCCCGTTGTCGCTGACAATGCAAGCAGGCTTTCCGTAGATCCGCACCAGCGCATCGAGTTCACGGGCAACACGCTTGCCCGATATACTGGTATCGGCGACCAGGCACAGGTTCTCTCTGCAACAATCGTCGATCACGGCCAAAATACGGAACTTGCGCGAGGCGCCGAAGCTGTCCGCCAGGAAGTCGAGCGACCAGCGCGCATTGGGATGCGCCGCCGCAGGCATCGGCGTGCGTGACCCGCGAGCCCGCTTGCGTCCACGCCGTCGCTTCACCGATAGCCCTTCCTCGCGATAGAGCCGATACAGCTTCTTGTGGTTCATGGTCATGCCCTTGCGCTCAAGCAGGATGCCGATCCGGCGATAGCCAAACCGGCGCCGCTTCCCGGCGATCTCCTTCATCTCCTCGCGGATCTCGGGGCAGTCCGGCGGGCGTGTGCGCCGGACCGTCTTGGGGTCGACACCGACAAGCTGGCAGGCCCGACGCTGCGAGATGTCATGATCCCGCATCGCCCTGAGCGCCGCCTCTCGCCGCCTGGTCAATGTCGTCAGTTCTTTCCCAGCAGATCCTTCAGAACCACGTTGTCGAGCATGGTGTCGGCCAACAGACGTTTGAGCTTGGCGTTTTCGTCTTCGAGCGCCTTCAGCCTGGCTGCCTCGGAGAGCTCCATGCCACCATACTTGGCCTTGAACTTGTAAAAGGTCGCCGGGCTGAGGCCATGCCTGCGGCACACATCAGCTGTCGGCATGCCTGCCTCCTGCTCCTTGATCATCCCAATAATCTGCGCCTCGGTGAAACGGCTTTTTCGCATTCGTCTGCTCCTTCAGAGTTGGCGCAGACTCTACACTACGTTGAGGGATCCCGCGGGGGGCAGGTCACTGGCCACACGACACGCCGCAGCGCCTCATGGAGCTGCTGTATCGCTCCTGCGCCGCCGTGGTCGACGCCCGCGCCATGACGCGGGGCAATATCAAGGATGGAGGGCTGGTCTACACCAGGTCGAAGTCGCGCAGCATGGCGACTGTGCCGTGGACATCGAATGTGGCGCCCGTGTGGTTCGAATGGACCGGTTATCTGGAGCAGTGCCTGAGCGCCGCGCCCGCGCACCTGTCTTTCATCGTGACCGCACGCGGACAGCCGCGCTCGCACAAGACCGTGTAGCAGTGGTTCTCGAAAGCCTGCACTGAGGCAGGCATGGAACCGCGCAAGAGCGCCCACGGGCTGCGCAAGCTGCGGGCAGCAATATTCCGCGAAAATGGGGCGACGAAAGATCAGCGGATGGCTATTCTGGGCCACGAGACAGCAGCCGAGGCCGAGCATTACGACAAGTCGGCAGACCTCAAGCGCGTGGTGAAGGGGGCTTAAGTGTCCAACTTGAATCAAAATGTCCAACTTTATGCCAATCAACAGCATGAATTGCTTGGCAAAATTTTAGTGCTGGCGATCCCTGAAGGACTCGAACCCTCAACCTGCTGATTAGAAGTCAGCTGCTCTATCCAGTTGAGCTAAGGGACCGCGTGGCCCCTAAATGCGCGATCGGGGCGCGCGGCGCAAGTTCAGATCGCGCGCATCAGGAAGACGGAATTCGGATCGGGCTGGTAGCCGACATAGGGCCCGCATTCCGTAAAGCCCGCGCGCAGGTAAAGCTGGCGCGCCGGGGCGAAGGAGTCCTGCGATCCGGTCTCGAGATAGAGGCGCGCCATGCCCTCGGCGCGGGCGGCTTCGACCAACTGCTCGAGCATCCGCTGCGCCAGCCCCTGCCCGCGCATTTCGGAAAGGATGTGCATCGACTTGATCTCGCCCTCATCGGGCGCGATGCGCTTCAGCGCCCCCATGCCGACCGGGCGTCCCGCCTGCCGCATAACGAAAAACGAGATGCCGGGAGCGGCGAGCGCATCGGGCGGCAGCATGTGGATCGACTCCGGCGGCGTATCGGCGTGCATCGCCGCCGCGTGGCGGGCGTGAAGCTCTGCGAGATCGCCCCCCAGCGGGGTCTCGCGCGCGATTTCGATCGTGTCTTGCATTGGGCGTCCTCATTCGTGTCGGCGGCAGATTAGGCATGGCGCGCGCCGGCCTCCAGCGCGAAAACGCATCAGTTGCGAATGACTTTGCAGAAGCCGCCCCCACCGCGGATTTTCTCGCAGGTCGCCAGCGCCTCCTTGCGCGAACCCGCCGGGACCTGCGCGGTGTATTGCGCGCGTCGTCCGAAGCCCGGCATGACCGCACGTACGAAGCGCAGCTTGGCGTCGCCGATAACCCCGGAGTGGCGCGCGGCAGCCTTTTTCCCGAAAGTCTCGGCCGATCTCTGGGTGCGCCCGGCGGCCACGATGACGCCCCAGGGCGGGGCCGGATCGCGGAAGTCGCGGATCGCCTGACCCTCCGCCAATGTGGTGCAGGCGACGAGGAAAGGCGTATCGCCATCGAGCCTGTAATCCACCCTATCTGGCGGCGTGTCGCGCCAGTCTTCTGCCGAGTGGCCGGTGATCGCGCGGACATAGGCCCGGGTTTCTCCCGCGAGGCCGCCGGTCTTCGCAATGAAGCCCGCCGCGCGATCCTCGCCGCCGTTATAGCCGATCGCTGCGAGGCCGGGATTGCCGAAGCGTCTGGCCATCTCGCCGAGGTAACGCGCCGAGGCCTCGATCGCTTCCGCCGGGTTGAACGGGTCGGCAAGCGCGCGCAGCCGCGCCGTGCCCGGCATGAATTGCGCGATACCCTGCGCGCCCGCCGGGCTGATCGCCGCCGGATCGAACCGGCTTTCGCGCCACAAAAGCCGCGCGAAGTAGCCCGGATCGAGCCCAGCCTCGTCGGCCGCGCTTTGAATGAGCCTGCAGGTGTCGGCGAAATAATCCGTCAGTCCGATACATCGCCGCCCGTCCGCGGTGCAGCGCAGATCGGGCGCGGGCGGACCGATCATCGCCCGCGCCGGCTGCGCGTTCGGCGTCCCCGCGAGGGCACAGAGGATCAGGGCGGAAAGGACGGCTCGCATTGCGGAAAATTACCGGGATTCCCGGCGTGGGGCCAGCGCGAGTTCAAGGACGAAGTCACCAGACATCGTGCGGCTGCATGGACGAATGGGCTGGCTTCAAGCAGCGGTCGCTCAGCCCCAGTCGCGCAGCCCTAGTCGCGCAGCACCCCGGCGGCGGTCAGCGCGTGGCGGTCAGGCCGCCAGATATCGGTATGCGGTGTCGCGAAGACCCGCGCGGCGAAGCGCGCCGTCACGCCACGCTCGCGCAGGAAAGCGCGGTCGATCTCCTCCTCTTTTCCGATGTCGATCGGCAACGGGTAAGCTTCCAGGCTGTAGCCGTGAAAACCCAGCTTCCCTTCGGGGCCAAGATCGCGATGCGCGCCTGCCATGAAAATCAGCGTGCAGGCCGAGTAGCATCGCTTCGTCACCCGCGTCTTCAGCCCCCGCCTCATCACGCGCTGCGCCAGCGCGCGGGCGGCAAAGACGTGCCCACCGGCGCTGTCGAGATCGATCGCCGAGACGCCCTGCGTCGGGGTCGCCTCGAACCGAGCCAGAAGATCGTAGCTGATATCGCCGGTGAGATAGGCGATGCCGTTTCGCACCTCCAGCGGCATCGGCCCGGCATGAGCGATCGGCGCCAAGGCCATTGTTTGCCGTGCCGATTGGTCGAGCGCATGCGTCGCGCTCACCACCGCGACGGCCCCGATCGCCACACGCGCGGCGAACAGCACATCGCCCCGTGCCCGCGCATCGACCCAATGTGAGACGCTGCGCCACGCCCCCACCACCTGCCATACCGCCAGCGCGATGTCCGCGAGGATGAGCATTGAGAAGAGTGGCATTGGCACCGGCGGCGACACGACCTGCCAAAGCCGAGCCACGGCGAACCGCCCGCCGATCAGCACGACTATAAGCGCGATCCACGGCGGGTACGCGCCGCGCCAATATGCGCCGATGCCCCAGAGCGGGGCTGGTTGCGATGTCCGGGTGGCTCGGGCCATTCACGCCGTCCTTTCGAACACTATCAAGCGTCAGTGTAGCACGACCGAGCCGAAAACCGGGAATCCGCCTCGCCGACCGGGCTGCGAGGCAGTCCGAAGGTGGACCTTCTGCGACGACGGGAGCCTCTGTTATACTTTTCGGATAGGGAGGTTTCTTCGCATGATCACGCTGACGATCAATGGGCGACATATCGACGTCGAGGACGGCACCAGCTTGCTGGAGGCGGCGAAGACAGCCGGCATCCACATCCCGACCTTGTGCCATTATCCCGGCCTGCCCGCCCATGCCGTGTGCCGCATGTGCCTCGTGGAGATCGAGGGCACGCAGAACCCGCAACCGGCCTGTCGCACTCTGGCGAAGGATGGGGACGTGGTGACGACGGACAGCGAAGCGCTGACTGCCTTTCGGAAAGCCGATGCGGAATGGCTGCTCGCGCGGCATCCGAACGACTGCATGCGCTGCGAAGTGAACGGGGCGTGCCAGCTCCAGCGTCTCGTCCATGAGAACCAGTGGGAAGAGCGTTGGCCGAAGACGCCGGCCGGGGCCGTCACCGCGTCGGAAGAACTCTCCTGCGATCACACCTCCCCCAGCATCTGGCGGGACTTGTCGAAGTGTATCGAATGCGGGCTTTGCGCGGAGGTCTGCGGCGACAGCGTGCAGAACCAGAACGTGATCGGCTTCGCCAATCGGGGCTTCGACCGGCGCCCCGTCACCGTCTTCGACGTGCCGCTGTCGCAGACCAACTGCATTTCCTGCGGCCAGTGCACACTTGTCTGCCCGGTTGGCGCGCTGATCGAGGCCCCGCATTGGCACGAGGTGCTGCGCACGCTCGATGCCCATCGGCGGGTCTCCGTGGTTCAGGTCGCCCCGGCGACCCGCATCGCCATCAGCGAGGAATTCGGTCTGGAGTCGGGAACTGTCAGCACAGGGCGCCTGATCAATGCGCTGCGGCTCTTGGGGTTCGATTATGTGTTCGACACGAATTTCGCTGCCGATCTCACGATCATGGAGGAAGGCACTGAATTGCTGTCGCGCCTCGAGGCGGGCACGGAGCTGCCGCTGTTCACCTCCTGCTGTCCGGGCTGGGTGAACTGGGTCGAGTTGAACCGGCCCGATCTTCTGCCGCATCTGAGCACGACCAAATCGCCACAGCAGATGCATGGCGCGATCGCCAAACGGGGTCGCTTCGCGCGGTCTCTGGGCCCTGATTTCGCAGACGGCAAGGCCGAACCCTACGTGGTGAGCGTGATGCCCTGCACCGCCAAGAAGGACGAGGCTCAGCGGCCCGGCGTCTCGGGCGACGTGGATCATGTGCTCACCACCCGAGAGCTGGCGCGGATGATCCGGTCGCGCGGGATCCCGTTCGGGGCGCTCTCCGAGGACGGGCAATTCGACAGCCCGCTGGGCGAGAGCACCGGGGCCGCCCAGATATTCGGCGCCTCGGGCGGCGTCATGGAGGCGATGGTCCGCACGGCTGCGCATTTCAAAGGGGTCGAGCACGATCTGCCGCTGGAATGGGAGGCACTGCGCGGTGTGCGCGAGGGCGTGAAGACCGCGACCATTCCCGGCGTCGGCACGGTGGCCGTGTGCAACGGGATCGCGTCCGCCCAGCGCATGCTGGAGGATGAGACGTGGCGCGAGGACTATGTCGCGATCGAGGTCATGGCCTGCGTCGGTGGCTGCCTCGGCGGCGGCGGCGAGCCGAAATCCATGGACCCGCAAATTCTGCAAAAACGGGCCAAGGCGATCTACAGCGTCGATGCAAAGGCACCGCGCCGCCGTTCCTATGAGAATGCGGATGTGCAGGCGCTCTATGCCTCGGAACTGGGCGCGCCGAACTCCCCGACCGCGCACCATCTGCTCCACACCCATTACGCCGCCAGACATTCCAAGCGTTCGCTGCTGATGCGCTTTCTGGATTGCGTGGACCGGCGCGACGGTGCAGCGGCTGCAAAGCTGTTTCATCCCGACGGGGTCTGGTCGACCGCCTCTCCCTTCGGCGTGCTGACCGGCGCGGACGAGATCGCGGGGTTCATCAACGCGAAGCTTCCGCCGAACCTGCGCGGCGCGAAATATGCGCGCCACCAGATGGAAACCGCGGCCGATACAGACGATCTCACGGTCCTCGCCCCCGACGGAAGCCGCAGCCGCTTCGATCTGGAGCTGAGCACCGTGGAGGAGGACGGATATTCGCAGATGGCGATCAAGACCCTCACGCGCACGGTCCTTTGATGCGGTGATGTGCAAGCATTGCCCGCAGCGGCCGACGACAGATCGCGAATTGATCAACTCGCCGACCCCACGCGCGTTTCTTCTTCCCTTCTTGTTCTAGAGCAAAGCCATAGCGGGCGACGGGGTTCATCCTTTGCGACGTATCACACCTGCCCTCCCTGCGGGACGAGAAACCGGAACGGATTCATCATGCCGAGTCAGAGCCGCGACGAGATCGAACACGTATTGTCCAGCGCGAAAAGCCGCCGACCTTGGCGGCTCTGGGCCCTCGGCGCGGGGGCCCTCGTGATCGCGGTCGGCGCTTGGGTCTGGTTGGCGCCGTCCCGCGACAGCACCGGCACGAGCTACATCACGCAAGCCGTCACGCGCGGCGATTTGACCGTCACGGTCACCGCGACCGGCACGGTGCAGCCCACGACGGAAGTCGAGGTCTCCTCGGAGCTGTCGGGTACGCTGGCAAGCATCGACGTCGACTATAACGACGAGGTCACGGTGGGTGAGGTGCTCGCGCGGCTCGACGATACGAAATTCAAGGCGCAGGTCGCCAATGCCGAGGCCGCGCTCGCGGCCGCCAAGGCGCAGCTCGCACAGGCCGAAGCCACCCAGAAGGAAGCGACGGCACTCTATGAGACACAGGCGGAACTGGACCGGCGTGGCGTCTCGACCCATAGCACCTTCGTCACCTATATCGCGCAGCGCGATCGCGCGGTGGCGGCCGTTCAGGCCGCGAAAGCGTCGCTGACTTTGGCCGAGGCGAACCTTGCTTTGGAGAAGGACGATCTGGAGAAATCGGTCATCCGGTCCCCGATCAACGGCGTCGTTCTGGACCGCAATGTCTCGGCCGGTCAGATCGTGGCCGCCTCGCTATCCGCGCCCACCTTGTTCACGCTCGCCGAAGACCTACGCCGCATGCAGTTACTCGTCGATATCGACGAGGCGGATATCGGTCAGGTCGCGGTCGGCAATGACGCGACATTCACCGTCGACGCCTATTCCGGTCGCTCTTTCCCGGCGACGATCACGCAGGTGCGCTACGCCCCCGAGACAACCGACGATGTCGTGACCTACAAGGGTGTGCTGGCGGTCGACAATGCCGACCTGCTGTTGCGCCCCGGCATGACCGCGACGGCGACGATCACCGTGGACGAGGCCAAGGACGCGCTCCTGATCCCGAATGCGGCGCTGCGCTATGCGCCCCCGCAAGAGGTCGAAGACGCAGGCAATGGCGCGAGCGGGCTCATCGGCCTCGTGATACCGAGCCGACCGGGTTCGGAGAGCGGTACCGCGAGCGGGAAATCCGTCTGGGTCCTTCGCGATGGCACCCCCGTCGAAGTGGCGGTCACGCCGGGCGCGACGAATGGCAAGTTCACGATCGTCACCGCGGGCGATCTGGCCGTCGGCGATCAGGTCATCACCGATCAGCGGGATACGTCGCGATGAGTGAGCCACTCCTCGAGTTACGCGGGATCGAGCGCCACTATGGCCATGACGAAACCCTCGTGCGCGCCCTCGATGGCGTCGACCTTCGCGTCGAACCGGGGGAATTCCTTGCGATCATGGGGCCCTCGGGGTCGGGAAAATCGACCGCGATGAACATCATCGGCTGTCTCGACCGGCCGACTGCGGGGAATTACCTGTTCAACGGCGTCGAGGTCGCGACCCTGAACCGCGATCAACGGGCCCTGCTGCGCAGGCATTACCTCGGCTTCGTCTTTCAGGGCTACAACCTTCTGCCCCGCACCACCGCGCTGGAGAACGTCGAACTTCCGCTGATCTATAAAGGGATGCGGAAGGCCGAACGCGTGGCGCGCGCCCAGCTGGCTCTGGCACGGGTCGGGCTTGAGGGGCGCGAGGATCACACGCCGTCGCAGCTCTCGGGCGGTCAGCAGCAACGGGTCGCGATCGCGCGGGCGCTTGCGGGAGAACCGATGGTTATGCTCGCCGACGAGCCCACGGGCAATCTCGACACCAAACGCAGCGTCGAGATCATGGACCTGATGCAGGATCTCAACCGCGAGTCCGGCCTGACCATCGTCATGGTCACGCATGAGGAGGATATGGCCGCCTACGCTTCGCGCCTCGTCGTCTTCACCGACGGCCGGGTCGTGCGCGACGAGAAGATGCGCGAGGGGGCCCTGTGATGCTCTGGGAAACCATCCGGCTCGCACTCACCGCGATCACCCGAAACGCGCTTCGCTCCTTTCTCACCGTGCTGGGCGTCGTGATCGGGGTGGCGGCCGTCATCGCGATGATGACCGTCGGGCAAGGTTCCTCGGAACAGGTCTCGGCGAATGTCGCCGCGCTCGGCACCAATGTTCTCGTCCTGCGATCCGGTGCGCGGATGATGGGGCCCGGATCGCGCGAGGCCGCCCCGCCCTTCAAGCTGTCGGACGCCGAGGCGCTGAAAGACCTGAGCAGCCTCTCCGCCGTCGCGCCGGTCGTCTCGACCGCGGCCACGGCCGTGTTCGGCAATAACAACCGCATGACTTCGATCACCGGGACGACCTCCGCCTATCTCGATATCGGTGGCTGGTCTCTCGCACTCGGGCGCAGCTTCACCCCGGCCGAGGATCGCAGCGGCGCCAATCTTTGCATCATCGGCGAGACCGTGCGGACGACCCTGTTCGGCGCGACCGATCCGACCGGCGATAAGGTCCGCATCAAGTCGATTTCCTGCGAGGTGATCGGCTTGCTGAAGGCGAAAGGCGCAGGCTCGTTCGGGCAGGATCAGGACGATCTCGTCATCATGCCCATCCGAACGGTGCAAAGACGGCTGATGGGCAGTCAGGACGTTTCCACGATCTCGGTTCAGGTCGCGCCGAACGTGTCGACGGCCCGGGCGACCTCCGACATTGAGACCCTGATGCGCGAGCGGCGTCGCATCGCCATCGGCGAAGAGGACGATTTCTCGGTCTTCGACATGGCCGAGCTGAGTTCGATGCTCAATTCGGTCAACTCGGTGCTCACCGGCCTGCTCTCCTCCGTCGCGGCGGTCAGCCTGCTGGTGGGCGGCATCGGCATCATGAACATCATGCTCGTCTCGGTGACCGAGCGTACCCGCGAGATCGGCATCCGCCTCTCGGTCGGCGCGCAGGCGCATCAGGTGCTGATGCAGTTTCTGGTCGAGGCGGTGGTGCTCTCGGTTCTGGGCGGGATCATCGGCATCCTCTTCGGCCTCGGCCTCGCCTATGTCGCGTCGCGGATCATGGCGATCCCCTTCTCGCCACGCCCGGATATCATTCTTCTCGCCTTCGGCTTCTCGGCGGTAGTGGGAATGGTCTTCGGCTACTTCCCGGCGCGACGCGCGGCGCGGCTCGACCCGATCGATGCGCTTCATTACCAGTAGAGGCGGTGGCCGGGTGGCCCCTGAAACGCAAAACGGCGCTGCCACCGCAACGCCGTTCTCGTCATTCGTTGGTGATGACCTGGCCCCTCAATGCGTCCAGTTCGCGCGGCGGTCGGTGGCGAAGTTCTCGCCGTAGCCGCGAGCGCGCACATTCGGGGCGCGCTTATGCGGCTCGGTCACGACGTAATCGATGCCCTTTTCCTTGGCATAGGCTTCCGCCGCTTCGCGTGTCTCGAAGCGCAGCCGTACCTGCGCCTGCGTGTCGTTCGAGCTGGTCCAGCCCATCAGCGGGTCGATTTCGCGAGCGTCGGCAGCGACGTAGTCGAGATACCAGAACCGCGTCTTCGCGTTGCCCGATTGCATGGCGTTGCGGGCGGGTTGGTAGATGCGCGCGCGCATGGGCAAACTCCTCTGCGATACCTCTGGCTTTTCTTAGTGCATCTGCAACAAATCGCAAGCCCCGGAGCGCAATGGCAACGGATGCGCGGCGATTATGCAGGGTGCAGCGGGAAGGAAGGAAGACCGCCCGCCGCTGTTGCCCGGGCATCGGCTTTGCACAAAGAAGGTGGCGGACCTGCGGACCGACCGGAGGGCAAGCTCAGGGTGACGCGCCGCTCGGCGGTCGGACACGCCCCAAGAGGCAAAAGACGCTCCGCCGGACCGTCGCGACCCCAGGCCGAACTCCGCCACAAGCCTCTGTTAAATATGGACAATCCGACAGCGCGCATTAAGCTTTTCTCAACCTCCCTCGCAAACCCTTGAATGCGAACGAAAAGAGGACAAATCTGGGGAGCAAGCAAAAGGTCTGCCCGATGCCCCACAACAATACCAATCTGCCCACCGAACGCCCCGATGTGCTTACCCGCCCCAAGCTGGAAGGCGGCAAGCGGTTCGTGATGCACACTCAGTACGCTCCGGCCGGCGACCAGCCCACCGCGATTGCAGAGCTGTCTTCCGGGGTCGAGGCGATGGAGCGCGATCAGGTGCTGCTCGGGGCGACCGGGACCGGCAAGACCTTCACCATGGCAAAGGTGATCGAGGAGACTCAGCGCCCCGCGATCATCCTCGCGCCCAACAAGACCCTGGCCGCGCAGCTCTACGGCGAGTTCAAGAGCTTCTTCCCCGAAAACTCGGTGGAATATTTCGTCTCATATTACGACTACTACCAGCCCGAAGCCTACGTGCCGCGCTCGGACACCTATATCGAGAAGGAATCACAGATCAACGAGCAGATCGACCGGATGCGCCACTCGGCCACCCGGGCGCTTCTGGAACGTGACGACGTGATCATCGTGGCCTCGGTCTCGTGCATCTACGGCATCGGCTCAGTCGAGACCTATTCGGCGATGACGCAGGATCTCAAGACCGGCGACCTGATCGAGCAGCGCAAGTTCATCAACGAGCTGGTGGCGCAACAGTACAAACGCCTCGACGCGGCCTTCCAGCGCGGCGCGTTCCGGGTGAAGGGCGACACGGTCGATCTGTGGCCCGCCCACTTGGAGGACCGCGCCTGGCGGTTCTCCTTCTTCGGCGAAGAGCTGGAGGCGATCACGGAGTTCGACCCGCTAACGGGCGCGAAGACCGACAGTTTCGACCAGATCCGCATCTACGCGAACAGCCACTACGTCACACCACGCCCGACCCTGCAGCAAGCGGCCAAGGGCATCCGCAAGGAGCTGGCGCTCCGGCTGAAGCAGCTGGAAGAGGAAGGCAAGCTGCTGGAGGCGCAGCGCCTCGAACAGCGCACGAATTTCGACCTGGAGATGCTGGAGGCGACCGGCGTCTGCAACGGGATCGAGAACTATTCGCGCTATCTCACGGGTCGCGCACCCGGTGAGCCGCCGCCCACCCTGTTCGAATTCATCCCCGACAACGCGATCGTCTTCGCCGACGAGAGCCACGTCACCGTGCCCCAGATCGGCGGCATGTATCGCGGGGACTATCGGCGCAAGTTCACGCTGGCAGAACACGGCTTCCGCCTGCCGTCTTGCATGGATAACCGCCCCCTCAAGTTCGAGGAATGGGATGCGATGCGCCCGCAGTCGGTTTTCGTCTCGGCGACGCCCGCCGCATGGGAGCTGGAACAGACAGGCGGCGTCTTCACCGAACAGGTCATTCGCCCCACGGGCCTCCTCGACCCGGTCGTGGAGATCCGCCCGGTCGAGACGCAGGTAGACGACGTGCTCGATGAAATCCGCACCGTCGCGGCGCGCGGCTATCGCACGCTGGTCACCACGCTGACCAAACGCATGGCCGAGGATCTGACCGAATACCTGCACGAGCAGGGCGTTCGCGTGCGCTACATGCACTCCGACATCGACACGATCGAGCGGATCGAGATCTTGCGCGACCTTCGCCTGGGCGCGTTCGACGTGCTGATCGGGATCAACCTGCTGCGCGAGGGTCTGGACATTCCCGAATGCGGGCTGGTCGCGATCCTCGATGCCGACAAGGAGGGCTTCCTGCGCTCGGAAACCTCGCTGATCCAGACCATCGGCCGCGCCGCGCGGAACTCCGAGGGGCGGGTCATCATGTATGCCGACAGGATCACCGGCTCGATGCAGCGCGCGATGGACGAGACCGACCGCCGCCGCGCCAAGCAGATCGCCTATAACGAGGAACACGGCATCACGCCCGAGACGATCAAGAAGAATGTCGATGACGTTCTGGCGGGCCTCTATCAGGGCGACACCGACATGTCGCGCGTGACCGCCAAGGTCGATGCGGTGAAGCCGGGGGCCAACCTTCAGGCTCATCTGGACGACATGCGCGCGAAGATGCGCAAGGCCGCCGAAGATCTGGAATTCGAGGAAGCCGCCCGCCTGCGCGACGAGGTGAAACGTCTCGAAGCGGTGGACCTCGCCGTCCACGACGACCCGCTCGCACGACAGTCCGCAGTGGAAGCAGCAAGCGAGGCCGCGGTCAAGGCGACGGGCCGGTCTACTGCGGGTCGCCCGGGCCAGCGCGGGGGTGTGAAGCGGCGGAAGGGGCGGTGAGGCTTGTCCGGCGCCTCTTGCTGAGCCTCTGGCTCGGTGCGCTCGCCCTGCCCGCGCAGGCCCAGACCCTAACCTGCGCCGCACCGCCATTCGACGATCCCCCCGAGGTCGCAACCATCGTCGATCAGCTGCGTCCCGCTCTCGACCGCTGGCCGAGCCTTCATGTTGCGCTCTTTCGAGACGCTAGAGAGCTGTGTGTTGCCGACACGCTGCACGATGCGCGGGGATATTTCGAGCCGCGCTCCTCCCGGCTCGTGATCGCCACCGATATGGCACCCGCCTTGCAAAAGGCAGTTCTGATTCACGAATTGCGCCATCTGGAGCAGAAATTCCACGGCTCCTGCCCCGAGCCGAACCTGTCGATGAAGGAAAACGCCCGCGCGATCTTCGCGATGGAGGCCGATGCCACCACCTACAGTCTCGCTGTCGCCTGGGATTTGCGCAAAGCCGGGATGCCCGACACCTGGAACGCGCTGGCGACCTGGCCAATGCAGGCCGATATCGCGACCGCGTTCGAGGCCGAAATGGGCCGCTCGGGCGATCTCATTAGTGCGGCCAGCGCCGCGTTCACCCAATGGTACGCGAAAGACGAACGACGCGAGCTATACTACCTCGCGTCGTGCAGCGATTATCTCGAGTCCCGCGACCGGGACCACAGAATGCTCAGCTATGATCGACTTTCCAGCGGCTTCTTCAACGCGCTTTGTCGGCTTCCCGATGGCGAAGCCTACCCTTGCGCAGAATCCGGAGGATGAGGGTCAGCCGCCGCTGACCGTCAAGCCCAGCAGCCGCCATTGCTGCATCCCGCCGCGGTAGTAATAGATCTTTTCCGCCGGGAAACCGGCTTCGATCATCCGGCGCGCGGCTGTCGGCGACTGGCCGCACCACGGACCGTTGCAGTAAAGCGCGACCGATTTCACGTCCGGACCATCGCAGATGAAGCCCTCGAAATCCGGCTGGCAGCCAAGCTCGCCCAGACGGTCGGGTGCTTCCATGTAGGGAATGTTGATCGCGCCCGGGATCGCACCGCCCTCAAAATCGCGGGTCACACGTCCGTCGACGACCACCACGTTGGGATCCTTGAGAAACTCCATCATCTCCAGTTCACCCACCGGGGTCACACCCGGCGCCGGGATCATCGGCTGGATGCAGAAATTCGGACAGGGGCGCGAGGTCTTTGCCCACTCGCCTTCCAGCTTGTTCTCGTTATCCTGAATCCGCTTGATCTCGACCGGCCCCTTGGCAGTCTCCACGGTCACGGACATAACGTCCGGGCGAATATTCACCGGCTCGGCGAAAGCGGGCGCGGTCAGAACAGGCGCGGCAACAAGCAGCGCGGCAAGAAACATGAAACGCATGATAACCTCCCTTTTTCGTGATCTTAACATAACTCCCGGCCTTGTCGCCGGACGTGCGGATCTTTAGCTCAACGAAATGAGAGCGATTTTGATCCTCGGCGCGGCGGTCTGGGCGGAGGGCGCCCCGTCCCCCACCTTGCTACGGCGCACGCGGCACGCGGCTACGCTATGGCACGCGGGCGCGGCGGAGCGGGTGATCTGCTGCGGGGGTGTCGGGCGGTATCCACCGAGCGAGGCGGAAGTGATGGCCCGGATATTGCGCGCGGAAGGTGTGGATTCTGAGGCGATCCTTCTCGAAGATCGCTCGACCAGCACTTACGAGAATATCGGCTTCGCGCAGGCGCATCTGGATGGCGACGAGGTAACCATCGTCACCGATCCCTACCACGCACCGCGCGCGGTGATGATCGCGCGCCGGATGGGGCTGCGGGCACGCGCGGATTGCCCCACGCACCGCGCAAGCGCGAAGGCCCGCGCCCGCGAAGGCTTCGCCTACCTGAAGCTGGGATGGTGGATGGCGCGGGGCGGGCCCTTGCCCTGACCCGCGCCGCATGCGTCAGTCGAGGATCATCTTGCCGATGATCAGCACGATCACCGCCCCGACAAGCGCGATGGCGATTATCGCAAGCAGGCCGCCCGCCGCAAGCACCGCTCCGCCCAGAAGGGCCACGATGAACGGGGTGATGAGGGCGCCGACGACGCCGATCGCCAGATAGGCGGCTTTGTGACGTCCGCCCGAGACGACGCTCGCGATCCAGCCCGCCAGAAGACCTGCGAGCACGAGAAGGATCAGGCCGACCGTGCCGATTGCTTGCAGAACGCTTTCCATGATTTCACTCCGATATGTCTTTTCACATCAACGCGAGGCGCGTTCTGAAGTTCCCTCTTCGCGCGCCTATTTCGGCAGCGCAGCGCCCCCTGCGCGCCAGTCAGAAATCGGCGGAAACTTCGTACATCACCGGCTCGAAATTGCGGCAGAGCGTGTAGATGACCCGGTTGCGCTCGATCATCTCGGGGCTGCGCAGCATCGCCTGATAGTCGCCGCGCTCGTGCCATTTGGAATAGGTCGCGATCCGCGTGCGCGCGTCGTTCATATGCAGCCCCGCGCCGATGAAACCGGGCGCTTTCGAGATCACCTCGGCATAGGCGGCTTGCAGCTTCTCCATCAATTCGTCGGCTGTGGCGGGCGTCATCTCGAAGGTGCAGATCACGGTCTGCCCTTTGAAATCGCTGGTAATCTCGGTCATGGGCGGTCCTCCTCCGGGTTATGCTCGCACAGAAGCGCGCAGAAATCACCGCTCTTTTGTTCTCCCGTATCAGAGCGGCAGAAGCGCTAGCGCCGGGATCGCTACGATCAGCGCGATCCGGATCAGATCGGCGCAGACGAACCAGCTGACCGCGCCCCAGCTCGCGCGGCCCGGCCCCTGCCCTTCGATGGCGGAAATGACGAAGAGGTTCATGCCCACGGGCGGCGTGATCAGCCCGACCTCGACCACGATCAGCACCAGCACCCCGAACCAGATCGCGAGTGCCTGCGGGTCGAGGCCGAAATCGAGCCCCGCGACGATCGGCCAGAAGGTCGGCACAGTCAGCAGGATCATCGAGAGGCTGTCCATGAAGCAACCGAGGACGAGATAAAGAACCAGCATCGCGATCAGCACAGCCCACGGAGACACCCCCGCGCCGGTGATCATCTGCGCGAGTTCCTGCGGGAAGCGCGCGAAGCCGAGGAACCCGTTATAGACCGCCGCGCCAAGGATGATGAAGAACACCATCCCGGTCGTCTGCGCGGTCTCCAAAAGGGCGCGCACCAGCCCGCCTCCGCGCAAGCCCCCCGAGGCCCAGGCGGCGATCCCAGTCAGCGCCGCGCCGATGGCCGCACCTTCGGTGGGCGAGACGATGCCGCCATAGATGCCACCCACGACGAGCGCGAAGATCGCGATCACTGGCCAGATTCCAATCAGCGCCCGCACACGTTGGGCCCAATTGAGCGCAGCGCGCGGAGCGCCGGCGGCGTCAGGATGCCGGATCAGGTAGGCGCGCGTCGCGATCACGTAGCCCAGAACGGCCAGCAACCCCGGCAGCACGGCGGCGGCGAAGAGCGTCGCGATGTTCTGCTCGGTGAGGATCGCGAAGATCACCAGTACGATCGAGGGCGGGATCAGGATGCCGAGCGTGCCGCCCGCCGCGAGCGTCGCGGTGGCGAGCGCGCTCGAATAGCCCGCCGCCCGCATCTCGGGCAGTGCCACACGCCCCATCGTCGCCGCCGTCGCGAGCGAGGAGCCGCAGATCGCACCAAAGCCCGCGCAGGCTGCGATCGCTGACATCGCCAGCCCGCCCCGCCGGTGCCCGATCAGCGCGTCCGCGGCGCGAAACAGCGCGCGACTCATCCCCCCCTGGGTCGCGAATTGCCCCATCAGCAGGAACATCGGGATCACAGACAGCTCGTAATGGGCGAAGGTCGAAAACCCCTCGTTCTTCATCTTGGCGAGCCAGATCTGCGGGCTTCCGGTCAGCGCCCAGAGCCCGCCTGCGCCCAAGATCAGCATGGCCAGCCCGATCGGCGCGCGCAGCGCGATCATCAGCAGCAATAGTGGAAAAGAGGTCAATGCGAGGGCGAAATCACTCATGGTATCCCCCGCCAGCCGCAAGCCGCCAGCCGTTCCACGTGGCCACCACGGCTGAGCCCCATGCGCCGGGCAAGCAGGCCGCATAGCCCCACCAGAGCGGCAGCCCCAGCAGGAAGGTCGTGGTGCCCGAGCGCATCTTCGCCCCCATACCCAATCCGATCCGCCACGCGATCACAGCGAACAACACCGCCGCCACCAACTGCCAGAACAGGTCAAGCCAGCGCGCCGAACGGCCACGCAGGATCTCGACCCGCGCATGGGCGTGGCGCAGTTGCACCAAGGGGATCATAGCGTAGACGATGGCAGGCAGGCTCAGTTCGACGATCTCGAAACCTGCCTTGAACGGGCCTATCCCAACGCCCCCGGGGAGCCAACCGCCTTGCGCGCCCTTCAAGCCGAGCGCGCCGAGGCTGGAGAGACAGGTCATCACGACCAGCGCCAATAGCACCAGCCCGCCGAGCAGCGCGAGCCCCTGCGCCGCCCTCTCGATCGCGCCGCGAGCCATGCTCAGAACAGGTGTTTCTCGATCAGGGCGCGCGCGGTTTCCAGTAGCTCATCGCCCGGCACGCCGTTCTCTTTCATCTCGGCGACCCATGCGTCGATCACGGGCTGCGAGGCGTCTCTCCACATAGGTGTATCCTCGGCCGGGATCGTGATGATCTCGTTGCCCAGATCCATCGCGGCCTGACGCGAGGGGATATCCTCGGCCTGCTGCAAACGGCCCGCCTGCGCCGAGAAGTCGGCGCCGGAGACGCTGTCGATCGCGGCTTGCAGTTCGGGATCGAGCGCGGCGTAGCGCTCCTTGTTCATCGCGAGGATGAAGCTCGCGGTGTAGATCGACGGCCCGGCGAATTGCGTGTGATGGTGGACCAGCTCGCCGATATGCAGCGAGGCGGACACCTCCCAAGGCAAAAGCGCCCCATCGATCGTCCCGCGGGAAAGCGCCTCGGGCACAGAAGGCACCGGCATCCCGACTGCCGTCGCGCCGAAATGCTCCAGCAGCTTCGTCGTCACCCGCGAAGGCCCGCGCAGTTTCAGCCCCTCGAAATCGGGAATGTTCCGCACCGCCTTGTTCGCGTGGATCACGCCCGGCCCGTGCACCCAGGTGCCCAGAAGATGGAAGTCGCGAAAATCCGTGTCGATCATCTTCGCTTGCGCCAATTCCCACAGCGCTGCGGAGGCCGCCTCGGCCTCGGCGACCATGAAGGGCAGCTCCATCACCTCGGTGCGCGGGAACCGTCCCGGCGTGTAGCCCGGCAGTGTCCAGACAATGTCGACCACCCCATCGGTGACCTGATCGACGAGATCGGTCGGTTTCCCGCCCAACTGCATGGAGGGGTAGTGCTGGATGCGAACCCGGCCCTGCGTCGCCTCCTCGACCGCCTTGATCCACGGTGTGAGGATATGGGCGGGCACGAAGCTGGTCAGCGGCAGGAACTGGTGGAGTCGCAGAGTGACCTCCGGCTCGTCGGCCAACACGGGCGGCGCGGCCAGAGCGGCGGCGCCTGCGGCAAGGGCGAAACTCTCACGGCGGGTGAATCTCTGGCTCATGCGGGGCTCCCTCTCACGCAGTCCAGAGCGGATTTACCCGGCGGATGCCCCGACGTCCAGTTTTGCTTTTCCCGAGAGGACGGGATCTGTCATGCGGCGCGCGATCCGGTGCCCCGCTCGGGCGGATCCCTCCTCTTTCCGCAAAAGAAAAACCCGCGCCAAGCGCGGGCTTTTCCTGTCCCCGGAGCGTCAGGCCCTACCCCGTATCTCCGGAAATGAAAGAGGCCGGAACGCTAACGTCCGGCCTCTTCCAATTCGGTGTTAACCGAAATTAGTTGTTCGAGGCTGCGACAGCAACGCCGATCAGCAGCAGAACCGGGATGATGATGCCGGCGTTCGAGGACGACGACTGCTCAACCACGACGGGCTCGGGCTCGACGACCGGAGCGGTGTAGCCACCGGCGAAAGCGGTCGAACCGGTGAGGCCGAGGGCCAGGGCGATGGTAGCGATCTTTTTCATAGTAATCTCCGTCATTACCGTAGGGAGCCGCCGGGTTTTCTGGCAGCTTCCCGGCGAGACTTACACAGCTTCCCGGGATTGCAAAGAGTGAATTACACGGCCCATTCACGCAGAGGCGAAGACTGTTGCACTTTGGCACGTTTATTGCATGAAATGCCCACAATTCGTGTCTAACGCGGCACATGGCACCATTCTGCGCTTCTTGAGCGGCGCGGATTCTGAGAAGAATTACCAGAACTTGCCGGGAAATGGCTTGCATCTTCGCCGCCCGGGAATCAAGGCATCGACATAGCACAGGCAAGGACGAGAATATGAAAATCGCGATGATCGGCACGGGCTATGTTGGCCTGGTTTCGGGGGTGTGTTTCTCCGATTTCGGCCATGAGGTCGTTTGCGTCGACAAGAACCCCGCGAAGATCGAAATGCTCGAGGGCGGCCGCGTGCCGATCTACGAGCCGGGCCTCGACGATTTGATGGTGAAGAACGTCGAAGGCGGGCGTCTTTCCTTCACCACCGACCTGAAGAAAGCCGTTGCAGGCGCCGATGCGGTCTTCATCGCGGTGGGCACGCCGACGCGGCGCGGCGATGGCCATGCGGACCTGACCTATGTGATGGCCGCCGCCGAGGAGATCGCCAACGCGATGACCGGCTATGCGGTGATCGTGACGAAATCGACCGTGCCGGTGGGCACCAACCGTCAGGTCGCGGAGGTCGTGCGCAAGACCCGTCCCGACATCGAGTTCGACGTGGCCTCCAACCCCGAATTCCTGCGCGAGGGCGCGGCGATCGACGATTTCATGCGGCCCGACCGGGTCGTCGTCGGCACCACCTCCGAGAAGGCCGAGGCTGTGATGGGTGAGATCTACCGCCCGCTCTTCCTGCGCGAATTCCCGATCCTCTACACCGATCTGGAAACCGCCGAGATGATCAAATACGCGGCGAACGCATTTCTCGCGACGAAGATCACCTTCATCAACGAGATCGCGCGGCTCTGCGAGAAGACCGGCGCGGATATCAAGCAGGTCTCGCGCGGCATGGGGCTCGACGGCCGGATCGGCAACAAGTTCCTGCATGCGGGCCCGGGCTACGGCGGTTCGTGTTTCCCGAAGGACACGGCGGCGCTCGCGCGGATCGGTCAGGACTACTCCTGCCCGATGGAGATCGTCGAAACCGTCATCAAGGTGAATGACGACATCAAGCGGCGGATGATCGAGAAGGTCGTCGATCTCTGCGGCGGCTCGGTCAATGGCAAGACGATCGCGGTCTATGGCGTGACCTTCAAGCCGAACACCGACGACATGCGCGAGGCCCCTGCCCTGACCATCGTGCCCGCACTGGTGGGCGGCGGCGCGAAGGTCCGTGTGGTCGACCCGCAGGGCAAGCGCGAGGGCGAAGCGCTGCTGCCGGGCGTGTCCTGGATGGATGACGCCTATGCGGCAGCCGAGAAGGCCGATTGCGTGGTGATCCTGACCGAGTGGAACGAGTTCCGCGCGCTCGATCTGCAGAAGATCGCGACGACGATGGAGACCGCGCGCATGGCCGACCTGCGCAACATCTACTCCGAGAAGGACGTCAGGAAGGCGGGCTTCGCGGATTACGTTGCGGTCGGGCGGTAAGGAAGCGGCCGCGCCGGGATCGGCCCGGGGAGGGGGCTCTGCCCCCGCCCTTCGGCCCCCCGGGATATTTCCCCCAAGAGGAAGGGGAGGCCGCTTAGGCCACCTGCCCCGCCGCCCAGCCGGACGCCCAGGCCCACTGGAAGTTGTAGCCACCGAGCCAGCCGGTGACATCGACCACCTCGCCGATGAAATAGAGCCCTGGCACCTGCTTGGCTTCCATCGTCTTCGCGTCGAGCGCATCGGTGGACACGCCGCCCAGCGTGACCTCCGCCGTGCGATAACCTTCCGAGCCCACGGGCCGCACCTGCCAGCGATGAATCTGATCGTCGAGCTTGGCCAGATCCTTGTTCGATTGCTCGGCCAGCCGCCCCTTGAGCTTTGCCTCCGCCACCACAAATTGCGCGAGCTTCTCCGGCAGATGCCGCGCAAGCGCATTGTGCAGCGCCTGCCGGCCCGCCGCGTCGCGCTGCTCAGCCAGCGCCCCCGCGATGTCATCGCCTGGCGCGAGATCGACCCTGAGCGTGTCGCCCTCGCGCCAATAGCTGGATATCTGCAGGATTGCAGGGCCGGACAGCCCGCGATGGGTGAACAGCAGATCCTCGGCGAAATGCGTCTTGCCGAGCCGCAGATCGACGGGCCGCGCGAGGCCGGACAGCGGCGCGGTGCGCGCGAGATCCTGCTCGGCGAAGGTCAGGGGCACCAGAGCGGGGCGCGTCTCGACGATCTCGAGGCCGAAGCGCTGCGCGATCTCGTAGCCGAGGCTCGACGCCCCCATCTTCGGGATCGACTTGCCGCCCGTCGCCACAATCACCGAAGCCGCGCGGATCGGGCCTTGCGAGGTCGTCACCAGGAAACCTTCGCCCTCGCGCTCCACCCGGTCGATCGAGGTCTCGAGCGACAGCTCGCCCCCTGCCGCACGCAGATCGCGCAGCAGCAGGTCGATGATCTGCGTAGCCTTCCCGTCGCAGAACAGCTGGCCGAGATGTTTCTCGTGCCACGCGATCCCTGCCGCATCCAACCGCGCGATGAAATCCGCAGGCGTATAGCGCGACAGCGCCGAGAGAGCGAAGCGGGGATTGCGCGACAGGAAGCGTTCGGTCGCATTCTGCCGGGTCAGTAGCCGGTTGGTGAAGTTGCACCGCCCGCCGCCGGAGATTCGAATCTTCTCGCCCGGGCGCCGTGCGTGGTCGAGCACGCGCACCGACCGCCCGCGCCGCGCCGCCTCGATCCCGGCCATCAGCCCGGCAGCGCCCGCGCCGAGTATCACAACATCGCATTTTTCCATGCCGCCTCGCTTGCCGTAGCGGCGCATGACGCGCAATCGAAATTTGTCGGATTTTCCTCTTGAAGCCCCGCGCGAGCTTGGCTAGATAGCCCCCAAGTTGGGGCGTAGCCAAGTGGTAAGGCACCGGTTTTTGGTACCGCGCACCGTAGGTTCGAATCCTACCGCCCCAGCCACTCTCCTTTTTTTATAGCTAAACCAGCTAATTGCGGACCGGATCAGATTCGCAAAGGTAACACTTTGCGGATCACGTTCCCGGACTATCAGGGCATTCATCCTCGTCGAGTCGAAGGATCGCTTTCGCCCGCTCTATAGCCGCAAGCTCGGCCTCCATCTCCGCCATCTCTCGCTCAGCGCGCAGGAAAATCGGAAGATGGACTCGATCATGTAGAAAGAGCGCAGCATGCGCCTCAGGCCATCCAACGTTACTCGGTCGTTCATTAGACTTCTCCTCTAACGAAAAGAGCGACGCCCTGAGGGCACGCCCTATGGATGCGGCCGCAAGGGACGGGCGATCAAGCAGAGCGCAGAACCTCACCCGCCCAAATTTCCCGGCAGCAATCGGGCATGACGCCCGCAGCCCCCAACGACACGAGCCGAACGTGAGGGCTCTCACTTCTGTTGCCCGCGCCAAGGGCTCGGTCGTTTTTGGGCGAGAGCAGACATTCGCTGCATTGACGGTGCTCATCTCAGGTCGATACTCGCCACGAAGTCCATGGCAAGCACTCAACCGAAGCTTGTCGCACTATCCAATAATGCCGTTTGTCTAAGCGCTCACGCTTTCCCTCACTTCTTCAGCTTCGCCTGTTCGAGGGACCAGTATTCCATGTCGAACAGCTCGCGCTCGGAAATCGGGGCGAAGCGCCCGAACTCTTCCGCCGCGTTCACGATACGCGCCGTCTGCTCCAGCAGATCGCCTGCGATGCGCGCCGCTTTCTCGTTCGCACCGACTGCAAAAAGCCCCTCGCCTGGCACAAGCACCGCGCGCGGCGCAGGATCGAGCATGGTCTTCGGCTCGGAAGCATGGGGCGCGTTGCGCTCGAAATAGGCCTGATAGCGATCGGCGTAACCCGCGAGCTTGCGCTCGATCGCCGCGACATCGTCCCCGACCTCCACGATCAGCGGGAAGGGTTTGATACGTATCACGTGGTCCGGGGTCGCTGTGCCACGCATTGCCAGCTCCGACAAATCCTCGCGCGAGAGATAGCGCCGGATCGCAGGTGTCGTGCGGAAGTCTACCACGGGCTCGGCGCCAAGCGCTCCCTGCGCGGCGAGGGCCCGGGTCAGCGCAG
Source organism: Thioclava nitratireducens (assembly GCF_001940525.2). Classification (NCBI taxonomy): domain Bacteria; kingdom Pseudomonadati; phylum Pseudomonadota; class Alphaproteobacteria; order Rhodobacterales; family Paracoccaceae; genus Thioclava; species Thioclava nitratireducens. The sequence continues at coordinate 3,199,133 of NZ_CP019437.1, forward strand.
AGACCAGATCATCGGGGACCGGCGCGTCATTGGACTGCGGACCCTCCACAGTGATCCCTTGCGACGCGAGAAACGCTTCGGCGGCGCTAACGAACTCGATCGTCAGCTCATAGCTCTCGCGCGCGGTCTCGGCGAAGGTGAACAGCCCGTGCTTCTCGAGCCAGAGGCCTTCCATATGCGGGTCGCGAGCAAGCGCATCCTTGCACGCATGGCTGAGCGCGTAGCCGGGCATGACGTAGGGCACGAAGCCGACCCGACCGTCATAGAGATCGCGCACCACCGTCTCCATGTTCTCTTGATCGGCCAGCGCGAGGATCGCCGTTGCATGGCAATGATCGACGAATGCCTGCGGCATATAGGCGTGCAGCAGCGCCTCTACCGAAGGATTCGGCGCGGTCGGGTCGAGCAGCTGGCTGCGCAGGAACGCCACCATCTCTTCGTCCGACATATACGGGATGGACCGCGTCTCCAGCAGCGGCTCCAATCGCATCGCCGGGAGGCCCGGCGCTTCGATATCGCCGAGGTCCCACCCCGACCCCTTCACATGAATGATCGCGCCGCCCGGCGCATCGGGAATCTTGACCGATGTATTACCACCGCCATGCAGCACCAGTTCAGGGTTCTGTCCGATCAGACGCGAGCTATAGACGCGCAGCCCCAGTGCCGCGGGTTGGCCTGCCGCTTCAGCAGCCTCAGCGAATGAATGGGCGTCGGCGTCGTTCCAGCGCGATTGCATGGGAGGCTCCTTTTTCAACGTGTTTGCGAGGGCGCGTCGCCGCGCCCCCGCTAGGTGCGATCACTGGGGATCAGAAATCAAAGTTGTCGATATTATCCTTGGTGAACACGGTGCGTTCGGGCAGCAAAACGATGCCGTTATCCTTGGCTTCATAATCGTAGCCTTGCACCGAGTTGGGCGAGACCTTCACTTCGCCGATGCCGGGCACATCCATCGTGTCACCGACCTGAAGCGGCCCGTTCTTGAGCACGTGATCGGCGACCGCCACCGAGATCGCACCCTGCTGGGTCACGTCCCACAGGCCGAAGCGCGCAACCGTTCCGCGCTTCACATAGGGGCGCATCACGTTGGGTGTCGAGAAGCCCACGATCGTCACTTTGCCAGCCTTGTCCAGATTTTCGGCAGCTTGGGCTGCGGCGGGAAGCGCGTTGGCATCGGGCGCGATGATCGCGTCGAGATCGGGATAGGCGCTGAGGATGCCCTCTGCGGTCTGAAGCGATTTCTGCGCGTCGTTATAGCCGTACTGCGTGGTCACGATTTCCCAGCCGGGATGCTCCTTCGCGATCTTCTCCTTCGCGGCCGCGACCCAGGCGTTCTGGTCGGTCACGGTCGGCGAGGAATAGAAGAAGGCGACCTTGGCCTTGTCCTTGCCGTTCAGCCCGTCGGATGCCATGTCCACCAGCATGCCGCCCAACTGCGCGGGCGTGCCCTGGTTGATGTAGTAGGAGCGGCAATCCGGGTTCACATCCGAGTCCCAGGTCATCACCAGCACGTCGCGCGCCATCGCTTGCTTGAGCGCCGGGCAAAGGCCATCGGGCGAGACCGAGGCGAGGATCACCGCCTTGTAGCCCTGATTGACGAAGTTGTTCACGAACTGAACCTGCCCTGACACGCTGGGTTCGGTCGGCCCGTCATAAGTGACGTTGTCGCCAAGCTTCTTGCCCATGTCGACAGCGCCCTTGCCGCCCGACGTGAAGTAGCCCACCCCGACAAGCTTCGGAATGAAGGCGATGTCCTCGGCCGCGGCCGAATTGGCCATCAGCATCCCTACCGCAAGGGTGCCCATCACCCATTTGGTCGATTTACGCATTTCAGTTCTCCTCCTCTGAACTCTCTGGACGCGTCATTCTGACGGACGCGGCCGCACCGGAATGAACTCGCGCAGCAAGGACGCCCCGTGGCGCATTGCGACGACGACAACCAGCAGCGCTCCGGACAACGCGCTGGAAACCTGACTGGGAACACCGCTCATCTGCAGGCCCTGCTGCAGGTAACCGATGATGAAAGTGGCGATGATGGTGCCGATGACCGAGCCCTGACCGCCATAGATCGAGGCGCCTCCGAGAACGGCGGCGGTGATCGCGGGCAGCAGCGTTGCCTTGCCCAGATCGACCCGCGCCGAGCCGAAATAGGCCGACAGCAGCAGCCCCGCGAGCGCGGCGGCAAGCCCGGTAATGACATAGGTCAGCAGCTGCACCCGAGCGACGGGCATGCCCGCGTGGCGCGCGGCGGATTCGTTCTGGCCGATCTGGAACACCAGACGCCCGAAGCGCGTGACATGCAGCAGAACCAGCATCACCAGCGAGAAGGCGAGGAACACGAAAAGCGGCATCGGCAGGCCGAGGATCATCTGGTAGCCAAGCCCGGTGAAGGCCGCCGGGAAGCCGCCGATGCCGTCATAGCCGTTCGCGCCGACGACGCCGGAGAGCACCGTGGCCGCGCCCGAGAACATATAGAGCGCGCCAAGCGTCACCACGAGCGGTTGCAGCCGCGTGAGCCGGATGATCGTCGCGTTCAGCAGCCCCGCGAGCGCACCCGTCGCGAAGCCCACCGCAAGCGAAACCGGAAGCGGCATCCCGAAGAAATTGGCAATCCCGAAAGTGATCGCACAGAGCCCGACGGTGGAGGCGAAGCTCACGTCGATCCCGCCAGCGATGATGACGAGCGTCAGCGGCACCGCGACGATCCCGACATGCACGAAATCCGAGGTGCCATAGAGCAGCGAACTCAACTTGAGGAAGCGCGGATTGATGGCGCCGAACACCACGAGCTCAAGGACCAGAAGCCCGAGCAACAGGACCTCCCAGCGCATCACGAGACGCTTCATGCCGCTTCCTCCAGATCACGGGTTTTGGGTGGGGGCGTTTCGCCTCGGCGGTAACGCGCCGCGCGGTCGCGCGCTTCCAGCGCGATCCGCAGTCGACCGTCGATCAGCAGCACGGCGAGCAGCATCGCTCCGCCGATGAGGTCGTTCCAGTAGGCCGGGATCTTGAGGAAGACGAGCGCGGTGTTGATCGAGGTGAAGAAGATCACGCCGATCACAACCCCGGCAACCGATCCGACGCCGCCCAGCAGGCTGATCCCGCCCAGCACGAGCGCCGCGATCGCGCGCAGTTCCATCCCCGAGCCAGCCTGATTGGGCACGAAGCCGATCTGCGCCGCAAAGGCGATACCCGCGATGGCATACATCGCGCCCGCCCAGACAAAGGCGAGAAACTCGATCCGGCGCACCGGCAGGCCCAGATGGCGCGCTGCCTCGCGGTTGTCACCTACCGCGAAGATCCAGCGTCCGCGCCGGGTGCGCAGCACCAACCAGACCGCCGCGATCAGCGCGAGCGCTACGACACCCACCGCCGACAGCCCTAGGAAACCTTTGCCGGAGAGGTCCTTGACGCCTTGCGGCAGCTCCTCGATCCACTCGCCGCCGGTGGCGATCAGCATCACGCCGCGGAACAGGCCAAGCGTGCCAAGCGTGGCCACGATGGAGGGCACGCCAAGCAGCGCCACGAGCCCTCCATTGAGCGCGCCCGCTGCCACGCCCGCGCCAAGCGCGGCCGCGATCGCCACCGGGAGCGACGCCCCTGCGTTCACCGTCAGGCCCAGCGTCACCGCCGAGAGCCCGAGCACCGAGCCGCCCGAGACGTCGATATTGCGCGTCAGGATCACTGGAAAAATCCCCAGCGCCACGAGCATCAGCACCAGGCCGTTCGACCAGATGATCGAAGCGGTGCGCGCCGAGAGGAACCCAGGCGCCGCCGCACCGACAAGCAACAGCACGATCAGCGTGACGAGGAACAAGGTCGCGACACGTTCGCGGGCGATCCGTTCAAGCATGGACGGCCTCCTTGGATTCGAAGGCCAGTTCGGCGATCTCGTCGGTGCTGCTTCCGCCCGGAAGCTCGCCGGCGAGGTGCCCGCCCGCCATTACCGCGATCCGGTCCGACAGGCGCACGACCTCGTCGAAATCAGAAGAGATCAGCAACACCGCCGTGCCTGCGTCGGCCAGCTGTTCGATCAGTTCGTAAATATCGTTGCGCGCGCCCACATCGACGCCGCGCGTCGGCTCGTCGAGGATCAGAACCCGCGGCATTGCGGCGAGGCATTTCGACAGCAGAACCTTTTGCTGGTTTCCACCCGAAAGGCTGCGCACCGGTTGCTCCGCCGTCTCGCATTTGATCCCAAGCGTCTTGCGATAACCTTCGAAGCGCGCGCGCTCTGTGCCAGGCCGCAGCAGGAAGGGCAGCAGATAATGCACGAGCGAAGAGGTATTCCAGTAAAGTGGCGCATCGAGAAAGAGCCCGTATTGCTGCCGGTCTTCGGACAGCAGCACGACATTCTCACGCACCGCGTCGCGCGGTGTCCGGGCGACGAAAGCGCGGCCCTCGAGTGCGACCTTACCGCCAGCACGCGGCCGCAGTCCGACGAGGGTTTCAGCCAGTTCGGTGCGCCCTGCCCCGACGACCCCGGTCAGACCGAGAACTTCTCCGTGATGCACATCGAAAGAGATATCGACAAAGCCTTCGCCCCGTAGCCCCGCGACTTCGAGCGTCTTGCGCTCGGCGCGGGTCCTGTCGGCGCGGCGGTCGCGCAGGGCCGCGACACCGGGACTCATCGCGGCGAGAATCTCCGCATCGTTGCTTTCGGCCATCTTCGCGCTGTGCACGACATAGCCGTCGCGCAGCACCGTGATCCGGTCGCTGACCGCGCGCAACTCGTGCAGCTTGTGCGAAATGAAGACGAGCCCGTGACCTGTCGCGCGAAGCGCCCGCATTCGATCGAAGAGCGTGTCCACCTCATGCGGAGTAAGCGCCGAGGTCGGCTCGTCAAGGATCAGCACCTTCGCCTCGCGCACGAGGCCCCGCAGGATTTCCACGATCTGTCGGTCTGCGATCTCGAGGGTCGCGGCCTTGGCATCGGGCGACAGCGCGACGCCAAGATCCGCGATCAGCTCGCCAATGCGCGCGCGATAAGCCTCTGCCCGGCGCGGCAGGCCAATGCAGATATTCTCCAGAACGCTTTGATTGGGGAAGATATGCGCCTCTTGCGGCACCAGATACAGCCCCATCGCCTGCGCCTGCGCGGGCGTCGCGGGATGCAGTGGCGCTCCACCAATGGAGACCCGCCCTGCCGTCGGCGCGACCAGACCTGCGAGGATTTTCATCAAGGTGGACTTACCCGCACCATTGCCGCCCAGAAGCGCATGGATTTCCCCGGCACGCACCGCGAAATCCACGCCCTTAAGCACGGGCACGCCGCCGTAGCTTTTAGAAACCCGGCCAAGCTCGGCGAGCACAGATGTCATAGCGCCTCCCTCGATCAACATCCCGTCTCCTCGAATGTTCATCTGTTTGTCGTGATGACATCTGTTCATCCGATATACTCGCTGTCAACAATTTTTAGCTTATTTTTTATGCTGCGATGCGGCGTTTTTGAGTTATTGACTTGTTCATATGTTTTTGTAACGAGTTATTTGAACATTGCCCCACCACTTCGGAGGACCGATCGTCATGGAAGAGCTAGCGCCGAACGAAACGGACGAAGCCCTGCTCGCGCGGGTCGCTTGGCTCTATTACAATGACGGGCTCACGCAGAGCGAAGTCGGGCATCAGCTCAACCTCTCGCGCATCAAGGTATCGCGGTTGCTCGATGCCGGACGCGCCTCCGGGCTGATCGAAGTGCGGATAAATTCGCGCCAGCAAGGCTGCCTCGACATCGAGACCCGTCTGCAGGAGCGATTCCGCCTCAAGGATTGCCGCGTGATCCCCGACAGCGCCGGATCAGATGTCGACGCGCGGATCGGACAGGCGGCGGCGAATTACCTCATGCAGAAACTCGCGCCCGGCGACAGTCTTGCGGTCGGCTGGGGCGCCACCGTGTCGAACGCCATCCGGGTGCTCGGCCATGTGGTGCAGGAGCGCCGGATCGAGCTGTTTTCGCTGACGGGCGGCGTGCAGACCTATGTGCAGGGGATGCGCGAGGCACATTGGGACCGCACGCCGAACATCATCCCCGCGCCGCTCGTCGTCTCGACGCCGGAACTGGCCGCCGCCCTGCTGCGAGAGCCTGCGATCTCGTCCTTGCTCAACCAGGCGATCGCGGCCGATTACAAGCTGGTCGGGATAGGCGGCATCTCGGAACAGGCGACCGTGGTTGCGCAAGGCTATATTACCGCAGGCGAAATCGAGCCACTGCGCCGCAGCGGTGCACGTGGCGATGTGCTCTGTCGGTTCTACGACCGGACCGGGCAGGACATGGAGCTGCCGCTGCATGAGCGCGTGATCGGCGTCGATCTGGTCCAGCTCCGCGACTGCGAGCAGGTAATCGGCGCCGCCGGGGGCCCAAACAAGGTGACCCCGATCCTCGCCGCGCTGCGCGGCCAAATTCTCGACATTCTGGTGACCGATGAGGCGACCGCGCTGTCGCTCCTCGACGCCGCGGAGGACTGACATGCGCTATTTTCTCGCCTTCGACGCTGGCACCGGCAGCGGGCGGGCCGTCCTGTTCGACGAGACCGGCGCCGAGATCGCGACCGCCGGGCAGGAATGGTGGCACGCCAGCGACCCGCGCTATCCTGGCTCGATGGATTTCGACACGGAAGGCAACTGGGCAGCGCTGGCCCGCTGCTGCCGCGAGGTGATCGCGAAGTCCGGTGTCGATCCAAAGGATATCGTCTCGGTCAGCGCCACGGCGATGCGCGAGGCCTTCGTTCTGCATGACGAGAGCGGTGCGGAAATCTGGGCCTGTGCGAATGTCGATGCGCGCGCCGATGCCGAGGTCCGCGAACTCAAGCGGGACTATCCGGGGCTGGAGGAAGACATCTATGCGCGCTCGGGGCAAACCTACGCGCTTGGAGCCCTCCCCCGGCTGATCTGGCTGCGCCGGCACATGCCCGAGGTGCTCGACCGGGCCCGGGCCCTGACGATGCTGTCGGATTGGGTGCTCTATCGGCTTTCGGGAGAACTCACTTCCGAGCCGTCAAATGCCGGGACGACCGGGCTGATCGGCCTCGCAGATCGCAAGGTGCTTGGCGACGCGATGGAGAAACTGGGGCTGCGCAGCGACATCTTCCCGCGCGGCGTCGTGACCGGAGAATGCGTGGGCACGGTAACAGGCGCGGCGGCAGAGGAGACCGGGCTCGCGCCTGGTACGCTGGTCGTGGCGGGTGGCGGCGATTGCCAAACCGGGGGACTAGGGCTCGGGATTGTCGGGAATGGCGATTGCGCGGTGCTCGGCGGCACGTTCTGGCAGCAGGTGGTCAATGTCCCGCTGACCCTGACCGACCCGAGCATGAAACTCCGGATCAACCCGCATGTGGTCTCGCATCTCAATCAGGCCGAAGCGATCAGCTTCTTCACCGGGGCAGCGATGCGTTGGTTCCGCGACGCCTTCGGGCAGGGCAAGGGGTATTCCGAGCTGGAAGCCGCCTCGAAGGAGGTGCCGCCCGGTGCGCATGGGATCATCCCGATCCTGTCCGACGTGATGCGCTACCACGAATGGATCCACGCGGCCCCGTCGCTGCTCAACCTTTCGCTCGATCCCGAGAAATCCGGGCCCGCCGCGATCTTTCGCGCCTTGCAGGAGAATGCCGCCATCGTCGCGCATCGCAATCTCGAGGCGGTCTTCGCCCTGACCGGCGAGCGCCCCGCGCGCATCGTCTTTGCCGGAGGCGCATCGAAATCCCAGCATTGGGCGCAAATCCTTGCGGATGTTACCGGCCTGCCGGTCGCCACTTCGAAGGTGAAGGAAGCCACCGCGCTTGGCTGTGCGGCAGCGGCCGCGACCGGGTCCGGCCAGTTCGGCTCGCTGAAGGACGCAGGCGCGGCATGGTCCTGCATCGAAGATGAATACCAACCGAACCGCGCGCTGCGCGACCTCTACGACGAGGCAAGCGACCGCTGGCAACGCGCCTATGCCGCGCAGCGCGCGCTGGTGGCCGAGGGCGTCACCCAATCCATGTGGCGTGCCCCGGGCACGTGAGACCTGCAAGAAAGGACTTCTGAATGCTGATTCAACTGGTGAATATCAAGGTGCAGCCGGGCACGCGCGAGACTTTCCTCGAAGCCTTCAAGATCAACTGCGACGGCACGCGCGAAGAACCGGGCAACCTGCGCTTCGACCTGCTGCACGACCCCGAGGACGAGAACAACTTCTTCGTCTATGAAATTTTTCAAAGCGATGATGCGTTGGAAGATCACCGAAAGACCGCGCATTACCAGAAATGCGTCTCGATGATCGACCCGATCACGATCGGCGGGCGCTCGAAGACCTATTTCGAGCCGGTACTCGTGCAGGGCGCTGCGGCAACCTCGGCATAACGCTCGATCCTATAAACCGAAGCCATCCCGGGCACTTCAGGCTTCGGTTTATGGAAATTCCGTCTTTGAGAATTGGATAACGCTTCCGTCACGCACGGCCGCCCGGGTTCATAAACTGCTTAAAGAAATTCTCGCAGAGCGACGAATTCCGAATTGAGTGGAAAGCGGTTACTAGCTGCGCTCGGGCCCAATGCCTGCTAAGCGCCCGAAGCCGCGATCCTCAACAACCAGCGCGCATTGGTCCATCTCTCGTTCGGACGACAGCTTTGCGCGCCCGGCCACTGCCTCTTACCGAGCCACCTCCCTTTTCTTTTGCGCATCGGCAGTCAGCGCGGCGAGGCGATAGAAGCCGTGTGCCATCTTGGAAAACGGTGTCAGCAGGAAGAATGCGAGCACGGCCCCAAGATGCAAGGCCAACATGGCCGGCATCAGCGGGGTTTGACCGAGCCCATAAAGCGCCAATCCGCTCAAACCGACAAAGCCCAAGAGAGCGACAAAGCCGAATTCGCCGCTCGTCGCGCCCGAGGCACCGAGTTCGGGATCCGCCCGCAGCTTCAGACGGATCATCTCGATGCAACCCAGGGTCAGCAGCAAGCCACCCGACAGGCCGAGAAGCTTCGGCAGGGACCAGAGCGGGTAAGGCGCGCGCAGATCCAGCAGGTAATGCATCAACGTCGCCACACTCGTGGCGGCGAAACACAGAAGAAAGCCATACATAACGGCTTGATGCGCGAACCGGCGGCCTTGGGAAAAACGGTCCTCGTCCTCGAAATTGCAGCCATCTCCATGCCCGCCGTTGAGGTTGCGCATGTTCGCGGCGGCGGCAAAGCCTCCCCGAAGATCGGAGAAGCGAAGCGGACCGGCCCCGACCGCGCGCCAATACCGCCGCAGGCTGATCGCGAGGCTGAGCAGCGGGAACAGGAAGGCTGGCAGGAAGATCGCGACCATCGTGTTATGCGCCAGGACCGCGTAAAAACCCTCGCCCCCTGCGCTTGCGAGCGAGAGCATGGCCCAGATCAGGAGCGCAAAGCCCAGCACCGTCGCGAGCGCGATGCGCAGCCCGCTTTTCTGGAAGGCCTGACCCGCCGCGCGGGGAAACGCGAATTCTTCCCAGCTATCCTGCCGAACATTCGCCAGCGCCTGCGGCAGGTTGAGGGCAAACTCGTGCGGTGCCGTGTATTGGCAGGCGTAATAGCACCCGCGGCAATTGTGACAGAGATTGGCGAGCTGCGTCAGATCGCCGTCGCTGAAGGCGCGCTCGGCATGGAGCGCTGGAAAGACCGAGCAATATCCTTCGCAATACCGGCAGGCGTTGCAGATCTCGGCCTGACGGCGCGCCTCTTCGAGAAACTCAGTTTGCATGGGCGGCGGCCTCCTTGCCTGCAATACGTCCGAAAACGGTGCCGATCGTCATGCCGAAACCGGCGAGATACCCCTGCCCGAGAATTGAACCGGCCATGGTTTCGCCGGCAGCCCAGAGGTTCGAAACGGGGCGGTTTCCGATCGAGCATTGTGCGCGCTCGTCGACCTTCAACCCGAGATAGGTGAAGGTCACCCCTGTGCGCAGCGAGTATCCGTAAAAGGGCGGCTCGGTGATCGGACGCGCCCAGTTGGTCTTCGGCGGGGTGATTCCGGTGGTGGACACCCCATCCAGTTCTGTCGGGTGAAATCCGGATGTGTCGCCGCAGGCTGCGTTGAACTCGGCCACGGTCTCGGCCAAGACTGCAGGCGGCAGTCCCATCTTGGTCGCCAGATCTTCGAGCGTATCGGCCTTGATCGGCGGAAAGACCGAAGGCATGAACAGTTCGAGCGACTTCGCGTCGATGATGACATAGCCCACCTGATCGGGCTGCGCCGCGACGAGACGGCCCCAGATCGCATAGCGCTTCGGCCATACGTCCTCCCCCTCGTCGTAAAACCGCTCGCCATTCTTGTTCACGACGATCGAGAACGGCACGCAATCGAGCCGCGTGACGATCCCGCCATCGAATTTCGGCGCGCGCCCGTCAATCGCGACCGCGTGGCATTGCGTCGGATCGCCGACCTGTTCGACCTTCTGCTCGAGAAGGTCCGCGAGCACGACGCCGCGATTGTAGGGCGTGCCCCGGATCAGAAAGTTCTTCGCGGCCGGCCCCCAGGCGCGGGCAAGCCAATCGGTATCGGCCTGAAAACCGCCCGACGCGACCACGACCGATTTCGGGCTGATGCGCCGCGTCTCACCATTCTGCGTATAGTCGATATGCGTCACGCGATCGTCGTGGATCTCCAGATGGGTGACAGCCGCTTCGTATTCGACCTGAACCCCGAGCGCTTCCGCGGTGCGGTAATAGGCATTCACGAGGCCCTTGCCGCCACCGAGGAAGAATGCGTTTGTCCGCGCCAGCGAAAGCGTGCCCGACAGCGAGGGCTGAAAGCGAACGCCATGCGCCTCCATCCAGGGCAGGCATTCCTCGGAGCTTCGAATGGCGAGCCGCGCCAGACCTTCATCGGTCTTGCCGCCGGTGACCTTCATCAAATCGGCAAGGTATTCTTCCTCGGTATAGCTGTCGGTGAGCGGACCAAGCGGCCCGCGATGCATGCAGCGGAAGTTGCGCGTATGGCGAGAATTTCCGCCCCGATAGGGTTTCGGCGCGGCTTCGAGAATCAACACGCGCGCCCCGGCCTCTGCCGCGGTGATCGCGGCACAGAGGGCCGCGTTACCGCCGCCGATGACGGCAATGTCGGGTTGGGGTGAAGCAAGGGTCACAGCAGATCTCCGTCATAGCTGGGGGTCTGGCCGGGCTCGGAGCGCAGGGCGCGCACGCGTACTCTCTGGGCCGCCTCGATATGTGCGCGCATCGCGCTCTCGGCGAGCGCGCCGTCGCGCGCCTTGACGGCCTCGAGCACGGCGAAATGTTCTTCTACCGCCTTCACAGCCCGGTCCGGCTCGGTCAGCGTCGTGGGTCCGAGGATCATCAGCGCCTTTTGCAGCGAGCGGATCGAGCGGGTGAGGAACCGGTTCTTCGCTGCGTCGAGCAAGGCGGCGTGGAACTGCCGGTTAAGCGTGAATGCCTCAGGGACATTGCCGATCTCGCCCAGCTGCCGGTTCATCTCGTAGAGTTCGTCGATCTCGATATCCGAAGCCGCCCGGGCCGCAAGCCGTGCCGCTGTGCCTTCGAGCACCGCGCGCATCTCGTAGAGCTCCATGACTTCGGCATAGTCGAGCCGCCGAATGCAGGCGCCCTGCCGCGCAATGTGACTGACGATGTTATCCGCTTCGAGCTTACGGATCGCTTCCCGGACAGGGGTTCGCGACATGCCCAAGCGCTCCGCCAATTCGGTTTCCCGCAAGCGGTCGCCCGGGTTGAGCCGCCCTTCGCGCAATTCGGTCAGCAGGCGGTCGTAAGCAGCGTTTCCCTGCGGTGTGCTGCCGTCCTCATTTGCCATTTCGCCCTCCGCGCTCATCTTGTGTCCAGTTGGATACATTCGTATACAAATTACGTCAAGACGAACAGGAGGCCAGTTTGCGCAAACATATTTTCGCGGGTGCCATGCGGCGGCGCGGCCTTACATTTCTCCTTGCAGCCTGTGGCACCGCGCTCTTCTGGGCGCTGGATCTGCCGCTTCCCTTCCTCTTCGGCCCGATGGCATTTTGCCTCGCCGGCGCGCTCGCGCATTTACCGCTTCAGGGCTTCGGCCAGATCTCTGTCGGCGCGCGCACGATCCTCGGCGTGGCGGTCGGCGCCTCAATCACGCCCGAGGTTATCGCGCAATTGCCGCGCATGGCGCTCTCGGTCTCTCTCGTCCCTGTCTTCATCGCGGTGATCGCGCTGATCGGCGTGCCCTTCTTCCGGAAGTTCTGGGGCTTCGATGCGCCCACCGCCTATTACGCCGCAATGCCAGGCGGGCTTCAGGACATGGTGATCTTCGGCACGGAAGCGGGCGGCAATCCCCGCGCGCTTTCGTTGGTGCACGCGACACGGGTTCTGATCATCGTGACCGTGGCGCCGTTTTTCCTGAGCCATTTCTACGGCGCCGAACTCAGCAACCCGATCGGCGCGCCGGTCGCGGATCTGCCGTGGTATGAGCTGGCGATCATGGCCGTCGCCGCGGTGCTCGGCTGGAAAGGCGGCGAGAGGCTCGGGCTGTTCGGCGCCTCGATTCTCGGCCCGATGATCGTCACGGCGACCCTGTCGCTCTCCGGGATCATCCATTTCCGCCCGCCTGCCGAGGCAATCCTCGCGGCCCAATTCTTCATTGGCTGCGGGATCGGCGTTCATTTCCTCGGCGTGACCTGGAAGGAACTCACCCGCATCGTGTCGGCAGGCATCGCCTACGTGCTCGTGCTGGCCGTGCTGGCCGCGGGGTTTTCCGGTCTTGTGACCGTGTTGGGTCTGGGCGAGCGGGTGCCAGCCTTTCTGGCCTTCGCGCCCGGCGGTCAGGCGGAGATGACGGTCCTCGCGATCGTGACCGGGGCGGATCTCGGCTTCGTCATCACCCATCACCTGACGCGCATCGTGCTCGTGATCGTCGGCGCGCCCGTGGTGGCGAGGATCCTCACCCGAAGGCGGACGGGTTGACCATGTGGATCGGGCTGCCCTCCGCATAGGCATTCACCTGCGCGAAGATGTCGGAGAACTGCTTGTCGAACTCGTCCTCGGTCACGTAGCCGGTATGGGGCGTGGCGATGAGGTTCGGATGCGCGAGCAGCGGATCTGTCGCGTCGGTCTCTGGCTCGCGGTCGAAGACATCCACCGCCGCCTGCCCGGGATGTCCGGCCTCAAGCGCCGCCAGCAAGGCACCCGGCGCAATCAGCCCTGCGCGAGACGTGTTCACCAGCACCGAGCGCGGGGACATCTGCGCGAGATCCTCGGCGGTGACGATCCCGCGGGTCTCTGGCGTCAATCGCAGATGCAGGGAGACGATGTCGCTTTGCGCGAAGAAGGCGGCACGGCTCTCGGCAACGGTCTCCCCGTCGGCCAAGACACGCGCGCGCCCCGCCTCGGAGGCCCACCAGACGACCTGCATCCCGAAGACCCGGGCATACTCCGCGACGACCCGCCCCAAACGCCCGTATCCGTAAAGGCCCAGCACCCGTCCGCGCAGGCTGCGCCCCACGCCCATCTGCCAGTTGCCGGCTTTGACGCTGGCCATCTGCTGCGGAAGCTGGCGCATCGCGGCGAGCATCAACGCGAAGGTCAGCTCTGCTGCCGCATAGTTCGCGCCATCCCCGCCCGTATTCGAACACAGCAGAACGCCTTGGTCGGTGCAGGCCTCCACATCAACATGCGGCCACGTGCCCCGCTGCGAAATCAGGCGCAGGTTGGGAAGCCGCTCGAGCAAGCCGCGCGTGATCTTCGTGCGTTCCCGAAAGAGAACCACGCATTCGGCCTCCGCGAGGCGGCGCGCAAGCGCCTCCTCATCGGGCTCGTGATCCGTCCAGACCGTCACCTCGTGCCCATCCAGCATGCGAAAACAGGGCAAGCTGCGGAGCGTGTCGAACCAGTCGTCGAGAATATGGACCTTCATTGCCTATCCCATGGTTAGCCTTGACCGGACAGCGCCTTGATCGCGCGACTGACCCGGTCGTGCAGGAGCACGTGATCGGGGGATTTGCCCTCGTCGCGGGCGATCTTCGCGACGATCTCCTTGCGAATGTCCTCGAGGTCCTGACGGACGCGGCTCAGCTTCTCGAAATGGGTCATGGCCTCCTCAATGCGACAACAATACGGGAATTTTCGTGCGCGCAAGCACTTCCGAGGTCACGCCTCCAAGGAAATCTTCGCGAAACTTGGAATGCTCGAAGGCTCCGAGCACGAGAAGCGACGGATCATTGCGCCCGCACCAGCCGAGGAGCGTGTCCGCCACCGGTCGCGGCGTCGGCCAATCCTCGTGAATGGCCGCCACGCCGTGCCGCGAGAGATGGGTTAGAAGGTCGTTGATAGCGCGGTCGTCATGCGGCCCAACGGTCAGAACGCTGACCCGTCCGTCATCCTCGAGCAGTCGCAGACTGTCGGAGAGCGCGCGCGCGGCGGCCCGCCCTCCATCCCATGCGAGCGCCGCATGGCTGTGCTTTGCGCCCGCATCATAGCCCTCGGGAACCACGATCACCGGACGGCCCGACATCAGCGCGATACGATCGGGATGCAGGACCACATGGGCATCGCCATCGTCAGCCTGCGTGCCCACGATCAGCATGTCGTAATAGCGCGCCGCTTCGGACAGAACATTGTCCACGCGTCCAGCCACGACTTTCAACTCGAGATCACTGCCAAGCCCCAGGGCACGGCGCTCTTCCTCGAACCGCGCCTCGATCTCGCGCAGGATGTCGCCATTGGCCGCTTCAAGAAGCGCACGCGCCTCCTTCGGGATCCAGCGCGAGCGGCGGTCGATCACCTCGTGCGCCGCATGGGCCATTATCGCCGTCACATGAGCGCCACGCTGCGCCGCCATGGAGGCGGCATAGCGCAGGGCGGCGACCGACCCGCTCGATCCATTGAAGGCGACCAGAAGATTCATCATCGGCATGTCAGCGTCCTTTCCAAACCGAAGCGGGAACATAGACTCGGCCGTCGGCCAACTTGCGCGCGGTGCGCAGCAAACCTGCGGAGTTCAGCGTGAAGTGGTTGTTCATTTCGAAGTCGACGAGGACCTCGATCGTGCCGGACGCATGCTCCAGCACCACGCTCGCCGGGCTGGTGGTCGGTCGCTCCAGCAGACCGTCGGCCACAGTGCCGGGCGTGAGCGCGCAGGAGGCAAGACATTGCGCGCCGGTGACCGCCATCGACGGATGCGTGTTCCACGGCATGAAATAGCGCGTCGCGATGGTTCCACCCGCCTTGGCTGGCGCAAGCAGGCCGAATTTCGGCGTCACCGATTTCGAGACGTCGCCCATCCCCATCGCCGCGCCCGCCTTGAGGCGCACGGCCTCCATGCGGGCGAAGAACTCGGTATTCGCGTCGAGCTCTGCCGCGCTTTCATAGCCGGTAAGGCCGAAGTCCTGCGCCCGCGCGATCACCATCGGCATCGCGACATCCATGCAGGTCACCTCGATACCGTCGAACTCATCGTGCAGATGCCCGGTCGGAAGAAACGCCCCGGTCGAGGAGCCGACGACCCCCATGAAATTGAGCGCGATCGGCGCGGCCGTGCCGGGCACGCCGGCAATTTCCGCGTCGCCGTCGTAGCGCATCGCCCCGCCCGGCGTCTGAACGCGCGCGAGGACTTTCGCCCCGGTATTGACCGCGCGGATCTTCACCTCGGTCTCGTCTCCCGTGGGGCGCACGAGACCCAGCTCGATCGCGGCCGGCCCCACCCCCGAGAGGATGTTGCCGCAGGTCGGTTTGAAGTCGACGAGCCGATCCTCGACCGAGACCTGCGCGAAGAAATAATCGACCTCCGCCCAGTCATCGTCCGAGGGCGAGAGCATCGCGACCTTGGTCGTCACCGCGACGCCCCCGCCGAGCCCGTCGATATTGTTCGCATGCCCCGAACCGAGCACCGCGATCAGAACCTCGGCCAGAGTCTCGCGATCGGCAGGCAGATCGGCGCGGTTGAAATAGGGGCCTCGCGAGGTGCCGCCACGCATGAATACATAGGGAATGGCTGTCTGTTCCATCTCATTCGCTCCGTCGGATCATTTCAGGGGCCAAGGAAGATTGGCTGCGTGCTGCAGCAGGCCGGGCGGGAAATCGCGGTTCAGCGCGCCGGCCATGACGCACATCAGGGCGATGCCGCTGGCGGCGAGGATCAGCGTCTTGGGCCAGCTGGCCTGGGCGCGGATGCGCAGGAAGGTGACGAGGAACCCGGCCAGTGCGAGGATGAAACCGACGACGTAAGTCGCCGCGATCAGCCCCGCGAACCACGCGAGCGTCCCCCACAGGCCATAGGGCGCGTCCGCGTCCTCTCCCGAGACTTCCTTGTCCGCGAAGATCACATCGCGCTCGGCGCGCAGGATCATCTGCACCAGCAGGATCACCAGCGCTGTCAGCGTGATGCCCCCAACCACGAGCGGCACGATCTTGTCGGTCATGTTGTAGTTCGGGATCAGGCTCGCGTTGACGAGCGCAGCAATCACGTAGCCCATGACCACCAGCAGGAAGATCAGCGGCGCGCGTTTGGAGCCCGACTGGACATCACCCTCGGCCATGATCGACTTAGCCTGCCGCAGCCCGAGGAAGACCGACACCACCGTCACGATGAGCAAGACGATCACGATGGGCGAGAACAGGTAATCGACGCCCGCCGAGAAGGAATTGCGGAACCGGAAGGATGCGATCTGGAAGGCCTGGTTGGAGAATTTTTCGACAGGGTTCGACAGCACGAAGCCGATCAGGAACGCCGGGCGCGACCAGTCGAACCGGCGCAGGAAGATCCCGATCAGGCCGATCGCGAACAGGGCTAGGATGTCCTCGAAATTCTGCCCTGACTGGAAGGCCGCGAAGGAAATCAGCATGAACAGGAACGGCGCGAGATAGGTGAAGCGGATCGTGGTCAGCTTCGCGATCCCGCCCGAGGCCGCGATGCAGAGCACCGTGCCCACGACATTTGCCAGCGCCAGCAGCCAGACGATCGAATAGGTGATATCGAGATTGTCCCGCAGCATGTTGGGACCGACCTCGATATCGCCAGACCCCAGCAGGGCGAGCGCGCCGATGAAGATCGCCATCGAACCCGAGCCCGGGATACCGAAGAGCAGCGTGGGGACGAGGCCGCCGCCTTCCTTGGCGTTGTTCGAACTCTCCGGCCCGATCACGCCGCGGATTTCGCCCTTGCCGAAATTCGACTTGTCCTTTGTGGTCTGAACGGCGTGGCCGTAGGCGATCCAGTCGACGACCGACCCGCCGAGCCCGGGGATCACGCCGACGATCACGCCGATCAGCGAGCAGCGGACGGACAGCCATTTGTTGGCGACCCAGTCGCGCACGCCTTGGCTCCAGCCGGCGCCGAGCGTCGCGTCCTTGGCGATCGAGCTGTCCTGACGAAGCAGCGAGACGATTTCGGGCAAGGCGAAGATGCCGAGACCGACGATCACCAGCTGCAGCCCGTCCGTGAGATAGGGAATGTCATAGGTCGCCATGCGCAGGCTGCCGCCGGCGTCGGCTTCGCCGATCGTGCCGATCAGCATGCCAAGCCCCGCGGCGGCGAGGCCCTTGAGCGCAACGCGCCCCGCGAGCACAGCGACCATCGAGAGGCCGAGGATCGAGATCATCAGCATCTCGGGCAGGCCGAAGGCCAGCACCAGCGGCCGGGCGACCATGATGAACATGGTCAGGAACAGCGCACCGACGAGACCGCCGAAGAGGGACGAAGTGAAGGCGGCCGAGAGCGCCCGCGCCGCCTGCCCTTTCTTGGCAAGCGGGAAGCCGTCGAGAACCGTCGCCTGGCTCGCCGAGGACCCGGGGATCCCCATCAGTACGGAGGCGAAGGTGTCCGAGGTCGGCACGACCGCGACCATGCCCACCATCAGGGCCAGCCCCAGCACCGGGTCCATGCCGAACATGAATGGCAGCAGGAGTGAGAGGCCGGCGATGCCGCCGAGACCGGGGAAGACCCCCACGGCCAAGCCCATGACGACCCCGAGCACCAGGTATCCCAGAACAACAGGTTGCAGAATCAGAGCCCATGCCTCGCCAAGCGCAGGCACGGCGGTTGCGAAGACATCCATCTCGCCCACCTCGAATTTTAGGATTATGAGAAAGTGAGCGGTCCGCGTCCCGCAGGAAGGGACCGCTCGAGGGTTTCGCTTAGTTCAGCGAAACGCCGTAGGCTTCTTGAAGCCAGTCGGTCACATAGGCTTTGGCTTCGGGAGATACGGTCGTGCCTTCCTTGGTCGCCTGCTCGGCGCCCTTGCCGACGAAGACGTCGTATTTACCAACCTGCTGTGCCGCGATTTTCTTGAAGTCCGGACGGTTGCGCACGGCGTCGAAGGCTTCGGTATAGGCTTCGACCACGTCATCGGGCGTGCCCTGCGGCAGGAACGCGATCTTCTGAACCGGGAAGCCCGCGATGAAGAACGCTTTCCACGAATCCCAGGCTTCGCCGGAGGTTTCGCAGCCATCGGTGGCTTCGCAAACTTCCTTGAAGGTCGGCAGATCGGGGAAGGTCGGATCGCGGACGATGTTGTTATTCTCGTCGAGCGCGCCCCAAGTCATCATCGGAACGGCCTTGCCATCCTCGACCATCGAGAGCGAGCCGCCGAGATAGCCGGTCGTCGTCTGGTAGTCGATCGTCGCCTCGCCGCGTTCGAACATCAGGCGACCGTCGCCGCGCCCCTTGATGCCGAAGACCGGCTCCACGTTCATGCCCAGCATCCGCCATGCGAGAAGCGGCACGAGGTCGAGACGGGTCGCACCCTGCGAACCGTAGATGAAGTTGAGATCCTTGAGGTTATTCGCAGACCCGTCGAATTTCTTGCCGGCCTCGGGATTGAGATAAGCCACGCCGCCCGTGCCCGATGCCATGACCGGGATCCAGTCGGAATACTCGTAGCGCACCCGAGGATCCCCCAGCAGATAGGGGAACTGCGTCGAGCCGGAGGTACCGAACAGCAGCGTGCCGTCCTCGTAGCGCTGCTCCTGGAACCAGTTCGCGCCCTTGGTCGAGCCTGCGCCCGGCATGAACTTCACGATCACGGTAGGCTTGCCCGGCAGCTCCTGCGCCAGCAGCGGCGCAAAGAAGTTGGCCCATTTCGCAGAGCCCCCCGTCTCCGAGAACGGAATGACCCATTCGATGGTCTTGCCGCTGAAGTCGACATCCGCGAGGGCCGGTGCCGACATGAAGGCGAGCGCCGCCGCAGAATATACGAATTGCTTGATGGTCATTAGTGTCCTCCCTTAGACCTTTCGAACCGGGCGGGCTCGAAGCCGGCCGGTATGTAGTTATTCTCCTCAAGGGACGAATCCCTCCTCCTACACCGGCAACATGTCGTCCTAACCTTGCGCGAAACTTGCGCAACATGACAAAGAAGTAACCATGCGCATCGCCGTCATCGAAGATAACGAGGCTCTGTCCCGCGCCATCGCCTTCCGCCTGCGGGATCGCGGCCATGCCGTGGACCTTCTGCATGACGGGCTCGAGGCCGACCGTTTCCTCGCGCAGGAAGGCGCGGATCTGATCGTTCTGGATCTGAATTTACCGGGGATGGACGGGATCGAGGTGTTGCGGGCGCTGCGCAGGCGCGGCGACGGGGCGCCGGTGATCCTGCTGACCGCGCGCTCTGAAACGGCCGAGCGGGTTGCCGGGCTGGATGCAGGGGCGGATGACTACCTCACCAAACCCTTCGAGATGGATGAACTGGAAGCCCGGTTGCGGGCGATGGCACGACGCAAGAACCTCGAATTCATGGAGCGCGACACGTTCGGTCCGCTCGTCTTCGACCGCACCAGCCGTCAGTTGATGCATGACGAAACTCCGCTCGAAATTCCGCGCAAGGAGATCGCCACGCTGGAATGTCTCCTCGAACGGCGCGGACGGATCGTCTCCAAATCGGCATTGATCACGCATGTCTACGGCACCGGCTCGGATGCCGAGGAAAGCGCGATCGAACCGCATGTCTCGCGACTGCGCAAACGACTTGAGCCATACGGAATCAAGATCAAGACGGCTCGAGGCCTGGGCTACATGCTCGAGGTGGAAGCTTCATGATCTCGCAGCCCAAGGCCATGTCCTTGCGGATGAGGCTGTTCCTCGTCATCCTCCCGCCGCTCTTGCTGGTCTCGATCCTGTTAGGGTGGTGGCGCTTCTCTGTGGGACAACGAACCTCGGAAGAGCTCTTTGATCGTAGTCTCCTCGCCGCGGCACTGGCAATTTCGCGCGATGTCGCGATCTCTGAGGGCGATGCGCTTTCGCCGAGCACCCGGGATATCATTTCGGACGCAGGCGGCGGCGAAGTCTTTTACCACGTGACCGGACCGGGCGGGATATACGTGACCGGCTACGCCTATCCGCCGCGCCCCGAAACCGACGTGCCGCAGGAGAAGCCCTATTACTATATGGCGGAATATCGCGGCGAACTGGTGCGCGTCATGCGGATGCATGAACGTCGAACGATTGGCAACATGACCGGAGAAACCGTCGTCACGGTCTGGCAACGCGCGAGCGATCGCCGTGCCTTCGCTCGCCAGTTGGCCCAACGGGCGGCAGCCGTCATCGTCGTTCTGATGGTCGCGCTGAGTCTGCTGATCTGGTTCGGTGTCCAGATCGGTCTCCGGCCTCTCAACGATCTTCAGGCCGCGATCGAGAAACGCTCGCCCGATGATCTCGCCCGCATCAAACGCCCAGTGCCTAAAGAAGTCATGGGAATCGTTACGACTCTCAACAGGCTGCTGCTGCAGATGCGTCGAAGTATAGAAACCCATCAAGCCTTCATTTCCGATGCGGCCCATCAGCTTCGCAATCCTGCTTCCGCCCTCCTCGCACTGGCCGAGACTCTGCCGGGCGTGCGCGATCCAGCCGAACGCGAGGCGCGCCAGCAGGATCTAATCGAGGCGGCGCGCAACTCCGCCCGACTGGCGGACCAACTCCTCTCCCTCGAGCGGCTTCGCTACGAAGGCGGGGACACCATTGAGGCGTTCGACCTGAATACGGTCGTGGAAGAGGCCTGCCGCAGCTTTGGCTCCGCGGCGCTTTCGCGTGACATCGAATTCGAACTCGAAACGTCCCCCGTGCCCCTTCCCGTGAGCGGCGACCCTGTTCTGATCGGTGAGGCGGTGCGGAACTTGCTGGAGAACGCCCTTCACCACGGCGGCCCGACAATGACCCGTATCGCGGTGAGAACGGAACAATCCGGGGGGAAGCCATAATCACAGTGCAAGACGACGGAGTCGGCATCCCGCTCGATCAAGAAGAGACCGCATTTAGGCGCTTCTCCCAGCTTAGGAACGGGCAAGGCACCGGTCTTGGTCTCGCGATCGTCGAACAGATTTTGCACCGCCACAAAGGGGAGGTGAGACTAGCCCCCTGCGACCGCGGAACTCGTGTTCGACTGACGCTTCCGCTTGCCGCGTGTCTCCCGGGCGACTGTTGAAGCGACCTCCGCAGAGGGGCTGCGAGTGTTAGGATGAGTGTCCGTTTGACGTCCGAAGCGGATGCTAACTCGCTGGAAACGCAAGGACCGCTTTGGGCCGAAGTGGCCACCCAGCTCTGCGGTGCCCGTCAAGCACGCCGAGCTGCTGAAGCTACGTGGCCGTATTTTCGCGCCTGTGCAGTTGCTTCACCTTCCACAGATACCCTGCGCGTCCGAGAGAGAACGTTTGACGGCTGCCACTTTATCTTGGGAAGGCTGCACATCATTACCCTTGCTCGTCGGTAAAGAAGGGATCGTCGGCGTTCTTCAGGCTGCACACGTTGCCGTCCGGATCGATGAACGCGCCGGTCGTGCCCCAGTCGTGCATTTTGACTTCGACTGGCACGCCTTGAGCCTCCAGCAGGCTGGCTGCAGCCTTCACGTCTGAGACGTTGAAGCGCAACGCAACCGGGTTCTGAGAAATGTCTTTCCGCGTGACTTCGGCGCGTCCGCCGGTCTCGATCATCAAATATCCGTCGCCGAAGCGAAGGCAGGTCAGCCCTGGCTTTTCATACCAAAGCGGCAGACCGAGCTTGGTTTGATAAAACTCTACGCAGGCCTCGTAGCGTTCGGTGAAGAGGATGAGGCCATGACATTCGATCATGTCTGTCAACTTGTTCGCGGGCGCGGTTTCGCTGTCGATTTCGATGGGCATTTCTGATCTCCTGTCAGTGCAATTCGTTATATCGCCTCGCGTCCGGCGGCGCGGGTGGTAGGCCAACGTCGCGCCGGATATTCGAGCAAAGGGTAGTCGTAGCGATCGATTTGGATCTCTGCCGTGACCGCAGCAACGCCCATAACAGCGCGCAAACGACAGACGTCGCTCTATGGCGGCGGAGCAAGCAATGAAGTTCATCGCGCAGCTGCAAAGCTTGCGGGTGCGCCTCTGGCGTCATGATGCGCTCCCAACGTTCAGCCGGTCTCGACTGCTTCCCACCTGTCCCGGCATGTGGAAAGCCTGCGACTTTTGAGCCGAAGGATAAGCGTGAATCTGTCGCATTGGTTTTCTCCGTTGACTGTCGGACGAGCGGCGTTCTAAAAGTTCAAGCTAACTTGAGGTCAATGCTGAAATTTGAGAAACGACCGGACCATGGAAACGACGCTGACCATCAATCAAATTTCACGCCGCAGCGGCATCGCCTCCTCGGCGCTGCGCTATTACGAGGAGCGCGGGCTCATTTCGTCCGAGCGGGCTGGCTCCGGGCACAGACGCTTCCCACGCCACGTTCTGCGGCGCCTCGCCTTTATCACTTTCGCTCAGACCCTCGGCATGACGCTTGAAGAGATAAAAACCGAACTCGACAAGCTGCCGACAGACCATGTTCCGACCGG
This sequence comes from Thioclava nitratireducens, assembly GCF_001940525.2. NCBI lineage: Bacteria > Pseudomonadati > Pseudomonadota > Alphaproteobacteria > Rhodobacterales > Paracoccaceae > Thioclava > Thioclava nitratireducens. The sequence goes on from NZ_CP019437.1 coordinate 3,221,841, forward strand.
GGAAGACTGGGCGGCGCTGTCAGAGAAGTGGACGCACCGGGTCGACGAGCAGATTGCCCAACTTCAGCGCCTGCGAAAGACTCTGACCGCTTGCATCGGCTGCGGCTGCCTCTCCTTGAAATCCTGCGAGATGTTCAATCCCAAGGATGAGCTGCGTCAGCGTGGAACGGGCCCACGAAAGTGGATCGAGGATATCTGAGAGCGTGGCAAAGGCACGGCCGAAAATTAGTGCGATCATCTAAAAGATTTGGGTGAATTCGAAATAGACGTCAGTTTTCACAGCGGGCTCCCGTTTGACGCTGAACGATCTCACTGATCGTCGATATGCCGATCATCGGCATTAGGGTGTGCGTGAGATGTTGACGCTCGCGTTGCTCCTTGTGAGGCTTTGCGCCGGAAGTCAGGGCGTGTCGGGGGGCTAGGAATGGATAACGAGGTGCACGGAAAGTGCCAGTGTGGAGCCGTAAGGTTTCGTATATCGGGAGAGTTCGAGAGCTTCTTCCTGTGCCATTGCGGACGCTGCCGCAAAGATAGCGGCACGGCCCATTCCGCGAACCTGTTTTCATCGACTGCTGAGATCACCTGGATGTCCGGGGCGGAAAACATCAGGGTGTTTCGCGTTCCCGGGACACAGCATGTGAAGAGCTTCTGTGCAGACTGCGGGTCGGCGCTGCCGTTCTCTCAAGCGCATGATGGCTCGCTCGTCGTTCCAGCGGGCTCACTCGATAGCCCGCTCGAAATACGACCCACCGCGCATATTTGCGTTTCCAGTCGCGCGAACTGGGACAATGACCTGGCCTCGATCGAAAGGCACGACGGGCTTCCCGGTCGATCCGAGTAGGTTGGGGCCCGTCACGCACTGCATCCAGAGAAGGAAAAGCGCCTCTCACAGCGTCCTTATATTCGTGCCGTTCTTGCCCCCGCCTGAGCGACCGCAGCTGTGATTTCGGCCGCCTTACTCGGGGAAGAGATCGATTGTCGGCGAACCGAAGAAAACGCTGATCGCGAAGAGCATACTGGTTTCCAAGGCGAAGGTGGGCACCCGCGTCTGCCCGACCACGGAATGGAACATGTTCGACACGGGCGTGCTGCGCTGACACACGATGCAGCGGCGCCCGGTTTCCTTTCTGGCCGCCTTGTCGGCGCATTGCGATGCGTTGGAGGTTGCCGCGAGCCGCAGTGAGTTCGCGCTCGCGGTTCTCGATCTCCATCGCCAGATCCTGCATCTGTCCGGTAACCGTTTTCTCGAGTCGCTCTGCGATCCCCTGCAGACCGCGCTCTATTCGCTCTTGGCGAGCGAGACCGAGGACCAGAAGCGCTGACCGTCCAAAATGGCCGAGGTCGTCGCCCTTCATAGCGCAATCGTCAGGGCCGTCGAGAACCGCGAGCCGGAGGCCGCAAAGAAAGCGATGGAAGCCGTCCTGGAGCGCTCCAGCGATGAATGTCTACGCTCCCGCGGGATGGGCTGAGCCCAGCTCCGCCCCGAGAAAATTGGACCGTTTGAAACTGGAATTTTCCGCTACGCTTCCTTGGCTGTAAGAGAAGTGCAATCGCAAGAAGGCGAGCAAAGCACGGCGCGACAGGCAACAAGGCCCCGATCACGCTGACGAAATCGGGGTGGCGTCACCAGCCCGCCACCCTGATCAAAGCCGGCGACATCCTCCTCTACCGCTGCGCGCGTCGCGTGGGTACAGAGCCAGCTCGGCATGCAACAGCTCCAAAAGAACGTGCCGTCGCCGATCTCAGCGCTGACCAAGCTCTGTAACGTCATGGCATCAGGCGTGACCTCTTTCGCGTCCGAAGGTGCCCTTACCCAAGGGTGAGCCCCTTGCGCAGTGCGATCAGGTCAATGTCACGGGAGACGAAAACGGCGCCGGCCTCGAGCGCACGCTGATAGACCTCGTCGTCGGTGGTCAGGATGCCCGGCGGCAGGCCCGCGGCGCGGATGCGCGTGATCGCATCTAGCACCGCCGCAGTAGTCTCGGGGTGCGAAGGCTCGCCCGGGTGCCCAAGCGAGGCGGCCAGATCCGCAGGTCCGACGAAGATTCCGTCAACCCCGGGCACGGCCGCGATCTCTTCGAGATTGGAGAGGCCCTCGACGCTCTCGATCTGTACGACAAGACAGATCTCTTCACGTGCGACCTTGTGATAGCCCGGGACCGTCGCGAAGCGCGTGGCGCGGTTCATGCCGGAGACCCCACGCATGCCCCGCGGCGGATATTCGACCGCCGCCACCGCAGCGCGCGCCATCTCTGCGTCGTGCACCATCGGCACGAGGATCGTCTGCGCGCCGAGGTCGAGGATTTTCTTGATCTCCGCCGCGTCGAGAGAGCCGGGCCGCACGATCGGCGAGAGAGGATACGGGGCCACCGCCTGCAGCAGCGGCAAAACACTGCGCGCGTCGAGCGCCGAATGCTCGGTGTCGAACATCATCCAGTCGTAACCGCAGCCGGCGATCAGCTCGGTGGCGAGCGGATCGCTCATCGTGCACCAACAGCCCCGCTGGACCTCGAAGGCTTTCAGCGCGGCTTTGAACGAATTCCTTGGCAGATCGACCATCGTGACTTTCTCTCTGTTGACCTCGGCACGCGCGGGAGGGATGCCCGGGGCCGTCTTGAAAAGTTTGGTTCGGAGCTTATTCGAAACAGACGCGGGTCGCACTTCGCAAACAGCGATCCGCCGGATTTGGATGACGTGCCGTCTCAGTCGAAGGCAATAGCGACGTTCCCGAAGGTGCCGAAATCGGCCTCGATCCGGGTCCCGGGCGGGCACTCGATCGGCGCGATGAACGAGCCCGACAGGATCACCTGCCCCGCCTCGATCCGCTGGCCGTATTGGCCCATTCGCCGCGCGAGCCAGACCAGACCCTGCACCGGATCGTCCAGCACCGCCGCGCCTAGCCCGGTCGTTTCGACCTCGCCATCCTTGCGCAGGATCGCACCGGTCCAGCGCAGATCGACCTTGGCCGGATCGTGGCGCGCCTCGCCTAGCACGATCCCCGCATTCGCCGCGTTGTCCGACACGGTATCGACAATCACACGCGCCTGCCCGGTCGCGGGATCGGCGCGCAGAATGCGGGTGTCGAGGATCTCCAGCGACGGGGCCACGTAATCGGTCGCCGCCAGCACCGCAGCGCGATCCGCCGTGGCATCGAGCGGCGCTTTCATCACGAAGGCGATCTCGGCCTCGATCCGCGGCTGGATGAAACGGCCCGCGGGCACGTTTGCGCCATTGGCGAACAGCATATCGTCATATAGCACGCCCGAATCCGGCGTCTCGATCTTCAGCGCGGCTTGCATCACCTTTGAGGTCAAACCGATCTTCCAGCCAAGGATCGACCGCCCCGCCGCAAGCTTGCGCGCCATCTGCGCCGACTGGATCGCATAGGCGTCGTCAAGCGTCATCTCCGGATGGCGCAGGCTCAGCAGCCCGATCTGTCTGCGCGCCTCTTCGGCGGCCAGCAACTCGTCGGCGGCCTGCGCGATCTGATCGGGGCTCAGCATGTTGGCTCATCCGCGACGGAGTTGCGCAACAAGCCGATGCCTTCGGCCTCGACCTCGATCACGTCGCCCGGTTGCAGCCAGATCGGCGGATCGAACCGCGCTCCCGCCCCGGTCGGCGTGCCACACACGATCACGTCGCCTGGCGCCAGCGTCGTGAAGGTGGACACGTAATTCACGATATAGCGGAAATCGAAGATCATCCGGCCTGTGCGGTCTTTTTGCCTGATCTCGCCATTGACGCGGGTGGTTAGCTCGATGTCGTCCAGTTGCGCGGCCTCGCGGAACGGCACCAGCCACGGGCCCATCGCGCCGGAGCGGTCCCAGTTCTTGCCCTGGGTCACGTTGAATTTCGCATGGCGCACCCAGTCGCGGATCGTGCCCTCGTTGCACAGGGTCAGCGCGGCGATGTGATCGTAGGCGTCTTCCTTCGCGATCCGGCGACCCGCCTTGCCGATCACGATCGCCACCTCGCCCTCGTAATCGAGTTGCGAGCTTTCCGGCGGACGGATCAGCGGCTGGCCATGCCCGGTGAAGCTGCGCGGGAAGCGGATGAACATCGAGGGATAAGGCGGCGCGGCCTGCCCGTCCTTGTATTCCGCGTTGCGGTCGGGAAAGTTCACCCCGATGCAGATCAGCTTTTCAGGCGCGGCCATCGGGATCAGGAACTCGACCTCGTCGGCGCGGTAATCAGGCGCGCGGCCCTCCGCCGCCGCGATCACCTCTTCCAGCGCGCCGGCCTCGACGACCTGCTGCAGGGTCGCGAACCGCGCGCCGAACTCCGGCGTCAGATCGACGATGCCGCCATCCTGCACCACGCCGTAGCGATCCGTGCCAACGGTGCGAAACGCCGCGATGCGCGGCAGTGTCAGCGTCATGACATTCCCTCCTGTGAAAGTCCCAGGCCATCGAGAATGGCGCTGTAGGCGATGTCGATATCGGCTTCGCGCATCGCGAAGGACCCGGCCTGGAAGCGGATCGCAAGCTGGCTGCCGACCCGCGTTTGGGTAAGGTAGATGCGCCCGTCATCGTTGATCGCGCTCAGATGCGAGATCGTATCGTCGTCCGATGCGCCCGCGCGGCGAAACGAGAACAGCGACAGCACCGGGGCGGTCACGATCTCAACGCCCGGGGTTGCAGCCAGCCGGTCATGCAGCATCCCCGCCCAGCGAACGTGATCGCGGATCATCGCGCGCAGCCCCTCAAGCCCGTGAAAGCGCAGCAGGAACCACAGCTTGAGCGCGCGGAAACGGCGCCCCAGGGGGACGGACCATTCGGAATAGTTGACGACCCCATCGCGACCATGGGTCTTGAGATACTCGGGCTGGATCGCCAGCGTGCGCACCAGCATCTCGGGGTCGCGAATGAAATGGGCCGAGCAGTCGAAAGACGCGCCCAACCATTTATGCGGATTGAAGACGACGGAATCCGCACCCTCGATCCCGGCCCAAAGCGTGCGGAACTCGGGACAGATCATTGCGGAACCCGCCCAGGCCGCATCGACATGGATCAACAGATCATGGGCATGCGCGACCGCAACCAGCTCGCCAATATCGTCGCAGGCCCCGGTGCTGGTCGCCCCGACGCAGCCGATTACCCCGGCGGGCTGATACCCGGCCGCCAGATCAGCGCGGATCGCCGCCTCCAGCGCTTCGGGCGGGAGCGCGCCACTACGCAGATCGGCGGGCAGTTTCACAAGGTTGTCCTGCCCGATCCCCGCGATCCAGATCGCCCGATCGATGGAGGAATGCACCTGATCCGAGCAATAGATCCGCAGGCGTAGCGCTTGACTGAGCCCCGCGCGATTTCCCTGCCAGCCCAACGTACGCTCGCGCATCATCAAGACCGCCGCCAGCGTCGCGGACGAGGCGCTGTCCTGAATGACGCCCGAGAACGCCTCGGGCAGCCCCAGCGCGTCGCGCAGCCATTCCATCATCCGGGTTTCCAGCTCGGTCGCGGCCGGAGAGGTCTGCCACAGCATGCATTGCGCGGCCATAGCGGTGACCAGATATTCCGCCATCACCGAGACAGGGGCGGCATTGCTGGGAAAGTAAGCGAAGAAGCGCGGATGCTGCCAATGGGTCATGCCCGGCTCGATCAGGCTCTCGAACTCGTCAAAGATCCGCTCCATTTCGCAGCCGTTCTCGGGCGGCCTGGGCGGGATCGCGCGGTAGATCTCGCCGGGCGTCGTGCGCGCGCGCACCGGGCGGGCATCGAGTGTTTCGCGATATTTAACGCCCCATTCCGCCGCGCGCCGCGACCATGTCTCGAAATCCTGAGCATCCATCCTGTCTCTCCTGCAAGGGTCTCGTGTACGGGGCCCGCTCACGGCGCGATGATCGGAGTGGCCTTCATGTCGCTGGCGACCGGCTCGACATCCTGAAACCGCGAGCCATGCTCGAACCACGAGCGCGGAGCGGGCGCCCCCCACAGCGTCTGACGCTGCGGGTCCTTCAGATCCCAGCGGATCGCCTCGAGATCGGGATCGACGGTCTGATAATCCGAGCAGTAGATCTCGATCCGGTGACCATCGGGATCGAGGATATACAGGAAGAACGCGTTCGAAATGCCGTGGCGGCCCGGTCCGCGCTCGATATTGGCGACATAGCCGGTGGTCGACATCAGGTCGAGCAGATCGATGATGTTGAGCGGCGTCGGCACCCAGAACGCGGTGTGATGCAAACGCGGGCCAAGCCCATTCGTGAAGGCGATGTCATGCACCCCGCCCTTGCGATGGGTCCATGCCGCCCAAAGCCGCCCGCTCTCTTCGTCCTCGGTATATTCGGTGACGCGGAAACCGATGCGATTGTAAAACTCGACCGCCTTGTCGACATCGCTGGCAAAGCAGTTGAAATGGTCGATCCGGAGCGGTTTGACGCCGTGATAGAGCGCGTATTTCTGGTGGATCGGCTCCAGCCGGTCCATCCGGAAATAGAACTCGATCGGCATGCCGAAACAGTCATGGGTGCGCAGGGTGCGGCCTTGATAAGGGCGCTCGACCCATTCGACCGAATGACCCTCGGCCTCGAACCAGTCATGCGCCTTGTCCAGCTCGCCCTCGTCGAACAGCTTGAATGCGAGCGAGCGCACATTGGCCTCGGGAGTCTTGACCAGCACGACCGAGTGATGCCCGCGCTCTTCCATCGCACGCAGGAAGATATGACGATCGTCCTCGTCGGTCACCTGAAGCCCAAGCGTATCGACATAGAAGGCGCGGCTGGCGGCCAGATCGGTCACGCCGAAGACGACATGGCTGAGACGGATGATGTTGAACGGTGGATACAGGTTCGGGGCCGGAATGGGCATGTCTCGCTCCCTTGAGGAAAGATCGGGGCGGCCTCCTCCGACCGCCCTCTGTCGTTAGCCGAGGCGTGGCACGCGATGTGCCTGACGCGGGAAGGAAACGTTGACCGTCTCCATGTAGAAATCGAAGGACCAGTCGCCGCCATCGCGGCCGATACCGCTAGCCTTCACACCGCCGAACGGGCTGGGCAGATGGCGCACGTTCTCCGAGTTCACCCAAATCATGCCCGCTTCCAGCGCGTCGGTCATCCGCATGGCGCGATCCAGATCGGCAGTCCACAGATAGGCGGCCAACCCGTAATCGACGTCATTGGCCAAGGCGAGCGCCTCATCCTCGTCGGCGAAGGGGATCGCGGTCAGCACCGGGCCGAAGATTTCCTCCTGCGCGATGGTCATGTCGTTGCGGGCTTGCGTGAACAGCGTGGGCGCGACGTAGCAGCCCTGATCTCCAACTTTCTTGCCGCCGGTCGCGATCGTCGCGCCTTCCTTGCGCGCGGTCTCGAAATAGGACAGCACCTTGGCCTCATGCTCGGGATGGATCAGCGGGCCGACCACCGTTTCAGGGTCGAGCGGATGGCCGACCTTGATATTCGCCGCCACCTTGGCGACGCGCGTGCAGACCTCGTCGTAGATGTTCTCCTGCACCAGAAGCCGAGAGGACGAGGTGCAGCGTTCGCCGTTGAGAGAGTAGATCATAAAGCTCGCGGCATCGACGGCGCGGTCGATGTCAGCATCGTCGAACACGATCACGGGGTTCTTCCCGCCGAGCTCGAAATGCACGCGCTTCAGCGTCGCCGCGCCCTGCGCCATGATCATCGAACCGGTGCGGCTTTCGCCCACAAAGGCAATCGCCTTGATGTCGGGATGTTCGGTCAGCCGCTTGCCCGCATCCTCGCCGTAGCCGTTAACGAGGTTCAGAACCCCTCTCGGCAGCCCGGCCTCCTCGGCGATCTCGACCAGCAGCTTGGCGGTCATCGGCGAAAATTCGGCAGGCTTGTGCACCACCGTGCAGCCAGCTGCCAGCGCGGGGGCGATCTTCCAGGTGGATAGCATGAAGGGCGTGTTCCACGGGGTGATGACGCCCACGGGGCCGATCGGGCGGCGCGAGGTCACGTTCATCTGCGTCGCGTTGCGCAGAGCCTGACCATCCTCGGCCGCCGGTGCTTTGTCCGCAAAGAACCGGAAATTGGCCGCACCACGCAGTGCCGCTTTCGACATGAAGCGCAGCGCCTGTCCGGTGTCGAGGCATTCGGTAAAGGCGATGCGCTCGGCATTCGCCTCGATCGCCTCGGCGACTTTGATCAGGAGCTTGCGGCGGTCGGTCCCGGGCATCTTGCTCCAGGTCTTGAACGCCTCTTTCGCAGCGGCGACCGCGCGGTCAATATCCTCGACCCCGCCTTTCGCGACCTTTGCCAGCGGCTTCAGATCGACGGGCGACAGCGTGTCGAACGTGGCACCAGATGCGGCCGCGACGCTTTCGCCTCCGATGTGATTGCGCACGCCGGTTTGCGCGAAATGCGCGATATAGCCTTCGGCACGGCGCAGGTTTTCCGTCAGATCGGTCATCACTTACCCTTGGCTTGGCCCGACAGGCGGGCGTGGATCGGTGTCTGCTTCCAGCTCAGCTCCGGATCGATCACCCGGATTTCGAGCGAGAGCGCGAAATGTTCGGTGGCCAGCGGACCGGCAAGCGCGGTCTGGGCGGCGGCAAAAATCGCATCGCCCCCCGCGCGCAAGGTCGCCGTGTCCCGCCCTGCCCCCACCGAAAGCGTCAGCGCGGCGAAGTCATTCTCCGGCAATCCGTCGGCCACGACCGCATGATCGGCGCGGAAGGCGCGCACTCGGATTCCGGCCACCGGGAACAGACCACATTCGACCATCGCGGCATGCAGCGCATGGCAGACCGCCGACATATCGACGCGCTCCGCCAGCCCTGCGGAATATTCGATCTTGAGATGCGGCACGATTCTCCTCCCGTGCTTTTCATTAACATGTTAAGCTTATCCAGACTTGTCAACTGCTCCAAACCCACCGATTTTGCGCGCCACCTGACAGGAACGAGGTTTCGATGCCCCAAGACAGCGCCCCCCGACAGCGGCCCGACGGGTTCGAGTTGAACGCCCCGCGTCGCTCCTTGCCGATCGCCCTGCTGCGGGCGCGGGAATTGGTGATGGAGCGGTTCCGCCCGATGCTCAACGCGCATGACGTGACTGAGCAGCAATGGCGCGTGTTGCGGGTGCTGCGCGAGAGCGGACCGCTCGACGCCACGATGCTGGCCGAACGTGCCTGCGTGCTGGCCCCTTCGCTGACCCGGATGCTGCGCGCGCTCGAGACTCGTGGATTGATCGAAATCCGCCGCGACGGCGAAGACCGAAGACGGGCCCGCGTCGGCCTGAGCGAGGCCGGCACCGCCTTCCTTCGTGACGTCTCGCCGCAAAGCGCCGAGATCTATGCCAAGCTCGAGGCCGAAATCGGCGCAGAGCGGATCACCCGGCTTCTCGATGAGCTTGAAGCTTTCGTCGCCGCGCTGGAACATGACGAGCGCGCGTGAAACAGCCCGGATTGGCGCGCGCTTCGCGATCCCGCCCTCCAGTGCCGCGGCGCATCCCGAGGAAACCCCGCGTCAAGCGGTGAATGCGATGAATTGAAATCGCCCGGCCCAAAGCAGCCGACCGGGCGTTCTGCGATCAGACCGCCGCGAGACCCGCATCGAGGGCGTTGAGGATCGTCGCAATATTGCCTTCGGTCACGATCAACGAGGGCGACAGGATCACGTTGTTGCCCGACACCCGAACCATTGCGCCCGTTTCGTAGGCACCGCGGTGGACCTTGGCGATGCTGGCCTTGTCGATCGGCGCCTTGGTCGCGCGGTCCGAAACCAGCTCCAGCGCGCACATCAAGCCACGCCCGCCCCGCACATCGCCCACGATGTCGTGTTTCTCCTGAAGCGCCAAGAGCCCTTCGTGAAGCTGCGTTCCACGGGCTGCCGCGTTGTCCTTGACGTTGAGCGCCTGCGTTTCCTTCAGGCAGGCGATAGCCGCCGCCGCGCCGACCGGATGGCCCGAATAGGTGTAGCCCGACCCGATCGCCGCCTTGCCGCTGGTGTCGGATTCGAAGACTTCCGCGACGCGGCCCGAGATCATCACGGCGCCGAAGGGGAAATAGCCGTTGGTGATCGCCTTGGCGGTGGTCATCATGTCCGGCTGAACGCCCCAGAGCCGCGAACCCGACCATGCGCCAGTGCGACCGAAGGCGGTGATGACCTCGTCGGCGATCAGTAGAATGCCGTATTTGTCACAGATCGCGCGCACGCCGGGCATGAAGCTTTCGTGGGGAACGATCACACCGCCTGCGCCCAGGATCGGCTCCATGATCATCGCGGCGATCGTCTCCGCGCCCTGGAACTTGATCTCGTCTTCCAGCGCGGCGAGGCAAAGCTGGGCCAGCTTCTCGGGATCTGTCTCGTTGAAGGGGTTGCGATAAGTATAGGGTGCCGGGATGTGGTAGCAGCCCGGCATCAGCGGTTCGTACTGGGTTCGGAAATTGGCGTTGCCGTTGACGCTCGCGCCCAACGTATGGGTGCCGTGATAGCCCTTCTTGAGCGAGAGGTATTTCACCCGCCCCGCCTCGCCGCGCACCTTGTGATATTGCCGCGCCAGACGCAGCGCGATCTCGACCGAATCCGAACCGCCCGAAGTGTAGAAGGCGCGCTCCAGCCCGTCGGGGGCAAAGAATTCGGCGAGCATCTCCCCCAGTTCGATCACCGCGTCATTCGTGGTGCCGCGAAAGATCGAGTAATAGGGCAGACGGTCGAGCTGCGCGGCAATGGCGTCCTTCACCGGCTGGCACGAGAACCCGAGATTGACGTTCCACAGCCCGCCCACGCCGTCGACCGCCTTGTGGCCATCGACATCGGTGATCGTCACACCGTCGCCGGCGACGATGATCTCGGGCAGGTTCTTCTGGCTATCCGCAGGGTGCGCCATCGGGTGCCAGATCGAACGGGCGTTACGCTCTTTCAGGAAATTCTCGTCTTTCATGTCGGTCCTCATCATAGGCCCAACAGGCGCAGCGCGGTGGCGTAGCCCTGGGCGGGAGATTGCACGTCGAAGTGAACGGGGATCATGCCGACAGCCTCGGCGCCGCGAATGTTGCGCAGCTGGTCATCGACGAAAACGCAGGCTTCGGCCGGAAGGCCGAGCGCGTCGAGCACACCTTGATAGGCGCGCGGATCGGGTTTCAGAATCTTGGTGTAAGTCGCGTCGATCACAGCATCGAACCGGCGCAGGAAGGGCAGCTTCTTGCGGAAGTCGGCGCCGTAGAACAGGTCGAGCTCGTTGGACAGGATAGCGAGGCGGCACCCTGCAGCCTCGGCCTTGTCGATCGCCGCGAGGAATTCCGGGCGGATCACGTCGGCAGGGCTCGCCCCGCGCGCCGCGCGCACGAAGTCGGACATGTCGCTCCAGTCGCATCCGACCAGAGCCGCCACCTCCTGCGTGCGCTGGCGCCAATAGTCGCGCTCCGAGATTTCATCTGCCTGCATCGCGCGCCAGAGCGGGTCGGTCTGAGGCTCGAACGGACCGCGCCAATTCAAGCTTCCCGAAGCGAGCCCCAACGCAGCCTCGGTCAGATCATGCGTTTCGAAAAGCGTGCGTGAGATCACGCCACCGAAGTCGAGCACGAGCGCGCGCTCAGCCATGCGATACCTCGCGTTGTTGATAATCCGCAGGAAGCGAACCGCCCATGAGTTCGGACAGGCGGGGCACCCATTTTCGCAGCGCCTCCACCATGGCTGCGCGTTTGTCGCCCACCGCGCGCGACGAAGGGACCGCGATCGAAACCGCGCCTATCACCGCGCCACCGAGCCCGAAAATCGGCCCCGCGAGGGAGGAAACCTCGTCGTCGAAGCCCTTCTCCACCCAGACGCTGCCATTGGCACGGCATTCCGCCAGCTTTTCGCGCAGACTATCGGGATCGACGACGGTCTGGGCGGTGAAGCTCTCGAGCGGCGCATCCAGAACCCGCGCCCGTAGATCGTCTCCGCCGAAGCAGAGCATCACCAAACCAGAGGCGGTCGCGTGCAGGGGCAGAAGCTGCGACTCGTCGAACGCGACCTGCGTCCCGTGCAGGCGCGGATCGTGATGCACGACCGGCGACAGCTGCTGGCCTTGCAACAGAGAGACATGGACCAGCTCGCCGACCTCCTGCGCCATCTCTTCGATGAAAGGACGCAATACCGACCGCAGCGGCATATTCGCTTCGCGCACGCCATAGAGACGCAGAATCGCGGGGCCCAGCCGATAGCGACGCGTCTCCGGGTTCTGTTCCAGAAAGCCGCATTCGGCCAGTTCGACGAGATGGCGGTGCACGGTGGCCTTATCGCGCTGCGTGAGGCGAACATACTCGCCGAGCCCGATCTCGGGACGCTGAGTGGAAATATAATCCAGCAATTCCAATGCCTTTTTGATCGTTCCCATCGAGCCCTTTGGCAGCCTCCCGTAAAATTTCCGTTCGTTGCAACTGAAACGTTGACAGAAAAGAAAACCCGATGCAAGAATATTTGCTACCAACGGTTCAAATAATAAACCACTCAACAGGAGAGCTTCATGACGTCGACCTTCAAGCTGCTGGCAGGGGCGCTCGCCCTCGGCCTCCCGCTTGCCGCGGGCCTGCCCGCGCAGGCCGAGTATCCAGAGAAACCCGTCGAATTCGTCGTTCCGTTCCCGCCGGGCGATCTGGAAGACGTGCTGACCCGGATGATCGCGGACGAGTTCCAGAAGACCTATGGCGTTCCCGCTGCCGTGGTGAACAAGCCCGGCGGCGGTGGCGGTCCCTTCCCCGGAGCGGCCGAAGTCGCGCAGGCGCCCGCCGATGGCTACACGATCGGTTCTTTCGTGATCGACGTGCCGGTGGTCGGCCCTTCGGTCGGCATCCCCGCGCTCAGCCCCGATCCGTTCGAGCCGGTGGGCATCTTCCTGACCTACCCGTTCGTCATCGCGGCCTCCAAGGACGCGCCTTACGCGACGATCGATGAACTCGCGAGCTACGCCAAGGACCACGATGTCGCCCTGGGGCATTTCGGTTCCTTCCTGATCCCGACGCAGGTGACCTTCGCGCTCGCAAAGAAGAAGGGGTTCGATTTCGGCTCCGAGGCTGCGTTCGACGCGCTGGACTGCAACACGCTGGCTTCGGGCGATGCGGACGTGATCAACACGACGCTGCAACTGATCCTGCCCTGCCTCGACGATGTGAACGTGATGGCCTCGATCGGAGAGAAGCGCATTCCGCTGACGCCCGACACGCCGACCGTCGGCGAGCTGGAACCGGATCTCGACCTGGCGCTGTGGGATGGCCTCTTCGTCAAGAAAGGCACCCCCGAAGACGTGCGCCAGAAGATCGCCGCCGTCGCCGAAAAGGTCATGAGTTCGGACAAGGCCAAGGAACTGGCCGATCAGACCGGTGCGCTGGTCTACTGGCAGGATGCGGCGACCGCGCAGCAGCGCATCGCGCATGACAGTGAAACCCTCGGCACGATCGACGGTCTCATCAATGGCGAATGAGCCGTCCTCCTCGGGTCCCGCGCGCAAGGAACCACAGCGCGCGGGTGCCCGCTCGGTCCGGGCGATCCGCACCAAGAACCTGGAAGATCTGTTCAAACGCTATCGCCGTCCCGGAGACATGGCCTTCGCCGTGCTGTTCTTCGCACTCTCGATCGGATTGCTGATCGCCCTGCCCTGGCAGACCGAATGGGTCAAGCGCACCAAGACCTACGCACAGCCCGCATTCTGGCCGATGGTCTCGATCTTCGCGATGGTCGTGTTCAGCATGTTTCACCTGCTCGGCTCGTTCGTCTCGGAGCGCATTCCCGGGCGCTGGCGCGAAGTCGCGCAATGGCTGCGCTCGCTCGAATATGCCGTGTGGTTCATGGTCTATGTCGCGCTGGTGCCGCTCATCGGCTACCTGCTCGCCACGATCCTGTTCAGTTGCATGATGACGCTGCGCCTTGGCTATCGCGGCTGGCGCTGGATGCTGGTCTCCGTGCTGTTTTCCGTTGTCGTCGTGGTGCTTTTCAAAAGCTTCCTGCAAGTAAAAATTCCTGCCGGAATGATCTACGAGGCCGCGCCTGCGCCCTTCCGCGCAATTCTGATGACCTACTTCTAAGGAGCGTCCCTCATGGACATGCTGCTTTCCGGCGCACAGATGCTGATGCGCCTCGACGTTATGGTCGCTCTCTTGATCGGCTCAATCGGCGGGGTGGTCATCGGTGCGATCCCCGGTGTCGGCCCTGCCGTCGCGATCGCCATCCTGCTGCCCGCGACCTTCGCAATGCCGCCGCTGGTCGGCTTGACCATGCTGCTGGGCATCTACGGCTCGTCGATGTTTGGCGGCTCGCTTCCCGCGATCCTGATCAACACGCCCGGCACGGCAGTCAACGCATTGACCACCTATGACGGCCACCCGATGACGAAGAAGGGCGAAGCGCTGCGCGCGCTCGGCCTCGCCTATGGTGCCTCGTTCTTCGGTGGCATCGCCTCGATCATCGCTCTGATCCTGCTCTCGCCGGTGCTGGCGAAGATCGCGCCGATGTTCGGCTCGCGCGAGATTTTCCTGGCCGCGCTGCTGGGCATCGTCCTGGTGATCCTCGCCCATCGCGGCCAGACTTTCGCGGCCGGCATGCTGGCGGCCTTCGGGATATTTCTGCAGACCGTAGGTCTGGAGCCCGTCAAATACACGATGCGCTTCACCTTTGGTTTCGACTTCCTCAACTCGGGCTTCGACCTGATCGTGGTGGTCCTCGGACTGTTCGCGCTGAGCCAGGCGTTCCTGCTGCTGATTGAGCCGGAATCCGCACCGCATGCGCAACGCATCGAAGGCTCGATGGGACGCGCGATGATGGGTGTGCTGCGCCACAAGCGGGTGGCGGGGTTTGCCGCGAGTTGCGGCGTGATGATGGGGATGATCCCCGGCGTCGGCGAGTTTACCGCGCAGTTTCTATCTTACACCTACGCGCAGAAGACCTCGAAGACGCCCGAGGAATTCGGCAAGGGCAGCCCTGAAGGCCTGATCGCCTCGGAGGCCGCAAATAACGCAGTGCCTGCCGCGGCAATGATCCCGCTTCTGGCGCTTGGCATTCCCGGTGAGGCCCTGACCGCGATGATGCTGTCGGTCTTCTACGTCCATAACGTGATCCCCGGCCCGCAGCTGTTCCAGAACAAGCTCGATTTCGTCTACGCGCTCTATATCGCGATGATCCTGCTCAACATCATCGTGGTGCTGTTCATGCTCGTCTCGTCGAACTGGCTGCTCAAGATCATCCAGATCCCGACGCGTTTCCTCGGCATGATGATCCTCGTGCTCAGCTTCGTGGGCGTCTATTCGTTGCGCAATTCGATCGTGGACTGCGCGATTGCTGCGGCGTTTGGCGTCCTCGGCCTGATCCTGAAACGGCAAAACCTGCCGATCGTGCCGATAGTTCTGGGCATGGTTCTGGGCGGCATCATGGAGACCAAGCTGCGGTCGTCGATGGCCCGGGTGCACGTGCCGATCGACTTCTTCGACCGCCCGATCGCGGCGATCCTTGGTCTGGCGATCTGCGGGCTTCTGATCGCCCATTTCGCGAGCCTCTACCGCGAGCGCCAGAACCGCGAGCCAGAGGGCGCGCACGACCACGACATGCACGACAGTTTCACGAGGTAAGCAATGCTCGACACCGACAAGATCGCCGCGCTGCGCAGCGCCGACGTTCCCCCTGCTCTGCATCTGATCGAGGGTGCGGCGCAGCCCGCCTCCGACGGTGGCACCCTGCCGGTGATCTCCCCGCTCGACGGGAAGGAACTCACCACGCTGGCGCGCGGCACGGCTGCCGATGCCGAAGCGGCAATTGCCAGTGCGCGGGCGGCTTTCGACGACGGGCGCTGGTCAGGGCTCGCCCCGGGCGCGCGCAAGGCGGTGATGTTGAAATGGGCCGCCCTGATCGAGGCGAACGCGCTCGAACTCGCCGTTCTGGGTGTGCGCGACAATGGCACCGAGATCGGCATGGCGCTGAAGGCCGAACCGTTCTCGGCTGCCGCGACGATCCGCTACTATGCCGAGGCGATCGACAAGATCTATGGCGAGATCGCCCCCACCGCGCCCGACGCGCTGGGGCTGGTGCATCGCGAACCCGTCGGCGTGGTCGGCGCGATCGTGCCGTGGAATTTCCCGCTGATGATTGGCGCATGGAAACTGGGTCCGGCGCTGGCGGCGGGCAATACGGTCGTGCTGAAACCGGCCGAGACCGCGTCGCTCACGCTGCGCCGGGTCGCCGATCTGGCGCTCGAGGCCGGGATACCCCCGGGCGTCTTCAACGTCGTACTGGGCGAAGGCGCGGTGGTCGGCGAAGCGATGGCACTGTCGATGGAGATCGACGTGATGGTTTTCACCGGCTCCGCCCCGGTCGGTCGGCGTCTGCTGGAAAATGCCGCGAAGTCGAACCTCAAGCGCGTCTATCTGGAGTTGGGCGGCAAGTCCCCCAATATCGTCTTTGCCGACGCGCCCGATCTGGACACGGCGGTGAAGGTCGCCGCCAACGGCATCTTCCGCAATTCGGGGCAAGTCTGCATCGCCGGATCGCGACTGCTGGTCGAGCGGTCGATCCATGACGCGTTCGTCGAGAAGCTGCGCGCCTTTACCGAGACGATGCAGGTGGGCGACCCGCTCGATCCCGCGACGCAGGCCGGGGCGGTGAACTCCGCCCGCCAGCTGGAGCAGAACCTGCGCTTCGTCAGCGAGGCCGAGGCCGCGGGGCGTCAGGTCTTCGGCGGCAAGCGCATCCGCGAGGAAACCGGCGGCTTCTTCATGGAGCCCACGATAGTCACCGGGGTCGCCCCCGAAGATTCGATCGCGCAGCGCGAAGTCTTCGGCCCGGTTCTGGCGGTTATCCCATTCGATACCGAGGAAGAGGCCCTGCAAATCGCCAACGGCACCGATTACGGGCTCGCCGCGGCCGTCTGGACCGCAGATCTGAGCCGCGCGCACCGGATGATCCGGGGCATCCACGCGGGGCTCGTGCATGTGAACACCTATGGCGGATCCGACCTGACAGTGCCCTTGGGCGGCGTCAAGCAATCGGGCAACGGGCATGACAAGTCTCTGCATGCGTTCGACAAATATCTCGATCTGAAAACCGCTTGGATCAAACTGTGAGGGGGCGCCTATGACCGATCGTACCATTCTCGTTGTCGGCACTTACGACACCAAGGACGATGAACTGACCTATCTTCGCGAGGTGATCGAGGCACAGGGCGGGCGTGTCCTGCGCATGGATGTCTCGGTGCTGGGCGACCCCTCGACCCCGGTCGAATACAGCAAGCATCAGGTGGCCGAAGCGGGCGGCTCCTCTATCGAGGCCGCAATTGCGAGCGGCGACGAAAACCGGGCGATGCAGATCATGGCGCGCGGGGGCGCGACGCTGGTCGCTCAACTCCACGCCGATGGCGTCTTCGACGGAATGGTTGTGCTGGGCGGAACGATGGGCACCGATCTGGCGCTCGACCTATGTGCGGCGCTGCCGATCGGGGTGCCGAAATACATCGTCTCGACGGTCTCCTTTTCGCCGCTGCTGCCGCCCGAACGGATCGCGGCGGATGTGCAGATGATCCTCTGGGCGGGCGGGCTTTACGGGCTGAACTCGATCTGCAAAGCCTCGCTCAGCCAGGCGGCGGGCGCGGTTCTGGGCGCGGCCCGCGCGGTGGAACGGCCCGACCGGTCGAAACCGCTGATCGGGATGACATCCTTCGGGAAATCCTTCCTGAAATACATGGTGACTCTGAAACCCGAGCTGGAAGCGCGCGGCTACGAGGTCGCGGTGTTCCACGCCACCGGCATGGGCGGGCGTGCCTTCGAGAGCCTCGCGGCACAGGGCGCCTTCGCCTGCGTCTTCGACTTCGCGACGCAGGAAATCGGCAACCATCTGCATGGCTCCGCGATCAGCGCAGGCGGCGACCGGATGACCAACGCAGGCGCATCGGGCACGCCGCAGATCGTCGCCCCTGCCTGTCACGACCTCGTCGACATGATCGGATGGCAGCCCCTGCCCGACAAATGGGCCGAACATCCGAGCCATGCGCATAACCGGCTGCTGACCTCGGTCGTGCTCGATCATGCGGAGCGCAGAGCCGTGGCGCGTGCGCATTGCGAGAAATTGGCTGGGGCAAAGGGACCGACCGCGCTGCTGCTGCCCTTGGGCGGGGTGCACGAGCTGGACCGTCCCGGTCTTGATCTGCACGACTCCGAGGGGCTTGCGGGCTTCTTCGAGGAAATCCGCGCCTGTGCGCCCGACACCGTCGCGCTGCACGAGGTGGACGCGCATATCAACGACCCCGACTTCGCCGCAACCGCGCTCGCGATCTTCGATGCATGGCGCGAGGACGGGGTGATCAAGGGCTAAGCGACATCGGCCCGGCAGCAACCGGCCCATTCGGAGAGCGACGGCGCGATCTCCTCGGCCTCCGCAAAGCGTAGGTCGAACCATCCTCGCCGCATAGGCCCGCCTCAGTCGTCGAGATCCCTTTCTGCTTCCGCGATGTGGCGCAGCGTCGTGTCGGGATCGGCTGCCTCGTGCGCCTGCAACAGGACCAGCTTCGCCAGGAACAGTTCGCGCTGTGGTTGGGGTATCGCGTCCAGCTGTGTCGCGAGCGCCTCGTAGATGGTTTCGAGCTGTTCGGGTGTCATGGCTCATCTCCTCCGATGGACCGGTGCAGCGCCGCGCGAACGGCCTCCGGCGAGGCCTCGCGCCAGCGCGCAGCGACGTGGCCGTCGGGGCGGACGAGATACGTCACGCCCGGACCAGTGCCAAGCGCGCTTTCCGCCTCGGTCTTTGCCTGAAGGACCACGATGGTAAGATCGTCCTTCGCGAGACCCTCGAGCTCCGGATCGAAGGTCAACAGGTTGAACCCCGGGCCCAGAAGGTCGGACAGGAACCCGTCACCCACCCGCGCTTCCGGCAAAGCCGCACCGGGCACGGGACCACCCTCGAAACCGCTCTCGTCGGGCAGCACGATCGGACTGTCGGCATAGGTGTAGGGCGTCATCTGCCGCGGATTTGCCAGCTCGCCGGCAAAGGGATGCGTCAGCGCGAGGCTGAGCGCCGCGTCGCGCATCAGCCGCCAACCCTCGGTGGGCGGCGTCATGAAACGGGCCGATTTCGACGCATTGGCGAAGACATCCAGCGTCGCCCCGCGCCGTTCGGGCGTGTAGCTGTCGAGCAGGCCCTCGGGCGCGCGCCCAGCGATCACCCGCGCCAGCTTCCAGGCGATGTTCTGCGCATCCGCCAGCCCGTTATTGAGCCCGCGCACGCCGAAGATCGGCACGATATGCGCGCTGTCCCCGATGAAGAACACCCGGCCGTCGCGGTAGTCGTCCAGGGCCAGCGTGTTGGCGGAATAGACGCTCCACCATTCCAGCTCCCATGCGCCGTCATGGCCGAGATCGGAGAGCACGGCGGTGACGGAGCGCCGTACCTCACCCTCGGCCATGGCGGTCTCGGTGCTTTCGTCGTCCCGCAGTTGATAGTCGATACGCCAGATATTGTCGGGTTGTTTGTGGACCAGCACGGTGCCGCCGCGTCGACAATCTGGGTCGAACAGCGCCCGCCGGATGGTCGGATAGTCATGGTTCATCTGGACGTCGGCGATCACATAGCGACCCTCGTAATTCTCGCCTTTCAGGCGCAGCCCGCGCATCTTGCGGGTCGGGCTGCGCGCCCCATCGGCGGCGAGAACCCAGTCGGCGGCCATGTCGTACCCCCCCTTAGGGTCGCGCACGGTGAGGGTGACACCGTCCGAGGTATCCTCGATCCCTGTCACTTCACTTTGCCAGCGTGCCTCGATCAGCGGCTCCCGCTCGATCGTCTCCCAGAGATACTGCTCGATGAACTGCTGCTGGATATTGTACATCGGGCGATATTTCTCGCGCGGGCTCTCGGGCATGTCGAATTCGAGGATTTGCCGCCCACGGTAGAAGCTGCGCCCCGTGGTCCATCCGAGCGCCTTTTCGAGAAACGGCGCAACCGCACCGATCCGGTCGAGAATGTAGAAACTCTGCCGTGCCACGCAGATCGCACGGCTGCCGTCGTTGAAGCTGGCCTTCGCGTCGAAGAGCACAGAGGCGATGCCCTCCTTTGCCAGGGCGAGCGCCGCCGTCATCCCCACCGGCCCCGCGCCGACGATGGCGACCCGTGCCCGGCGCGTGAGGCCAGCGCGATCACTCGGCGGTTCGAAATGCGGGTAGTCGAAATAGAGCGACTCCGTCTCGCCGCGCCCGTCTGGTCTCATGCTTCAGTCCTCCCTTTGGCCCGGTGATAGTCAATCGCGACGCACGCTGTCTGTCCCCTTTGTCGGGGGACATGCTATGAAGGCCCATGTCCTCCACCGCCCGCATGATCGATGCCTGCCTCGAGACGCTCGGCGCCGACGCGTTCGCGCCGGTTTTCGCGGATTTCGTCGAGACGCTGGGTGTCGATCAGCTGATGATCTTCGCGATCGAGACAGGGGCGGCACGCTGCCTGCTGTCGCGTCACTTCGCCAATGCGGCGCTCGCCGGAGAACTGGCGGCGGCCTATATCGCGGGCGGGTTCCGACGCGATCCCCTGCTTCCCGCCCTGGAAACAGCGGCTTCGGGGAGCGTTCAGCTGCACCGTCTGGAGGGCGTGGCCTCGGAGATGGACGACGGCTACCGCGAGCGGTTCTTCGACGCACCGGGCCTCAAGGCGAAAACGACGGTGCTCGCCGTAGGCGAGACATTACGCCTCTTCGTCAGCTTCTATGCGGTCAAGGCGGAGGGCGACGTCTGCGATCCGGACCTCGCCCGCCTGGCCGCGCGGCTCGCCCTGCTGCATTTCGAGCACGCCCTCGACACCGGTGTCCCGGCCCCGCTCACGGTGCTCAGCGACCGCGAGCGCGCCGTCTGCCTCGGCATCCTCTCTGGCCGCAAATCAGAGGCCATCGCGGCAGAGCTCGGCATCGCCCCCTCCAGCGTGATCACCTACCGCAAGCGCGCTTATGGCAAGCTGGGCATTTCCTCCCGCGCCGGCCTGTTCGCAATTTGCGCGGGATAGGAGCGACAATCTCGGCCGAAGTTTAGGTTCGTCGTCACGATGATCTACGTTCACTCGTAGAGCTGGCTGATGCGGTGAAATAAAAGCGGTCCGCCGGTCGGAGCGAATGGCAGGTAGCCAAGCTCGTCGGGGATCAGGAAATCGAAGCCACTCAAGCAAGCCCGCGGTGTGGCTCATCGTTCCGGGCATTTTCGGTCAACCGAGGCGAGATCACCTAGGAAGAATTCGACACCGAGCGCTGTCGCTTGGACCGCAGGTGACGCATACTCCCGGGAGGACCAAAGCTCGAGCGTTGCGTCGCGGGAGACAGCCTCCGCCTCACAAGGCAGCGGCGCCATCGAGGTGCTCAGCCTTCGGGTCGGTCGCAGAAATAGGGGGCTCGACTCGCGGCCGTGCGCGCCGTGACCCTCGCGCGCGATGCAGCTACCATGCAGCCGGGATATTTATTCCCGACCATTCAGCCGGATTCACGGATAGGCCGCCGGACGGAAACAACATCATCCACCTGACCGGAGCCCACCGGACGAACCGTCACAGGCCCGCGAGTGATGCCGCGAGGGTGCGCGCTGATGCCTTGCTCAAACGCGCGCCCGGCTCGCCCAGAACGGCTCCGCCGACCGACTGCCCCCAGCCGATCGCGTCTTCAACCGGATGCCCGAGGAGGCGGGCGGCGAGGTAGCCCGCATTGAAAGCATCGCCCGCGCCGGTCGTGTCGCGCAGCTCCGTCAGAACCGGCGTGTCGCAGCGACCGGTATGGCCTTCGGCCAAATGCCAGACCGGACGCGCGCCATCCTTCACGGCGATCTCCGCGAGCCCATGTCTGCGGAGACGCTCCAAAGTCAGTTCCGGGTTCGCATCACCCCAGAGCGCTGCCTCGTCGTCAAAACTGGGCAACGCGATATCGGTATGGGCGAGCATGCGCGTGATCGTATCGCGCGCCTCCGACGGCGAGGCCCAGAGCCGCGGTCGGTAGTTCGGATCGAAGGAGATACGCGCGCCCGCCTCGCGCGCATTGGCGACTGCATCGAACAGGGTGTCCCGCGCTTCGGGCGAGAGGATGGCCAGGGTGATCCCCGACACATGGACGAAATTTGCGCTGGACAGAGCCTGGTCAAGCAGATCAGGATCATCCGCGAGACGACGGGCTGCCGAGTGCTGACGCCAGTAGTGGAAACTTCGCTCCGTCCCCTCGAGCTCAATCATGTAGAGCCCCATCTCGCGCTCGGGGTCGCGCTGGACGCCGGCGAGTTCCAGCCCGTCGGCCGCCATCTCGGCGAGGAAACGGTCGGAAAGCCTGTCCTCTCCGATCCGCGTCACAAAGCCCGCCCGGGCACGCGGCCCAAGGAGTTGCGCCGCATGCCAGAGGGTGTTGAACGTGTCGCCCGCATAGCCGAGCCGAAACGTGCCGCCCTCGACCGGAGCGAGCTCAAGCATCGCCTCCCCGATGGCGAGCATTTTCTTAGGAGTCTCTGTCATTCGCGCAGGCCTTTCGCGTCGAGGTCAAAGATGCGGCCGGTCAACCAATCGGGCCAGTCGCGCTCGAAGAAGGCACGCGCACTCTCGTCGAAGCTTCGGTTTTTGCGGGTGGCGATCTTCAACTCCTCCCCCTCCAGACGGACCAGGATTTGCGTCTGCTTGTCGATCTCCCGCTCTGTCTTGAAACGGAACGCAGCCAGATCCGTATCGCGCGCCATCGGGATCGCCTCCCCGTCGTCAGAGCAGATCGCGCGCGCGCCGCGGCTGCCACCGCCTTGCGAGATATACTGGTCGAGCGCGGCAAGGACGGCTTCGGAGGCGAGTGCCATCTGCTGCCACTGGATCGCGCGCGCGCCGTCGCCCGACCGCTCCGGGGCGATGCCGTCGGCGCGCAACTTCCGGTTCAACTCGCGCGCCGCTGCAAGCGCATCGGCGACGTCCGCGCCATTGCAGATCACCCCGGCATGGTCGCTCATCCGGGCCTGAACTTCGTCGCGGACCGACTTCACGGAATGTGCGCTGTCCGTGTTCAACCGTGCAAGCAGATCCGTCACAGCCGAAATGAGGGCCTCCGATCCGACAGTCTCCGGCGCATGGGCCGTGCGGCTCGCGCCGATATGCTCGCCCACCCGGGTGCCGAAGACCTGACCGGCATTGAGGGCCGATCCACCCGGACGCGTCACGCCATGCGTGCCCGCCGCCTCGCCCGCGGCATAGACACCGCGCAGGTTGGAGCGCCCCCAGGGATCGACCGCGATCCCGCCGTTCATATGCTGGTTGTTTACCGCGAATTCGAGCGGCGCGGCGGCGATGTCCACCTTGTAGCGGCGGTACAGTTCGATCGCGAGCGGGTTCATGTGGCGCAGCCGGTCGATCGGTAGCTCCTGATCCGCCCCGGCGGTGCCGAGATAAGTCCGCACGTCTTCGTCGAGGCGGGTAAGATCGAAAG
Organism: Thioclava nitratireducens; assembly: GCF_001940525.2. Lineage (NCBI taxonomy): Bacteria > Pseudomonadati > Pseudomonadota > Alphaproteobacteria > Rhodobacterales > Paracoccaceae > Thioclava > Thioclava nitratireducens. The sequence continues at coordinate 3,245,164 of NZ_CP019437.1, forward strand.
GCTGATCTCCGGGCACCGGAAGCGGATTGCGGTTGAAATCCATGAAGACCCGCCGCCCCGCGGCGCTCTCGCGCCAAATCGCCAGATCGACGAGGCTCGACGCGAAATCCAGCATCCGCGTCGCGTGGAACGGCCACTGATAGCCCTTGCGGAAGACGTTGGAGGCCAGTTCTTGCGTGGTGCGATAGTACCGCGCGAGGAAATGATGCTCGCGCCCTTCGGCATCGACCGAATAGATATGCGGCAGGGACTGCACGTAAGTCCCCGAAAGGTTCCAAGGGAACCCCTCGCGGCGCGTGCCGATGCCGAACTGGCTCTCGGTGAGGTTCACCAGTTCGATCCCCGCTTCGAGCGCGAGACCCAGCGTTCCGAAACAGCCATTGGGATAGACGCTATCGCGATAAAGCTCGCCCGGCCCGCCCGCCGCGAGCACGGCATTCGGCGCGGCAAACAGCACGAGACCGTAGGGGTTGGCGGCGCTGCGGTCGGCTTTGCGGAAGGCCAGCGCGCCGGTGACCCGGCGGTCATCCCCCTCCCCTTCGGTGAGCAGTTGCACGACCGTCGTGTGGTTGAAGATCGGCACGTCGAGCCGCAGCGCCTCTTCCGCCAGCACCTTGACCATCAGCCGCGAGGTTCGGGGGCCGCAGCTTGTCGCGCGCCCGGTTTCGTCATGGTCGGTCTTGTAGCGCAGCGTCGCGCCGAACCGGTCCTGCGGCAGCGGCAGGCCGAGATATTGCAACGAGGCCATCATGCGCGGCGAGCCGACCGCCTCGATATAGGCCGTGTCCTCGTCCATCGCGCCGCCAGCCCGGATCGCCCGCGCCATCGCCTGGAAATCATCGCCGTGATCGGCGGTATTCGCGGTGTGCAGTGTCTGCTTGTCGGAGCCCGAGCATGCGGAGGTTCCGCCCCACGCGCTCTGGCTCGCGACGATGACCTCGCCGCCGCGTCGCTTGAGTTCGACGGCGGCGCGAAGACCCGCGGCCCCGCTGCCGACCACGAGGCAGCCGGTGCGATAGACCGGAAGGGAGAGGCCCGCGATCTCGAGCATCTCCGGGACCGCCTCGTCGGCCCGCAGCCGCGGCATCTCGATATCGGTCAGGGCGTCGAGGATTTCCTGAGGGATTGCACTGTCCATGTCTTGGCTCCGTTTGCGGTCCGGTCAGCTTTGCGGAATATCGACCCAGGCGCGTTGCCGGGACGAGCTCATGCAGGCGTCGACGATCTGGGTGATGTGATGGCCTGTCTCGAAGGTCGGCCACATCGCCTTGCCGGAGACGATGGAGCGGATGACCTCCGCCGCTTCGATGATCTTGGTCTCGTTATAGCCGAGCGCGAAATTCGGCAGCGGCAGGAAGGCCGCGTAGGTCGGATGCTCGGGCCCGACATCGATCTCGCGGTAGCCGCGGCGCCCGATCGGATCGGCATTGGTGTAGAAGCGCAGCCGGTTCACCTCGTCGAACGTATAGGCGAGGCTGCCTTTCGTGCCGTAGATCTCGTAGGTCTGCATGAATTTGCGCCCGGTCGCGACACGGCTGAAATCCACGATCCCGTTGGCGCCGTTCTCGAACGTGCACAGAATCTGGCTCGCGTCGGGATTGGTGATATCGGCCCATTCCTCGCTGCCGGTCAGCTCTGCCGTCTCACCGAGCCCCAGACCTTCGATCTTCGGACGGTGCGGCGTGACGATGATGTTGTTGGCAATCAGCGACGAGACGCGACCGACGAGGAATTCCATGAAGCTGAAGACATGGCTGCCGGTATCCCCGACGATCCCGGTCGGCGCGAGCGACCCATCGGCGCGCCACATATAGGGCACCATCGGGTCGCCATACATGTCGACATGCTGGCACCCTTTGAACATCGTGATCTCGCCGATTTCGCCCGCATCGATGATCTCCTTCGCAAGATCATGGACGGGGTTGCGCGGGAAGCCGTGACCGACGCGGGTGATAAGGCCGCGCGCCTTCGCGATATCGGCAAGCTCGCGCGCCTCCTCGGCGGACTCGGCAAGGGGCTTTTCGCAAAAGACATGCTTGCCCGCTTCGAGCGCGGCTTTCGCGACCTCGTAATGCAGGTTGTCGGGCAGGCAGATATCCACGAGATCGACCTCGGGATCGGCGATCACCTCGCGCCAGTCCTGAACGATCCGCGCACCGGGCACCCGGGCCGCAAGCTCCTGCGCTCGCGCGGGATTGCGATCGACGAGGGTGACGACGCGCGCCGTGCCACCTTCAGTGCCGAAGAAATGCGGAAAGGTCTGATAGGCCATCGTGTGGACTTTGCCCATCCACCCCGAAGCGCCGAGCACGGCAACACGAATCTCTGTCATTTGAACACTCCTCTCCTGTCCGCGCCGGTGTCTCTCTGCGCGGTCTCGTCTCTGTTTCGTCCGAACGGGCGGGCCTCCCGTCTACCTGTCGTCTCAGCCCGCAGGCGTCTCGCCACTCGAGCCACGAATGGCCAGCGAGACCGGCGTGCGGATTTCCGGCGGCGGCACCTTGTCGTTCTCGAGCCAGGCGAGGATCGTTTCGGCGACAAGCTTCCCGAAGCCGTCAATGTCGCAGCGCACCGAGCTGAGCGGGGGCCAGGAATGGGCTGCCTCCTCGATGTCATCGAAGCCCACGATGCGCAGATCGCGGCCGACATTGCGCCCGATCTCGGCGCAGCCCGAAATCATCCCGAGCGCGACCTGATCGTTGAAGCAGACCGCGCCATCCACCTCCGGATGGTCGTCCGCCAGCTCATGCGCCGCCTGCCTGCCGAAGGCGCGGCTCGCACTGCCGGTCAGGACATGGGGTTCGAGCCCGGCGCTCTCTATCGCAGTCAGATACCCTGCCATGCGCTCCTGCGTGACGGCCCGGCCCTCCAGACCACCGACGAAGGCGATCCGCTTCGCGCCTTGTTCGAGGAGATGCTCGGTCGCGATACGCGTCCCGTTCGGATAGTCCGGCGCGGCGAAGGGGAAAAGCTCGGTCCGCATCTCGACTTTGCGCAGCACCTGCATCGCCGGAATGCCCGCCCGCTGAAGCGCCTCGAAGCTCAGCGCCTCGTCGCCATAGGCGGGCGAGAGGATCATCGCGGAGACGCCGTGCTCGATCATCGCCTCGACCACCTGCGCCTGAAGCTGCGGGTCTTCGTCAGTATTGGCCACGACGGCCGCATAGCCGCGGCTCGACAGCGCCATCTGCAACGACGTCGCGAACTCAGTGAAGAAAGGGTTGCGCAGGTCGTTGATCACCAGGCCGACAAGCCCTGCTCCGGCGCTGCGCAGATTGGCTGCCGCGCGGTTATAGACATAGCCGATCTCGGCCATCGCAGCCTGCACCTGCTCGCGTGTTTTCTGCTTCACCAAGGGGCTGTTCTGGATCACGAGGCTGACTGTCGATTTCGACACCCCGGCCTTTCGGGCCACGTCGATGATCGTCGGTCTGCGGTCGCTCGGCGCCATGTCACGCCCCCTGCGACGGAGTTGCGATCTCGAAATCGAAGACAAGAATGCCGTCGATCCCGCCTTGAGCGTTGGCCACGAGCTTCGCCCCGAGCGCCCGGTGATCGGGATGTTCCTGGTAGGCGGCGAGCGCCTCCCAGTCGCGGAAATCGACGGTGAAGCCATGCATGTAACCGCGCTCGATCTTCTCGGGGCTCTCGGAGCGGCCCGCGCAGATTGCACCGAGGCCGTCGACCTTGCCCTCAATCGCGCGCAGCTCCTCCCAGAGCGGTGCGATCTCTTCCTCGCTCAGCCCGGGTTTGAATTTGACGAGAACGATGTGGCGCACTGTCATGTCAGCCTCCATGTGCCGCGCGGATCATATCGGCGGCTTTCTCGCCGATCATGATTGCCGCAGCGTTGGTGTTGGACGAAATCACACGCGGCATAATCGAGTTGTCGACGACGCGCAGCCCCTCGATCCCGTTGAACCGCAATGTCGGGTCTACGACAGCACCCGCATCGGCGCCCATGCGACATGTCCCTGCGCAGTGATGCGAGGTTTTCGAATGGGTGCAGATGAAATCGAAATAGTCCTCGTCGGTCCGCACGTCGGGACCGGGAAGGCGCTCGGCGAGGATATATTTGCGCATCGGGGCTTGTGACAGGATTTCCTGCGTCAGCTTCAGCCCCCGGATCGACATTTCGCGATCGAGCGGGTCCTGCAGGTAGTTCGGATCGATCAACGGCGCGACCGCCGGATCGTCGCTTTGCAGGCGGACGCTGCCGCGCGAGCGCGGGCGCAGGTAACAGGAATTGAGCGTGATACCTCCCTGCGGCATGGAAACCACGCCATGTTCAATGCCGGTCCCGAGTCCGAGATGGAACTGCAGATCCGGCGACCGTGCCTCGGGATCGGCATACCAGAAGCCACCAGTTTCGAACAAAGACGACGCAACCGGCCCCTTCCGTCCGAACAGATATTGCAGCCCCGCCAACGCCGCCCAATGCGGCTTCGCATAGCGGTCATAACTGTAGGGGCCGGAAAGCTCGCTGATGCAGTAGAGGTCGAGGTGATCCTGCAGATTGGACCCCACCTCCGGCTGGTCGAAGACGACATCGATCCCGAGCGAGGCCAGCTCATCCGCCGGTCCGATACCCGACAGCTGCAGCAGCCGCGGCGAGCCGATCGCCCCAGAACATAGCAGCACTTCACTTTCTGCCCGTAGGCGCGTGCCATCGACAAGCTCGACCCCGGTCGCGCGGCCATTCTCGACCACGATCCGGCGCACCTGCGCACCCAGCTTCACCGTGAGGTTCTCGCGGTGACGGTTCGGCGCGACATAGGCCATCGCAGCCGAGGAGCGGCGCACATTGCGCTGGGTCAGCTGGTAATAGGCGACCCCTTCCTGCTTCTCACCGTTCACGTCGTAATTGCGCGGAATGCCGAGCTCGGCGGCCGCTTCGAAATAGGCCTCGCAGACCGGCAGGGGCGCGCGCGGATCGCTCACGCCGAGCGGGCCGCCCTTGCCGTGATAGCGGTTCTCGATGCTCGCGTTATCCTCGGCCTTGCGGAAATAGGGCAGCACATCTTCATAGCCCCAGCCGGTACACCCCATCTGGCGCCATTCGTCGTAATCGAGCGCATTGCCGCGGGTATAGACCTGAGCATTGATCGCGGAGCCGCCGCCGATCACCTTGGCCTGGGTGTAGCGAAAGACTTTGTTCTGCATGTGCCGCTGCGGAACCGTTTCCCAGCCCCAGCTGCCGATGCCCTTGGTCATCTTCGCGAAGCCCGCGGGCAGATGATAGAACGGGTGGCGATCGCTGCCGCCCGCCTCGAGCAGCAGGACGTCCGCCGACGGGTTCTCGGAGAGACGCCCGGCCAGTACCGACCCCGCCGAACCGCCGCCGATAATTATGAAATCGTAAGTCGTCTTCATGCTGGCCTCCTTGGCCAAGTCTCTCGCCGCAGCCCGGTGGCTCAGGCGGCGAGCTCTGTCTGTGCGATATGCTCAGCCGCGCGCAGGGCGAGCGCCGCGACGGTAAGGGCGGGGTTCACGGCAGCCGAGGTCGGCAGGACGGACGCATCGGCGATGAACAGGTTCGGGTGATCATGGCTGCGGCAGAACGTGTCGACGACGCTCGACGCCGGATCGTTACCCATCCGCGCCGTCCCGCATTGATGTGACGGGGTCTGCCGGTCGAAGGGCCGCGCGAGCACGATCGGATAGCCCGCAGCGCGCAGCTTTCGGCGCAGCATGTCGACGAGTTCGAGATGGGTCTCCCAGTTGGAGCGCTTCCAATCGAGCCGGATCTTGCCCTCCTTCAGCGTCACGCGGCTCTCGGGATTGGGCAGGTCTTCAGACATCGCGTAGAGATCGACCGAGCGGTTGGCGATCCAGCTTGCCACCGGACGCGGCAGCGGCGAGGCCGAGGCGAGGATCGGACCGGAGATTTTGCCGAGCAGCTGGATATTGCCTAGCGGCGCGCCGTTCGCCCCGCCCGAGAGGTAGAAATCGTTGATCGCCAGCGTCTTCTGGTAGATTGCGCGGTTCCGGCGCAGCGGGTGCAGCGCCAGCACGGCCGAGCAATTGTGGTTCATGAAATTGCGCCCGACCTGATCGGAACCATTCGCCAGCCCGGTCGGATGGCGCTCAGTCGCAGAGGCCAGCAAAAGGGCCGCGCTTTGCACCGCCCCGGCGGAGAGCACCACGACCGACGCCGTGAGCGTCCGGACCTGCCCGTCTTTCTCGATCTCGACCCCGCTTATGCGGTTCTCGGCATCGACGATCAGGCGCCGCGCCCGCGCGCCCGTCATCAGCTCGACGTTCTGGGATTTCAGCGCCGTCGCCAGACCGACGCTTTCGGCATCCATCTTGCCGCCGCAGGTATCGGGGAACGCATCCCAAGGCGTCCGCCCATGCGCGAGCCAGCGGTCGATATCGACCCCAAGCGGCAGGGAAGAAGGGTGCAGCCCGACCGATTTCAACCGCCGCCGGAGCGCCTTGATATCGGGCTCGTCCGGGACCGGCGCATGGGCGTAGAGACCGGAATGGCGCGGCTCCGTCGGGTCCTCTCCAAGCTGACCGCGCACCTGATAGAGCGCCTCGGCCCTCTGGTAGAACGGCTCGATCTCGTCATAGGCGATCGGCCAGCCCGGCGTGGTCCCGCCCTGATGCGCGACAGGCGAGAAATCCGCCTTGCGGTAGCGCATCAGAACGGCGCCGTAGAATTTCGAATTGCCGCCGACATTGTAGTAATTGCCGGGGCTGAACGGCACGTCATCGCCATCGAGCCAGGTTTCCTCGGGCCGGTAATGACCGCGCGCGAAGATCGCGTCCGGGTCGCGCGCATCCGGCGTGTCGGGCAGGCGTTCGCCACGCTCGAGCACCAGCACGCGCCGCCCCGTCCGGGCCAGTGCCGCCGCCGTGGTGGCACCGCCCATACCCGAGCCGATGATGATGACGTCGGCATCGCTCATGGCTGGATGCGCTCTTCCGTCTTGGGATCGAAGGCCACCGCCTTGTCCATGTTGACGGCGAAATCGAAGACCTCGCCCGCCCGCACGGTCACATCGGCCCGCATCCGGGCGATGGCGTCGCGCCCGCCTAGCGTCATGGTCACGAAGGTGTCCGACCCGGCAGGTTCGGTTACGCCGATATGATTGCGCAGCGGCGCTATATGGGCGGCGTTGCGATCCGCGCCCTCCGGATCCGTAATCGTCTCCGGTCGGATGCCGAGAAGGATCTCGCGCCCGTCCCACTGGGCGAGATTGGCTTGCGGGAAGCGGAGCAGTTGCTCCCCCCCGTCATGGCCCGTCACGGCCGCGTGGGGCGCACCGTCCTTCAACACGATCCGCGCCGGAACCACGTTCATCGCGGGGCTGCCCATGAAGGTCGCCACGAACACATTCGACGGCGTGTCGTAGATTTCCTTCGGCGTGCCGAGCTGCTGCACATAGCCCTTGTTCATCACCGCGATCCGGGTTGAGAGCGTCATCGCCTCGATCTGGTCGTGGGTCACGTAGACGATCGTGGTGCCAAGGCTCTGGTGCAGCTTCTTGATCTCGGTGCGCATGTCGACGCGCAGTTTCGCATCGAGGTTCGACAGCGGTTCGTCGAAGAGGAACACGTCCGGGTCACGCACCAGAGCACGTCCCATCGCGACGCGTTGGCGCTGACCGCCCGAAAGCTGCCCCGGCTTGCGGTCGAGCAGATTGTCGATCTGCAGCATCTCCGCCACCCGGTTCATCGCCTCTTCGCGTTCGGGTTTGGGGGTGCCGTGCATCTCAAGGCCGAAGGTGATGTTCTGGCCGACGGTCATGTTCGGGTAGAGCGCGTAGGACTGGAACACCATCGCGATGTTGCGCTTCGACGGGTGCACACCGTTCATCGTGCGTCCCTTGATCGAAATCTCGCCGGAGGTGATTCCTTCCAGCCCTGCGATCATGCTCAGAAGCGTCGACTTGCCGCAGCCGGACGGGCCGACCAGCACGAGGAATTCACCTTCATCGACCGAGATGTCGACGCTGTGCAGCACTTCGACCGCGCCGTAGGACTTGGTGACGTTTGAAATATCGAGGAGACCCATTGGCATTACCCCTTGACTGAGCCCGCCATCAGGCCGCGCACGAAGAAGCGCCCCGAGACGATGTAGACGATGAGAGTGGGCAGCGCCGCAAGGATCGCACCCGCGAAGTGGACGTTGTAGGCCTTCACGCCGGTCGAGCTTTGAACGAGGTTGTTCAAGGCGACGGTCATCGGCTGGCTGGCCTGCCCGGCGAAGGACGACCCGAACAGGAAGTCGTTCCAGATATTGGTGAACTGCCAGATGATCGTGACCACGATGATAGGCCCCGACAGCGGCAGAAGGATGCGGTAGAAGATCCGGAAGATTCCGGCCCCGTCGATCTGCGCCGCGCGCACCAGTTCGGTCGGGAAGGCCGAGTAGTAGTTGCGGAAATATAGCGTCGTGAAGCCAAGCCCGTAGACGACGTGGACGAGGATCAGCCCCGGCACCGAGCCTGCGAGCCCGATCATGCCCAGCACCCGCGCCATCGGGATCAGCACGATCTGGAACGGGATGAAGCAGGAAAACAGCAGCATCCCGAAGAGGATCGTGTCGCCGCGGAACCGCCACTTGGTCAGCACGTATCCGTTGAGCGCGCCCATGATGGTCGAGATCGCCACCGCCGGAACCACGATCAGGATCGAGTTGATGAAGTAGGGGCGCAGGCCGGTCGGCTGCACGCCGATCTGGGCCGAGGACCAGGCTTCGCGCCAGGGCTCGAAAGTCCAGACATCGGGCAGCGCCATCATGTTGCCGCCGGTGATCTCGCTCAGAGGTTTGACCGAGTTGATCAGCATCACCGCGAGCGGCAGCAGGTAGAACAGCGCGAACAGCAGCAGGAAAAGATAGATGAAGGTGCGGGTCACGCGATTTGTGCGGATCGCGACCCCGGTATCGACGGCGCCGGACATTACTTCGGCTCCTTCAGTTCGGCGTAGAGATAGGGGATCATGATCGCGGCGATGGTCATCAGCATGATAACCGCCGACGCTGCGCCCACGCCCATCTCGTTACGGGTGAAAGTGTAGGAATACATGAAGGTCGCGGGCAACTCGGTGGCCCGGCCCGGGCCGCCACCGGTCAGCGCGATCACGAGGTCATACGATTTGACCGCGAGATGCGCGAGGATGACGAAGGCCGACAGGAACGCGGGCCGAAGCTGCGGAATGATGATGCGGCGATAGAGGTTCCAGTTCGAGGCGCCATCCATCTGCGCCGCTTTCAGGATCTCGTTGTCGATCCCGCGGAGCCCGGCGAGGAACATCGCCATGACGAAGCCCGAGCTTTGCCAGACCGCGGCGATCACCACGGTGTAGATCGCCATGGACGAGCTTTTGATCCAGCCGAAATGGAAGCTCTCCCAGCCCCAAAGATGCAGCGTGTGCTCGATCCCGATGCCCGGATCGAGAAGCCATTTCCACGCCGTCCCCGTAACGATGAACGAGAGCGCCATCGGATAGAGGAAGATCGGGCGCAGAAGCCCCTCGCCGCGGATTTTCTGATCGAGAAAGATCGCGAGAGAAAGGCCGATCGCGATACAGATCGCGATGTAGAGAGAGGCGAAGATCGCGAGGTTCTGCACCGCGATCGTCCAGGTCGGCAATTGGAAGAGACGCCAGTAATTGTGCCACCCGACAAGGTCGAACGTTGGAAGAATTCGGCTGTTCGTGAACGACAGGTAGCCGGTGAAAACGATGAAGCCGTAGACGAAGATCAGCATCGACGCGACAGAGGGCGCGAGAACGATCTTGGGAATCCATTCCTGAAGCCGGGTACGCAAGTCTGACTGGACCGGACGGGCCATTGCTCTCTCCTTTAGGGAAATGAGACGGATCGGTGACGTACGGGCCGGTCTCAGAGACCGGCCCGAGGGCCTTTTACTGGGCCAGCGACACGGCCTTGACGAGTTCCTTGGCGGCGGTCTCGGCGTCATAGTCGCCGTTGAAATTCGCCGTCACCACGTCATAGATCGCGTTCTTCACCGAAGCCGGGTCAGCATGGCCATGCGCCATAGAGCCCAGAAGCGTGCCGTTCTGGCTCGCCGACTTCAGCTGAGCCATCGCCTTCTTGCCGCAAGCGTCGAACTCTTCGTCCGACACGTCGGTGCGCGAGGGAACAGAGCCTTTCACCGTGTTGAAGGCGATCTGGAACGAGGGCGACATCACGGCTTTCGCCATTGCGTCCTGTGCGGCCTGTGCGTCCTCGCCCACCTTGAACATCGCGAACTGGTCGGCGTTGAAAGTCACATCGTCCGCGGTGCCCGGGGTCCGGAAGCAGCCGAAATCGACCTCGGCCTCTTTGCCGGCCCGCAGGAATTCACCCTTGGCCCAGTCGCCCATCATCTGGAAGGCGGCCTCGCCATTGATGACCATCGCGGTCGCGAGGTTCCAATCGCGGCCCGAGAAGTTCGGGTCGACGAAGCTGTGGAGCTGCTCCATGCGCTTGAAGGATTCGACCATCTGCGGACCGCCGAGCGCGTCGGGATCGAGATCGATGAAGGCCTTCTTATAGAAGTCGGGGCCACCGACCGAGAGCACGACGCCATCGAACATCGTCGCTTCCTGCCAGGGCTGGCCACCAGCGGCGAGCGCGATCTTCCCGGAATCCTTCACCTTCTGCATCGCGGCGATGAACTCATCCCAGGTCTTCGGCTCTTCGATCCCCAGATCGGCAAGCATCTTCTTGTTCGACCAGACCCAGTTGGTCGAGTGCACGTTCACCGGAACCGCGACCCAGTGACCGTCGTATTTCGAGAACTTCTGGAGCGCCTCGGGCACGACGGCATCCCAGTTGCCATCGGCCGCCACCTTGTCGAGCTGGGCCAAAGCGCCCTGCTGTGCCCAATCGGAGATGTCGAAGCCGAGCATCTGGACCGCGGTCGGCGGATCACCGGAGGTGACGCGCGCACGCAGCACCGTCATCGCGCTCTGGCCGCCGCCACCGGCGACGGGCATGTCCTTCCAGCCGATCCCCTCCTTCTGCAGATCGTCCTTGAGAACGTTGAGAGCGGCCGCCTCGCCGCCCGACGTCCACCAGTGAAGGACCTCCACATCCTTCGCTTGCGCCGACCCTGCGACGAGCGCCAGAACGCTCGCCATTTTCAGTGTCCGTCCGATGTAACTACGCATTGATTTTCCTCCCTGTTGCGTTGTCGTTACACATCCCTCCCGCGCGACCCTTCAGGTCATTCGGGTCTCACCCAAGGCTCCCGCGTGCGACCGATGCGCATCACGAGCGTCTTGATCTCGAAGAACTCCTCCAGGCCATAGCGTCCGATCTCTCTCCCCTGACCGGATTGCTTGACTCCGCCGAAGCTCAATTCCGGAAAGCCGTCCATCCAAGTATTCGTCCAGACGGTCCCCGCCTGCGCCCGAGTCGAGAACTCGAGACAGGTGTGGACGTTCTCGCTCCAAACGCCCGCAGACAGACCGTAGCTTGCGTCGTTCGTTAGCGCTACAGCTTCGTCCATCGTCCGGAAGGTCAGCACCGAGAGAACCGGCCCGAACACCTCTTCTCGGGCGATCGCCATCTCCGGCGAAACGCCGCGCACGACTGTCGGCTGATAGAATTGCCCCTCGAGCCCCGGCACGGTCATCGGCCCGCCCCCCAGCGCGATCTCGGCCCCCTCGGTGACCGCGGCGCGGACGTAGTCGTCGATCTTGCCTTGATGCTGGACGGAGATGATCGCCCCGACCTGCGTGCGCGGGTCAAGCGGATCGCCGAAGGCCACGCGCTTCGACAGCTCCACGACGCGCTCGACCACCTCATCCACGATATCTTCATGGACGATGATCCGGCTGCTCGAATTGCAGCATTGCCCGGTATTGAAATAGACGCCGAAGGTGATCGCGTCGGCTGCGCTCTCGATATCGGCATCTGGGAACACGACCTGCGGATTCTTCCCGCCCAGCTCCAGTGCGACCTTTTTCAACGTGCTCGACGCAGCCGCCGAGATCGCCTTGCCGACCGCGGTCGAGCCGGTGAATGTTACCATGTCAACCGCCTCATGCGTCGTCATCACGCTGCCCACGGACGCCCCGTAGCCCAGAACGATATTCACGACGCCCGGCGGCATCCCTGCCTCGAACAACAGCTCCCCGAGCATCACCGTGGTCGACGGCGTCAGCTCGGACGGTTTGATTACCGTGGTGCAGCCGGCGGCGAGCGCGAAGGGCAGCTTCTGGCTCAGGATCCAGAACGGGAAGTTCCACGGCGTGATCATCGACACAACACCGATTGGGTCTTTGACGACGACACCGAGGATGTCGGGCCCCAGCGTATTGTGGCTATCGCCATGCATCGTGCGCGCCAACGACGCCGCGTAGCGCCACAGATCGGCCGCGCCCGACACTTCGGCGCGCGATTGCGAGATCGGCTTGCCACTCTCGAGCGTCTCCAGCAGCGCCATCCGTTCGACATTGCCCTCGATCAGATCGGCGACGCGCAGCAGCACTGTCGCGCGCTCCTTGCCCGAGATCCGGCTCCAGACGCCGCTGTCGAACGCCTCGCGCGCCGCGACGATCGCGGCTTCCGCATCGGCTTCGGCGCCCAGTGCCGCGCGGCTGACGAGGCAACCATGCGCCGGGGACATCCGATCGTAGGTCTCGCCGGAGGCACTGTCGCGCCACTCGCCTGCGATCAGGTGTCGGCAGATGAAGGGCTCTGCGGAGATCGCGGCGTCAACGGCAGAGATCAGGTTCAGCTCGGTCATGTTCAAAGTCCCGAAAAATTAGGTTTGCGTTTCTCGCGGAAGGCCGTGACCCCTTCGGCGCGATCTTCGCTGGCCGAAATGGCGGCACTTCCAAGCGCCTCAGCCATTGCACCGCGATCTTCACCCGCCGCTACATGGATCATCGATTTCGTGATTTCGACGGCGCGGGGCGACAGCCCGAGCGCACGGTCGATCAGGGCCTGCGCTGCCGCGCGCGGATCTTCGGAGACCGCGGCCACGAAGCCGACCGACAGCGCCCGGTCGACCTTCACGCGGTGGCCGAAAAGCGCCATCTCCTTCACCATCGGTTCGGGCAGCAGACGCATCAGCCGCTGCGTGCCCGACCAGCCGGGAACGATCCCGACGCCAGCTTCCGGGAGGGCAAGGCTGGCGCCGGGTGCCATGACCCGAAGGTCGCAGGCTGCGGCAAGTTCGAGACCGCCCCCGAAGGCGTGTCCGTTCAGCACCGCAATCGTCGGCTTCGAGAGGCGCGCGAGCCGGTCGAAGATCCGATGTCCGTCGCGGACCCAATGCCGCGCGAACTCGGTCGGGCTCAGATCGCCCCATCCGTTGATATCCGCCCCGGTGCAGAAGGCCCGGTCGCCCTCGGCGCTCACCAGCACGCAGCGAATCTCGACGTCTCTTTCGATCCGATCGAGATGCGCCTCGAGCGCGCTCAGCATCTCGACCGTGAGGGCGTTCATCTTCGCCGGGTTGTCGAGACGCAGCTCTGCCACCGCGCCGTCGATGATCAGGTGAATGTCACTCATGGCGTCCACCCCATCGGGGCGTCGGCGAGCAACTTCGTGGACATGGTGACGGCATTCTCCGCCACGCGCACACGCCCCTCGGAGGCGCCGACGATATCGCGCTCAGGATCGATCCCCGGCATGATTTCGGTGGCGATGAGCCCCTTGTCATCGAGCCGCATCACGCAGCGCTCGGTGATATAGAGCACCTCCTGCCCCTGCTCTCGCGCACGCTCCCCGGAGAAGGTCACATGTTCGACCCGGTCGACCATCTTGGTGAACTTGCCGGGCGCGCGGACGCGGATGCCAGCCTCGTCCATCTCCATCTGCGCGCCTGCCTCGAACCAGCCCGAGAAGACGATCTTGCGCGCATGGGCGGTGATATCGACGAAGCCGCCGCAGCCTGCGGTGAGGTAAGGTTTCTTGCCGAGCTTGGAGACATTCACATTCCCCTGCACATCGACCTCGAGGAAGGACAGGAAGGACATGTCGAACCCGGCGCCCTGGAAATAGATGAATTGCTGCGGCGAGGGCACGTAGCCATCGGCGTTCGATGCACAGCCGAAAGCAAATCCGGTCAAGGGCATCCCGCCCACCGCGCCCTGTTCGATCGCCCAGGTGACCGCATCATGGTGGCCCTCTTCGAGCAGGATGCGCGGCACCATCGCCGAAATCCCGAAGCCGAGATTGGCGGTCATGCCGCCGCGAAGCTCCATTGCTGCGCGCCGCGCGATGACCTTCTCGATGCCATGTTCGGCCAATTCGAAGCTCGACCACGGACGCATCACTTGCCCCGAGATCGCCGGATCGTAGGGCGTCTCGCAGGTTTGTTTCTGATCCTCGTCCACGACCACGCAGTCCACAAGATGCCCCGGCACCCGGACATCGTGGGGGCGCAGGGAGCCCGCAGCCGTGACGCGCTCCACCTGCGCGATCACAAGCCCGCCATTGTTGCGCACCGCAATCGCCTGCTCGAGCCCGCCGAGATAGGCTCCCTCGTGCTCATAGGTCAGATTGCCGCGCTCATCCGCGGTGGTGGCGCGCAGGATGCAGACGTCGGGGTAAATATTCGGAAAATGGAGCCAGGTGTCACCATCGAACTCCACCCGGCGCACGATGGGCGCGCCTGCTGCGCGATCGTTCATCGCACAGCCCTCGCGCTCGGGGTCGACGAAGGTCTTCAAGCCGACCTTGGTCATCACGCCCGGACGGCGCGCCGCCGCCTCGCGATGCATATCGAACAGGATGCCGGAGGGCACGTTATAGGCTGCCACCCGATCCTCAACGACCATCTTCCAGATTTCCGGCATCGGCAGGTTCGAGGAGCCCGACGGGTAGGATCCTGCCAGAACGGTATCGAGCAGACCATCCTTCGCGATGTGGTCGATGCCCTTCACCCCGTACATGTCCCCCGCGGCGATCGGGTGGATTGTAGTGATGTTTTTCGGATGCTGCTCCCGATCGAAGCGCTCGCCGATCGCCTTGAGCACGGAGTCGGGACACCCCAACGCCGAAGACGAGGAAACCGTGATGACAGCACCATCCGCAATCTTCCCTACCGCTTCCGACGCACTGACAATCGTGCCCATAGTCCGCTTCTCCCTGTTCAACCGCACGTCCGCTAAAACAATTTTAGGAACGTTCCAAAATAGATAGGAACGTTCCAATTTTTTGTCAAACGTCTTTTTTGAGTGCGGGGCCCAAGGAGTGCCGAAAGGCATGGCTACAGCTAGGAAACGAAGGAGTTTCGGTGCCCTCCGTCCCTCCGAAGCGTTCAGGCCACGAGGCCGAGCGCCTCGTCACTTGCGGCGCCGGAATACTTGTCGCGCGGCGGCCACGGCCGGTCCTGCCAAGGCGGCGTGAAGATGAAGCTCGAGACCGACCGCCCGTCGAGGAGCGCCCCATTTCCTGCTCCGTGCGCGTAGTCGTAATAGAGTTTGACGATCTCTTCGCGGCTCACCTGCTCCGTCGCCTCGTGGGCCATGCAGGCTTCCCGCCACACGCGGCCCCGGTCATACCCGACACCCTCGGGCAACTGAAAACCTTCGTAATAGTCGAGGAACCAGAACCTCTTGAACATCGGAGTGAATACGGTCTCGACAAGCCCGAACTCATCGAACAGGTACGGCCCTTCGGGGCTGTGCTCGAGCAGGAACCCGTCGATGTCGCGATAGAGGGACAGGAGCTTCTCGGCCCAATCGTCGCGACGGTCGCGATCTTGGTTAAGCACGAACTGATACCCTGTCATCGTGAACGCCCCCTCTCGCGCGCCCGGCAAGGGACTTGGGGACGAGGCGATCATCACGGGTAAGTTCACCCGATCCGATCAACGACGTCGCGACCCTGAACATGCGCTCGGCCCCGTCGACCGGGGCAAGCATCGTCACCCGCCTCGCGGATGGGCAGAATCTGCGCAATCTCGGGTGTCGCATGGCAGAGGGGCGCCGTTGGTGCCAAGTTGCGACGCTCGCCGATCCTGGCTTCGAGGGCTGGGCTGCGGGAGAGTATTTGATCGAAGGCACCGGGACACCGACTCGAGCGGAAGCCGTCCCGAGTCCGAAACCGAAGATCGTGACAGGCTCAGGTCAGGAACGCGTGGGTTTCACCTCAGGCAGTTCGGATGCGCGACTTCAGGGGGGGGCTCCAGCCCGGGAAATCGCGCCGTTACCTGCTCAACGCGCGGGACGGCAGGATCTCAACCTTCGGGTGATGGTGCAGGAAGCCCCCTCACCTACCGAATCTACAACCCCGACAAGAGCCCTCTCTTGGGCGAAATGACGAAGAGCAAGGATTACCGCGGTCAGCTTTTCCAGTCGGGCGATCATGTGATCGAGGTGATCAACAGCACCAATGCGCCCTCGAGCTATGAGCGTCTCGTCGCGGTCAAGTAAGCGCGCGACGCAGCCCGCATGACACAGGCCACCGTCAAGCGCTTCCCACACAGGAAATACCGCGGTTAAGCGGCCCACGTCAGTCATCGGAGGGGAGGAGGAGGCGGTGACCTCAGGGAGGAGGAGAGAGGCCACCGCCAATTTCCGAGGCTCAGGGAGGAGGAGAGAGCCTCAGGAACTGGTGCAGCGAATTGCCCGCTGCGTTGGGATTGTTTTCGCACAGATGCTGCGCCGCAGAAATAGCTTATTCGACATAGCCGCGCTGCATCTTCCGCATAGCTGTCGCAAGGTCAGGATCCGTGCTGCGGCGCGCTGACCTCGGCCGATAGTCCCGGGGCCAATCTCGCAGTCTGCGGCTGATCCGGGTCAATCGAGATGCGCACCGGCACGCGCTGCGCGATCTTGGTGAAGTTGCCGGTCGCATTGGAGCCCGACAGCAGGCTGAACTGCCCTGCCGTGGCAGGCGAGAACCGTTCGATATGGCCTCTGAACTCGGTCTTCCCCAGAGCGTCGACGGTGAAGGTCACCGGCTCACCCATGCGCAGCCCTGCCAGCTGGGTCTCCTTGTAATTCGCGATCAGCCAGAGGTCGGAGGGCACGAGCGAAACCAGCGTGCTCCCGGCGCTGACGAACTTGCCGACCCGAGCCGAAACCTGACCCAGTCGCCCATCCTGGGGCGCACGGATCACCGCATGATCGAGCGCCACCTGCGCCGCATCCAGCGACGCCTGCGCGGCATCGGTCTTCGCGGCGAGCGAGCGTTTGTTCAATTCCGCCGTCTGAACCGCTTGTTGGGCCACATCGATGGCGCTTCGCGCCTCTTGCACGCCCGCCTTCGCCTGATCGAGCGTAAGCTGCGCCTGATCGGCATCCGATTGCGAGACATAGCTTTTCTTCGTCAGCTTCGAGGCCCGGTCGCGCGCGGTCTGCGCGGTGGCCTGCGCCGCTTTCGCCGAGGCCAGCGCGGCCTGTTTCGCCTCCAGCGTCGCCTTGGCCGAGTTCACCGCCTGCGCCCCGTTGGATTGCGCGGCCTTCGCCGTCTCAAGCGCGGCCTGCGCCTGTTCCACCGCCGCTTTCAACGCGCGATCGTCCAGCCGCACCAGCACATCGCCCTTCTTGACCTCCTCGAAATCGCTGACCGGCACCGCCGTGACTTCGGCCGCGACCTGCGCGGAGATCGGCGTGACCTTGCCCTGCAGATAGGCATTGTCGGTCCATGCGACGTCGGAACGGAAAGGCGGAAGGCGCCATGCATAGAGCACGGTCGCGACACCGGCGAGCGCGATCAAAAGGATCAGGGCAGAAGCAATATAGCGGCGGGTCTGAGACATCGGATCAACTCGTGGAAACAGGGGTGGAGGGCGTAAGGCGCGGGAGCGGCCAGCTTCGGTGCAATGCGACATGGACGATCAGCCCGGCGAGCGCCGCCAGCGCGAACCAGAAGACCGCGCGGAACGCATCGTCATAAGCGAGGATCGCGGCCTGCTGCTGCACCGCGGAGGCGACGGAGGACAGCGCGCCCCCGGCCCGTGCGCCCGCATCCGCGGTCTGGCCACCAAGCGAAGCAGCACTCTGCGCGAGGGTCTGGCTCAACATCGGATTGTCGGGCGAAATCTGCGGCGAAAGCTGCGCCATGTGATAGGCGGTGCGGTCGACCACCAGCGAGCGGAACAGGCCGGAGCCGATGACCCCGCCGATGGATTGCGTGGCTAGGAACAGCACGACGAAGCTCAGCAGGTAATGCGGTCCCTTCGCGAAGGCCGCCCCCAGCCCTTTCGCCATCGCGGGCGGCAGAAACAGGATGCCCGCGAAACCGACCATCGCCTGGCTGAGATACATCTGCTCGGGCCCGGTGAGCGCGGTCGATTGCGAATCGAGCCACGCTCCAGCCGCGATCAGAACCAGTGCGATGCCGTGAAACAGCGGCGCACGCGCCCCGCTATTGGTCAGCATCAGCACGCCGGTCGCGGCGAGCATCGACAGCGCGATGATCCCAAACAGCAACTGCTCCTGCCCGGGCTGAAGCCCCATGGTGCGCAGGAAGCCGACCGCGCCCGCGCTCTGCTCGGCGAGCGCGATGCGGAACACTAGAAGCGTTCCCGCCAGATGCAGGATTGGCGGGCTCAGTAGCCAGTGGAAATCAATCAGCGGATTGGGGCGCTGCATCTCGATCAGCACCGCGCCCGCGACCATCCCGATGGCCGCCACGAGCGCCACGCCCAACCATTCGGTCTGCGTCCAGTAATCTAGCGCCCCGAACATGAAGACGCTGGTGAACGCCCCGAACCCGAACGCGAGCAGGCTGAAGGAGACGAAATCGAGCGGTTTGAGCACCTTTTGCAGAGGGCGCGGCGTCAGCGGCAGCGCGAAAATCAGCGCCAGCGCCACCAGCGCCATGCCCATCTGGAAAAGGCTCACCGCGTGCCAACTGGCATTCGCGGTGAGGTCCGGCAGCAGCACCCGCGCCAGAGGCCTGCCCACCATGATCATCGTCAGAACGGCGGGGATAGCCACCTTCAGACGCTGTGCAGCGGGTATGGCCTCCAGCATGTAGAGAAAGCCGAGGCTCGACAGCGGCGCGGCGGCGCAGCCACTCAGGAACGCCACGATCACTGCGGAATGCAGGTCGTCGACCCAGAGATTCAGCACCATCGCCAGGACGAAGCTAACGATCCCCACCTCGGCGAAGCGCCGCAGACCGAACTGGTCGCGGATACGGATCAGCATCAGCGGCATAGAGGCGCGCGGCGCCATGAAGGCCGCCATCACCCAATAGGTGTTGTTCGTGGTGGCGTGAAGATCGCCCGCCAGCTGCGGCAGGTTGGCCGAGACGAAACCGGTCGCGAGCGATTGCGACAGCGCCACGAAAACGGCTGCGCTGGCATAGACGATCCGCTTTGCACCGGAATGGTCGGGCTCTGGCGGAGCGGCGGGCTGCGGCGCGGCGTCCGGCTCTGCGGTCTCTGCCGCTGTGGCTTCGTCTTGCTTGACTTCACGCTCTGCGGCGGCCTCGGTTGCGGGTCGCGTCTCCGCCTCTTCAGACCGCGCGCGCTCGCGCAGCGTCCGCTCGTCCGGCGATACCGGTTCGGCGGCCGTCGGACGCGCATCCGGGCCGTTGAGATTGCGAATCTGGGAATTCATTGGCCGCGCATCCTTTCGAGGTTGGCCTGCATCCGCTCCATCGTCTTGCGGGCGCGGGCGACCTCGTCGGCGTCGAGTCCTTCGTAGAGCTGCGCGCGCAGCGCCTCGACGAAGGTCTCGATCTCGGAGGCGTTCGCACGGGCGTGATCGGTCAGGAAAATCTGGCGGACGCGTTTGTCCTTGGGATCGGCGCGCCGCTCCACGAAGCCGAGCTTCTCCAGCCCGTCGAGCGTGCGGTTCAGCGTCGGCGTCTCGATCACCAGCGTTTCCGCCAGTTGCCGCTGGCTCATCCCCTCGTCGCGCGAGATCGCAAGGATGGCCTGCGCCCGCGCGAAGGTCAGCCCCATGTCCCGCGCCTGTGCGTCGAACATCGCGCGCACCGAACGCGCCGTCAGCATCATCGTGCGCGTCAACTCGGCACGGTCGCGGCGGGCGGCTTCGCTGGGCACGGATAGTTCTGCGGCACGGTCGGACATGGGGGCCTCGGGAATAAAGTTAGCCTGCTAACGTTTTTGTCCCATCCCACATATCTTCTGTGTCGCGAGGATCAACATGGGTCCCCTGCACAGGGGGCCGTGCGAAATTGCGAAACGGAGCGATCTGGCCGTGCATCCAGCGCGAGAGCTCAGGCTGCGAGCAAGCTCACAAGGCCGAGACCAGCCGCCACGAGCATCACCAGCGACAGCGTCACCGTCGCGATCACGCGCGGCCCGGCGGCTGCCACCGCGCGAGCGTCGACGCCAAGCCCCAGCGCTGCCATCGCGATCACCGTCAGGATCGACGCCCCCTGCCCCATCGGCGCCAGCGCGACTTCCGGCAGCGCCCCGGCAGAGCGCAGCACGATCATCCCGAGAAACCCGAGGATGAAAAGCGGCGGCATGAGTCCACGCCGCACACGCCCTTCCGGTGCGGCAGTGCGTCCATCCGCCGGCAGGTGCGGCGCGAGGAACGACAGTACCACGGTGATCGGCCCCAGCATCAGGACCCGCACCAGCTTCACCAGCGTGCCGAGCTGGATCGCCCCGGCCCCCATCGGCGCCGCTGCAGCCAGAACTTGCGGCACCGCATAGACGGTGATCCCCGACAGGATCCCGTAACCGTTGACGCTCATTCCCGCCACATGGCCGACGACCGGCAGCAACAGAACCACCGCCACGCCGAGCACGGCGGTGAACGCGATCGCGGCACTAACATCGTCGCTGTCTGCGTCGATCACCGGGGCGACGGCGGCGATGGCGGAATTGCCGCAGATACCGTTGCCGCAGGCGATCAGCAATGCCATCCGGGCCGGCAGGCGCAAGGCCCGCCCCAGCAGATATGCGGTGGGCACCATGAGCGCGACCACGGCGACAATCCCGGCCAGCAAGCCCGGACCGACCGACAACAGGGTCTGTGCGCTCACCGAGGCGCCGAGCAGCACGATCGCGATCTCCAGCACCGTCTTGGCCGAGAAGCGGATACCGGCCTCGAAACGTGCAGGCGGAGCCCAGAGGGAGCGCACCACCGCCCCGATCAGGATCGCCAGCACCAACGGCTCCAGCCATTTCGCCCCGAACAGCGCGTGCTCTGCCATACCGCCCAACGCCGCGAGCGCGGCGACGCCGATGCTCAACCCGACCCCAGGAGCGTAAGCGCGAAGCGCGAGCTGCGGACGGGCGAAACGGCAGGGCAGGATCGAATGAAGCGGCAAGACGGTCTCCTCGGGGGCAGCACGTACCCTGTATTTGCCCGCCACAATTCATTCTTCAAACAAAATGTTTTTGTCGATATGATCGGTTAAATCGATTAATTAAAGGGACGCAGGAATGACGCCTGAACAGCTCCGCGTATTTGTCGCGGTCGCGGAAGAGCAGCACATGACCCGCGCCGCGGCGCGGCTGAACATGACGCAATCCACCGCCTCCGCCGCCATCGCGGCCCTGGAGTCGCGTCATCAGATCGCCCTGTTCGACCGGATTGGGCGGGGAATTTCTCTGACCGAGGAAGGTCGCGCCTTTCTGCCCGAGGCGCGCGCGGTGCTGGCACGGCTCGCCGAGGCGGAGGCGATGCTCGCCGAGACCCGCGGGCTCGAACGAGGGCATATCCGTCTAGTCGCCAGTCAGACCATCGCGGGCTATTGGCTGCCGCCATATCTTGCCGCCTTCCGGCAGGCGCGCCCGGGGATCGAGGTGACGCTGGAAATCGGCAATACACAGGAAGCCGCGGACCGGCTGCGCGCGGGCCTGCACGATCTCGCGCTGGTCGAAGGCGATGTCGAGGATGCGAAGCTGGAGCGCGTTCAGATCGGCGCGGATCAGCTGATATTGGTCAGTGCGGCCCCGCCGCCCGGCAAACTGGATGCGCGCGCGTTGAGCGAAGCGAACTGGGTTCTGCGCGAACCCGGCTCGGGCACGCGTTCCACCGCCGAGGCCGCCCTCGCCGACCTGGGCGTCGCGCCCGGTGCGCTCTCGGCCGCGCTGGTTTTGCCATCGAACGAGGCGGTGCTGAGCGCGGTCGAGGCGGGGGCCGGGATCACCATTCTCTCGGCCCATGTCGTCGCGCGGGCGCTGAGCCTTGGCACGGTCAGAGATTGGGAGCTGCAACTCGCCCCGCGGCCCTTCTACGCGCTACGCCACCGCGACCACCATGTCAGCCACGCCGCGGGCGATCTTCTGGCGCGGATCGATCAGTCGCAGTTGGACGACTTCAATCAGATGGAATGAACCATTTCGCGAGCTTCGCTTCGATCTCGGACGGCATAGCCGGCTTCGGGCAGACCGCGGCACCGGGGTAGCGCTCGCGCAGCTGAGAGGCCTCCGCATGTCCGGAATGGAACAGGAGCGGCACCCCCGCTTCGTGGAGCCGGTCGGCCAGTTCGTAGACCTCGCCATCGGCCAGCATCACGTCGAGGATCGCGGCACCGGGCAGACGCTCGCGGACCAAGTCCAGACCCGCGCGAACCGTGGCGCAGGGGCCCCAGACCTCCATCCCGAGATCTTCCAGCATGAATTGAAGATCAAGCGCGACGACGGCTTCATCTTCGACAAGGAGCACCTCGCTCGGTGCTTTCTCAGTCAGCGTCGCCGTCGATTTCATGTGCGAAGATAATCCTGTTGCAACGGCTTTCCGGCGTCTGACGCGTGTCGACCCGCGCCGAAATCTGGCTGGCGGAAATATCGACCAACGTCGAGCCGAAGCCCTGTTTGTTCGTGTCGAGCTGCAACGCCTCACGGTAGCGCTCGTTCCACGAAAGTATCACAGTGTCGTCGTTTTCCTTCGACCAAGTGATCTCGAGATCGCCCTCGCGTGGCCCCAATACCCCGTATTTCGCGGCATTGGTGCTCCATTCGTGGAAAATCAACGCAAGTGCGGTCAGGTGATGCGTCGGAACGTCGACCTCCGGCCCATCGATCAGGAACTTCGAGGGATCGTCATAGGGCGCGAGGGTCGTCTCGATAACCTCGCGCAGCGGAATAGCCGCACCGCTCGTCCGGGTGCGCGCCAGATCGTGCGAGCGCGCGAGCGCGTTGATCCGCTGACCGACGTCATCGACCAGCTCGCGCGGGCTCGAGGCGGTACGTCCCGCGATGCGCAGCATGCCCGAAACGATGGAAAACAGGTTCTTCACCCGGTGGTTCATCTCGCGCAGCATCAATTCGCGCATCTGCGCGGCCTCTTCATCGGCGGTGATATCGACGCTGAGGCCCAACAGACGGCTTTCCTTGCCTTCGCCCATCATCCGGCCAGTGGCGCGCAGGTGGCGCTTCGTCCCGGAGGGAAGGTCGAGCTCGTGGTCGACCTCCATATCGACGCCCTTTTCGCGCGCTTCGCGCACCGCCTGTTCTACGGCGTCCCGGTCATGCTCGGCCACGCGTTCGAAGAACCGCTCGAGCGGATAGGTGCCCGCAGCCTCGAGTTCGAAGAATGCGGCGACAGCCTCGTCGACCTCCACCTCGCCGCTAGGCTCGATGATCGACCAGATGCCGATCTGTGCGATTTCCAGCGCGAGTTGGAGCCGTTCGCCCTTCTGCGTGAGTTCGGTCTCGAGACGCAGCGCCTCGGTGATGTCGGTGAAGACGAGCGTCGCGCCTTCAACATTGCCGCGCGCATTCAGATAAGGCGTGGCGGCAAGCGACCAGACCTTGTCGAGCTCGGTGGATTTGACCCGACAGGGCCGCGGCAGCTCGCCCTCGAGCACCGCATCGATCAACTCGATCATGACTTCCGGCGTGTCGAGCATGTTCTTGATGTCGCCGAGCGGTCGGCCACGATCGCTGCCGCGCAGGCGGATCATCTCGCTCGCGCCGTCGGTGAAGTTGCGCAGGCGTAGCTTGCGATCAACCGTCACCAGCGCATGAAGCTTGGAATCGAAGATATTGCGCAGGTCGGCATTCGCGGTCGAAAGCTCCTCGACCTTGGTCTTCAGCTCGTCATTGACCGTCGCGAGCTCTTCGTTGGTCGATTGCAACTCCTCGTTCATCGACATCATTTCCTCGTTGGAGGATTTGAGCTCTTCGTTAGCGGTTTCCAACTCTTCGACGGTGGTGCGCAGGCGGTTGCGGGTGGCGCGCAGCTCCGCTTCCAAGACCTGCACATGGCTCTCGGAGGGCGCGATCTCGTCGAAATCGTATTCGTCGAGCGCCTCGAACGGGCCACGGTCGCGGAACACGATCAGCAGCGTGTCGTCCGAGAGCGGATCGGCGAGCACGTCGACGCGCTGCCGCCCGGTTTCCGAGATCACTTCGACGTCGCGGACGATCTTGCGCGTCCCGAGTTCAGCCGACTCGTGGATGACGGCGGAAAGCGCCTCGCGCAGCCCCGCCCGTGCGAGCGATTGCGCATAGCCCTGCCCGGTCTCGGACGGATCGATCTCGAGATACTTGCCCAAGCGCCCGGTAGCGGCGAGGATCGCCCCATCGCGATCGACATTCAGCGTCGCGGGCGCATAAAGATCGAGGATACGATTGCTGGCCAAGGTCGTGTTCCAGTCTCTGGGTCTTCTATCAGTCGTTTTTGGTCGAAGCGGAGCAAGCCGCGTATGAGGGTCGGAGCGCATAGGCAGTTCGGTCGGGTAAGGTGACCGTGGTCCAATGCTGCGGAAGATGCGCATCGCCCCGTCGATCGGCTCGAACAGCTCCTCGTGCCGCCCGATCGTCTCGGATGGGCCGAGGAAGAGAACGCCGCCCGGGTTGAGCGCGTAATGGAAGATCGGCAGCGCCCGCGCCTGCAGCTTGTCACCGAAATAGATCAGCAAGTTGCGGCAGGAGACCATGTCGAGACGCGAAAATGGCGGATCCTTGATCAGCGAATGTGGCGAGAAGCGCACCCGGTCGCGCAGCGCGACGGTGATCTGGAAATTGCCATCGCGTCCGACCGTATAGGTGTCGCGATACATTTCCGGCAGATCGAGCAGAACCGAGACCGGATAACGTCCCTCGCGTGCGATCGCGAGCATCCGTTCGTCGATATCGGTAGCGAAGATCTGGAAATCGATTTCCTTGCCGCTCGCATGGATCGCGCGATCGATGAGCATCGCCAGCGTGTAAGCCTCTTCGCCGCTCGAACAGCCGGGCACCCAGATGCGCAGCGCGCCGCCATCCTCGGCCTTCTCGACCATCGGCTTGATGGCTGCCTCGTTGAGCGCCTCGAAATGCTCGCTGTCGCGGAAGAAGCGGGTGACGTTGATCAGAAGATCGCCGAGCAGTGCCAGGGGCTCGTCTTCCTCTCGTTCGAGCCGTTCAAGATATTCGCGCGGATGAAGAATGCCCACGACCTGCATCCGGCGCTGAATCCTGCGCTCGAGCGTCGAGCGTTTATACTGCGAGAAATCATGCCCCGTCAGGCGATTCAGCGCAGAGCAGATCTCGTCCAGCGTGCCTGAAACCGGCGGCGCGGTATTGACCTGCTCGGGATCGACATTGCGGAATTCGGTGATCCGCGCGATCACATCGGCAGGCGCGCTGACCACGTCGACCATCCCGGTCGCGACAGCCGAATTGGGCATCGAGTCGTAGCGCGCGGTGGCATCCTGCGCGATGCAGAACCCGCCGTGTTCCTTGACCGCGCGCAACCCAACCGAGCCATCCGTGCCTGTCCCCGACAGGATCACGCAGACTGCCCGACGCCCGAGATCCTGCCCCAGCGACACGAAGAAATCGTCGATCGGTCGGCGCAGACCGCGCGGCTGGGCGAATTCCGAAAGCTTCAGATGGCCGTTCTCTACCTCCAGCCCATAGCCCGGTGGGATCGTGTAGACGTGCCCAGCCTCCAGCTTGGCGCCATCTTCGGCCTGTAGCACTTCCAGCGAGGTCGACCGGCCGAGCAACTCGGCCAGCAGGGATTCGTGGTTCGGATCGAGGTGTTGGACGACGACATAGGCGCTCGGGTCGTCCGCACGCGCAGGCTCCAGCAGATCGCGAAGCGCTTCAAGCCCACCGGCGGAGGCGCCGATGCCGACAACATATAGATCCTCGGGGGTGTCGGTCACCTTATGGCCCGCCGATCCGCGCAGCGCGCGATCAAAAGGACGCGGCCCGCGCGCCCTTCTCTATCGTTATCTTTGCAGTTCATCCGCAGATCGGTGTCACTGGTCTCAGAACCCTGCAATAACATTTGACATAGTGTCGAACACATAACCGTGGCCGCAGCCATTCTCAGCCCTCACGGTAGATGATCGTAGCCATGGTTGAAAGACTCTCCGACAGGACCTTGGCGGAGCCGATCATCGCCAGGCCAAACCCGCGCGAGATCGCGGCGAGATCGTCGGCATTGCGTAGCAGGCTCGAGTCATTCGCCGCAAGATCAGCCTTCACGTTCTGACGTTCGGCGGCGGAGGTCAGGTCGAACTGCGACCCGAGGATCAACCGCGTTTCGCCATCGGGTTTGCGCAACCGCGTCATGAAGACGAAATTCTGGAAAGTCTCGCCATTCGCGCGGCTGTTGGTGACGCGAAAGCGACCCGCGGAAATCTCCTCGTCGTCGATGAACTCCCGCATCGCGGCGCGTTCTTCTTCAGTCGCGGCGCCTGCCTGCAGGAAGCGGCAGTTCTGCCCCAAAACATCATCAGCGGAATACCCGGTCAGATTGAGAAACGCCTGATTCACGTAGACAAGCGGCACGTCCTCACGATCGACGGCGGCGATGGTCAGCGCGACATTCGACTTGTCGCAATAGCTGACGAGCGTGTCCGGTAATTCGTATTCAGTATAGACGGGCATTCAGCCTCCGCATTGTTCGAGGAGACAAGATTGATCACTGCGCGGAAAAGTCCAGCGCATAAGGCGAAATATCATCTATAACGGTTTTCAGGGGAGGATGGTACCGCCTCCCCGGCTTGAACGGGGGACCTCTGGATCCACAATCCAGCGCTCTAACCAACTGAGCTAAGGCGGCACTGGCGCGGGATTTAGCCCCCTCTCGCGCGGAATGCAAGTGTCCGATGACGAGAAATTCGCACCAAGTCTTGCCTGCGCACGTCGCGGGGGTTAGGTGCATTTTCCATCCAACCTCTCAGGAGTTTTCGATGAGCATCGACAAGGAAAGCGACATCTCCGCGAATCTGCAAATCGGCCCGACCTCGCTCGGGATGGTGCGGATCTATGTCGAGGGCGAAGGCGTAGAGCTGCCGCTCGATTTCGATCCCGACGAGGCGATGGAAATCGCCGAAGAACTGCAAGCCGCTGCCGAAGCCGCGCGCGAGATGAGCAAGGGCGGCAAGGGCAAAGGCAAGAAGCGCTGAGCCCGGGCATCAGACTCCGGGCGGATTCGCGCCCGGATCGTACAGCCTCTGCAACCGCCGCGCCGCCGCGCGCGCGAAATCGAGCGTCAGCGCCTTGCGCCGCGCTGGCGCGAGCTTGGAGAGTGGCGCCTCGCGGATCATCTCGGCACCGTAGCCATCCGCGATGAAGAGTCCCGTTCCCTCGGGCAGCAGATCGGTCGGGAAATCCTGGTCCACTGCCCAGAAGTAGCGGTCGCACCATTCGAGATAGCCGTCCCATTTCCGATCCGAAGTGAAATCGGCGCGACTCGACTTGCACTCCACGATCCAGATCTCTCCTTTCCGGTCGATTGCCATCAGATCGGCGCGCAGCCGCGGGCGCAGCACCATCTCCGGCACGCTGTCGAGACCAAGCTCGGACAGCGCCCGAGCCGTCCCGCGCGCAAGCACCTGCCCCGGCTGCAGATCGGAAAGCGGAATTTGTGTCATGCGGAAACCATGAACGAAGTATGAACAAATGTCCAGCCGCCGCTGCGGCGCGCCCTGACCCTGCAGGCAATTCCGCCCGTGCGAGGCAGTCGTCCCCATGCGTCGTTCACCTCGTTGAATTCACCCCCTTGTCGGAACGCGTTTTCGCCCCTATCTCGGGGTCTGACGGTTACTGCTCTTTCCGTGAAAGACCCTTTTCCAGTGGCCTATACCATTCCTGAGGGAGCTGGCTCTGCCGGGGTCCTGGCCTCGGTATCTGGCGCCCACCTGACTTTTCAGGTCTCCGGGAACTCTCGTCTACACGTCTGCTGCGGTTTCCGTCACTTCGCTTCCCGCCAGATAGCAAAAAGCCCCGCCGGATCGGTCGGGGCTTTTGCCGTCTTGGGACGTGGACACGTTCAGCGACGCAGCTGCATCTGCCAGCGCGACTTGGGCGTATCGACGGGCACCGGGATCGCCAGTTGCTCGGCGGCCATATCGGTGGGGATACCGTCGCGCTTACCGCCGCCGGAACTGTCCTCATCCTCGGCCATGCGCATCACGGCGATCGCGAATTGCACACCGGAGAAGACGACCGTGTTGAAGACGATCAGCAGCGCCATCGCGATGTAACCGACATCCGAGGTGAAAATCAGGTGACGCAGATTGCCGACGTTGAAGCCGAGAAGCAGGCCAACGAAGGCGAGCGCGATGAAGAAGCCGATGACGACGTTCTTGATGTAGAGCCGGACCAGTTCGGGCATGAAAAATCCTCCTGCTTACCTCACAATTTAGTGCATATTCCCAAGTTTCAAACGGGGAAACATGCGGTGACGGCGAGATCGGCGGGGGTTTGCCCGTGACATGGTGTCGCGAAGGGGCGGGGTGCGTTCGCTCAGAACGCGTCGGGCTGCAGCGCGCGCGCCATGTGATCGAGCACCGCGTTGACGAATTTCGGCTCTTTGCCCTCGGGGAAGAAGGCGCGCGCCACATCGACGAACTCAGTGATGACGACGCGCGGCGGCGTCGCGGGGGTGATCAGCTCGGCCCCGGCGGCGCGGAACAGGGCGCGCAGCACCGGGTCGATCCGGTCGATCGGCCATTTCGCCACGAGCGCGCGGTCGGTCGCCTGGTCAATCTTCGCCTGCCACGTCACCGCATCGTCGATCAGGCGACGGAACAGGTCGGGATTGCCCTCGGCCATCTCGGTACCGTCCTCGTCCACCGCACCGAAGCGATAGGTCTCGAACTCCCGGCGCACCTTGTCCGCGCCCTGCCCGGCCGCTTCCATCTGAAACAGCGCCTGAACCGCGTAAAGACGCGAGGCGGATTTCATCTGGCGCTTCTCCTCTTGAGTGAGCTTGCGCGGTTTCGGGGCGTCTTGGGGCGCGTCGGAGGAGGCGTCGTCGGTCATGCGTTATTCGATCCGTCAGTGTCGCCGGCGATACGGAAGGATTCGGCAGGCTTGAAGCCGATGCCCTTCGTCCGGCGCGCCCATT
The DNA here is from genome assembly GCF_001940525.2 of Thioclava nitratireducens. Lineage (NCBI taxonomy): Bacteria > Pseudomonadati > Pseudomonadota > Alphaproteobacteria > Rhodobacterales > Paracoccaceae > Thioclava > Thioclava nitratireducens. Next base: position 3,274,321 of record NZ_CP019437.1, read on the forward strand.
TGCGCGACAATGAGACAAGATGCAAGGCCGCAGCAGCCGCGCCGCCACCTTTGTTTTGATCGGCGGGATCGGCGCGCACGGCGGCCTGCTCGTAATTCTCGACCGTCAGGATACCGTTGCCGATGCAAATCCCCTCGAGCCCCATCAGCGTCAGCCCGCGCGAGCTGTCGTTGCAGACGGTCTCGTAATGGGTGGTCTCACCCCGGATTACGCAGCCAAGCGCGACGAAGCCGTCGTAATCGGCCATCCGCGCTGCCATCGCGATCGCGGTCGGAATTTCCAAGGCTCCCGGCACTTCGATCACGTCGACATGGGCGCCAGCTTCTTCGGCGGTGGCCTTCGCGCCCGCGATCAGGTTGTCCGCGATATCCTTGTAATAGGGCGCGACCACGATCAGCAGGCGCGGCGCGCTGTCGAATTTCGGCAGCTCGAGCGTGTAATGCGAAATTCCGGCCATGTCTTACTCCGTGATGGGGCGGGTGCCGACGATACGAAGGCCGTATGCGTCGATGCCTACATATTTCGTCTGCGGATTGTCGGTGAGAAGGATCAGGTCGTGAAGCCCCATGGAGGACAGGATCTGCGAGCCCAGACCGATCTGCTTGATCGTGCGCGGCCCCTGATCCTCTTCGCGCAGGAGGCGGTTCGACGGGTCGCGGAAGAGGCAGACCAGTCCGCGACCTTCGGCAGCCACGATCTCCATCGCGCGGCGCACCTCGTCGGCAGGACCGGGACCGATGCCCAGCACATCATCGAGGATGTTGAGCGAATGGGTGCGCACCAGAACCGGCTCGGGCGTCGAGATGTCGCCCTTCACCAGAACGATGTGGTCGACGCCTTCCGCCATATCCGTGAAGACGCGCATCTCCCAGTCGCCGCCATGGCTGGAACTTACCATCTGGCGCACGCCCTCGCGCACGAGATTGTCGTGACGGCGACGATAGGCGATCAGGTCACTGATCGTGCCGATCTTCAGGCCGTGTTTCTTGCCGAAGGCGATCAGCCCCGGCAGGCGCAGCATGTGGCCGTCATCGCCCATGATCTCGCAGATCACGCCAGCGGGCTTGAGCCCGGCCAGACGGGCCACGTCCACGGCAGCCTCGGTATGGCCCGCGCGCACCAGCACCCCGCCGTCGCGCGCGCGCAGCGGGAAGATGTGGCCGGGCGAGGCGATATCCTGCGGCCCCTTGCTCGGGTCGATTGCCACCTTGATCGTTTGTGCCCGGTCATGGGCGGAAATCCCGGTGGTGATGTTCTCACGCGCCTCGATCGAGACGGTGAAGGCCGTCTCATGGCGCATCGAATTGGCGCGCACCATCGGCGCAAGGCCCAGTTGGTCGACGCGCTCTGCAGTGAGCGGCAGGCAGATCAGCCCGCGCCCGTATGTCGCCATGAAGTTCACCGCTTCGGGGGTGCACTTCTCGGCGGGGATATACAGGTCGCCCTCGTTCTCGCGATCCTCGTGATCGACGAGGATCACCATGCGCCCGGCCTTTGCCTCGGCGATGATCTCTTCGGCAGGCGAGATGGCGTGGCGCAGGCTTTCCTCGACCTCGCCGGGGACGTCATGGGTGCCGGACTTGTCGACCGGGGTGAGGGGCTTTCCGTCGGAGGTCATGCGTTCCACTCCTGCAGCCGCGCGACGTAACGCGCGAGCGTGTCGATCTCGAGATTGATCCGGTCGCCTGCCTTGGCGTGGCCCCAGTTGGTGACCTGTTTGGTGTGCGGGATGATGTTCACGCCGAAGGTCGCGCCGTCGACCTCGTTCACGGTGAGCGAGGTACCGTTCAGCGCAACCGAGCCTTTCGGCGCGATGTATTTCGCGAGGGCGTCAGGCGCGCGGAAGGTAAACCGCGTACTGTCGCCCTCATCCACCATCGCCACGATCTCGGCCACGCCATCGACATGGCCCGAGACGATATGACCGCCCAGCTCGTCGCCTACTTTCAGCGCGCGTTCGAGATTGATCTTCTGCCCGACCTGCCAGCCGCCGCTGGCGTCATTGCCGCGACCGCCGATATTGGTCTTGGCCTGGCTCTCGGCGGAGATCTCCACGTCGAACCAGTTTTTCGGCTCGGTGCCGGTGGCGATCACGGTCAGACAGCAGCCGTCGCAAGCGATCGACGCGCCCAGCTCGATGCTGCCCACGTCATAGCTTGTGCCGATCCGCGCGCGCAGATCGCCGCGCTGCTCCAGCTCGAGAATTTCTCCGATATCGGTCACGATCCCGGTGAACATGGCATATCCCCTCAGATTTCGGACCTTAGCTAGCCCGCAGGGCGCGCCTTCGCAAGAGATGAGCGCCCCGCCGTCCCGTCACGCTATGCGCAGCCCCGCACAGCGCCTGCCCTAAAATTGTCCAATATTTAAGGGATTACCCCACAAACTCCGTGACTTCGCGCGGATCCTGCGCAATCAGGGAGGCAGGCCAAGGACACAAGACTGGATGAACCGCTTCGAAAATCGCCACTTCCTGATGCTCCAGGGGCCCCACGGCCCCTTCTTTCATCAGCTTGGCGCGATGCTGCGGCAGGCGGGGGCGACGGTTTGGCGCGTGGGGTTTAATCGCGGGGACGAAGTTTTCTGGTTCGACAGCGCCTCCTATCTGCGCTTCGACGCCCCGCCGGAGGAGTGGGTCGGTTACCTGCGCGCCCTGATCGCCGAGAAAGGCATCACCGATCTCGTGCTCTATGGCGACACCCGCCCGATCCATGCGCAGGCCGTCGAGGTCGCGAAGGCTATGGGCCTGTGCGTGCATGTCTTCGAAGAGGGCTACGTCCGCCCCTACTGGGTCACTTACGAGCGCGGCGGCTCGAACGGACATTCCCGGCTGATGGAGATGTCGGTGGCGCAGATGCGCACCGCTCTCGCACAGTCCGAAATCGAGTTTCCCGACGCGCCGCCCCGTTGGGGCGATATGCGCCACCACGTGTTCTACGGCGCGCTCTACCATTTCTTCGTGATGCTCCGCCCCGGCCCCTATCGCCGTTTCCGCCCGCATCGCGACATCACCGTGTTTCAGGAATTCCGGCTCTGGCTGCGCCGCCTGCTGCTGATGCCGCTGCATATGCTGGAGCGCAGACGCGCGACGCGGCGCATCCGGAATGGCGGTTTCCCCTATCATCTCGTACTGCTGCAGCTCGAACACGATTCCAGCTTCCGGATGCATTCGCCCTTCGCGAGCCAGACCGAGTTCATCGATCTGGTGATGGAGAATTTCGCAAAAGGCGCGCCGCCCCACCATCATCTCGTCTTCAAGGCCCATCCGCTCGAAGACGGGCGCGCGCCGATCCGCGACACGATCCGCAAGGCGGCCCGCGCGCATGGGCTGGCGTCGCGCGTGCATTTCGTGCGCGGCGGCAAGCTGGCGGGGCTGCTGGCGCAAGCGCGCTCTGCGGTCACGGTCAATTCCACCGCGGCGCAACAGGCGCTGTGGCGTGGGCTGCCGCTGAAATCGCTGGGCCGCGCGATCTTCGACAAGCCGGAATTCACTTCCGCCCAACCGCTCGAAGCCTTCTTCGCAAGCCCGGCCCGCCCCGACAGCCGCGCCTATCGCGACTACCGCCACTACCTGCTGGAAACGAGCCAGGTTCCAGGCGGGTTCTACTCTGCGAAAGGCCGCCGCGCCCTGCTGAGACAGGTGGTCGACATGATGCTGGCGGCCGAAGATCCCTATGATGCGCTGGTCGCGGGCAACGCGGCCCCACGGCAACAGTTGCAGGTGGTGCGATAATTTTTCTCGTTTTTTTCCCGGGGCTTCGGTAGCTTGATCACAAAATGATAAGCAGCATCCCGAACGAGGAGCTCGAGCAGTGACCATTACCCCTTCCCGCAGGGCCGTTTTGACGGGCCTTTCCGCCACTCTTTTGACTGCATCTTGTAGCCTTCCGCGCTCCGGCCCCAACAAGCGCGAACTCTTCGCAGGCTCCGTGATGCGCCAGGGCGATGCGTTCGTCGTCAAGGTGAACGACTTCGTCACCCGCGCAACCGCCGTGCAGCCGGCTCTCGGCTTCACCTCCGATTTCGTCAACGCGGGCCAGATCGGCTCCGACACAATCCGCCCGGGCGACACGCTTTCGCTGTCGATCTGGGAAAACGTCGATGACGGGCTTCTGGCCAGCAAAGGCGCCAACGCGACCCAGCTGCAGCAGGTGCAGGTCGACGGAGCGGGCTTCATCTTCGTGCCCTATGCGGGCCGCATCAAAGCCGCGGGCAACACGCCCGACGGGCTGCGTCGCATCATCACCACCAAGCTTGATGCGCAGACCCCCGACCCGCAGGTTCTGGTGTCCCGCGTGGCGGGTGACGGGGCGACCGTGTCGGTCATGGGCGCAATCAACGGTCAGGGCGTCTACCCGATCGAGCGGCCGACGCGCACGCTCTCGGCGATGATCGCGCGCGCCGGTGGTGTCGGCATCCCCGCCGAAGTCGCACGTGTCACCGTCAAACGGGGCAGCCGCTCGGAATCGGTCTGGCTGAAGGACCTCTACGAGAACCCGAAGATGGATATCGCGCTGCGCAATAGCGACGTGATTCTGGTCGAGAAAGACCAGCGCGCCTTCACCGCGCTCGGCGCGACAGGCACGCAATCGCGCGTCCCCTTCGAGACCCAGACCCTCTCGGCGCTCGAGGCGATCGCGACCGTGGGGGGGCTGCAGTCGAACCTCGCCGATCCGACCGGTGTCTTCGTCCTTCGCAACGAGCCTGCCGAGATCGCGGACAAGGTTCTGGGGCGCTCCGATCTGGTCGGCGATCAGCGCATGATCTACGTGCTCGACCTGACCCAGCCCAACGGCATGTTCATGGCGCGCGATTTCGCGATCCGCGACGGAGACACAGTCTACGTCACCGAGGCGCCCTTCGTGCAGTGGCAGAAGACGCTCTCGGCCCTTACCCAGCCGCTGGGAACGGTGAACACGCTCAACACGCTTGCTGGGAACTGATGCACCGCGACAGCGAACACGAGGCCGCCGGGACGATTCCCCGGCGGCTTTTTTTCTACAATGGCGGCATGCTGCGACAGCCGCGCCTGCGCCAGATCTTGCGGGCTGCGGGCCACGCCCCGCGCCTTGGCGTCCCCGGCCCCCAAGACGGCGTGATCGTCTGGGGCCGGTCGCCCTATGCGGCGCGCGGCGAGGCGGTGGCCGCAAAACGCGGTGTGCCGCTGATCCGGGTGGAGGATGCGTTCCTGCGCTCGATCCAGCCGGGCCGGACCGGCGCGCCGCCTTTGGGCCTGATCCTCGATCCGATGGGCGTGCACTTCGACAGCGCCCAGCCCTCGCGGCTCGAATATCTCCTTGCGACCGAGCCGCTCGACGATAGCGCCATCTTGCAGCGGGCCCGCGACGGGATCGCCCGGCTGAAGGCCTCAGACCTGTCGAAATACAACAATTCCGACCCGGACCTTCCCGTCCCCGATCCGGGCTACGTTCTGGTTATCGACCAGACGCGGAACGATGCTTCGATCGCCCATGGCAGGGCGACAGCGGCGACATTTCGGGAGATGCTGGCCTATGCTCGGATCGAAAACCCCGGCGCGCGCATCTTGATCAAGACCCACCCCGAAACCCGCGCCGGCCTTCGCCCGGGCCACTACAGCCGGGAGGATTGCGACGCGAATTCCGAGATTTACGACGCGCCCGTATCCCCTTGGCAGCTACTCGAGGGCGCCATCGCGGTCTATACCGTCTCGTCGCTGATGGGCTACGAGGCGATCCTCGCAGGCCACAAGCCCCGCGTCTTCGGGCAACCATTCTACGCAAGCTGGGGCCTCACGCAGGACGAAACCCCCGTGCCGCGCCGGTCGCGTAGCCTGACCCGCGCGCAAATCTTCGCAGTGTCGCATATCCTCGCGCCGATCTGGTTCGATCCTTGTCGCAAGCGCCAGTGCAGCTTTGAGGAAGCGGTGGATCAGCTTGAGGCCGAAACCCGGGCCTATCGCGAGGATCGGCGGGGCTATGTCGCGGGCGGCATGTCGATCTGGAAACGTCCGCATCTGCGCAAATTTTTCGGCCGCCACGGACCGCTGCGCTTCAGCGAGACGCCCGACCCTGCGCGTCCCTTCCTGTATTGGGCTTCGCGTGAGGCACCTGCCAACAGCACACCGATCCGTGTTGAAGACGGCTTCCTCCGCTCGCGGGGCCTCGGAGCCGAACTCGTGCCGCCGCTATCTTTGATCGCGGATCGGACCGGCATCTATTACGACCCGACCCGGCCCAGTGATCTGGAAGCGTTGATCGCCCGGGCCCTGCCCCCGAGCGGCGAGGCCCGCGCGCGCAAGCTCATCGACCGGATCACCGCGAACAAGCTGACGAAATATAATCTCGGCGGCGCGCTTCCCAATCTGCCAGAAGGCCACAAAATCTTGGTGCCGGGGCAAGTCGAAGACGACGCCTCGATCCGACTCGGCGGGGGGGAGACTTGCACCAATGCGATGCTTTTGGAGAGGACCAAGGCCGAAAACCCCGATTCAGTCATCCTTTTCAAACCTCATCCCGATGTCGTCGCTGGCCTCCGCCCCGGCGCGGTACCCGACGATGTCGCCAAGACCTACGCCGACCTGATCCTGCCCGACGCCGACACCGCCGCGCTGATCGAAGCGGTGGACGAGGTCTGGACCATGACCTCCGGTCTCGGCTTCGAGGCGTTGCTGCGCGGCAAGGCCGTCACGACGCTCGGTGCGCCCTTCTATGCCGGGTGGGGGCTGACGCGCGATCTCGGGCCAGTGCCCGCGCGCAGAACGGCGCGCCCCGATCTGCTGCACCTCGCCCATGCCGCGCTGATCGCCTATCCGCGCTACCTCGACCCGGTCAGCGGCCTTCCCTGCCCGGTCGAGGTCGCTCTGGATCGCCTGAGCGAGGGCCGCGCCCTGCCCCGTGGACCGCTCAACCGGATCGGCGCGAAGCTGCAGGGGGTGTTCGCGTCCTACGCGTGGGTCTGGCGCCGCCAGCGGTGAAGCAGGTCGTCGCCAATCGGGCGGCTCTCGACCAGCCGGTAGCGCGGTGCACAAGCCAGCTCGCTCACCCCCATATCGCCAACCCCGGCGCGACCATCCGCGCCCAGCACCATGCCCGCCGTGAAGCCGATCAACTCGTCCACCAGCTCCGCATTGATCAAAGAGGCCGCGAACTTCCCACCGCCTTCGCAGAACACGCGGGTCAGGCCGAACCCGGCCAGAGCCTCCATCAGCGCCAGCGGATCGAGACCGCCGCCAACTGTCTCGGCCACTTCGATCAGTTCCGCCCCCGCATCGCGCCAGAAGGCTTTCGCCTCCTTGGGCGCCGCCCCTCCGTGGATCAGCCAGAGCGGCGCGGCGTCCAGTGACCCAGCAAGCCGATCGCGCGGGAGATTGAGCCTTGCAGACACCACGATCCGCAGCGGCTGGCGCAAGGGCGTGAAGCTGCGCACGGTCAGCAGCGGATCATCGGCCCGCGCGGTGCCGCCGCCCACCATGACCGCATCGAATTCTGCGCGCATGGCATGGACGAGCGCACGCGATTCTGGCCCGGTGATCCACTGGCTCTCACCTGTGGAGGTGGCGATACGTCCGTCAAAACTGCTGGCGAGCTTGAGCGCGAGCCACGGCCGGGCGCGCGTGACGCGTGACAGGAAGCCGGCCTGCAGCTCACGCGCCTCCGCCTCCATGAGCCCGGTCTCCACTGCGACTCCGGCGTCGCGCAGCATCGTATGGCCGCCGCCCGAGACCCGCGGATCGGGGTCTTCCATCGCCGAGACGACCCGCGCCACGCCGGCCTCTGACAGAGCCAGCGCGCAGGGCGGCGTCTTTCCGTAATGGGCGCAAGGTTCCAGCGTGACATAGGCAGTCGCGCCGCGCGCCGCCTCCCCCGCTTGCGCGAGCGCACGCACCTCGGCATGGGGCCGCCCGCCCGGTTGGGTCCAGCCGCGCCCTATGACGCGGCCATCCTTCACGATCACGCAGCCTACGGCCGGGTTCGGCCAGACATTGCCAAGGCCCCGGCGCGCGAGCGTCAGGGCCATGGACATGAACCGCCGGTCGTTCTGGGTCACTCCGGGTCGCCCGCCCCCGGCGGACGCAATTCGGAGACGAACTTGTCGAAATCGTCCGCTTCCTGGAAGTTCTTGTAAACGCTGGCGAACCGGACGTAGCCGACCGTGTCGATCCGCGCGAGCGTCTCCATCACGATCTCGCCGATCACCTTCGAGGAGATGTCGGTCTCGCCCATGCTTTCCAGACGCCGCACAATCCCGGAGATCATCTGGTCGATCCGCTCGGGTTCGACGGGGCGCTTCTGCATCGCGATCCGGATCGAGCGTTCGAGCTTGTCGCGGTCAAAATCCTCACGCTTGCCAGAGGTCTTGATCACCACGAGATCGCGCAGCTGAACGCGTTCGTAGGTGGTAAACCGACCGCCGCAGGCCGGGCAGAACCGACGTCGCCGGATCGCGACGTGATCTTCCGCCGGGCGGCTATCCTTCACCTGAGTATCGACATTTCCGCAAAATGGGCAGCGCATTCGCTTTCCCCCGTTCGTTGTCCCGCCTCACGATAGGGTCTGCATGCCCCCCTTATCCACAAGACCTTAGCCCAGCGTCGATCGTTTGGGTAGGAAAAATCTGCCGCCCCCAGATGTGGCGGCAGGCTGTGGCGAATGAGACTCAGCGCAGGAGCGCCATGACCTCGCGACGATGCGCACGGCTTCGATGTTCGAAAAGGTAAATTCCCTGCCACGTTCCGAGCGTCATACGCCCGGAAATGACGGGAATCTGCAAGCTTACGGGTAGAAGCGCCGACTTGATATGCGCCGGCATATCGTCCGGGCCCTCATAGGTATGGGTGAGGTAGGACATGCTCGGGTCGGTCGAGGGCGGCACCAACCGATGAAAGAATTCGGTCAGATCGGTGCGGACCTCCGGATCGGCATTCTCCTGGATCGCGAGGCTCGCCGAGGTGTGGCGGATGAACAGCGTGAGCAACGCCTCCTCCGCATCGGCCCGCGCGACCCAAGCCGCGACGTCGCGCGTGAACTCGTAAAGACCCGGGCCCGTCGTCGCGATCTCGAACCGATGATGCATCAGCTTTTCGGCGCCGGACGCGCCTCGGACCGATCGGTCGCGACGATCGCGAGGCATTCGGGATTGATGTTCATGATCTTGCGCTCCTTTGCCCAGACGGCGTCTGCCTCGGATGCACTGAGGCCGCGCTTGACCATGGCCTTGGGCTGCGGCGTTCCATCCCCCACCCCGGACACCACCGAATAGGTGCCGCCACCCTCTTCCTGCACGTAGAGGAAACAGGTGCCCGCTTGATCCATGCGCGGCGCGCCCGGTTGCATCGTGCCGACCTGACAGGCGGCGAGAACGAGAGGGGTAAGCAGAAGAAGGCGGCTCATGGGTGGCTCCGTCGAAGTTTCATCAAGCCTAGCAACTGCTTGCGTGACGCGAAAGTGGCGATCACCCGACCCTGTCAGCTCAAGGCATGTGCATCAAACCGTTCATGGTGCACCCCAGCGGCGCGAGGTCGGCTTCGACTGCCGCCTTGTGCGTGTTGTATTCGACGTTATGAGCGTCGATCGCCGCTTGGCTCGGGGCGTGACCGGACTCGCGCTGCGCCTTGGTCTCGGTCTCGAGGCGCGCGGCCTCGGCCTGATGGTCGCTGGCGAAGATCGCCTTGGCCTTTTCCCAATTCGCGTCGATTTCGTCTCGGCTATCCGCCTCGCAGGTAAAGAGATAGACCAGCTTCGCGGGCTTGTCCGGAATGTAGAATTGCGCGCGCTCGGCCGCATGAGCGGAACCGGCAGCCAGCAGCGCGGTCACGATAAACGTCATGAAGGTTTTCATACGCCCCTCCCCCGGATGACATGAAAACGCCCCCTAAAATCGGGGGCGTTTCAAAATAGTTTGGCTTACTGGTCGAGGAACGAGCGCAGCTTGCGCGAGCGGCTCGGATGCTTGAGCTTGCGCAGTGCCTTTGCCTCGATCTGACGGATACGTTCGCGAGTGACCGAGAACTGCTGGCCAACCTCTTCGAGCGTGTGGTCGGTGTTCATGCCGATGCCGAAGCGCATCCGCAGAACCCGCTCCTCGCGCGGGGTGAGCGAGGCCAGAACCCGCGTCGTCGTTTCCTTCAGGTTCTCCTGAATGGCACTGTCGAGCGGCAGAACGGCGTTCTTGTCCTCGATGAAATCGCCAAGCTGGCTGTCTTCCTCGTCGCCGATCGGCGTCTCGAGGGAGATCGGCTCCTTGGCGATCTTCATTACCTTGCGGACCTTCTCGAGCGGCATCTGCAGCTTGTCGGCCAGTTCCTCCGGCGTCGGCTCGCGGCCGATCTCGTGGAGCATCTGGCGACCGGTGCGGACCAGTTTGTTGATCGTCTCGATCATGTGGACCGGGATACGGATGGTGCGCGCCTGATCCGCGATCGAGCGGGTGATCGCCTGACGGATCCACCACGTCGCATAGGTCGAGAACTTGTAGCCGCGGCGGTACTCGAACTTGTCCACCGCCTTCATCAGGCCGATGTTACCTTCCTGGATCAGGTCGAGGAATTGCAGGCCGCGGTTGGTGTATTTCTTCGCGATCGAGATCACGAGACGAAGGTTCGCCTCGACCATCTCTTTCTTGGCCTGACGGGCTTCTTTCTCGCCCTTCTGGACCTGCTGCACGATACGGCGGAATTCGGAGATATCGACGCCGACATACTGACCGACCTGAGCCATCTCGGCGCGCAGCTCTTCGACCTTGTCGGCGGAGCGCTCGAACAGGGCCTGCCATGCGCGGCCCGACTTTGCCTGCATCCGCTCGGACCAGCTCGGGTCGAGCTCGTAGCCGCGATACTCTTCGATGAATTCGCGACGGTTGATGCGAGCCTGATCGGCGAGCTTCACCATTCCGCTGTCGATCGACATGATCTTGCGGTTGATACCGTAGAGCTGGTCGATCAGCGCTTCGATCCGGTTGTTGTGCAGGTGAAGCGAGTTCACCAGTTCGACGATCTCGGAGCGCAGTTTCTGATATGCGGCTTCCTCGGTGACCGAGAAGGAGCCATCCTCGTTCAGCGTCGCCGACATCCGCAGGTCCTGCATCTCGGCAAGCAGCGCGTAATCACCAGCGATCAGTTCGAGCGTCTCGAGAACGCGCGGCTTCAGCGCGGCTTCCATCGCGGCGAGCGACAGGTTCGCGCCTTCATCCTCGTCGTCATCGTCGGACTGGATCGGGTTGCCGTCGGCGTCGAGCTCGGGCTCCGACTTGCCGCTGTCGTCGTCCGATTTCGGCTCGCCCTCGACGGCGGGCCCTTCGATCTCTTCCTCTTCGCCTTCGACTCCTTCGAGCGAATTGCCGAAAGTGGTCTCGAGGTCGATCACGTCGCGCAGGAGAATTTCTTCGTTGAGAAGTTCATCGCGCCAGATCGTGATTGCCTGGAAGGTCAGCGGGCTTTCGCAAAGCCCCGCGATCATCGTGTTGCGGCCAGCCTCGATGCGCTTGGCGATGGCGATTTCGCCCTCGCGGGAGAGCAGCTCGACCGAGCCCATCTCGCGCAGGTACATCCGTACCGGGTCATCGGTGCGATCGAGCGTTTCCGAGGAGGTGGTCGACACCGCGACTTCGCGCGATCCGGACCCGGTCGTCGCGACCTGGCCGCCCTGGCTGCTGCCCTCTTCCTCGTCGGCTTCTTCCGCCTCGATGACGTTGATGCCCATCTCCGAGAGCATCGACATCACATCCTCGATCTGGTCGCCGGAGACCTGATCTTGCGGCATCACCTTGTTGAGTTGGTCATAGGTGATGAACCCACGTTCCTTCGCCTCGGCGATCATCCGCTTCACGGCGGCCTGACTCATGTCGAAGGACGTCGCGTCGTCGCTCGGGGTGTCGGATTTATTGTCGTCGATGTCTTTGGCGGCCATGTGGGCTCCTCGGTCAGGGCTTGGTTGTGCTCAAGCTATGACGAAAGCGAATCATATCTCGTCTGTGTATCGAATCGCAGCGGCGAATCACAGGGGCGCGAGGGGCTGTGGACATAAAGTTGATACTGAATGTGTCCGCAACAATTCGCTTTCCCATAATCCGAAGGCCCGCTGCCATCCGGCTCATTGTTTCTTACGCCAGATTTCCCCGTCGATCATGGCCTGAAGCGTCGCGGACAGCGCCGCCTGATCTTCGCCCATATCGGAGGAGTCCTCCAGTTTCGATCTCTCGGCGCGATGGCGCAGCGATGCTGCTTGCGCCAGACGCCATGTCACGCCTTCGTCGGCAAGCCCCGCCAGATCCTCCATAGCGTCGGCGACCTCTTCGCGCACGGCGCGAGCGGCGTCCAGCTTGGCCAATTCCTCGGTCAGGCACATGCGTGCCAAATCGAGGTTCTCGGCGTTGCGAACCGGGGGGGCAGAGCGCAAATGGGGCAGGTTCAACAGCTTTTCAAGGTCAGCCGCCATTTCCGCGTACAGGTTTTTCGCGATTTCCGGGGCGGGTGCGGCCACATGCATAAGCATCCGGTGTCGTAGCCGGTCATGTGTCTCATCGCGCAGTGGAACGGCTTCGAGTTCCGCTTCGAATTCCGCGATCAGGGCCGGATGCGTGACGCAGATGCCGAGGATCATCGCTTCGCGCAGATGCTCTGCCACGTCGTTCGGCGCTGTCGCGAGCAATGAGGAGCGCGTCTCGGGCAAGGCAGGCGGCGGCGCACCGAAACGGCCTTTGCCGCGCTTGCCGCCAGAGCCGAAACCGCCTGGGATAAAACCGCCACGCGAAGGCTGCGCCCCGCCCGGAGAATGCCCCTGTGGACCGCCTTGGGGACCGGTGCCAAACAGCTCCCAACGCAGGCGCTTTATTTCGTCGCCGTAATGGCCCCGGATCGAGGGATCCTGAATGCGCGAAATCGCGGCGCGCAGGCTCTTGTCCAAGGCAGCGCGGCGTTCGGGACTGTCGAAGACCTTGCCCTCGGTCTCGCGCTGCCACAGCAGCGAGACCATCGGCTTTGCCTCGGACAGGATCGTCTCCATCGCCTCGCGCCCCTGCTTGCGGATCACGTCGTCGGGGTCGAGCCCCGGCGGCATGATCGCGAAACGCACGCCCTTCCCGGCCTCCAGCAACGGCAGGGCGAGATCGATCACCCGCAGCGCCGCGCGCAGACCGGCCGTATCGCCGTCGAGCGCGATGATCGGCTCGTCATGGATGCGCCACATCAGGCGCAGCTGATCTTCGGTGATCGCGGTGCCCAGCGGCGCGACAGCCCCGCCGAAGCCACCCTCGACCATGGCGATCACATCCATATAGCCTTCGCAGACAACAAGCGGCGCGCCCTTGCCGCAGGCTTCACGCGCAGGGCCGTGGTTATAGAGCGAGCGCCCCTTGTCGAAGAGCGCGGTCTCGGGCGAATTGAGATATTTCGCCGGATCGTTCGGATCCATCGCGCGCCCGCCGAAGGCGATGCAGCGACCGCGCGGATCGCGGATCGGAAAGATGATACGGTTGCGGAAGACGTCGAAGGGCTCGCGCCCCTTCTGGCTCTCCTTCGCGAGGCCGGCGCCCTTGATCAGGTCGTCGGAAATTCCCTTCGCCTTGAGCGCATCGCGCAGCCCCTGCCAACCGGGCGGGGCGAAGCCGATCTCGAAACGGTCGATGGCGGGTTTGTTCAGGCTGCGACCGGCCAGATAGTCGCGCGCGGCGGTTCCGGCCTGCGTGTTCAGGTGAAGGCGGAAATACTTCACCGCCTCTTCCATCACGTTGGCCAGCTCAGTACGCAGATCGGCCTTCTCCTGCGCCATCGGATCGCGGGCGGGCATCTGCATCCCGGCCTCGCGGGCGAGAATTTCCACCGCCTCCATGAAGCTGACATTCTCGGTCTCGCGCACGAAGCTCAGCGCGTCGCCCTTCGCGTGGCAGCCGAAGCAGTAGTAATAGCCCTTGCGATCATCGACATGGAACGAGGCCGATTTTTCCTGGTGGAACGGGCATGGCGCCCACATGTCGCCCTTCGCCTGGTTCGACTTGCGCATATCCCAAATGACCTTGCGCCCCACGACCTGAGCGATCGAGGAACGGCTGCGCAATTCGTCGAGAAATCCGGGCGGCAAACTCATGGCCTCTATATTGGCCCCAAGCCCGGCAGAGTCGAGAGGAGGCGCAGAGCTACCCACAGCTTTCGCGCCACTCGCGGCCATGAACTTTGCGTCAGCGAAAGCCGCAGACCGCATAATTTCAGACAAGTTAACCTAGTTTAAACGACTCGGTTCCAAAGACAGGGCTTGCCCTCTCAGGGCCGCGCGATTGACCCACTTTTGGGAAACGGTGGCGCCCCGGAAGTCGCATTTCACAGTTAAAGCACAACAATTCCATGAAGTTAGACAAGGTTTTGCCTTAATTTCGCCGTAGGAATTACGGAGCTTAGTTCGGTGTTTTTTTGCGAGTTTTCTCCGCTGGCGGCGAGGCCAACTGACATGGAGAAGGAGGTCTGGATGAGGGACAAATACGGACAGAACGGCTTGGCACGCCGTATCGAGAACGCGCGCGCTCGAATGGGGCGGTTCGCGCAGGATGAAGATGGAGCGGTCTTCATCTTCAGTCTGCAGGTCCTGATCGTGCTGATGGTCATTGGCGGCATCGCGATCGACTTCGTGCGCCAGGACGAACGCCGTACGCTCATCCAAAGTTCGCTCGACCGAGCCGCTCTCGCGGCAGCCAATCTGGATCAGACGCTCGACCCTGCGCTCGTGGCAAAGGATTACCTTTCCACGAGCGGCCTCGACTATCTCAACATCCAACCCGAAGTCGAAGAGGGCGCGCAGAAGGAATATCGCCGCGTGTCGATGACCGCGCAGGATGACATGCCGACGATCTTCGGCGACCTGATCGGCTTCGGCGTCAAATCCTTCCGCTCGAACACCCACGCGCAAGCCGAGGAATCGATCGGCAATGTCGAGATTTCGATGGTGCTCGACGTGTCCGGTTCGATGGGCCAGACCGATTCCGGCTCCTATTACGGCGTGACGAAAATCGCATCGCTGCGCGATGCCGCGACGAATTTCACGAAGAAGATGTTTGACAACGTGCAACCGCCCGGGGCGCCCGCCGGACGCCTTTCCATCTCGATCGTGCCCTACAACCAGCAGGTCTCTCTCGGCCCCGATCTGGCCTCGGCCTATAATCTTTCGACCGATCACAGCTACAACACCTGCGCCGACGTGCAACTTCAGGGCTTCAACAGCGTGAGCCTGCCGACCTCCGGGTTGCAGCGCACCATGTATGGCTGGAGCTACGATTTCGTCGGCCAGAACATGTATGTCCAGAAGCGCATCAGCGATTCAGGCGAGAACTGCTACGAGCACAGCTACGGCGACATCATGGCATTTGAGGACAACCAGAGCGATATTCTCAACAAGATCTCTTCGCTGCGCGCAGGCGGCGACACCGCGATCGACATCGGGGCCCGCTGGGGCTTTGCGCTGCTCGACCCGTCGGCGAAACCAGCCGCCACGGCGCTGGTCGAGGCTGGAACGATTTCGTCTGACGTGGCCGACCGCCCCCTGCCCTATCCCGCCACCGGGCTGAGCGTCGACGAACGCTCGATGAAGGTGATGATTCTGATGACCGATGGTCAGAACACGCGCTCCTTCTCGACACGGATGCAGTATCGGACCGGCAATTCCGGCCTTTATTCGACGGTGAGTTCGACGTCGTTCAACGATGACTACACGACCATGTCGAAAATGTACTGGTTCTCTCAGGAACGTCAGGATCTGGGCGAAAAGCCTTATTACTCTTTCGCCGACCGCAACTGGTATGCGCCCGAGGAGATCGGCGATACCACCACGAAGTGGGTCTATGGACGCTATTGCACCACCGACTACTGGGGGCGCGAATCCTGCTCGTATGGCTGGTACCAGGAAAAACAGTTCGTTCACCGCGACCTGAACGCGATCGACTGGCGTACGATCTGGAGCAAGGGATGGTCGCTCCAATACGTAATTCAGACCTTCCTCCTGCCGCCGCGCCAGCGCCTCGATCCGGAGGAATCCGTGGCGTCGATTTACGATGAGATGGCTATCTCTTCGATGTTCTCGGAGAAGGACAGGAACCTGCACGACGTCTGCAAGGCCGCGAAAGACAAGGAAATCATCGTCTTTACCGTCGCCGTTGATGCTCCCCAGAGCGGCAAGACCGCACTGGCCGACTGCAGCTCCGGCCCGAGCTACCAATACGACGTCGACTCCGCCAATCTCGCGGATGCGTTTTCCTCGATCGCGACGCAGATCTCGACTCTGCGCCTGACCAACTGACCGGGGAACGCAGAGCATGGCATCGAGGCAGAGACATAAGCGAGCTTTCCTGAGGGCGGAGGACGGGGCGGTGACGATCCCCGCCCTGTTCTGGATCGTGTTCCTGATCTTCTTCATGTTCGCCGGGATCGAGCTGGGCGTGATCTTCATCAAGCAGACCCTGCTGACCCGCGCGACCGAAGCCACGAGCCGCATCGTCCGTATCGGCAACTATTCCAGCATCGACGAAAAGACGCTGCGCCATGAAATCTGCAAACAGGCAGGCTTCTTCGGCACCACCTGCATGAATCGGGTTTCCGTCGAGATGTTTCAGGTGGACAAGACCGACTGGACGTCCTCCATCGCCAACCATCCGGTGCGCTGCGAGGATTTCTCGGACGTGACCAAGCCGCCACCTGCCGGCACGCTGGAGGCCGCCATTCCCGATCAACTGATCCTCGTGCGGGTCTGTTTGCGCGAGAAACCGATGATGCTGGAAGACTTCATCGCCCAGGCTTTCCTGAAGGCATCGCCGGTCGGCGCGGATGGCGATTACGCTCTGGTTGCAACGACCGCGATCGTGATCGAACCGGCGGTCGCTTCAACCGCTGGCAGTGGAGGAACCTGAGCGATGCTGATGCCAAAGTTGCGCAATCTGCTCCACCGTTTCCGCAAGGACGAAGCCGGCTCCATCCCGATCGAGGGGCTTCTGGCCTTCATCATGCTGTCGGGCTGGCTGATCCTGTCGATCGAAATCTATGACGTATTCAAGATCCGCGGCGCCGCGACCCGGGCCAATGTGACGGTCTCGGACCTGATCTCGCGCGAGCGCGATCCGATCGGCCCAAAATATGTCGCGGGCATCAAGAAAGTGTTCGACTTCACGACCGGCAATAATGACCCGTCGCGCAGCTGGATTCGCGTGACGTTGGTGAGATGCTGGGACGATCCGCTGGATCTGGGCCACACCTGCAACGATCCTGCCGAAGGCAGCGACGCGAAGAAGGTACAGCTGGAAGATTCCTACGCGACCGGGTTGGCGCAAAGCTACACGCAAGAAGCGCTCGACCTGGAAGCGGATCGCATTCCGATCCTCGCCGCGGGCGATCAGGCGTTGATCGTGGAGACCTCCTACGCCTACGACCTGCCGTTCAAGCTGTCCGAGGCCTACAAGGCCTATCTCGCATCGATCGGCAAAGACCCGAGCAAGCATTTCGTGGGCTTCCACGACGCGATCTCGTTCGACAATTTCATCGTAACCCGGCCGCGCGTCGCCCGCCTGACGTGGCTTGACGATCACTGAGGCGCTGCGCGACCGTGGCCCTCAGTGGTGGTCGCGCCAGCGATTGACGATCGGGTAGCGGCGATCCAGCCAGAAGGCCTTGCTCGAGAGACGCGTGCCAGGCGCGGACTGGTGACGCTTCCATTCCGAGATATAGAGTAGATGCTCGACCTTCTTGACGGTGTCGCGATCGTAGCCTTCGGCAACGAGATCGGCGACCGATGCGTCGCCCTCCACCAGTCCTTCGAGAATACCATCGAGTACCGGATAGGGCGGCAGGCTGTCCTCGTCCTTCTGGTCGGGGCGCAGTTCCGCGGAGGGCGGCTTGTCGATGATCGCGCGCGGGATCACCTCGCCCTCGGGGCCCTTCATCCAGTCGCGGTGATTGGCGTTGCGCCAGCGGCAGGTCTCGAAGACGCGGGTCTTGTAGAGATCCTTGATCGGATTGTAGCCGCCCGCCATGTCGCCGTAGATCGTCGCATAGCCCACGGCCATCTCGGACTTGTTGCCGGTGGTCAGAAGCATCTCGCCGAACTTGTTCGACAGTGCCATCAGCATGACCCCGCGCAGGCGCGACTGGATGTTTTCCTCGGTCACGTCGGGCTGAGTGCCCTCCATCAGATGGGCAAGCGCATCCGAGACCGCATCGCGCGCCCCGTCGATCCGCACCGTGTCGAGGCGCATCCCCTGCCGCGTCGCCAGATCGGCCGCGTGATCGAGCGATCCCTGCGAGGTGTATTCCGAGGGCAGCATCACGCAATGCACGGCCTCCGGCCCCAGCGCGTCCGCTGCGATTGTCGCGACCAGCGCGGAGTCGATCCCGCCCGACAGGCCGAGAACGACCTTGGAGAAGCCCGACTTGCGCAGGTAATCGCCAAGGCTTTCGACCATGGCGCGGTAGTCCTGCTCCCATTCCGAGGGCTGCGGATCGTCCCGGCCCGCAACGCAGGCCCAGCCGTCACCGTCACGCTCGAAATCGACATGGTCGATGATTTCGTCGAAAGGCGCGAATTGCGCGGCCAACTGGCCGTGACGGTTCAGCACGAAGCTCGCCCCGTCGAAGACCTGATCGTCCTGTCCGCCGACCGAGTTGAGATAGGCGAGCGGCAGCCCGGTCTCGACCACGCGCGCGACCATGTGGGTCATCCGTACGTCGAGCTTGTTGCGGTGATAGGGCGAACCGTTCGGCACGATCAGGATCTCGGCCCCGGTCTCGGCCAACGTCTCGGCCACATCCGGATGCCACGCATCCTCGCAGATCGGCGTCCCGATGCGCACGGCGTTGATCGCGTAGGGCCCGGAGATCTGGCCGGTATCGTAGATGCGATACTCGTCGAAAATCCCGTGATGCGGCAGATCGTGCTTGAGCATCCGCGCGACCAGCGCGCCGTCTTTCCAGACCCAATAGGCGTTATACTGCCCCTGCTCCGTCCAGTAGGGCCCGCCGATGCCCAGCGCTGGGCCATCGGAAATCCGCGCGCCCAGCGCCTCCATCGCGGCGACCGCGTCGCGCACGAAGGCGGGCTTCGCGATCAGGTCCTGCGTCTGGTAGCCGGTCAGGAACATCTCGGGTAGCACGACCATGTCGGCGCCTGCGCGCTTGCCCTCCTGCCATGCGGCGAAGGCCTTCTCGGCATTGGCCTCCAGCGCGCCCACGGTGGGGTTGAGCTGGGCCATGGTGAGGCGGAAACGATCGGCCATAAGCGTCCTCGGGGCTGTTATCGCCCCCTCATTTAGCAGAAAACGATGGGGTGAAAAGGGGATGGCTGCCCTGCATTCGCCACCCCTTCCCTTATGCGGCCCCGACACGACCGCCCTGCCCGCTTGTCAGGCTACCCCCGCGCAATTAACCTTTCCCCAAGCCCGGCAGAGCGCGAATCCACGCGCTCGCGAGACCGGGGCACAGGCAGCACCATCAGGGGGCACCATGGCAGGCGCGCAGCTTCGCATCGCGACATTGGCAGTTCTGATCGGATGCGCCGCGCAGATCGCGCCGGCGCAAGAGGTCATCACCAAGCAATACGACGACGGCGGCCTCTACAAGGGCACCTTCACCGATGGCAAGCAGGACGGCTACGGCAGCTACAAGCTCCCCTCGGGCTACGAATACGAAGGCCAATGGGTGATGGGCGAGATCAAGGGCGAGGGCCGCGCGCGCTTCCCCAACGGCTCGGTCTACGAGGGCCAGTTCGACCACGGCAAACCCAACGGCAAGGGCAAGATCACTTTCGCCGATGGCGGCACCTACGAGGGCGACTGGCTCAACGGTCAGATCACCGGCACCGGCACCGCGCATTATGCCAACGGCTCGGTCTATAAGGGCCAGTTCCGCAACGCGATGCATGACGGCAAGGGCACGCTCGAGAGCGCGAACGGCTATCGCTACGAGGGCGACTGGCTAGGCGGCGTCAAGCAAGGCATGGGCAAGATCACCTATCCCGACGGCTCTACCTACGAGGGCCAGATGGCGCATGGCCAGCGCGACGGCACCGGCACGCTCACAATGGCGGACGGGCTGACCTATGTCGGCGAGTGGAAGGCCGGCCAGATGAACGGCCGCGGCACGCTCACCCAACCCAATGGCGACGTCTATGAAGGCCAGATGGCCAACGGCAAGCGTCACGGGACCGGCAAGGTCACCTATGCCAATGGCGACACTTACGAAGGCGAGTTCCTCCTCGACAAGCGCCACGGCACCGGCACCTTCCACGGCAAGGACGGCTACGTATACACGGGCCAGTGGAAGGAAGGCCGGATCGAAGGTCAGGGCAAGGTGAAATACCCCGACGGCTCGGTCTACGAGGGCAGCTTCAAGAACGACCTGCCCGACGGTCAGGGCAAGATCACCTATCCCGACGGCTCCAGCTACGAGGGCGGCTGGGCGCATGGCGTCATACAGGGCACCGGCACGGCGCGCTACGCGAACGGGCTCGTCTACGAGGGCGAGTTCAAGAACGCGCGCAATGACGGGAAGGGCAAGATGACCTACCCGGACGGCTACAGCTACGAGGGCGATTGGGTGAACGGGCAGCGCGAGGGTCAGGGCGTCGCGCGCTATGCCGACGGCACGACCTACGAGGGCGGTTTCAAGAACGGCCAGCGCGACGGAACCGGCAAGCTGACCATGCCCGACGGGTTCACTTACGAGGGCCAGTGGCGCAACGGTGCGATCGACGGGCAAGGCCGCGCAACCTATGCCAATGGCGACACCTACGAGGGCAGCTTCGCGAATGGCAAGCGCGAGGGGCAAGGCACGATGACCTACGCCTCCGGGAACGTCGCGAGCGGCGAGTGGTCGAATGACAAGCTCCAGGATACCAGCGCGCCTGCGACGCAGCCGACGCCCGATGCCAGTACCGAGACTCCACCAGCCAAGGCGAACGAACCGGACGCGCAATCCGCTCCGTCTGCAAACTGATCCGGACGCGAGACCGGGCCGAGCGCCCTACGAGGCCTCGCCCCTGTCGAGTTTCTCCAGCAGCGCCTCCGCCGTCTTCAGCTTGGCCTCACGGGTCTCTGTCTTCTGCTTGTCCCAGTTGCGATAGACCAGCCCCATGCGCGGATTGCCCTCGAACCGGTCGCGATGCCGGTCGAGGAAATGCCAGTAAAGGCTGTTGAACGGGCAAGCTTTTTCCCCGTCCTTCGCCTTCACGTCATAGGCGCAGCCGCCGCAGTAATCGGACATCTTGTCGATATAGGCGCCCGAGGAAATGTAAGGTTTCGAGGCCACCACTCCGCCATCGGCGAACTGGCTCATCCCCGCCGTGTTCGGCGCCTCCACCCATTCATAGGCGTCGATATAGACGGCGAGATACCAGTCCTGCACTTGGCGCGGGTCGATGCCTGCCAGCAGCGCGAAATTGCCCGTGACCATCAGCCGCTGGATATGATGCGCATAAGCCAGATCGCGGGTCTGCCCGATCGCGGCCTTCATGCAGACCATCTCCGTCTCGCCCGACCAGTAGAACCACGGCAGATCGCGCTTGTGGTTGAGCGCGTTACGTGAGGTGTAATCCGGCCCTTCGAGGAAATAAATGCCGCGCATGTATTCCCGCCAACCGAGAATCTGCCGGATGAACCCTTCCACCGAATTGATCGGCGCGTCCCCCGCCTTGTACGCCTCTTCCGCGGCCTTGCAGACCTCCAGCGGCGAAAGCAGACCGAGATTGATGCTCGACGACAGGATCGAGTGATGCAGCAGCCGGTCCCCGGCCAACATCGCGTCCTGATAGGTCCCGAAATCGTGCAGATTGTGGGCGATGAAATGCTCCAGCGCGCGTTCGGCCTGCGCGCGGCTGACCGGCCAGTTGAATTCGTCGAGCGATCCGAAATTATCGGGAAATTCCGCCTCGACCATCTCGAGCACCTCCTGCACGAGCGCATCCTTGCGGAAGGTCGGCGCGGGCTCGCGGAACAGGTCGGGCTGGGCGGGCTTACGGTTCTGCTTGTCAAAATTCCATTCGCCGCCCGCCGGGTCGTCACCTTCCATCAAGAGCCCCGTTTCGCGACGCATTTCGCGATAGAACCACTCCATGCGGAGCTCCTTGCGCCCCTCGGCCCAGTCGGCGAAGCGTTTCTCCGAGCAGATGAAGCGGTCGTCGGGCAGTTGCCGGATCTTGATCGGCGCGCTCTCGAAGGCCTGACGCAAGCGCCATTCGCCGGGGGCGAGTGTGATGACCTCGTCGGCCCCCTCTTCTTCGGCGCGGCGCGCGAATTCGCCAACCAACGAGCCCGCGTTGTCGTCATCGGTCAGCTTGGTGTAGCGGACCTGCCAGCCGTCGCGCTCCAACTCGTCGGCGAAGCGGCGCATCGCGGCGAAGGTCAGCGCCAGCTTCTGCTTGTGATGGCCGGTGTAGGTCGCTTCCTCGCGCACCTCGGCCATCACGACCACGTCCGCGCTCTTGTCGCCGCAGCGCAAAGCCGCGCCGTCATGGCTCAGCTGATCGCCCAGCACCGCGATCAGCTTAGTCATAGATCATCTTCCGGGTCATGCCGCCATCGACGACCAGCACCTGACCCGTCACAAAGCCTGCATCCGCGAGGTAGAGCACGGCCTCGGCAATGTCACTCGGCTCACCCACCCGGCCCACGGGATGCTGCGCGTGATCCGCTTCGCCCAAGGCCTCGCCGCTCGAATTGATCCAGCCGGGCGCGATCGCGTTGACCCGCACCTCCGGCCCAAGGCTCACCGCCATCGCATGGGTCAGTGATGTGACGCCGCCCTTCGCCGCCGCATAGGCGAAGGTATCGGGCTCGGATTGCAGCGCGCGCGTCGAGGCCATGTTGACCACTGCCCCCCGACCCTTGCGCAAGGCGGGCAAAGCCTCGCGCGCCATCAGGAACGTCCCGGTCAGATGCGGGTCGATCCACTTGTGCCACGCCTCCAGCGTCAGCTCCTCCAAAGGTCCGCATTCGGGATCGGCCGGCCCACCATTGTTCACCAGCAGATCGATCGTCTCGAACCCGGCCTCGGCCACCGCAGACCGAACATCGTCTTCGCTCCCCAGATCGCAACGGATCGCCTGCAGGCCTTCGCGCGCCTCCAGCGGGCCGATATCCAGATCGAGCGCCGCGACCTGCCAGCCGCGATCCAGCAGCGCCTCGGTGATGGCGCGACCGATGCCGCGCGCGGCGCCGGTGACGATGGCGTTTCGGATTACCATGGAATCTCCTTGCCTGCGTAGTCGTAAAAGCCGCCCGATTGCGCGGGCGTCAGCGCGCCCAACACATCCAGCAACCGGCGCGCGGCGTCTTCGGGGGCGAGCTTGTCGCGCGGGTAATCGGCGGTAAAGGGGGTGTCTACCGTGCCCGGATGCAGCGCCGCGATCACGAGCTGCTTGTGAGAGCGCCCCAGCTCGATCGCCGCGCCATGCAGCAGCTGGTTCAGGGCCGCTTTCGAGGTCCGATAGCTATACCAACCGCCCAAACCGTTATCGCCGATCGAGCCGACCCGCGCCGAGAGCGCCGCGAACCGTGCGGGCTTGTCCCGGGGCAGAAGGCGGGCTGCATGTTTCAAGACCAGCGCCGGACCCATCGCGTTCACGGCGAACTGGCTCTGCAATTCCTCGGAGGTCAGATGCGACAAGGCCTTTTCCGGCGTACCGAGCGCGCCCGAGGCCACGAAGATCAGATCGACTGGCCCGTCGATCCCGCGCAGCCCCGCCTCGACTGCGCGTTCATCCGTGACATCGAACCCGTCGCGCGACCGCGACAGCCCCGTCACTGCGAAGCCGCGCGCCTCCAGCTCCGCCCGGATCGCCGCGCCGATCCCGCCCGTATCTCCGATCACGATTGCCTGACCTGCCACTGTCGCCTCCGTTATATGCGCCCAAAGGCTACGCGGCCCCGCCTCCAGCGGTTCCTTTTTTGCTTTTCATTTATCACTTGGCGCCTATAGTGCCCCTCATGACACGGGTTAAGCATATTCAACTCACCGCAGCCGGGGCGCTCGCCCAAGGCGCGATGCCCCGTGGTCTCCTTCTTCTTAGCAGCCTCTGAGCGTGCCTTCGGGCGCGAACGCTCAGGGGTAGCCAGCGCCCGGACAACTCCCGAAAGCCACCGCGCAATGCTGGCCTTCGGGCCCAAGTAACGCTAAGAGCCAAGACGAAAGAGACTAGCAGATGGCCCAGACCATGATCGACAAAAACCGCGTTCTGATTTTCGACACGACCCTGCGTGACGGCGAGCAATCGCCGGGTGCGACGATGACCCATGACGAGAAGCTCGAGATCGCCGATCTGCTCGACGAAATGGGCGTGGATATCATCGAGGCCGGCTTCCCGATCGCCTCCGAGGGCGATTTCGAAGCCGTCAGCGATATAGCGAAACGCGCCAAGTTCTCGACCATTTGCGGGCTCGCCCGCGCGAGGCTGCCTGATATCGACCGCTGCTGGGAAGCCGTGCAGCACGCGCAGTCGCCGCGCATCCACACTTTCATCGGCACCTCGCCGCTGCACCGCGCGATCCCGAACCTGACGATGGACGAGATGGCCGACGTCATCCACGAGACCGTCAGCCACGCGCGCAACCTGTGCGACAACGTGCAGTGGTCGCCGATGGATGCGACCCGGACCGAGCATGACTATCTCTGCCGCGTCGTCGAGATCGCGATCAAGGCGGGCGCCACCACGATCAACATCCCCGACACGGTGGGCTATACCGCGCCGGTCGAATCCGCCGACCTGATCCGGATGCTGCTCGAGCGGGTGCCGGGCGCCGACGAGATCATCTTCGCGACGCACTGCCACAACGATCTGGGCATGGCGACGGCGAACGCGCTGGCCGCGGTCGATGCAGGCGCGCGCCAGATCGAATGCACGATAAACGGTCTGGGTGAGCGCGCGGGCAACACCGCGCTCGAAGAGGTGGTGATGGCGATGAAGGTTCGTCAGGACATCATGCCCTACCAGACCCATATAGACACGACGAAGATCATGAACATCTCGCGCCGCGTGGCGCAGGTGTCGGGCTTCCCGGTGCAATTCAACAAGGCGATCGTCGGCAAGAACGCCTTCCTGCACGAAAGCGGCATCCACCAGGATGGCGTGCTGAAGAATGTCGAAACCTTCGAGATCATGAAGCCCGCCGATATCGGCCTCAACGAGGCGAATATCGCGATGGGCAAGCATTCGGGCCGCGCCGCGCTGCGCGCCAAGCTCAAGGATCTCGGCTACGAGCTGGGCGATAACCAGCTCAAGGACGTCTTCGTCCGCTTCAAGGCGCTGGCCGACCGCAAGAAGGAAATCTACGACGAGGACCTGATCGCGCTGATGACCGACAGCGCCGCGAACACCGCCGACGACTACCTGCAGGTCAAATGGCTGCGCGTGGTCTGTGGCTCGGACGGTCAGGAAGCCGAGCTGAAGATGCTCGTCGATGGTGAGGAAAAATCCAGCAAGTGCCAGGGCGACGGCCCGGTCGACGCGGTCTTCAACTGCGTCAAGGAAATCTATCCGACGCAAGCCAAGCTGAAGCTATATCAGGTGCACGCGGTCACCGAAGGCACCGACGCGCAGGCGACCGTTTCGGTGCGCCTCGAGGAAGATGGGCGGATCGGCACCGGGGCCGCGTCGGACACCGACACGATCCTCGCGAGCGTGAAGGCCTATGTCGGCGCACTCAACCGCCTGCGCTTCCGCAGCCAGAAAACCGCGCCCGACGCGGACGTGAAAACGGTGAGCTACAAGCTCTGAGCCCACCGCCAGTTGCACAGCTTTCGGGCAGCCCGAGAACGGCTGCCCGTTTTCATGTCGACCCGGCGCGATTTTCCCGTTTTCAGCACGATTTCGTGACGCATCGCATATCTGCAATTTCAAGCGCATTTCCGCGGGGAAATCCGCCCGAAATGTTGAAAAAGGTCAATCGCTTGGCCTTGCCTCAGCGGATAACCGCAAGGGGGCTTCGCCTACGGCGCAAATCCGCTTCCCCGTAAGGGCCGCTTTGACTATACGAGGCGCGGGCCGTGGCTTGGCGCGAGTCGCGGTATTTCTAAGAAATTTGGGATGGGACAGGCGTAATATGGTTGGTGGGATCTTCTCCTCGGACATGGCGATCGACCTCGGGACGGCGAACACGCTGGTCTATGTCAAAGGCAAAGGGATCGTGCTGAACGAGCCCTCGGTGGTCGCCTATCACGTCAAGGACGGCAAGAAGCAGGTGCTGGCGGTCGGTGAAGACGCCAAGCTGATGCTCGGCCGGACCCCCGGCTCTATCGAGGCGATCCGCCCGATGCGCGACGGCGTCATCGCGGATTTCGACAGCGCCGAGGAAATGATCAAGCATTTCATCCGCAAGGTGCACAAGCGCTCGACCTTCTCGAAGCCGAAGATCATCGTCTGCGTTCCGCATGGTGCGACCCCGGTGGAGAAGCGCGCGATCCGTCAGTCGGTTCTCTCGGCAGGTGCGCGCCGCGCCGGCCTGATTGCAGAGCCGATCGCGGCCGCCATCGGTGCGGGCATGCCGATCACCGACCCCACGGGTTCGATGGTGGTCGATATCGGCGGCGGCACGACCGAGGTCGCGGTCCTTTCGCTGGGCGACATCGTCTATGCGCGCTCGGTGCGCGTGGGCGGCGACCGTATGGACGAGGCGATCATCTCCTACCTGCGCCGCAACCAGAACCTTCTTGTGGGCGAATCCACCGCCGAGCGGATCAAGACCACGATCGGTACCGCGCGGATGCCCGATGACGGGCGCGGGATGAGCCTTCACGTGCGCGGCCGCGACTTGTTGAACGGCGTGCCGAAGGAAACCGAGATCACGCAGGCCCAGGTCGCCGAGGCGCTGTCCGAGCCGGTCCAGTCGATTTGCGACGCGGTGATGCAGGCGCTCGAAACCACCCCGCCGGACCTCGCCGCCGACATCGTCGACCGTGGCGTGATGCTGACGGGGGGCGGTGCGCTTCTGGGCGAACTCGATCTGGCGCTGCGCGAGCAGACCGGCCTTTCGATTTCGATCGCCGACCAGTCGCTCAACTGTGTTGCACTCGGCACCGGCAAGGCGCTTGAATATGAAAAGCAGCTTCGCCACGTCATTGACTACGACAGCTGAGCCGGGCCCGGGATCGCACCACGCCCGGCCAGTGATCTGACCGGAGACGGATTTGGCCAGAAATCGCGACGATCAGGACTATATCGGACCGCTGCGCCGACTGGGCGTTGCGGTTCTTGTCGTCGTGCTACTGGCTCTCTTCCTGGTCTGGCGCATCGACAGCCCGCGGATGGAGCGGTTCCGCTCTGCCCTCGTGGATCGCTTCGTGCCCAGCTTCGATTGGGTGATGGCCCCGGTCACCAAACTCACCGACATGGTCGAGGGCTTTCAGTCCTATTCCCGCATCTACGAGCAGAACCAGGAGTTGCGCCGCGAGCTGCAACAGATGAAGGCGTGGAAGGAAGCCGCCGTTCAGCTGGAGCAGCAGAACGCCAAGCTGCTTGCCCAGAACAAGGTGCGGCTCGACCCGAAACTCACCTCTGTGTCGGGGCGTGTGCTGGCCGATAGCGGCTCGCCGTTCCGGAAATCGGTGCTGCTGAATGTCGGCAAGCGCGACGGCATTGTTGATGGCTGGGCCACGATGGATGGGCTGGGCCTCGTGGGGCGAATCTCGGGCGTGGGCTCCTCGACCTCGCGGGTGCTGCTGCTGACCGACGCCTCGAGCCGCATCCCGGTTACGATCCCGGCCTCGGGGCAGAACGCGATCCTTGCGGGCGACAACTCCCCCTACCCGTTCGTGGATTTCCTCGAACATCCCGACCGCGTGCGCCCGGGCGACCGCGTGATCTCCTCCGGCGATGGCGGGGTCTTCCCGGCGGGGCTGCTGGTCGGTCAGGTCTTCCAGGGCCGCGACAAGCGGCTGCGCGTGCGCCTCGCCGCCGATTACGAACGGCTCGATTTCCTGCGCGTGTTGCGCTCGCACCCGGCCGAGCGGATCGAGAACGCGGGCGGGCTGATCGCGCCCGACCCGAAAGTCATCGAACAGGAAGCGGCCGAGAAGGCGCGCGCCGAGGCCGCCGCGGGCGCACTCGAACCCGATGGTGGGTCGGAGGGCGGAAACGGGGGCAGCCAATGATCGACCCCATCACCCGCCGCCGCGTCAGCTACCGCACGCTTTTCGTCGTGATCGGCCTCGTACTGATCTTCGTGCGCCTGATGCCGGTCGACCATTCGCCGGGCGGCCTGCCGGGCCCCGACCTGACCTTGGCGCTGACGCTGGCCTGGGTGCTGCGGCGTCCCGAATACGCCCCGGCCCTGCTGATCGTTCTGGTTTTTCTGCTTGAAGACATCATGTTCTGGCGGCCCATCGGACTTTGGACGCTGATCGTCCTCGGCGCGACCGAATTCCTGCGCCGCCGCGAACAAAGCCTGCGCGATCTGCCCTTCGCGCTGGAATGGGCGTTGGTCGCGGGCGTGCTGCTCGCTATGGTGTCGGTGAAGCGCATCGTCCTGCTTGTCACGATGGTCGATCAGCCAAGCCTCGGGCTGGAGCTGTTCCAGATGCTGGTGACGCTGGCCGCCTATCCGGTGGTGGTGCTGGTGTCGCGGGTGGCCTTCGGCCTGCGCCGCGCGGCACCGGGCGAGGTCGACGCCTACGGACATCGAATGTGAGGGGGCCCAGAATGAGACGATCCCCGAAAGAGACCGAAGTCAGCACCCGCCGCATCACGCGACGCGGCTTGCTCTTGGGCGGCGCGCAGGCGGCGGTCGTGGCCGTGCTGGCGGCGCGGATGCGCAAGATGCAGCTCGAAGACGCCAAGCAATACCGGCTGCTGGCCGAGGGCAACTCGGTAAAAATCCGGCTGATCCCGCCCGCGCGCGGGCTGATCTTCGACCGCAACGGTGTGCTTCTGGCCGGTAATGAGCAGAATTACCGCGTCACGATCACGCGCGAGGATACAGACGACGTCGATGCGACGCTCGCTGCGCTGCGCCGTCTGATCCCGATTACCGATGGCGATACGAAAGACATCCTGCACGATATCCGCCGCCGCCCGCCGACGACGCCGGTCACGGTGGCCGACCGCCTGACATGGGACGAGTTCTCGCGCGTCGCGGTGAACGGCCCCTCGCTGCCCGGTGTCAGCCCCGATGTCGGCCTGTCGCGCCTCTATCCGCGCCGCGAGGATTTTGGCCATGTGATCGGCTATGTCGGCCCGGTCTCGGATTACGATCTGAGCAAGATGGAAGACCCCGATCCGCTGCTGCTGATCCCGAAATTCCAGCTCGGCAAGACCGGCATCGAGTCGAAAGAGGAAAGCGTTCTGCGCGGTCAGGCGGGCCAGCGCCGGGTCGAGGTGAACTCCGCCGGGCGCGAGATGCGCGAACTCTCGCGCGAGCCCGGCAAGCCGGGCGAGAATCTGCAACTGACGCTCGACTATCGACTGCAGAACTACGCGCTGCAGCGGTTGGAGAACGAATCCGCCGCGACCGTGGTGATGGATGTGACCAATGGCGACGTGCTGGCCTGCGCCTCCGCGCCCAGCTTCGATCCCAACCTCTTCGTGCGCGGCATCTCCGTCGCAGATTACCAGCGCCTCACGCAGGACGACCATCGGCCGCTCGCCGACAAGACCGTCCAGGGTCTTTACCCTCCGGGCTCGACCTACAAGATGGTCACCGCACTTGCCGCGCTCGAGGCAGGGCTGGTGACGCCGGAGGAAACCATCTGGTGCCCCGGCTATGTCGAAATCGCGGGCCGCCGCTTCCACTGCTGGAAGGGCGCCGGCCACGGCCATGTGAACATGACCAAGAGCATGGAGCAGTCCTGCGACGTCTATTACTACGAGCTTTCGCAGCGCGTCGGCATCGACAAGATGAGCGACATGGCCAAGCGCCTGGGCGTGGGCGTCCGGCCCGACCTGCCGATGTCCGCGGTGAAAGAGGGCGTGGCCCCGACCAAGGAATGGAAGCAGGAGCGCTACGGCAAGGACTGGCTGATCGGCGACACCGCGAACGCGGCGATCGGTCAGGGCTATGTTCTGGCCTCGCCGATGCATCTCGCGATCATGGCGGCGCGCATCGCCTCGGGTCGGAAGGTAGAGCCACGCCTGATCCGCGCCCGTGACGGCGTGGAGCAACCGATCCGCGTCACCGACGATCTCGGCGTGGAGAAAGCCTATCTCGACAGCGTGCGCAAAGGCATGACCGCAGTGGTGAACTCCTCGCGCGGCACCGCGCGCGGGTCGCGCATCGCGATGAAGGAATGGAAGATGGCGGGCAAGACCGGCACCTCCCAGGTCCGCAACATCACCAAGGCCGAGCGCGCCCGTGGCGTGATCCGCAACGACCAGCTGCCGTGGAACCGTCGCGACCACGCACTCTTCGTGGCCTTCGCCCCCGTCGACAATCCGCGCTACGCCGTCTCGGTCGTGGTGGAACACGGCTCGGGCGGTTCGACGGCAGCAGCCCCGATCGCGCGCGACGTGTTGCTGTTCGCGCTGGCGGGCGGCCTGCCCCCGGACGATGCCTATCCGTCCTTCGCCCGCGCGAAGGCCAAGGAGCTGAACGAAACGCTCGATCTCGTCGATCCCGACACCGTGCAGAAGCCGCAGGAGCGATCGCGCGCATGAGTTATCTCGAGAGCAACCTCAAGACCGTCCCGGTCGGCTGGCGCAAGATCTTCTACCTGAACTGGCCGCTCGTGATCCTGCTGACGGCGGTCGCCTGCGCCGGCTTCCTGATGCTCTACTCAGTTGCGGGTGGCAATATCCACACCTGGGCCGAACCGCAGATGAAGCGCTTCGCGCTCGGCATGATCGCGATGTTCACCGTGGCCTTCGTTCCGATCTGGTTCTGGCGCAACGTCTCGGCCTTGGCCTATTTCGTGGCGCTTCTGTTGCTGGTTGCGGTGGAATTCTTCGGCGCAATCGGTATGGGCGCACAGCGCTGGCTGGAGATCGGCCCGCTGCGCATCCAGCCTTCCGAGTTGATGAAGATCACCCTCGTGATGCTCCTCGCCGCCTATTACGATTGGCTGCCTGTCGAGAAGGTCTCGCGCCCGCTCTGGGTCTTCATCCCGGCGGTGATCATTCTCGCGCCCACCTTCCTCGTGCTGGCCCAGCCCGACCTCGGCACCGCCGTCATGCTGGTGCTTGGCGGCGCTTTCGTGATGTTCGCGGCCGGGGTGTCGTTTTGGTATTTCGGCACCGTAATCGCGCTGGTCGTGGGGTTGGTCTTCGGCGTGATGGAAAGCCGGGGCACGGAATACCAGCTACTGCACGACTACCAATACAAGCGCATCGACACCTTCCTCGATCCTGGCTCGGACCCGCTTGGCGCGGGCTACAACATCATGCAGGCGCAGATCGCGCTCGGCTCGGGTGGCTGGTCGGGGCGCGGCTTCATGCAGGGCACGCAATCGCGGCTGAACTTCCTGCCGGAGAAGCACACCGACTTCATCTTCACCACGCTCGCCGAGGAGTTCGGCTTCGTCGGCGCCTTCGGCTTGCTGATGCTTTACACCGGGATCATCGGCTTCGCCCTCTATACCGCGATGGCAACGAAGGACCGCTTCGCCTCACTCCTCAGTTTCGGGGTCGCGGGGACGTTCTTCTTCTTCTTCGCGATCAACATGGCGATGGTGATGGGGCTGATGCCCGTCGTGGGTGTGCCCCTGCCACTGGTGAGTTACGGCGGCACCGCGATGATGATCCTGCTTGCCGCCTTCGGGTTGGTGCAAAGCGCCCATATCCATAGACCGAGGCAAAGATGATCCGCGTCCTTTTCGCCGACAAGCCCGAGAACTGGGGCCGTTACGAAACCCCGCTGACCGAGGCGATCGCCGCGACCGGCGTCGAGGCGCAGATCGTGCAGCCCGGCGAGAGCGACCCGGCTCAGATCGACTATGTCGTCTATTCACCGCAAGGCCCGGTGCAGGATTTCACCGCCTATACCGGCGCGAAAGCCGTACTGAATCTCTGGGCCGGGGTGGAGCGTGTCGTGGGCAACGACACCCTGACCCAGCCGCTGTGTCGGATGGTGGATGCGGGGCTGGAGCGCGGCATGGTCGAGTACGTGACCGGCCATGTGCTGCGCTATCACCTCGGAATTGACGCGACACTGGCCCAGCAGGACGGCGTCTGGCGTCATGACGACGGCGTGCCGCCCTTGGCGCGCGACCGCTCGGTGGTGATGCTGGGTTTGGGAGCGTTGGGCAAAGCCTGCGCCGAAGCGCTGGCGGGGCTGGGCTTTGCCGTCACGGGCTGGAGCCGGACGCGGAAGGACATCCCCGGGATAACCTGCCTGAGCGGCGACGATGGGCTAGCGGAGGCGCTGTCGCGCGCCGAGATTCTCGTCTCGATCCTGCCCGACACGCCCGAAACCACCAACCTTCTGAACGCGGACACGCTGGCGCAGATGCCGAAAGGCGCACGGCTCGTCAATCCGGGCCGCGGGACGCTGATCGACGATGACGCGCTGCTAGCGGCGCTGGATCGCGGCCAGATCGGCCACGCGACGCTCGATGTGTTCCGCGTCGAGCCTCTGCCCCCCGAGCACCCCTATTGGGCGCATCCGCAGGTGACGGTGACGCCCCATATCGCCGCCGAGAGCCGGGCCGAGACCGCCTCCGAAGTGATCGCCGAAAATATCCGGAGGGGCGAGGCGGGCGAGCCGTTCCTCTATCTCGTGGATCGCTCGCGCGGCTATTGAGCGCAGGGGGCGCTGCACCGCTCTCGTGCCCTTCGCGTGCGCTTCGGACGTTCGACAGGGCGTCCTTGCTGATCCCGACTCATCCCCCGGTATATTTACGCCAAGAAGAAGATCAGAGCGTGGGCGCGTCGAGACCGAGCTGCTTCGCGAGATCCGCGAGGCGGGTTTCCTTGCCAGACCAGTCGGCGGCGCGCGATGCGAACAGCGTCGCCTGAGACTGGTGGATCAACCCGTCTGAGAGGATCTTCAGGTGGTTCGCGCGCAGCGTCTCCCCGCTGGAGGTGATGTCGGCCACGGCCTCGGCAGTGAGGTTCGCGATGGTCCCCTCGGTCGCGCCTTGGCTGTCGACAAGCTGCCAGTCGGCTACGCCTTCGCGGGTCAGGAATTCACGCACCAGCCGGTGATATTTGGTGGCGATCCGCAGGCGGAAGCCGTGGGTGGCGCGGAAGCGGTGGGCGGCGGCGTCGAGGTCTTCGAGGCTGTCCACGTCCGACCAGCAGTCCGGCACCGCAATGATCAGATCGGCATGGCCGAAGCCCATCGGCGCGAGATCGGCGACCTGGCTTTCCCAATCGGCGAGCTTCTCGCGCACGAGATCGGAGCCGGTGACGCCCAGATGGATACGCCCCGCCGCCAGTTCGCGCGGAATCTCTCCGGCCGACAGGAGCACGAGCTGCACGCCGTCCGCCCCTTCGACCGCACCGGCATATTCACGCTCGGACCCGGTGCGCTTTAGCGTGATGCCGCGCTCCGCGAACCAGTCGAAGGTCTTCTCCATCAGACGCCCTTTGGAGGGCACGCCGAGTTTGATCATGCTTGCGCCTCCAGATCGGCCATCAACCCTGCACGGATCACGCCGCCCACGGCGGGGATTTCGCGCCCCTGCCCCAATTGCCGGGTCAGCGCGTCGTAGCGTCCTCCGGAGGCGACCGGCGGAAGTGCCGGATCGGCGGCGGTGAAGGTAAAGACGAAGCCGTCGTAGTATTCCATGGTCGAGCGACCGTGGCTCGCGTCGAAATTGATCGCAGCGAGGTCGATGCCGCGGGTGGCAAGCGCGTCGAGCCGCTTTTCGAGCCGCGCGATGGCGGGTTCGATCGCTTGGATGCCGAGAGCGCGCAGCGCGGCAGGCGCCTGATCGGCGGCGCAGCGCAGCTCGGCGAGCTTGCCCATCGCGGCGACCGCGTCGGTCGGGATCGGCGCAGCAGCGGCATCGGCGGCGAGCGTGGCGATCCGCGCCTCCATCTCTTCGCGCGAGCGCAGCCCGATCCAAGGCGCGCCGGAGCGTTGGCCGCTCAGCAGATCGGCGCGGGCTTTGGGCACCTCGACCTGCCCCGAATAACGCGCGAGCAGATGCTGGAACCGCTTGGGGCGCCAGATATGGCGGGCGAGCGCGGCCTTGCGCTCGGGCATCGTGTCCAGCCCGTCGACGGCGGCGCGCAGCAGGCCCATATCCCCGATCGTGGCGGACAGGTTCAGCTTCGCGAGCATATCCGAGAACAGCGCGAAGACTTCTGCATCTGCGGCATCGGGGTCGGCGCGGTCGAAGATTTCGAACCCGGCCTGAAAATACTCATTGGCGCGCGCGGCGCCGCGATGATCCTGACGGCGGAACACCTCGCCCGCATAGGCGTAGCGCGCAGGCTCGGCGCCATTGGCCATGTGCTCCTGCACGACCGGCACGGTGAAATCCGGGCGCAACATCATCTCGCCGCGCAGCGGGTCGGCGGTGACATAGGCGCGGGCGCGGATATCCTCGCCGTAAAGGTCGAGAAGCGCCTCGGCGGGTTGCAGGATATCGGGCGTGACCTCGACCGCACCCGCTTTGAGGAATTGCTCCAGCAGACGTCCTGCCTGTGCCCGCGCTTGCGCCTTGTCCGCCATCACTCGGCCCCATAGCGCGCAAGAATTTCTTGCACTTTTGCGACCATTTCCGCGGTCGGAACCTCGAATTGCGCCGGTTGGGATTTCCATTCTTCAACCGTCGCGTCCTGCGCAATCTTCGCGCCGAGGATCAGATCCTTGATCTGAACGACGCCGCGTTCGGCCTCGTCCGAGCCTTGGATGATCGCCACCGGGCTTTCGCGTTTATCGGCATATTTCAACTGGTTGCCGAAGTTCTTCGGGTTGCCCAGATAGACCTCGGCGCGCAGCCCTGCCCCGCGCAGCGTCGACGCCAGCGCCATGTATTCTGCCATCCGGTCGCGATCCATCACGGTCACGACGACCGGGCCCTGAGCAGAGCCGCCGATGCGGCCCTTGGCGCGCAGCGCGGCCAGAAGGCGGTCGACGCCGATCGAGACGCCGGTGGCAGGAACGACCTGACCGGTGAAGCGCTTGACGAGGTCGTCATAGCGCCCGCCACCTGCGACCGAGCCGAATTGCCGCGGTCGGCCCTTTTCGTCGGTGATCTCGAAGGTCAGTTCGGCTTCGAAAACCGGGCCGGTATAATAGCCCAGCCCCCGCACGACCGACGGATCGATCACGATGCGGTCGGGGCCGTAGCCCTGCGCGTCGAGAAGCGACGCGATCTGCTCCAGTTCATCCACGCCTTCCGCACCCAGCGCAGAGCCTTCGACCAGCTCGCGCAGCCGCGCGACGGTGGTGGCGTTGTCTTCGCGCTTGGCCTCCATGAAGCCCATGACCGTATCGGCCTGTGCTTCGGACAGCCCCGCACCCTTGGTGAAGTCGCCGGAGGCGTCCAGACGCCCCTCGCCCATCAGAAGGCGCACGCCCTCCTCGCCGAACTTGTCGAACTTGTCGATCGCGCGGAGAACGATGCCGCGCTCTTCCTCGAACTTCGTGGGATCGGCCGGGTCGAGAACGCCCGCGACTTCCATCACACCGTTCAGAACCTTGCGGTTGTTCACCCGCACGACGTAATCGCCGCGCGGAATGCCGACGGCTTCGAGCGCGTCCGAAAGCATCCCGCAAATCTCGGCATCGGCGGCCACCGAGGGCGCGCCCACGGTATCGGCATCGCATTGATAGAACTGGCGGAACCGGCCCGGGCCGGGCTTTTCGTTGCGCCAGACGGGCCCCATCGTGAAGCGACGATAGGGTGTCGGCAGATCGTTGCGGTATTGCGCCGCGACGCGGGCCAGCGGCGCCGTCATGTCGTAGCGCAGCGCCAGCCACTTGCCGTCGTCTTCCTCCTGCCACGCGAAGACGCCCGCATTCGGGCGGTCCACATCGGGTAGGTATTTGCCCAGTGCCTCGACCGTCTCGATGGCCGAGGTTTCCAGCGCCTCGAAGCCATGCGTGCGATAGACCTCTGCGATCTTCGCCAGCATATCGGCGCGCTCGGTCACCTCCGTGCCGAAATAGTCGCGGAAGCCCTTCGGAGTCTCGGCCTTGGGACGGGGCTGCTTTTTCTGTTTCGCCATCGGCTTGCACCTGATCTTATCTCGCGCGAGGGTGTAGCCCAAGGGGCAGGCCCCGGCAAGCAATAGGAACGGCAGATGCAGGAACGGCTCGAACGGGCGGAAGAACAGATCGCCTATCTGACGCAAACGGTGGACGAGTTGTCCGATGTCATCGTCGCGCAGGCCCGTCAGATCGAACGGCTGGAGCGGCATCTGGGCCTGCTGATGGAGCGCGAGGCCGAGCGCGAATATGACAGCGGCGGCTCTATCCCTCTGGCCGATCAGAAACCACCGCACTGGTAATGGACGCGGCGCTCTGGGGGCTAAACGGTGTTTTCGTGAGTGCGCAGGCGCTCATCTACACCGCTTTGCTGGTCTGGCCCCCGGGCATCGACCTCCGTTCGACGATCGATCGGTTCGAGCTGTGGCAGGGAAGCGGCATCCTCGCGATGCAGGTCTTCTTCGCCGTGCCGCTGATGAGCGCGCTGATCTGGCAGACGCGCGCCCATCGGCAGACGATGTTTCTGGTTTCGTTGAGTTTCCTCGCAACAGGGCTGCTGGGTGCGGCCGCGTGGCTGGAGATGGGCATGATCTCCGGTGCGGTGCGCGACGGGATCAACGAGCCCGATCTGCTGCGCGGCGTGGCACTGTTGCGCTGGGGCGAGTTCGCCACCGCCCTGGCCGCCGCGATCACGCTGCGGCTGGCATGGGTGGCGCGCAGCCTGTGAGGCTCAGACCTCTTCGACCTCGCTGACCCCGCGCAGGCTGCGCAGCGCTCCTTTCACCTGCGCATTGACCGGCGCCTCGGGCATCGCGGTGATCTGGTAGCGGCAGCCGCGCTCGTTGTCATAGACCATGAAGCTGATCGGCCCGCGCGAATGGACCTTCCCTTCGCGGGCGACCCGCTCGACGAGGCTCGCCACCGAGGCGACCGCATCATTGTCGTCGATATGCACCAGCAGCCCGGAGGAGCCCGCATCCGCCGTCGCCTTGTCCACGGTCTGCGCCGCGTTGGCGACCATGCGCACCGACTCGCCATCCACCTCGACCTTCACGGTCAGCACCAGAAGGTTACCGGTTTCCAGCACGTCGCGGCAGGCTTCCAGCGCCTCCGACCAGAAAGCCACCTCGTAGGGGCCCGAGGCATCCGACAGCGCGACGAAGGCGAAGCGGTTGCCCTTGGCGGATTTCTTCTCGCGCACCGAGGCGACCTCGCCCGCGATCTTGGTGACGAAGGGACCGCCCACGGCCTTTTGCTGCACCTCTTCCCAGCTCAGCACCTTCTTGCGCTTGAGCGCGGGCAGGTAATCCTCGATCGGGTGGCCCGAGAGGTAGAAGCCGATGGCTTTGTGTTCCTCGGCCAGACGCTCGCCCGGCAGCCAGTCGTCGGTATCGGCCAGACGCGGCGGCGGCAGATCGTCGCCCGCCTCGCCGAACAGCGACACCTGCGCCGACTCGCGCGCCTCGATCACCGCGCCCGACCACGCCATCAGCGATTCCAGCGACTCGAAGACGCGCTTGCGGTTCGGATCGAGCAGATCGAAAGCCCCGGCCCGCGCCAGCATCTCGAGCGGGCGTTTACCGACGCGCTTCATGTCGACACGCCGCGCGAAATCGAACAGATCCTTGAACGGCTCGTCGCCGCGCGCGGTCACGATCATCTGCATCGCGTCCACGCCCACATTCTTCAGCGCGCCCAGCGCGTAGACCAGCTTCTGATCGACCACGTCAAAGGTCGAGAGCGAACGGTTCACGCAAGGCGGAATGATCTCGATCCCCAGCTTCTTCTGCACCTCGTCGGCATAGATCGCGAGCTTGTCGGTCAGATGAATATCGCAGTTCATCACGCCGCCCATGAACTCGACCGCGTGGTTCGCCTTCAGCCAGCCGGTGTAATAGGACACCACCGCATAAGCCGCTGCGTGGGATTTGTTGAAGCCGTAGTTGGCGAATTTCTCCAGAAGGTCGAACACCTCGGAGGCCTTCTTCTTGTCGACCCCGTTCTTGGCCGCGCCCGCCTCGAATTTCGGACGCTCGGCGTCCATCGCCTCCTTGATCTTCTTACCCATCGCGCGACGGAGAAGGTCCGCGCCGCCAAGCGAGTAACCCGCCATGACCTGCGCGATTTGCATCACCTGCTCCTGATAGACGATGATGCCCTGCGTCTCTTCGAGGATATGGTCGATGGTCGGATGCACCGAAGTGATCTCGCGCAGACCGTTCTTCACCTCGCAATAGACCGGGATGTTCTCCATCGGACCCGGGCGATAGAGCGCCACCAGCGCCACGATGTCCTCGATACAGGTAGGCTTCATCTGGCGCAGCGCCGATTTCATACCCTCCGATTCCACCTGGAACACCGCGACCGTCTTCGCGTCCGCGTAAAGCTTGTAGGTCTTCGGATCATCCAGCGGAATCGCGTTGATGTGGTTTTCCGCGCCCTCGGCGGGCTCGTAAAGCTGGTTGCCGGCGGCATCGACATGCAGCGGCCGGCCGGATTTGAAAATCAGTTCCATCGCCGAGCGGATCACCGTCAGCGTCTTCAGGCCGAGGAAGTCGAACTTCACCAGACCCGCCTGCTCGACCCATTTCATGTTGAACTGGGTCGCGGGCATGTCCGAGCGCGGATCCTGATAGAGCGGCACCAGCTCGTCGATCGGACGGTCGCCGATCACGACGCCCGCCGCGTGGGTCGAGGCGTTGCGCAGCAGGCCTTCGATCGCCTTCGCGTAATCGAGAAGCCGCGCCACGACCTCTTCGTTGCGGGCCGCCTCGCGCAGACGCGGCTCGTCGGCCAGCGCCTTCTCGATGCTGACGGGCTTCACGCCTTCGACCGGGATCAGCTTCGACAGCTTGTCGACCTGGCCGTAGGACATCTGCAACACGCGCCCCACGTCGCGCACGGCGGCCTTCGACAGAAGCGCACCGAAGGTGATGATCTGGCCCACCTTCTCGCGCCCGTATTTCTTCTGCACGTATTGGATCACCTCCTCGCGGCGATCCATGCAGAAGTCGATGTCGAAGTCCGGCATCGAAACACGTTCCGGGTTGAGGAAGCGTTCGAACAGCAGCGAATAGCGCAGCGGATCAAGGTCGGTGATGGTAAGAGCGTAGGCGACCAGCGAACCTGCACCCGAGCCGCGCCCCGGCCCGACCGGAATGTCGTGATCCTTGGCCCATTTGATGAAGTCGGCAACGATCAGGAAGTAGCCCGGGAAACCCATCTGCTCGATGATGTCGAGTTCGAATTTCAGCCGCGCCTCGTAATCCTCGACCGGCGCTGCATGCGGGATCACGTCGAGGCGGTTGCGCAACCCGTCCCACGCCTGACGCCGCAGTTCCTCGACCTCGTCATCGGCGAATTTCGGCAGGATCGGTGCCCGCTTGTAGGTCGAGAAGGCGCAGCGTTTCGCGATCTCGACCGTGTTCTCCACCGCTTCGGGCAGATCGGCGAAGAGCGCGACCATCTCGCCTTCGGACTTGAAATAATGCTGCGGGGTCAGACGGCGGCGCGGCTCGATCTGATCGACATAGGCGCCCTCCGCGATACAGATCATCGCGTCATGGGCCTCGTAAATCTCGGGCTTCGGGAAATAGACGTCGTTGGTCGCGACCAGCGGCAGACCCAGCTCGTAGGCCCATTCGACGAACGGCCGCTCGGTCGCGATCTCGGCCTCGGTCAGCGTGCCGCCCTCGCCCGGGTGGCGCTGTAATTCGACATAGAGCCGGTTCGGGTAGATGCCGGCGAGCTGTTGCAGAAGCGCCTTGGCGCGGTCCTTCGCGCCGTTCCGGATCAGCCGTCCAACCGGACCGTCGGGACCGCCAGAGAGACAGATCAGCCCCTCGGAATGGCGCTCCAGCTCCTCCAGAGTGACCTGAATCTGCGCCCCGTGCTTGTCGAGATAGAGGCACGAGTTCAGCTTCATCAGGTTCTCGTAGCCGCGCTCGGTCTGGGCCAGCAGAACGATCGGTGCAGGCAGGCGCGGACGCTCGCCCGGCTTGGCGGGATCGAATTCGAGCGATACCTGACAACCGACGATCGGCTGCAGCCCCGCCCCCGTCGCGGTCACGGAAAACTCGAGCGCCGCGAACATGTTGTTCGTGTCGGTCACGGCGACGGCGGGCATCCCCGCCGACTCGCACATCTTCACGAGTTTCTTTGCGGGCACGGCGCCTTCGAGCAGGGAATACTCGGTATGGACGCGCAGATGAATGAATCGGGGGCTGGTCATGCCACCAGATTTAGCCGGTCGTGTCGCCCCGCGCCAGCCTCTCGCCGCGTCCTCCAGACGCTTCGCGTTCGACCGTTCGGCGTCGCTCGACGCCCAAATCTTGATCGTCGGATCAAGATTCGAGCAGCGCATGATCGAGAATCCCTTGCCAAAGCCCGTCCGCATCGGCTTTGCTGGGCAGGTCCCGTTCTACGCCGCATCGAGGGGGACCGCAGGGACGACTGGTAAGGCGGCGGATTTTTCTTATGGAGATCACGTTTCTTCTCAATGGAGAAA
This sequence comes from Thioclava nitratireducens, assembly GCF_001940525.2. Taxonomy (NCBI): domain Bacteria; kingdom Pseudomonadati; phylum Pseudomonadota; class Alphaproteobacteria; order Rhodobacterales; family Paracoccaceae; genus Thioclava; species Thioclava nitratireducens. The sequence goes on from NZ_CP019437.1 coordinate 3,314,849, forward strand.
CCCGGACGGTGGCGATTACCGATCCGACGCAATCTGTGCTCGACTGGCTGCGCGCCGAAGGCCTGACCGGCACCAAGGAGGGCTGCAACGAGGGCGATTGCGGTGCCTGTTCGGTCATCGTGACCGACGCCGACGGGGCCAAACCGCTCAATGCCTGCCTGATGATGATGCCCCATCTGCACGGGCGCGCGCTGCGCACCGTCGAAGGCGTCGCGGGGCCGAAGGGCGAATTGCACCCAGTTCAGCAGGCAATGGTCGACCATCACGGCTCGCAATGCGGTTTCTGCACGCCGGGCTTCATCGCCTCGATGGCGGCGGGTCATCTCAATGGACGCCGCGATCACGACGATCTGCTGGCGGGTAACCTTTGCCGCTGCACCGGCTACGCACCGATCATCCGCGCCGCCGAGGCGGCTCAGGACGCGCCCGTGCCCGCGTGGATGCACGACACGCTGCCCGATCTGGCAGACGTCGCGCTTATGGCCGATCATGTCTTCCTTCCCGCAAGCGCGGATGCGCTGGCGGAGTGGTATCTCGCTCATCCGGACGCCACGCTGATCGCGGGCGCGACTGATGTGGGTCTCTGGGTCACCAAACAGCTCCGAGACCTGAAAGAAGTCGCTTTCCTGAACAACTGCAAAGACCTCCGGAACATCGAGGAAACCCACGACCGCTATATCGTCGGCGCGGGCATCACGCTCTCGACGTTGCGCGAGACGATCCGCGACACGCTCCCGAGCTTTGCCGAATTGCTCCGCCGTTTCGCCTCCGAACAGGTGCGTCAGGCGGCGACGATCGGTGGCAATATCGCGAACGGCTCGCCCATCGGTGACAGCCCGCCCGTCCTGATCGCGATGGGCGCGGAGCTGACGCTGCGCAAGGGTGACACGCGCCGCACGATCCCGCTGGAGAGTTTCTTCCTCGACTACGGCAAACAGGACCGCGCGCCCGGCGAATTCGTCGAAAGCGTCAGCTTCCCGAAATCCGTGCCCGATCTCGCCTGCTACAAACTCTCGAAGCGGTTCGATCAGGACATCTCCGCCGTCTGCGGCGCGCTGAATATCCCGCGCGAGGGCGACACGATCCGGTCCGCGCGCATCGCCTTTGGCGGCATGGCGGGTATCCCGAAACGCGCAACGGAATTGGAAGCGGCGCTTGAGGGCCAGCCCTTCACCGAGGAGGCGGTCACGGCCGCCCTGCCCGCGCTGGAGCAGGACTTCATGCCGCTCACCGACATGCGCGCCTCGGATGCCTACCGGATGGAGGCCGCCAAGGCGATGTTGATCCGCTATGTGCGCAACGCCCAAGGCGCCCTCTCCATTCTGGAGGTGCAACCATGAGCGTCGGCACCAAGAAACCCCACGATTCCGCCCAGTTGCACGTCACCGGAGCGGCGCGCTACGTCGATGACATCCCCTGCCCCGGCAACACGCTGCACCTCGCCTTCGGCCTCTCGACCGAGGCCCATGCCGAGATCGCCTCGCTCGATCTGAGCGCGGTGCGCAGCGCTCCGGGCGTCGTCGCAGTGCTCACCGCCGAGGACATGCCGTTTGCCAACAATGCCTCGCCCGCGCCCGAGCCCGAACCGGTTCTGGCCGAAGGTGTCGTGCATTATGTCGGTCAGCCGATCTTCGTGGTCGCCGCGACCAGCCACCATGCCGCGCGCAAAGCGGCGCGGCTCGCGAATGTCGACTACAAGCCGCGCCCGGCGATCCTGACCGTCGAACAGGCGCTCGAGGCCAACAGCCATTTCGAAGGCGGCCCGGTCACCTGGGCGCGCGGCGATACCGGCGCGGGCTTCGCGCAGGCAGAACATATCGTCGAAGGCAGCTTCGACATGGGCGGGCAGGAGCATTTCTACCTCGAAGGTCAGGCCGCCCTCGCGCTGCCCGACGATCAGGGAATGGTGATCCGCTGTTCCTCGCAGCACCCGTCGGAAATCCAGCACAAGGTGGCCGACGCGCTTGGCTGCGCTATGCATGACGTCCGCGTGGAGATGCGCCGGATGGGCGGCGGTTTCGGCGGCAAGGAGAGCCAGGGCAACGCGCTCGCCATCGCCTGCGCCGTCGTCGCGCGGGCCACCGGGCGGCCCTGCAAGATGCGCTACGACCGCGACGACGACATGGTCATCACCGGAAAGCGCCATGATTTCCGGATCAAATATCGCCTTGGCGCGGATGCCGAGGGCAAGATCGTCGCGGCCGAGTTCACCCATCTCGCCCGCTGCGGCTGGTCGCCCGACCTGAGCCTGCCGGTCTGCGATCGCGCGATGCTGCACACCGACAGTTCCTATTACCTGCCGAATGTGAAGATCAAGAGCCACCGGCTGCGCACCAACACCCAAAGCGCGACGGCCTTCCGGGGCTTCGGCGGCCCGCAGGGCATGATCGGAACGGAAGCCGCGCTCGATCACCTCGCGCATGTGATGGGGATCGACCCGCTCGATCTGCGCAAGCGCAACTACTACGACCCAGCGGGCGGGCAGAGCACGCATTACGGCCAGCCGGTCGAGGATTTCATCCTGCCCGAAATCACCGAGCGCTTGGAGCAATCCGCCGAGTTCGCGGCCCGCAAAGCCCGCGTGGCCAAATGGAACGCCGCCAACACGACGCTGAAGCGCGGCATCTCGCTGACGCCGGTGAAGTTCGGCATCTCCTTCACGCTGACCCAGCTGAACCAGGCGGGCGCGCTGGTGCATGTCTATGCCGACGGCTCGATACAGTTGAACCACGGCGGCACCGAGATGGGTCAGGGCCTGCACCGCAAGGTCTGTCAGGTCGCGGCCTCGGTCTTTGGCGTGACGGACGAGGACGTGCGCATCACCGCGACCGCCACCGACAAGGTGCCCAATACCTCCGCTACGGCGGCCTCTTCGGGGGCCGACCTGAACGGCATGGCGGTGAAGGCCGCCTGCGAGACGATCAAGGCGCGGCTCGCCGCCTTCATGGCCGAAAGCTCCGGCGCAGCCATCGAAGACGTGAGCTTCGCCAATGGCGAGGTGCGCGCGGGCGATCATGCCCTGCCCTTCGCGAAGCTGGTGAAGCTGGCCTATGAGGCGCGGGTGTCGCTCTCCTCGACCGGCTTCTATGCCACGCCGAAGATCAGCTGGGACCGGATCAAGGGGCAGGGCCGCCCGTTCTTCTACTTCGCCTATGGCGCGGCGGTGACCGAGGTCGTGATCGACACGCTGACCGGCGAGAACCGCATCTTGCGCACCGACATCCTGCATGATGCGGGCGCCTCGCTGAACCCGGCTATCGACATCGGCCAAATCGAAGGCGGCTACGTTCAGGGCGCGGGCTGGCTGACGACCGAGGAACTGGTCTGGGACGATAAAGGCCGACTGCGCACCCATGCGCCTTCGACCTACAAGATCCCCGCCTGCTCGGACCGCCCGCGTGTGTTCAACGTGGCGCTCTGGGACGAGCCGAACCGCGAGGACACGATCTATCGCTCCAAGGCGGTCGGCGAGCCGCCCTTCATGCTGGCGATCTCGGCCTTCCTCGCGCTGCAGGACGCGTGCAAATCCTGCGGCCCGCACTGGCCCGATCTGCAGGCGCCCGCGACGCCCGAGGCGGTTCTCGCTGCCGTGCACCGGGCAAGGGGTGACGCATGAGTCTGGATCCCGCAGCCCTCGCCCGCGCGGCGGAACGCGGACCGTTCACCCGCGTGGTGGTCGCGCGCGCCCAAGGCTCAACCCCGCGCGAAGACGGGGCGGAGATGCTGGTCTGGGCGGATCACGTCGAGGGCACGATCGGTGGCGGCGCGCTGGAATTCTCCGCCATCGCAAAGGCGCGGGGCGGGCTGACTGGGGTCGAGAAAATCCCGCTCGGCCCGGCCATGAACCAGTGTTGCGGCGGGGCCGTGGTGCTGGGCTACGAGCGGATGGACCGGAACACCGTCGCGCAGATTACAGGCGATTGGCACGCGCGCCCGCTGACGCCGGGCGCGCCCGAGCCGCTGGCCGTCACCCGCGCGCTGGCTCGCGCCCGGGATCGCGGCGAGGCACCGCCGCTGCTGGTGGAGACCTGGCTGATCGAGCGGGTCGCACCACCCGCCACCCCGGTCTGGATCTGGGGCGCGGGCCATGTCGGGCGCGCGCTGATCGGTGCGCTCGCCCCCCTGCCCGGCCTCGCACTTTTCTGGGCCGATAGCGGGTCCGAGAGGTTTCCCGAGACACTCCCCGAGGGCGTCACGCCACTGATCGCAGAGAACCCGGCTGATCTTGTCTCTCTAGCCCCGACCGAAGCGCGCCATTTCGTGCTGACCTATTCACATGCGCTCGACCTCGAACTCTGCCACCGGCTGCTCGCTCACGGGGTCGGCGGGCTCGGCCTGATCGGATCGGACAGCAAATGGGTTCGCTTCCGCAAACGTCTTGCCGCCCTCGGTCATTCGGATGCACAAATTTCACGCATTGCCTGCCCGATAGGCGATCCGACCTTAGGGAAGCATCCTCAAGCCATTGCTCTTGGGGTCGCGACCGGGCTAGTGAAGGAGCTGAACGCCGCGAAGGTGGCGACGGGGAAAGGGAAACGCGCCGGGTGACGGAGCTGCTCAAGATCGACGGGCTGACGAAAGCCTATCCTGGGGTCGTGGCCAACGATGGCGTCGGCTTCTCGGTGCGTCCGGGCGAAGTGCACGCCCTGCTGGGCGAGAACGGCGCCGGCAAATCGACGCTGGTGAAAATGATCTACGGGCTCGTGAAGCCCGATTCCGGCACGATGCATTTCGCCGGCCAACCCTTCGCGCCAGCCGATCCACGCGCGGCGCGGGCCGCAGGCGTCGCGATGGTGTTCCAGCATTTCTCACTCTTCGAGGCGCTGAACGTCGCCGAGAACGTGGCGCTCGGCATGGAAAACCCGCCGCCGATGCGCCAACTCGCCAAACGTATCCGCGAGATTTCCACCGCCTATGGCCTGCCGCTGGACCCTGCCCGTCTGGTCGGAGACCTCTCCGCGGGCGAGCGTCAGCGCGTCGAGATCGTGCGCTGCCTGCTGCAGGACCCGAAGCTTCTGATCATGGACGAGCCGACCTCGGTTCTGACGCCGCAGGAGGTGGAAATCCTGTTCCACACGCTGCGCAAGCTCTCCGCCGAGGGCACCGCGATCCTCTATATCAGCCACAAGCTCGAGGAAATCCGCACGCTTTGCGAAGGCGCGACCATCCTGCGCGGCGGCAAGGTGGTGGCAAGCTGCAACCCGAGCGAAAAGACCGCGCGCGAACTGGCCGAGCTGATGGTCGGTGCGGAGTTGAAAGTGACCGACCGAGCCGAGCGCAAACTGGGCGATGTGGTGCTGAAGGTCGATGGGCTGTCGCTGGCGCCGATGTCGCAATTCGGTCCGTCGCTGAAGGATCTCAGCTTCGAGCTGCGCGCGGGCGAGGTGCTTGGCATCGGCGGCGTCGCAGGCAACGGTCAGGAGGAATTGCTGGCGACCCTGTCGGGAGAACGGCCCTCCGCCCCCGGCACCGTCAGCCTGATGGGCGAAGACATCTCCGGCCTCGGGCCGAATCCACGCCGCGCGAAGGGGATGCTGGCGGCCCCCGAGGAAAGGCTCGGCCATGCCGCCGTTCCCGCGATGAGCCTGACGGAGAATGCGATTCTCACCGGGACAATGCGCAAGCCGCTGACCCGCAACGGCTTCGTAGATCAGGGTGCGGCGAAAACCTTCGCCGACGAGATCATTCAAGCCTTCGACGTGCGCACCCCCGGCGCGCATGTGGCCGCCCGGGCGCTGTCGGGCGGAAACCTGCAGAAATACGTGATCGGCCGCGAAGTGCTGCAAAACCCCGCCGTGTTGGTCGTGAACCAGCCGACATGGGGTGTCGATGCCGCCGCCGCAGCGTCGATTCGGCAAGCGCTGCTCGATCTGGCCGCGAAAGGGGCTGCGGTGATCGCGATCAGCCAGGACCTCGATGAGCTTATGGAAATCTCCGACCGCTTCTCGGCACTGAACGAAGGCCGCCTGAGCGCCTCGCGCCCGACGCAGGGGCTGACGATCGAAGAGATCGGCATGATGCTCGGTGGCGCGCACGGGATGCAGGAGGCTGCGGTATGATCACTCTCGTCCGGCGCCCCACCCCGTCTCGCTTCTGGTCCTACGCCACACCGATCCTCGCCGTGATCGCCACCATGATCGCGGGCGGCATCCTGTTCGCGATGCTCGGCAAGCACCCGGTCGAGGCGATCCGCGTAATCTTCTGGGACCCGCTTTTCGGCGGCAACGCGGCCTATTTCCGTGGCCAGTTGCTGGTCAAGGCCGGGCCGCTGATCCTGATCGCCTGCGGGCTCGCCGTGGGCTTTCGCGCGGGCATCTGGAACATTGGCGCGGAGGGGCAATACATCATGGGCGCGCTGTTCTCGGCGTGGCTGGCGCTGAAGATGTACCCGGCCGAAAGCCACTGGCTGTTCCCGGTGATGATCGTGCTCGGCGCGCTTGGCGGCTTCCTCTGGGCAATGATCCCCGCGGTGCTGAAAGTGTTGTTCGGCACCTCTGAAATTCTCGTCTCGCTGATGCTGGTCTACGTGGCCGAGAACCTGCTGGCCTACATGGCCTTCGGGCCGCTCAAGAACCCCGAAGGCTTCGGCTTTCCCGGATCGCGCAACCTGCAGGACTACCCCTCTGCCTTCAACCACGAGCTGATCGCGGGCACAGGCATGCATTGGGGCGTCGTCGCGGCGCTGATCGCGGTGATCTTTACCTATGGGCTGATGCATCGCCACATCACCGGTTTCCGCATCCGCGTCGCAGGCGAGGCCCCGCGCGCCGCCCGCTTCGCAGGCGTGATGCCGGCGCGGCTGGTGATCCTCGGGCTTGGCATGGGCGGCGCCTTTGCGGGCCTCGCGGGCATGTTCGAAGTCTCCGGTCCCTCGGGTCAGATCACCGACAGCTTCAACGTGGGCTATGGCTTCACCGCAATCATCGTGGCCTTCTTGGGTCGCCTGCACCCGATCGGCATCCTGCTGGCGGGTCTGCTGATGGCGCTGACCTATATCGGCGGCGACATGGCGCAGTTGATGCTCGGCCTGCCCTCGGCGGCGATCCAGGTGTTTCAGGGGATGCTGCTGTTCTTCCTGCTGGCCTTCGATGTGCTGACCAACTTCCGCATCCGTTTCGGGAGGGTCGCGGCATGACGGGCAAACTCCCCTCGCTGCGCCTGGCGGTCATCTTTCTCGGCGGCGTCGTGATGGGGCTAGGCCTGTACTATCTGCTCGCCGTGGCGCAGGCATTCTGGGCCTTCGTCGTGATCGGAGTGGTTATGATGGTGGTTTTCGAACTGGCGGTTGGCGCGTCGCGGGCGGTGATCTACCGCATCGGCGCGCGCCCCGACAGCGAAGAGCCCCGTCGCCCCACCCTGCACGGACGCGAGCGTTACGCCTCGATGGCCGGGCTCGTCATCGGCCTCGTCGGGGGCTATCTGGCCTGGGGGCCGGTTCTGTTCTGGGGACATGGAGGCACGCTATGATCGTGGGCGGCATCGACATCATCACCCTGACGGCGACTCTGATGGGCGCGTCGACCCCGGTTTTGCTAGCGGCCACCGGAGAATTGGTGGCCGAGAAATCGGGCGTGCTGAACCTCGGCGTCGAGGGGATGATGATCATGGGCGCGGTCGCGGGCTTTGCTGCCGCCGTCGCCACCGGAAGCCCGGTTCTGGGCTTCCTGATGGGGGCGATTGCCGGCGCTTTGCTGGCGACGCTCTTCGCCTTTCTGACGCAGAAGCTGCTGTCGAACCAGGTCGCGACCGGCCTTGCACTGACGCTGTTCGGACTTGGCCTGAGCGCGCTGATCGGAAAGGGCTATGAGGGCGTGCGGCCGCCCGCGACGCCGAAGATCGATTTCGGGCCGCTCTCGGATATTCCGGTGCTGGGCCGCATCCTGTTCTCGCATGACTGGATCGTTTATCTCTCGCTGATCCTCGTCGCCGTGGTCTGGTACGTGCTGCGCTCAACCCGCATGGGGCTGATCCTGCGCTCGGTGGGCGAAAGTCATGACGCAGCACACGCGTTGGGATACCGCGTCGTCGCCGTCCGCTTTGCCGCGTTGGCCTTCGGCGGGGCGCTGGCCGGTCTGGGCGGTGCCTATCTCAGCCTCGTGCGCGTGCCGCAATGGACCGAAGGCATGACCGCTGGCGCGGGCTGGATCGCGCTCGCCATCGTGGTCTTCGCAAGCTGGCGGCCGTGGCGCGTGCTGCTCGGCGCCTATCTCTTCGGCGGCATCACTGCGCTGCAATTGCAGCTGCAGGCCGCGGGCTACGCGATCCCGGTGCATATCCTGTCGATGGCCCCCTACGTCATCACCATCGTGGTGCTGGTCATCCTCTCCGCCATTCACCGCCACGGCGTGCAGGCCGCCCCTGCCAGCCTCGGCAAGTCTTTCCACGCCTCGAGCTGAGGCATATCTCGAAGGGCCCCATCAAGAGGCCCGCCACCCAACTTGGAGTAACGCGATGAACCGCAGATCCTTTTTGAAAACCACCGCCGCCACGGCCGTTGTCGCGGGCGCAGGCGTCCCGGCTTTCGCCGCTGACGAGCCGCTGAAAGTCGGCTTCATCTATGTCGGCCCCGTCGGCGACATGGGGTGGTCCTACCAGCACGACCAGGGTCGTCAGGCGATCGAAGAGAAATACGGCGACAAGGTGAAAACCTCGTTCATCGAGAACGTGCCGGAAGGTCCCGATGCCGAGCGCGCGCTGACCCAGCTTGCGCTGGACGGCAACAAGCTGATCTTCGCGACCTCCTTCGGCTTCATGGACGCGGTCGTGAACGTCGCCAAGAAATTCCCCGACGTGAAATTCGAGCACGCCACCGGCTACAAGCTCGCCGACAACCTCGCGACCTATGACGCGAAGTTCTACCAAGGTCGCGCCATTCAGGGCACGATCGGCGGTCGCATGACCAAGACCAACAAGATCGGCTATATCGGCTCCTTCCCGATCCCGGAGGTCTATCAGGGCATCAACGCCGCCTACCTCGCGGCGAAGAAGGTGAACCCGGACGTCGAGATGAAAGTCGTCTGGGCCTATTCGTGGTTCGACCCGGCGAAAGAGGCCGACGCGGCCGCAGCCCTGATCGCCGATGGGGTGGACGTGCTGCTGCAGCACACCGACTCGACCGCGCCGCAGGCGAAAGCTCAGGAAGCGGGCAACGTCATCACCTTCGGTCAGGCCTCGGACATGTCGTCCTTCGCGCCGATGCCGCGCGTCTCCTCGACCATCGACAACTGGGCGCCCTATTACATCGAACGCGTCGGCGCCGTCATGGACGGCACCTGGAAATCGGAAGCCACCTGGGGCGGCATCGACAGCGGCATGGTGAAGATCGGCGAGATCTCCTCGGCGGTGCCGGACGACGTCAAGAAAGAGGCGCTGCAGCTCAAGGACGACATCGCCTCGGGCAAGGTCCATCCCTTCGCGGGTCCGCTCAACAAGCAGGACGGCAGCGAATTCCTCAAGGCAGGCGATGTCGCGACCGACGACCAGCTTCATTCGATGACCTTCTATGTCGAGGGCATTACCGCGGAACCGCCGAAGTAAGCGATTGCACGAACGAAAAGACGAAAGGGTCGGCCAGGCGCCGGCCCTTTTTTCATGCTCGCGCCGCTCTCCCCCCCCTCTCATTGACCGTCATCGTTGCCGCCCCCAGGATTCAGGCGCAAAATTTGAAGTGTCGAGCAACTTGACACATTCAATAACTTGCATCTATCGGTAGATAGAGCGGTTGACGTTAGGGAGTGGGAGGAAGGCAATGGCACATATCGTGGTACTTGGCGCGGGTCTTGGCGGCGCCATCATGGCTTATGAATTGCGTGACCAGGTCCGCAAGGAAGACGAGATCACCGTCATCACCAAGGACCCGAAGTATCACTTCGTGCCCTCGAACCCCTGGGTCGCCGTCGGTTGGCGCGACCGCAAGGACATCACCGTCGATCTCGAACCGACGATGAAGAAAAAGAACATCAAGTTCATCCCGGTCGCGGCCAAGCGCCTGCATCCCGATGACAACAAGGTCGAGCTGGAGGATGGCCGCGAGATTTCCTACGATTACATCGTCCTCGCCACCGGCCCGGAACTGGCCTTCGACGAGATCGAGGGGCTCGGCCCTGACGGCTTCACGCATTCGGTCTGTCACATCGATCACGCCGAGGAGGCCGGCACCGCCTTCAAACGCTTCTGCGAAAATCCCGGCCCGATCATCGTGGGTGCAGTGCAGGGGGCCTCGTGCTTCGGCCCGGCCTATGAATTCGCCTTCATCCTCGACACTGCGCTGCGGCGCGCGAAGATCCGCGATCAGGTGCCGATCACCTTCGTCACCTCCGAGCCCTATGTCGGCCATCTCGGTCTTGATGGTGTGGGCGACACCAAGGGCCTTCTCGAATCCGAAATGCGCAACAAGCACATGAAGTGGATGGTCTCGAGCCGTGTGAAGAAGGTCGAGGACGGCGTGATGCATGTCGAGGAAATCGCCGATGACGGCTCGATCAAGGCCGCCCACGAATTGCCGTTCAAATACGCGATGATGCTGCCACCCTTCCGTGGCATCCCGGCGGTCATGGGGCTGGACGGTCTCGTCAACCCGCGCGGCTTCGTCATCGTCGACAAGCACCAGCGCAACCCGAAATATCCGAACGTCTTCGGCATCGGCGTCGGCATCGCGATCCCGCCCATGGGGCCGACCCCGGTACCCTGCGGCGTGCCGAAAACCGGCTTCATGATCGAGTCGATGGTCACCGCCACCGCGCATAACCTAGGCAATATCGTGCGCGGCAAAGAACCCGACGAGACCGGCACCTGGAACGCGATCTGTCTGGCCGATTTCGGTGACAGTGGCATTGCCTTCGTGGCCCAACCTCAGCTTCCGCCGCGAAACGTCAACTGGTCGAGCCAGGGCAAATGGGTCCACCTCGCCAAGATCGGGTTCGAGAAATATTTCCTGCGCAAGCTGCGCAAGGGCACCTCGGAGCCGTTCTACGAGAAGACCGCGATGAAGATGCTCGGCATCGACAAGTTGAAGGCCGTGAAGAAGACTCACTGAGCCGGGTCGGCAACCATTTCTGTTTTCAATTCACGGGGCGGGCCTGCAGGCTCGCCCCGCGCTGATTCACGCCGATGGTGGTGACGCGCCGGAACACACGCCTCCGTGAAACGTTTGGTCCCCCGATACACGGCCAGATGCCGTATGAAAGGGAGACGACATGAAGACGTTGAAGACGACCACTGCGCTCGTTGCCGGCCTTGCCGCGCTGAGCCCGGCGATCCTGCCGTTCAGTGCGCTTGCCCAGGACAGTAACACCGCCGCTGCGGAATGCGTTGCGAAAGCAGTCGCAGACGGCACCCCGATGGAGCAGGCGAAAGCCGATTGCGAGGCCAATGCGGCGAATGCCGACGGCTCCGCCGAAGCCGCCGCAGGCACCGATCCGGCGAATGCAGATGCGCCGATGTCCGACAGCGAAGCCGATCAGGCTGCGAAAGCGGCGATCGAAGGCGCCGCCCCGCCCTCCGAACAGGACCCGGCCGCGAGCAGTGACACCCCCAGCGCCAGCGCGAAAGCCGCAGTCGAAGGCGGCGCGGATGTGACCACTCAATCCGGGACCACGGGCACCGATGCCAACGCCGACGCGGCCGCTGCCGCGACGACCGATACCGATACGGCCACGAATGCAGATACGTCTGCCGAGCCCGACGCCGCCGCATCGACCGATGCGCAGCCCGAGGCCGCGGCGCCCGCCGAGTCCGACAGGGCCGCGACCGCGAACGGCGAGGGCACGACTTCAGCCGATACGACCGCGACGACCGACGGGTCCGCGACCGCCGCGACCGATGGCTCGACCGGCGCGACGGCTGACGGTTCGACCGACGCCACCGCTGACGGTTCGACTGCTGCAGAAGGCCAGACGAATGCCGAGGCGACGGATACCATGAGCCCCGACACCACCTCGCAGGACGCCCCTGCCCCTGTGACCGACACCACCGAAAACGCCATGCAGAACTCGGCGGATCAGCCGGAGAGCACCGCGACGGCTGAACCCGAGGCGAAACCCGCTGGCGAGACCTCGACCGATACCACCTCCGACACTCAGGTCGTGCAGGAGGGCAATGGCGGATCGGGTTCCGACGTCGAGCCGAAGGTGGTCCAGCCGAAAGAGGCGACGACCGCAGATTCGACGAACGCCGACGCGAACACCACCGATGCGGCGAGTGCTGACGCGAGTGCCGAGGCGCAAACGGATCAACAGGCGAACACGCAGGACAGCTCGACCGCCGAGGCGACGAAGCTGCTCGAGAACGCGCTGACAGACACCAAGGCCGCGATCCAGGGCGAGGCTGTGCAGAACGAGGCGCTCAACGCACCGGCCGACAGCACCGACACCACCAATGCCACCGAAGAAACGGTGACCGAGGACACTGCACGCAGCGCCTCGGAAGACTTCTCGACCACGGTCGACGCCAAGCCCGACGCACAGGCGCAGGCCACGGCCCAGACCGATTCGACGAAGAAGAAAAAGGACGGCCTGAGCACGCTCGAAACCGCAGCGCTCTCCGGTCTCGGTGCGCTCGCCGTGGGAGCGATCCTGAACAACGGTTCGAAAGTAGCCGTGAATTCGGGCGACCGCGTCGTGGTGCAGCAGCCCGACGGATCCTATCAGTTGGTGAAGGACGATAACGCGCTTCTGCGTCAGCCTGGGTCGAAGATTCGCACGCAGGACTACGCGGACGGCTCGTCGCGCACGATCGTGACCAAGCCGGACGGCAGCCAGATCGTCACCGTCTATGACGCGCAGCGCCGAATCCTCAAGCGGACGTTGGTCCAGCCCGACGGGACGCAATACCTGCTGGTCAATGACGCGCAGGGCGCAGACCCTGTAGATGTCTCGGCGCTCCCCAAGCCCAAGCCCGTCGCGACGGTGTCTTCCAGCAACGAACAGGCACTGCGCGAAGCGCTGACCCGCCAGAGTGGCGTCGACCGTACCTTCACGCTTTCGCAGGTGCGCAACATCACCCCGGTCCGCGAACTCGCGCCCGCAATTACGGTCGAGAACATCAACTTCGAGACTGGTTCGGCAGCGATCCAGCCGGATCAAGCGCAGGCCCTCTCGGCTCTGGGACAGGCGATCCAACAGCGCATCGACGAGAACCCGCGTGAGTTGTTCCTCGTGGAAGGCCATACCGACGCCGTCGGCAGCGCCGCCTACAACCTTGCGCTCTCGGACCGTCGCGCGGAATCGGTCGCGCTGGCACTGAGCGAGTATTTCGACGTGCCCGCCGAGAACCTCGTGGTGCAGGGCTATGGCGAACAGGACCTGAAAGTGCAGACCGAAGGCCCCTCGGAAGCCAACCGCCGTGCCGTCGTGCGCCGGATCACCGATCTTCTGCGCACCGCCTCGAACTAAGGTTGAACCAGAGACAAAAGCAAAGGGCGCCCCGCGGGGCGCCCTTTTCGCATCTCTCCCGAAAGAGGGGAGTAGTGGTGGCGAGGGGGGGACTTGAACCCCCGACCCCACGATTATGAGTCGTGTGCTCTAACCAGCTGAGCTACCTAGCCACTGGGGGGCTAACTAGGCAAAGCGGATCGTCCAGTCAAGGACGTTTTGCGGGAAAATTGCCCCCATTTCGCTGCGGCATATTGGGAATTGGCGAAGCCGCGCGCAAAGGCTAGGCAGGAGGAGAAAAGGAGAGACCATGCACGCCGCCCCTGCCCTGCCCCTGACACGCGATATCGTTCTGATCGGGGGCGGTCATACCCACGCGCTGGTGCTGCGGATGTGGGGGATGAAGCCGCTTCCGGGCGTGCGGCTGACAGTGATCAACCCCGCGCCTTCCGCCGCCTATTCGGGGATGCTGCCGGGCCATGTGGCGGGGCATTATACCCGCGACGAGTTGCAGCTCGATCTGGTGAAGCTCGCAAGACATGCTGGCGCGCGGCTGGTTCTGGGGCGCGCGACGGGAATCGATCGGGCCCGGCGGCTGATCGAAGTGCCGGGGCGTGCGCCGATCGCCTACGACGTGGCCTCGATCGATATCGGGATCACGGCAGAGATGCCGCAGCTGCCGGGATTTCGCGAGCATGTCGTGCCCGCGAAACCGCTCGACGCTTTCGCCGATGCCTGGGACGCCTTCGCCGCCAATCCGCCCGAGTCGCCAAAGATCGCCGTGGTCGGCGGCGGCGTGGCGGGCGTGGAGCTTGCAATGGCCTGTGCACACCGTCTGCCACAGGCCCAGGTAACGGTCTATGAGGCCGCCCCCGAGGCGTTGCGCGCGCTCGGCACCGGCGCCCGGAATGCGATGCTGAAACACTGCGCACGGCTCGGCGTGAAGATCGAGACCGACGCGGCGCTGATCGGGGCGGAAAAAGGACGGCTCCTTCTGGAAGGCGACCGCACAGCCGAGGCCGATTTCATCATCGGCACGGGGTCCACGAAACCCGCCGACTGGCTACCCGAAACCGGACTCGATCTGACCGACGGTTTCGTCACGGTCGGCCCGACGCTGCAAAGCTCGGACCCCGCGATCTTCGCCGCAGGCGACATCGCCCATCTCAGCCACGCGCCGCGTCCCAAGGCAGGGGTCTATGCGGTGCGCGAGGCCAAGCCGCTGTTCGCAAACCTGCGCGCTGCCGCTTCGGGCGGAGAGATGAAGACCTATCAGCCGCAGCGCGATTATCTGAAACTGATCTCCGCAGGCGGCAAGCTGGCGGTGGCCGATAAATGGGGGCTGCCGTTGAACGGCGCGTGGCTCTGGCACTGGAAGAACCGGATTGACCGCAAGTTCATGGCGAAGGTCCACGATCTGCCCGCGATGCCGACACCCCCCCTGCCACGCGAGCACGCGCAGGGAATCGCGGAGGTGCTGGGCAGCAAACCGATGTGCGGCGGCTGCGGCGCGAAGCTGGGCGGTCAGGCGCTGCGCGAGGCGCTATCTGACTTGCCCGCACCTGCACGCGCGGATGTGCTGAGCGGTCCGGGCGACGATGCCGCCGTTCTGTCCTGCGGCTCGCAAGCACAGGTCTTCACCACCGATCACGTCCGCGCCTTCACCGAAGATCCCTGGCTTCTGGGCCGGATCGTCGCGCTGCATGCGATGAGCGACGCCTGGGCGATGGGCGCGGCACCGCAGGCGGCCTTGGCGCAGGTCACACTGCCTCGCCAGTCCGAGGAACTGGGCGCGCGGGCCCTGCGCGAGATGCTGGGTGCCGCGTCGGAGGCGTTCCGCGAAGCGGGCTGCGATCTCGTCGGCGGGCATACCTCGATGGGCGCGGAGCTGACACTCGGCTTCACCGTGACCGGGCTGGCAGAGCGACCGCTGGGCCAAGACCGAGCGCGTCCGGGTGAGGCACTGATCCTGACCAAGGCGCTTGGAACGGGCGTGATCCTCGCCGCCGAGATGGCGAAGCATGCTCCCGGCGACGTGGTGGCAGGCGCGCTGGAGAGCATGGCCCGCAGTTCCGCCGACGCCTCCGCGATCCTCGCGCCCGTGGCCTCTGCGATGACGGATGTAACGGGGTTTGGTCTCGCAGGGCATCTGCTGGGACTATGCGAGGCGTCGGCTGTCTCGGCAGAGCTGGACCTTGACGCGATCCCGCTGCTGGAGGGCGCCGAAGCTTTGGCGGAAGCGGGCGAACACTCGACGCTCCTGCCGCAAAACATCGCCAATTGCGCGGGCCGGATGACCGCGCCGCCGGGGCCGCGTACGGAGTTGTTGCACGATCCTCAGACCTCGGGCGGCTTGCTGGCGAGCGTGCCGGAGGCGCAGACGGCGGAGGTGTTGGCAAAGCTGGAAGCGGCAGGCTACCGCGCCGCGCGGATCGGGTCGATTGCGGACGGCCCGGCGTTCCTGCGGGTGCGGTGAGAGACGGGACGCGCCCGACCCTTGGGTGGGCGCTTTGACCGGCAGATGGCTTGGCGCTTTATCTCGCAAGCCCGGAAGACATGCCTACTCGCGATGACATTGCCAATGTGCCCTCCCGGGGGGAAGGGTCGGGCGCGGCCCAGGCTGGTCGCCCGTGCCAAGGGCTCACGCCCCTTAGCGCTCCGCCATCTCCTGCGCCTCTCTTACCACCTGCGCAGCTATCCCCTCAATCGCCTCCGGAGCGAGACTCTCAGCCTCGATCACCCGCTCCTGCTCCACATGACGCGCGCGGTGTTTCTCGTAGCGCGGATCGTAATGGTCGCGCATCAATTCGCCCGCCAGCGCCGCATATTCACCGGCCTGCGCCTGTGCCTGCCATGCCGCGACCCGCTCGGCGGGCTGGAAGGGCCGCAACTGATCGAGCACCCCAAGCAGCCGATCCGGATCCGCCGTGATATCCGCATAGGCCCGCGCCAGATACTCCGCGCGCTCCGCCAGCGGCGCCCTGATCCGCACACGCGGCGCGTCCTTGATCGCAGCCCAGATCCCGCTCGGCAGTTGGAGATCGCCAATCTTTGAGCTTTCCGCCTCCAGCAGCACCGGTCGCGCCGGGTCGAGCGCCGCGATCTCCATGATCAGCCTGGTCTCGAAATCCTTCTGGCTCGACTGCCCGCCCTCCATCGCCCCGAAGAGAGAACCGCGATGATTGGCCAGCCCCTCCAGATCGATCACCTGCGCGCCCTGTGCCCGTGCCGCTTTCAGAATGTCGGTCTTCGCGGTTCCGGTATTGCCGTCGAGCACCACCACCGGACAGGGCATCGCCGCCTGTCCAGCCTCCACTACCAGCGACCGGAACGCCTTGTAGCCGCCCTCGACCAGCTCCACGCGCCAGCCGACCTGCTTCAGGATCGTCGCGAAAGAGCCCGAGCGCTGTCCGCCGCGCCAGCAATAGACCAGCGGACGCCAGCCGCCTTCCTTGTCGGCCAGCGGACCCTGCAAATGTTTGGCTGCGTTCTGTGCCACCAGCGCCGCACCGATCTTGCGCGCGTCGAAGGGCGCGACCTGTTTGTAGATCGTGCCGACGCGGGCGCGCTCCTCATCGTCGAGCACGGGCAGGTTGATGGCGCCGGGGATATGATCCTCGGCGAATTCCGAAGGCGAGCGCACATCGATGATCGTGTCGAAATCGAGCGCGGCGACCTCGGCAATCGAGGTAAGTTTCATCAGTAGACAGTAACCTGCGTGCCGACGGGAACGCTGTTGAACAGCTCGATGACGTGATCGTTCACCATCCGGATGCAGCCGTTCGAGACCGCATGCCCGATCGACCGCGGCTCGGTCGTGCCGTGGATGCGGATCGCCGTGTCATGCCCATTCTGATAGAGATACATCGCCCGCGCGCCGAGCGGGTTCTCCGGCCCACCTTTCATGCCGTCGGCGTATTTCTTGTAGGCCGGGTTACGCTCGATCATCTCTGGCGTCGGGGTCCAGCTCGGCCATTTGACCTTGCGCGCTACCGTCGCCTTGCCGCGGAATGTCAGTTCCGCCTTGCCGACCGCCACGCCGTATCGCATCGCAACGCCCGGCGCGATGATGTGATAGAGGAAGAACTTGTCGGAAACGATGATGATCGAGCCCACCGGCAGATCCGGCTTCACCGCCACTTTCGTCGGGTAATATTGCGAGCCGATCGGCCAGCGCTTGGCCGGTCCGGTCTCGACGCTTTGCGCGGGTTCGGTTGCGGCAAAGGCGGGCAGGCTTGCGAAGGGCAAGGCGGCCAACGAAAGAAGAAAGGCGCGGCGATCCATCTCAAACTCCTGCAAATCCCGTGGCTTCATTCAAGAAAAGCCAAGGGCGAGGCTAGCAAAGCCGCCCCACCCTCTCAAGATTTGGTCTCGGGTCCGGAAAAGACCAGCGCCAATCGTTGCCGCTTTGTCGATTACTTACCGAAAGCGCAGCCCGATTTGACACCGAACTTGCCGAAGATCATTGCAGCCGGGCAGAAACCGGTGAAGGCCGATTGCAGCAGGTTCGCGCCGATGAAGGCAGTAAACCAGAGCCAATACATCGAGACATAAACGGCCAGCAGCAGCGAGATCAGGATCATCACGCCAGCAAAGGCAAAAATCGCACGGTCGAGGTTCATTCGAGGGTACTCCACGAAAAGGTTACGTTGAGACAGAATATAGCATCTCCTCAAGACAAATTCAATTGCTTGCATATGTCTAGCGACGCTTGACCGCAGCCCCGCGCGGGATCAGATAACGTCCCATGAGCGAAGCCACTTTCATAATCGACGCCATGCATTGCGGGGCCTGCACCGGTCGGGTCGAACGCGCGCTGATGGCACAACCCGGCGTTCAAAACGCCTCGGCCAACCTGATGGCGCGCAGCGCCCATGTCGAATTCGACGGGCCCGCCGACCTCGAGAGCCTCAAAACTGCGCTCGATCAGGCCGGCTATCCGGGCCGTCTGAAAGAGGAGATGGCCAGTGGCCCCAGCGCCGCCGAACGCCAGTTGCAGGAGGCGCGCCAGCTCCGGCGGCAGTTCCTGACCGCGCTCGCGCTGACCGCCCCGGTCTTCGTGCTCGCGATGGGCGCGCATATGATCCCCGGCATGCATCACCTGATCGCCAGCACGATCGGGATCGAAGCAAGCTGGTGGGTGCAGATGATCCTTACCGCGCTGGTGCTGGCCTTCCCAGGCCGCGTCTTCCTGCGCATCGGCGTCCCCGCCCTGCTGCGCGGCGCGCCCGAGATGAATTCGCTCGTCGCGATGGGCTCGCTCGCCGCGTTTGTCTATTCCGCCCTCGTCACGCTTGCCCCCGGCGTTCTGCCGGAGGCCGCGCGCGGCGTCTATTTCGAGGCGGCGGCGACCATCGTCACGCTGATCCTGCTGGGTCGCTGGCTTGAGGCGCGCGCCAAGGGCCGGGCCGGCGAGGCGATCTCGCGGCTGATCGGTCTGCAACCCAAGACCGCGCGTGTGCAGACCGAAAACGGGGTGGAGGAACGGCCGATCGAGGAACTCGTGCCCGGCGACATTCTGCTGCTCGCCCCCGGCGAACGAGTCGCGCTCGACGGGGTAATCGCCGAAGGCGCGGGGCATATCGACGAGAGCATGCTGACGGGCGAGCCCGTGCCCGTCGCGAAATCCGAAGGCGATCCGATCACCGGCGGAACGGTGAATGGCGAATCCGCGCTGAGCTACCGCGTCACCGCAACCGGCGGCGACACCGTCCTGTCGCGGATCATCGCGATGGTCGAAGCTGCGCAGGGCGCGAAACTGCCGGTGCAGGCACTGGTCGACAAAGTCACCCGCGTCTTCGTGCCCGTGGTGATGGCGCTGTCGCTCCTGACCTTCGCGATCTGGATGATCGCCGGGATGGGTTTCTCGCACGCCTTCGTCGCCGCAATCTCGGTGATGATCATCGCCTGCCCCTGCGCGATGGGACTGGCGACACCGGTCTCGATCCTCGTGGGCACCGGACGCGGCGCCGAGCTGGGCCTGCTCTTCCGCCGTGGCGACGCGCTGCAACGCCTCTCGGAAGTCGCGGTCGTGGGCTTCGACAAGACCGGGACGCTGACCGAAGGCCACCCCGCCCTGACCGATCTCGAGCCGCTCGCCGACCTGCCCGAGGCGGAAATCCTCGCGCTCGCGGCAGGCGCCGAGGCGCGCTCGGAACATCCGCTGGCCCGGGCGATCCTCGCCGAGGCCGAAGCGCGCGGTATTACCCATGCACCGGTCAAACGCGTCAAGGCGCTGGCCGGCAAGGGGCTGCGCGCGCAGGCCGAAGGCGCGAAGCTCTGGATCGGCAATGCCGGCGCGATGGCAGAGGCCGGAGCCGATATCACGCCCTATGCCGAACGTGCGAAGGCGCTGGCCGCGAAAGGCTGCACCCCGGTGTGGATGTCGCTCGACGACCGGCCAGTCGCGCTGATGGCGCTGTCGGACCCGATCAAGACAGAGGCGCGCGAAGCGATCGACGCTCTACACAAGGCGGGCAAACAGGTGGCGATGGTCACCGGCGACACGCGCGTCACCGCGGAAGCCGTGGGCCACGATCTTGGCATCGACCGGATCGAGGCCGAGGTGCTGCCCGACGGCAAGCGCGATGCGGTCGAGAGCCTGCGCCAGATCGGACCGGTCGCCTTCGTGGGCGACGGCATCAATGACGCCCCTGCGCTGGCGGCCGCCGATGTGGGCCTCGCGATCGGCACCGGCACCGATGTCGCCATCGAGGCCGCCGAGGTCGTGCTGATGCGCGGCGATCCGAACGGCGTCGCGATGGCGCTGGAACTGTCGCGCGCGGTGATGCGCAATATCCGGCAGAACCTGTTCTGGGCATTCGCCTATAACGTCGCGCTGATCCCGGTCGCGATGGGCATCCTCGTGCCCTTCGGCGGGCCCGGCCTGTCACCGATGCTGGCTGCGGGCGCGATGGCCTTCTCCTCGGTCTTCGTGGTCACCAACGCGCTGCGCCTGCGCCGCGCCCTGCGGTGATCCGGGCGTGGATCGGCAAGAGCGCGCCGAGGCCGGAACTCCACCCTTCCCAAGCGGCAAGGAGGGCGCTTAGCTGCGGAAGACCTCGATTGGAGCGCCCGCATGCTGACTCGTCGCCTCTTCCTTCTCTCGCTGAGCGCCCTCGCAGCCTGCGGCGGCTCGCCGCGGCCGATTCCGAAACCGGCCTATGCGCTGCCGCTCCACCGCAACGAGACGCCGGAAATCCGCGCCCTGATCAACCGCTATTCGGACCACTACGGCGTTCCGCGCACCCTGACCCACCGAGTCATCCAGCGCGAGAGCCGTTACCGCGCCGATGCCCGCAATGGCCCCTATTACGGGCTGATGCAGATCCTGCCGCAAACCGCGCGCGGCATGGGCTTTCGCGGCAAGCCGCATGACCTGCTCGATCCCGATACCAACCTGAAATACGCAGTGAAATACCTGCGCGGCGCGTGGCTCGTTTCGGACGGATCGGAAGATCGCGCGGTGAAATGGTATTCGCGCGGCTATTACTACGAGGCGAAACGGCGCGGGTTACTCCGCGAAACCGGGCTGCGCTGACCCGCAACCTGCGCGTCCTCGAACTGAGGGACGCTCCGCGGGGGATATTTGCGCCAAGGCGAAGCAAAACGCTCTCTCCGAAATATCCCCGCCGGAGGCATCCGGCCTTTCCACGCAAAGCTGCCCTCACTCAGGCGCGCGCAACACCCCGGCAGGCCGGGCCGCAAGCGGGCGCAAAGCGAAGACCAGACCCGCGAGCAGCGTCGCGATCACACCGCCCGCCACGATCAGAAGCGCAGGCATCGGGGCGAAATGGAACTCCGCGCCCATCACCAGATGAACCACGGCCCAGCCCGCGAGCCCGCCAAACAGGATCGCGACCAGCCCCGCCGCCGCGCCCATCAGCGCAGAGCGCAGCGCGAAGCTCGCTAGGATCGCGCTGCGCGTGGCGCCGAGCGTCTTGAGCATCGCCGCCTCCCAGGCCCGCTCGCGCTCGCCTGCCGCCGCCGCGCCGATCAGCACGACGAAGCCGGTAAGCAGCGTCACGCCCGCCGCTAGCGAGGTCGCCCGCGCGATGGCCGAGAGCGCATCAGTCACGCGCTGCAAGGCATCGCGCACGCGGATCGCGGTGATATTGGGGAAGCGTTCCGCCAGATCGCGCATCACCTGCGCCTCGGCGCTTGGCGGCGCGTAGATCGTGGCGAGCCATGTATGGGGCGCACCGCGCAGCGCCGCCGGATCGAGCGTGAGGACGAAACCGATCCCGCCGGTCGAGAAATCCACATCGCGGAACGAGGTCACCTTCGCGGTGATGTCGCGCCCGAGGATGTTCACCGTGATCGTATCGCCGAGCTTCAGGCCGATCTCCTGCGCCTCCTTGGCCGAGAAGCTGGCCAGCGGCGGGCCGTTATAGTCCTTCGGCCACCACTCGCCCGCGGTGATCTTCTCGCGCGGGGTCTCGGCATAGGTCACGCCGCGATCGCCGCGCAGCACCCAATGCTCGCCATGCGTCTTGCGCGCATCCTCGCCGTTGATCTTGGCGATCACGCCGCGCAACATCGGCACGCTTTCGACCTTGGTCACCTCTGGCATGTCAGCCAGCAGATCGGTGAAGGGCTGTATCTGGTCGGGCTGGATATCGATCACGAAATAGGCCGGCGCGACCTTCGGCAGATCGCGGTCGATCGCACCGCGCAAGCCGCTGTCGACTTGTCCCACGGCGGCCAGAACCGAGAGGCCGAGGCCGAGCGACAGGATGACCGAGCGCGCCTCGGAGCGCGGCCCGCCGATAGCGGCAAGGGCTGCGCGCAGCACGGGGCGGCCCCGGGCACGGTGCTGGGCGCGACGCGCGAGCCAGCGGATCAGGCTCGCCGCGAGCGTGAGGATCAGAAGCGCCACGGCGATGCCGCCGAGGCTCGCCAGCGTCAGCGTCCAGAGACCCGAGAACCACGCCGAGACGGTGACGATGATCGTCAGAAGCGCTGCCGTCAGCAGAAGCGTGGGCCAGCCCGGCAGGCGGCGGCCTGCGCCGGTGTCGCGGTAAAGCGTCGCCGCGCGCATCTTCGACATGCGCGAGAGCGGCCAGAGCGCAAACAGCATCGCGACCAATGCGCCGTAGAGCGCGGCCTCGCCCAGCGGGCCGGGATCGAGGCCGATCTCGACCGGCAGTGGTAGCGCGCGTTCGATCAGCCCGGATGCGCCGAGTACGAGACCGGCACCAAGGAGGAGCCCGGCGAGAATGCCCGCGAGGCCGAGGGCTGCGAGCTGCAGCAGAAACGCCGCGCGGATCGTGCCTCCGGTCGCGCCGAGCGCGCGCAGGGTCGCGATGGTGGGCGCTTTGCGTTCGATCCACGCAGCGACCGTGGCGGAGATGCCGACCCCGCCTACGGCCAGCCCGGCAAGCCCGACCAGCACGAGGAAAGAGCCCAGCCGCTGCACGAAACGCTCCGCCCCCGGCGCGGCCCGGCGGCGGTCGGACCAGCGCATACCGGCCCCGTCGAACCGGGTCTCGGCCTGCTGTTTCAGCGTGGCGAGGTCGGTGTCTGGCGGCAGCGTCGCGCGGTATTCCGTCTCGAAGAGCGAGCCGGGCGACAGCAGCGGCGTGTTCTCGATGGCCGACAGGGAGACGATGGAATGCGGACCGAGGCCCATCCCCGTCCCGGTCGAATCCGGCTCGCGCACGATCCGCGCCATCATCACGAAATCCTGCCCGCCCAGCTGCACCTTATCACCAGGGCTCAGGCCCAGACGGTCAGCGAGGATCGGATCGAGGAAAATCCCCGGCAAGCCGCCCTGCCCCGTCAACGCGTCAGGCGCGACGGGCGGATCAAGCTTCAGCTTGCCGGTCAGCGGATAGGCCCCGTCCACCGCCTTCACCTGCGTCAACGCGCGGTCGGCGGGATCGGTGCCGGTCGACAGCATCGAGCGGAAGTCGATCACCTCCGAGACCGCCGTGGCGCGGTCGGTGATCCATTGCAGCTCCTCGGGCTTGGCGCGGCGATAGGTGAATTCGTATTGCGCGTCGCCCCCCAAGAGCACCGCGCCCTGATCCGACAGCGCACGCTCGATCGCGGAGCGCACCAGACCGACCGAGGCGATCGCCGCCACGCCCAGCATGAGGCAGAGCAACATCACCCAGAAGCCGCGAATGCCGCCGCGCAGCTCGCGCCGGGCGATGGAGAGCGCGAGGCTCATGCGGGGGTGCCCGTAGCAATGTGATCGCCCACGACTTCTCCATCACGCAGCTCCACGATCCGGTCGCAGCGCGAGGCCAGTTCAGGCGCGTGGGTCACCAGCACCAACGTCGCGCCGTGTTTCTCCTGCAGGCCGAAAAGCAGCTCGATGATCGTCTCGCCCGTGGCGCTGTCGAGATTGCCGGTGGGTTCATCCGCCAGCAGGATCGCAGGTCGCGGCGCGACCGCGCGGGCCAGCGCCACGCGCTGCTGCTCGCCGCCCGACATCTGGCTGGGATAATGGTCGAGCCTATGCGCCAGCCCGACGGCCTCCAGCTCTGCCGCGGCGCGCTCGAACGGGCGCTCCACGCCTGCGATTTCCAGCGGCATCGCGACGTTTTCCAGCGCTGTCATCGTCGGGATGAGGTGGAAGCTTTGGAAAACCACCCCCATATTACCCCGACGAAACCGCGCCAGCGCATCCTCGGACAGCTTCGAGAGATCGTGACCCAAAGCGGTGACAGACCCCGAGGTGGCGCGTTCCAGCCCACCCATCAGCATGAGGAGCGACGATTTGCCCGATCCAGACGGCCCCGTAAGCCCGACGCTTTCCCCTTTCGCGATGCTGAGGTCGATCCCGTTGAGGATCTCGACCGGGCCGGTATTGCCGTCGAGCGCGAGCCGCGCGTCTTTCAACTCAAGGATCGTTTCACTCATGCGCCGTCTTTCTTTTGCTTCAAAGGGATATGGGCCGCGCATGGGGATACGCAAGCGGATCGCGGCCGGTTTTATCGCCGCAGGGCTGGCTCTGAGCGCTGTGCCCGCGATGGCGGAGGTGTCGATCCTCGCGCTCGGGGACTCGCTGACCCAAGGCTACGGGCTCGATAATCCGACCGACGGGCTGGTCCCGCAGCTGCAAGGCTGGCTGCGCGATCACGGGCAGGATGTCAGCGTCATCAATGGCGGCGTCTCCGGCGACACGACGGCGGGCGGGCTGTCGCGGATCGACTGGCTCCTGACGCCGCAGCCCGATGCGGTGATCGTGGCTCTGGGCGGCAACGACCTGCTGCGGGGGTTGCCCCCGGAACAGGCGCGCGCGAACCTCGACGGCATCCTCGCGAAACTGCAGGCGAAGGACATTCCGGCACTGCTGGCAGGCCTTCCCGCACCGGGGAATTTCGGCCCGAAATACCAGAAGGATTTCGACGCGATCTATCCTGACCTGGCGAAGAAATACGATGCGGTTCTGGTGCCCAACCTGCTCGCCCCGATCACGGAGACTTCGATCGAGGAGCGCGCGAAGACCAACCTGATGCAGCCCGACAATATCCACCCCTCGCCTGCCGGCGTCAAAAAGGTGGTGGCGGCGCTGGGGCCGAAGGTGCTGGAGCTTCTGGCAAAGGTGAAGCCAGGGAGCTGAGCGCTCAGCTCTCCTCTTCGGGATAAGCCGCCTTGCAGGCTGCGATCTGCGCCTCGGCGGCCTTCGACAGTTCCGCCTGCCGCTTCAACAGAGCCTCAAGTTTGCGCTTTTCGATTACCGGATCTATCGGGATCGGTCGCTGGCGCGTCACAGTGTAATCCTCGAGGCACATGCGCGGCTTCTGGATCAGCTTGTCGCCCTTGGTGATCGTGTCGTAGCCACAGATTTCCCACCGGCTCGACGTGGTCTCGTAGCTCTGCCACGCATAGCCGCGCGCGAGATTGCCCTGCACCTCGCTGACCAGATCGGTGACGCGGCGCAGTTCGGTCGTGGATTGCCGGATACAGCGCTCCTGCGGGGTGCCGCAGGCGGCGAGCAGGACGAGCGGGATCAGCATCAGGGCGTGGCGCATGGGCGGTCTCCTTCGCGTTCAGCCTACGCCCGCTTCCGCCCGCGATCAATCGCGCCCTTCCCGCACCCGCCCACGCCTGCTAAGGATCACGCCAGAGATTTGGGAGGCCCGACGCATGACAGACACGGTTGAGGATTTCGACGCCCGCAAGGCCCGCGCGAGCCAGTGGTTCTCGGACCTGCGCGACCGGATCGTGGCGGCGTTCGAGGGGCTGGAGGACAGTCATACCGAAGGTCCGCTGTCCGAGCAGGCGCCGGGTCGCTTCGAAGTCACCCCGACCGAGCGCAAGGGCCCCGCGGGCGAGGACCACGGCGGCGGCAAGATGAGCGTGATGCGCGGCGGTCGCGTCTTCGAAAAGGTCGGCGTGAACATCTCCACCGTCTGGGGCGAACTGGCCCCCCGCGCGCAAAAGGCGATGGCCGCGCGCGGCGTGCCGGGGATGGAGGAAGACCCGCGTTTCTGGGCCGCAGGCATTTCGCTGGTCGCGCATATGCAGAACCCGCATTGCCCCGCCGTACACATGAATACCCGGATGTTCTGGACGCCCGGCGCGTGGTGGTTCGGCGGCGGCGCGGACCTCAATCCGTGTCTTGAGTATGACGAGGACACCGCGCATTTCCACGCCGAGATGCAGGCCGCCTGCGACGCTCATGACAAGACCTATTACGACCATTTCAAAGCCTGGGCGGACGAGTATTTCTTCATCCCCCATCGCGGCCGTGCGCGTGGCGTCGGCGGTATCTTCTACGACGATCTGAACACCGATGAGTGGGAGGACGATTTCGCCTTCACCCAATCGGTGGGCGCGGCCTTCCTGCCCGCCTTCCAGCCGCTGATCGAGAAACGCCGCGTGCAGGACTGGTCCGAAGAGGACCGCGAAGCCCAGCTGCGTCATCGCGGGCTCTATGCCGAATATAACCTCGTCTATGATCGGGGCACGAAATTCGGGTTGGAAACCGGCCACAATGCGGATGCGGTCCTGATGAGCCTGCCGCCCGTCGCGAAGTGGTATTGAAGGGCTGATGGCCTCATGGGCGCGAGGTGGAGGGGCGCTGCCCCACCCGCGCGCAGGCACGTAAACGGAAAGAAAAGAGGGGCGCTGCCCCTCTTCGCTTACGCGAATTCACCCCGGGATATTTTTACCAAGAGGAAGAAATAGTTGCGCGCCCGAATACTCGGACGCGCGCGCTCTCGGTCGAAATCGCGTGTCAACCGTTGCGGATCGTCTCGACCATCAGCGCCACGTTCTCCGGATCGGCATCGGGAGTGATCCCGTGACCGAGATTGAAGATATGCGGCCCCTTGCTGAAGGCCTGCACCACGTGGCGGGTCTCGTCGATCAGCGCCTGACCTCCGGTGACCATATGCGAGGATGCGAGGTTGCCCTGTACGCAGCCCGACACCTGGACATGCTCTGCACCCCATTCCGGTGTCACCGAATTGTCGAGAGCGACGCAATCGGCGCCGGTCTTCTGATGGAAGCCGATATAGCCCTTGCCCGCCTCGCGCGGGAAGGCGATGACCGGCAGACCCGGGTAACGCGCTTTCATCTCGGCGATGATCTTGCGCGCCGGTTCGACGGCGAAGTCCTCGAAATCCTGACCCTTGAGCGAGCCCGCCCAGCTGTCGAAGATCTTCACGACCTCGGCTCCGGCCTCGACCTGTTTCGAAAGGTATTCGATGGTCGAGACGGTCAGCAGGTCGATGATTTTCACGAAGGTCTCGCGGTCTTCGGCCTTCAGCGCATGCGCCGGACCCTGATCCTTCGTGCCACGCCCCGCGATCATATAGGTCGCGACGGTCCACGGTGCGCCGGCGAAACCGATCAGAGTGGTCTCTTTCGGCAGTTCTTCCGAGAGGATCGAGACCGTCTCATAGACCGGATTCAGCGTCTCGTGGATGTCGTCCTTGGTCTTGAGCTTGGCGAAATCGTCGGCCCCGGTGATCGTCGAGAGGCGCGGGCCCTCGCCTGTCACGAACCACAGATCGGCGCCCAGAGCCTGCGGCAGAAGCAGGATGTCGGCGAACAGGATCGCCGCGTCGAAGCCGTAGCGGCGGATCGGCTGCAACGTCACTTCGGCGGCCAGTTCGGGGGTGTAGCACAGCGACAGGAAATCGCCCGCCTTCGCCCGCGTCGCGCGATATTCCGGCAGGTAGCGCCCCGCCTGCCGCATCATCCAGACCGGAGGGGTCGGCAGCACTTCGCCTTTCAAAGCTCGCAGGATCGTCTTGTCGGTCATTCTGGCGCCTCCTCTTTGCCCCCTTCGACGCGACCTGTGGCGTCATGTCAAGCGCGGGGCTTCTTGCAAGGTCCATCTGTCGCGGATATTCCGGGGCCATGACACAGATGCCCGATGCGAAATCCCCGCTCAAGATCGGCACCCGCGGCTCGCCGCTGGCGCTGGCGCAGGCCTATGAGACCCGTGACCGGCTGATGGCCGCGCATGGCCTGCCCGAAGACGCTTTCGAGGTCGTGGTGATCAAGACCACGGGCGACGACCGGGCGATGATCGCGGCGGACAAACCGCTCAAGGAGATCGGCAACAAGGGCCTGTTCACGAAGGAAATCGAAGAGGCGATGGTCGATGGCCGCATCGATATCGCCGTGCATTCGATGAAGGACATGCCGACCGAGCAGCCCGAGGGACTGGTGCTCGATTGCTATCTGCCGCGCGAAGACGTGCGCGATGCCTTCGTCAGCCTGGAATACGACTCGATCATGGCCCTGCCCGAAGGGGCGACGGTCGGCACCTCCAGCCTGCGTCGCCGGGCGCAGCTTGCCCATGTGCGACCCGATCTGAAGCTGGTCGAGTTTCGCGGCAATGTGCAGACCCGGCTGAAGAAGCTGGCGGACGGTGTCGCGGCTGCGAGCTTCCTCGCCTATGCGGGGCTGCGGCGTCTGGGGATGGAGGACTCGGCGCGCGGGCCCATCGCCCCCGAAGAGATGCTGCCGGCTGTCGCACAGGGCGCGATCGGGATCGAGCGCCGGATGGCCGATGCTCGCGCCGAGGCGCTTCTGGCCCCGATCCATGATCTGGTGACCGAGCAGCGCCTACTGGCGGAACGCGCCTTCCTCGCGACGCTGGACGGCTCCTGCGAGACACCGATTGCCGGGCTCGCACTGATCGAGGGCGACCGGCTCTGGCTGCGCGGTCAGATCCTACGTCCCGACGGCTCCGAGGCGCTCGCGGGCGAGCGCTGGGGCAATATCGACGAGGGCGCCGCGATGGGCGAACACCTCGCGCGCGATCTGCTGTCTCAGGCGGGCGAAGGGTTCTTCGACTGGCGCTGAGCACTCAGCACAGAAGCTGACCCGCCGCGCGGCGCTCGAGCGCCCGCTCCATCTCGGGGATTTCGCCATCGCCGAAGCCGCGCAAGGCGAGGCGTTCCAGCGGGCTGATATCGCACCAGAGGTTTTTCAGCACCTTGTCGCGGCGCTTGCGCGGCACCTCGGCCAGACGCATTTCATAGATCTCGTCGGCCGCCGCCAGAAGACGCGGATGCAGGTTCTCGAGCAGCGGTTCGAAAGCGATGCGGGCGGATTTGGCGTTGCGGAGCCGCAGGATCGCCCCCTCGCCGACGGTCATCGTCTGGATCAGAGTCCAGTCCAGCACATCGGCTGCCCGGTGCGGCGGGATCGGGGCGTGACCGCTAAGGCCATAGGTCAGACAGAGCACATCGCGCTCGTCCCGTGGCATCGCCAGCACGACGCGGGCGCAATCCTGTTCCAAGGCAGTTTCGGCATCCTCCAGCCGCCCGAGGCGCGGTGTCGACACCTGCGATGGCGGCACCTCCGCGCGGACGAAGATATTGCGGATCACATTATCGAACTTCAGTGCGATATGACGCGAGAGCATGACACTTCCTTTTACATATACAACCTCTCCGCCCTGTCTTCTGAACGAGCTTTGCGGCACCGCCGTTCCCTCCCGAGAGCGGTTTTCCGCCGGGCTTTTCGCTAAGTCTTTGTAGGTCCACGAGGAAGGCTTGACGCCTCCCTCTTGCACTTGGTCGCCCGAAAGCGCAAAGCGGCGCCATGCTGCGCCCGATCCGCCTTGTCCTGTCCGATCCCGCCCTGCGCCTCGCCGCCGTGCTGCTCGTGCTGTTCGGCGCCCATGCGGCGACGATGGGGCCCTATGTCTCGGCGCTGGCGATCAAGGTGTTCGGCCTGTCGGATCGCGCCTATTCGGGAGTGCTGATGGTCGCCTCGGTGCTGTCGGTCTCGGCCTCGGTCGGACTTGGCATCCTCGCTGATCAGCGCGCGAACCGCCGCGCCATCGCACTTGGCACCTCGGCGATGCTGATCGCGGGCTCTGGGCTGGTGCTGGCGGGCGACAACTGGGTGGTCTTCGTGATCGCCAACGCGCTGATCCTGCCGCTCTCGGCGTCGATCTTCGGGCAGCTTTTCGCGCTGTCCCGTCTGGCGGCCTCGACCCATCCGGCAGAGGACCGACCCGCGATCCTCTCGACCCTGCGGGCACTTTTCGCGCTGCCTTGGGTCGTGGTGCTACCGATCTGGTCGGTGATCTTCGATCAGGGGGCGGAGCTGACCTCGATCTACCCGGTGACGCTGACCCTCGGGGCCACGATCCTCGCGCTGACCTTCCTCTTCTGGCCGCGTGACGGGGCGACGCGCTGGCCCGACCCGAAATCCGGGCTGAGCTTCCGGCAATCCTTACGCGAGATGGCGAACCTGCCGATCCTTGCCCGCGTCGTGGCGCTTGGCACGATCAACGGGGCGGTGATGCTCTATCTCGTGGTGATGGGCTTGGTGTTCGAGGCGACGCCGGGCCGTGGGGCCGCCGATACCGCGCTCTATGCTGGCCTGATGGCGGGGCTGGAAGTGCCCTTCATGCTGGCGCTGCCGCTTGTTCTGGGACGGATCGAGCGGACGACGATGATCTGGGCGGGAGCCGCGCTTTACGCGACCCATCTGGGACTGATCCCGGTGCTGGCTGCAACGCCCTATGTCTGGTTTCTCGCCCTGCCCGGCGCGATCGGCGGCGCGGTCGTTCTAACCCAACCGATGGCCTATCTGCAGGACCTGCTGTCGAACCGGCCCGGCGCAGGAGCCTCGCTGATGGCGCTGCAAAAGCTGGCAGGCGATGGATTCTCCGCGGCAATCTTTGCCATCGGCACGGCTATTGCGGGTTATGAGCTGGCCGCGGCGGCAGGTGCGCTTCTGGGCGTTGCAGGCGCGGGCGCGCTTTGGGCGATGGACCGGCGCGCGGCAAGGTCCTGACCCCTTAGAAGGCCGGAACCTGCACGCGGTCCAGAAGGCTGCGTCCGCCGTCGACATTGATGATCTGCCCGGTGACGAAGCTCGCCCCCGAGGACGCCAGATACTGCACCGTCTCGGCCAGTTCCGACGGCGGTGCGATCCGGCCCAGCGGCGTGCCTTCGCAGATCGCCTCGCGCCAGTCGTCGTTTTCCTTCAGCGCATCCTGCAGCGAACGGCTCATCACCGAGGCGAAGCTGACACCGTTTACCCTAATCCGCTTCGGCGCGAGCGCCACGGCGAGCGAGCGGATCGCCTGATCTTGCGCAGCGCAGGCGATCGAATAGGCCATCAGTTCGGGCTGGGTGCGGTTCGAGGCCAGCGTCGAGACATTGATGATCGAGCCGATCTCACCCTCGGTGCGACCCTCTTCCTCGGCCTGCTTGATCATCCGCTTCGCGGTCATCTGGCTGACCCGCAAAGCCGATTTCATGTTCTGCGACAGCATCGAGTCGAGTACGTCCACCGACGGTTCGAGCGGGTCGCAGGGCGCGAAGGTGCGCGCGCAATTCACCAGAATGTCGATCCGGTCGAACGCGTCCACCGTGGCCGAGAGCAGGTTCTTCACCGCCAGCTTCTCGCACAGGTCGCCCGAGAAATAGCGCACCGGCCCTTCGGTCTTGGCGGTGTCGCCCAGTTCGGCGGCAAGCTTTTCTTCATCGATATCGGCGAACATCACCTGCGCGCCGCGATCGACGAAATGGCGCGCGATGGCCTGACCGATACCGTGGGCTGCGCCCGTGACGATGACGGTCTTGCCGGAAACAGAAAGGGACATTGGGTGTCTCCTCGTGGATGTTGAGGCAGGTTAGGCGAGCTTAGCGCCGCTTGCGAGGGGCAAGGGTACGTTTCGGCTCGGCTGTGGCGCGCATGCCCGCAGATTTCCCCGGGGTCTTTCCGGCCGGGATCGGCTTGGCTGCGCGGATGATACGAAAACGGGTGGAGGGGCCGCTGGGCGGCGTGATCTCTTCGATCTCGTGGAACGCGGTGGCGAGCGCGTCGGCATAGGGCAAATGGCGGTTCGCCACCATCCAGAGCGTGCCCGACAGCGACAGCATACCACGCGCAGCCTGAATGAAGGCCAGCCCCAGCGCCGGGTCTGCGCCGCGTGCAGCCCCGTGGAAGGGCGGGTTCATCACGACGGCAGTGTAGCGCTCTTCCGGCGCATGCCGCGTGGCATCCGCCCAAAGGAACTGTGCGCGCGGATCGGAAATGTTGCGTTTCGCGCAGTCCAGCGCGACCGCATCCGATTCCACCAGATCGAGACGCTCGACGCCCTTACGTGCAAGGATCTGCGCCGAGAGCCAGCCCCAGCCGGCGCCGAGATCGGCTACCTTCGCTGGCAGCGTCTCGGGCAGGCATTCGGCCAGAAGCGCTGAACCCTCGTCCACCGCATCCGCGGAAAACACACCCGGACGGGTCACGAAACCTTCGACAGGATGGATATCCTGCGCCGCCCAGTCGCTCAGCAGATCTGGGTCTGCCGCGAACCATGCGATCTTGCCATGGGCCTTCGCGATCGGCGCGGACAGGTCCACCCGTCCCCGCAATTCCTTGAGCAGCGAGTCGATCCCTTCGGTCTTCACCCCGTCGACATAGATCGGCCCGCCAGGAGCCACACGCTGGCACGCATCGGCGATCAGGGCGCGGGCCTCCGCCTTGCCGCGGGGCGCGAAGATGATCGCGGCGGCATAGCTGCCCTCGGCAGTCGGCGAGACGCGGAGGCCGCGCTGTGCGAGAACGTCATGATCGGGTTTCTCGGGCTGGATCGCGACGAGGCGATCAACCGGCAGGCCGCCAAGGTCCAGCGTGCCCACGGGCGAGAACAGCGCAATGTCTCCCTCG
This sequence comes from Thioclava nitratireducens, assembly GCF_001940525.2. Taxonomy (NCBI): domain Bacteria; kingdom Pseudomonadati; phylum Pseudomonadota; class Alphaproteobacteria; order Rhodobacterales; family Paracoccaceae; genus Thioclava; species Thioclava nitratireducens. Next base: position 3,347,326 of record NZ_CP019437.1, read on the forward strand.
GGCGGAAGCGCCTCGGGCATCTCGAGAGCGAGCGAAAGTCGCGGATGGCTCATGCAGGGAACCCTCTGAAAGAAACGAGCCCGCCAGATAGGCGGGCGCGACTGAATTTGCAAGGAACCGCTTTGGCGGCGTTTATTCCTTCTCCATCGTGCATTGTAGCGGGTGCTGGTGGCGGCGCGCGAAATCCATCACCTGCGCCACCTTCGTCTCGGCCACCTCGAAAGAGAAGACGCCGACCACAGCGAGGCCCTTCTTGTGCACGGTCAGCATAATCTCGAACGCCTGTGCGTGGTTGAGACCGAAGAACCGCTCGAGGATATGCACGACGAATTCCATCGGCGTGTAATCGTCGTTGAGCAGCATCACCTTGTACATCGGCGGGCGCTGCGTCTTCGGCCGCGTCTTGGTCGCGAGGGACGCATCGTTATCGCTGTCGTCCTGGTCGTCGTCGGACATCATGTAAAGAGGCTCGGTCAAGGGCGCTCCGGCATCAGGATTCGTTGAGGGGCTCTGGCGGAATATAGGGTCTTCGTGACATATGAAAAGTCCCTCAACACCTCCAGCGAGAAAGGCGGGACGATGCAGCTGACGGCGATTGGCTTCGATGCGGATGACACGCTTTGGCACAACGAGCGTTTCTTCAAACTCACGCAGAGGCGCTTCACCGAATTGCTGCGCGAGCACGCCGAACCCGATCATCTGGCCGAGCGGCTGATCGCGGCGGAACGTCGCAACATCACGCATTATGGCTTTGGCGTCAAAGGCTTCACCCTGTCGATGATCGAAACCGCCATCGAGGTGAGCGAGGGTCGCGTGCCCGCCACGATCCTGTCGGAGATCCTCGCCGCCGGGCGCGAGATGCTCTCGCATCCGATCGAGTTGCTGCCGCACGCGCGCGAGACGATCGAGGCGCTGTCGGACGACTACCGCATCCTGCTGGTGACGAAGGGCGACCTGATTGACCAGGAGCGAAAGCTGGCGCAGTCGGGCCTCGGCGATCTGTTCGACGCGGTCGAGGTCGTCTCGGACAAGAAGCCCGCGGTCTATGCCGAGATTTTCGCGCGCCACGCCGAAGGCGCGGAGCATGGGCTGATGGCGGGGAATTCGCTGAAATCCGACGTGATCCCGATGATCGAGGCAGGCGGCTGGGGCGTGCATGTGCCCCATGAATTGACATGGGCCTTCGAGCATGCGGAGGCTCCGTCAGCGCATCCGCGCTTCGCGGAATTGCCGGACCTCGGCGCGCTGCCGGACCTGATCGCAAAAATCACGAATTGAGCCCTGCTTTGCGTGGCGTCACGCTCCGCCAGCCTCACGCTTTCGTGCGCCTCCGGCACCACAGATAGGCGAATTTCCGCAAAGACCCCACCATATGTTGTGCTATTGCATGAATGTCGCAGTGAAAGTGCTTGAAAATAGGGAGTTTTCAGCCTGAGAGAGCCGTGCTACGCTTCTCGCTAATATAAACCCCGGAAACCGGCCGAAGATCGGTACCACTACAAGGGGTCAAATTGAGGCAGTGAAATAGGTGAAGCCGTGACCACGCTGATGCGCTGGGTCCGTGATGGGCTATTCGTAATCCTTCTGACACTCATTGCGCCGATCGCTGCGCAGGCCGCCCCTTACGCGGCGATGGTCATGGACATGCGATCGGGCGAAGTTCTCTACTCCAAAAACGCCGATACGCCACTGCATCCGGCCTCTCTGACGAAGATGATGACGCTCTACATCACCTTCCAGGCTATTGAGCATGGCGAGTTCAGTCTCGACTCGATCGTTACCGTCACCAAGCACGCCGCCAGCCAACCGCCCTCGCGACTCGGCCTGCGCCCCGGCCAGAAGATCGCCGTGCGCTACCTGATCCGCGCCGCCGCAATCAAATCGGCCAATGACGCCGCCGCAGCTCTCGGCGATTACATCGGCGGCTCGGAGGAAGGCTTCGCCGCGCGGATGAACCGCACCGCCCGGCAGCTGGGCATGAAGAACACCCATTTCGTCAACGCCAACGGCCTGACCCGCAAGGGCCACCTGTCCTCGGCGCATGACATGACGATCATGGGCCGCCACCTGTTCTTCGACTTCCCGCAATACTACAACATCTTCTCGCGCCGCTCGGCGGATGCGAAAGTGCGCACCGTCTATTCGACGAACCGCAAGTTCCTCGCTGCCTACAAGGGCGCGGACGGGATCAAGACCGGCTACACCTCGGCCTCGGGCTTCAACCTGACCGCCTCCGCGAAGCGTGGCGAAAAGCGCATCATCGCGACCGTCTTCGGCGGCACTTCGACCGCGCAGCGCAACGCGAAAATGGCCGATCTGCTGGATCTGGGCTTCAAGCGCGCGCCGACCCACGCGCGCACGATCCGCCCTGCGATCCCGCAATACATCGCGCCTGCGCAATCGCCGATGCTGATGGTGAATCTCGCGCCGAAGAAGAGCCCGCGTCCCGATATCCGTCCGACCGTGCCCAATGCGGATAGCGATGCAATCTCGACCGCGCTCGCCGCTGCGGTGCAGGCCGATCAGGTGGACGAAGTGACCGATATCCCCGAGGACGTGGCCGAAGGCGCTCAGGACGGCGTGGCAGACGCGGAGGACGTGGTCGTCGCCGATGCCGGCACGCTCGGGATCGGCGCGGAGATCACCGCAAGCCCCCGCCCGCAGCGCAACCCGCGCGACATCCAGATCGCGGACGTGACCAAGTCGCTGCCCGCCGAAGTGACCAAGGCCACGCCGCTGGCGCAGGCACAGGCGCATGACGCCGCTGTCGCTGCAGACAAGGCGGGCCAGGACGGCACCGAAAAGCCGAGCGACGTGCAGCTAGCCTCCTACGATCCCGGCGCATCGGACGGTCCGAAATTCGTTCAGTCCACCAAACCGCAGCCCGAGACGGTCGAGCTGGCCGAGGCGCATACGCTCGACCTCGACGGAAACGGCAAGGCCAACGGCGCCAAGGCCCCGTCCAGCTTCGTGCAGTCGACGGATCCGCAGCCCGAGACCGCGCAGATGGCCGCAGCTCCCGAGAAGCGCAAGAGCGAGATCATCCTCGCCGCGCTCACCCCGCCGGCCCCCGGCCCGGCGCAGAAACCGCGCGTGGTAGCGCGCGTGTCCAGCTCGGGCGGGCGCAACTGGGGCGTCAGCCTCGGGCTGTTCGGTTCGCGCTTCGCGGCGGAGCGTCACATGCTGACCACCGCGCTGATGGAAAGCGACACGCTGGGCGAGGCGCTGCGCAAGGTCGCGACGCGCAAGACCGGATACGAGGCGAATTTCGTGGGAATGACCCAGGACATGGCGCAACTGGCCTGTGCAAGGCTCGAAGCACGCGCTATGGACTGCAAAGTGGTCGGTCCCTGAGATTCTTCCTCCCTCGGGGACAAAGAGAGAAAGCCGCGCCTGGTCAGCGCGGCTTTTTCTTATCCGGGGCCTCATGCGGTCCGCCGCGTGGAGCGCCACGGGGGAGCCTCCGGCGGGGATATTTGAACCAAGGCGAAGGGGGCGCAAGTCTGTCGGGATCGCCCCTGGCCTTCTCCGAGCCCTTCGGGCACTCAATCCTGCTTCGGGCGGTCGTCGAACTCGTCGGACAGGATGCGCTCGGCATCGCCTTTCGGGTCGTCATACTGATTGGTCTTGAGCGACCAGAAAAACGCCCCGAGGCCAATCCCGCCGAGCAGTAGGGAAATCGGAATCGAATAGAGAAGAACCTCCATGCGGGGCTCCTTTCAGCGCAGGCGTAGTGAGTTGAGCGACACCGTGATCGAACTGGCCGACATGGCGAGCGCCGCCATCAGCGGCGTCGCAAGCCCGGTCAGCGCGAGCGGCACGGCGAAGATATTGTAGACGATGGAGATGCCGAAGTTCTGCTTGATCCGGCGACGCGCGCGCACCGAGATCGAGGCGGCGTCGGAAACCGGCGCGAGGTCCTTGCCCAGCAGCACGATATCCGAAGCCGTCCGCGCCGCGTCGAGCGCGGAGGCAGGCGAGACCGAGACATGGGCCGCGGCCAGCGCGGCTGTGTCGTTCAGCCCATCGCCCACCATCAGCACGCGGTGGCCCTGTTGGGTGAGATCGTTTACCAGCTGCGCTTTCTCGGCAGGCAAGGCGCCGGCGCGGTAGGCCTCGATCCCGAGGCGCGCGGCGAGATCGCTCACCGCCCCTTCGACATCGCCCGAGACCAGCCAGACTTGCTTGCCCTGCGCCTTCAGACCGGCCACGGCCTCTTCGGCGCCGGTGCGCAGCGTGTCGGCGAAGCGGATCGAGATCGGGGTCGCATCGCCGATCTTGAGATGGGTCGCGGTGGTCGTGCCGTCCTCGGCACCGATCCAGTTCGCACGGCCGAGCCGCACGCGCTGCCCCTGCCAGACGCCCTCGACGCCGTAGCCCGGAACTTCGCGCAGATCGCTCAGTGTGGCGGGAACGCCCCCTGCCCTGCCGCGGCCTCGTGCAGCGCGCGGGCGAGCGGGTGGCTCGACCCTTCGGCCAGCGCCATCGCGACAGAGAGCGCGTCGGGCGACAGATCGGAGAGGTTCTGCGGACGCGGCGCGCCCATGGTCAGCGTACCGGTCTTGTCGAAGACGACCGTGTCGATCTCGGCCAAACGCTCCAGCGCAGTGCCGTCCTTGATCAGCAGCCCCTTGCGGAACAGCTTGCCCGATGCGGCGGTCACCACCGCAGGCACGGCGAGCCCCAGCGCACAGGGGCAGGTGATGATCAGCACGGCAGCGGCAATATTCACCGCCAGACGGAAGTCACCGCCGGTGATCCACGCCCAGGCGCAGAAGGCGGTGAAGGACAGGATATGCACGATCGGCGCATAGGCTCGCGCTGCCCGTTCGGCGAGCGAGGTGTATTTGGTCTTCGCACTCTCGGCCATCGCGACGAGATCTGCCATGCGGTGCAGCGAGCTGTCGCGCCCGGCTGCCGTCACGCGCAGGGTCAGCGGCCCGGTCAGGTTCACCTCGCCAGCGGAGAGCACCATGCCGGGCAGCACCTGAACTGGAAGGCTTTCACCCGTCAGGAGCGAGCGGTCGCTCTCGGATTGGCCGTCGGTCACTTCGCCATCGGCAGGGATGCGGCCACCGGGGCGCACCCGGATCAGGTCGCCCACAGCCAGTTCGCCCACGGGCACGATGACTTCCTCTCCGTCGCGCAGAACGGTCGCGCGCGGCACTTCCAGCGCGGCCAGTTCCTCGGCCGCCGAACGGGCCACGGCCCGCGTGCGGTAATCGAGATAGCGCCCTACGAGCAGGAAGAAGGTGAGCATCGTCGCCGCTTCGAAATAGGCATGCGCGCCGGAATGCATCGTCTCGAACAACGAAATCCCGAGCGCGAGCAGGATCGCGAGCGAGATCGGCACATCCATTCCCAGACGCCCGCCGCGCAGGGAAGACCAGGCATTGGCGAAGAACGGCTGGCCCGCGAAGATCGTGGTGGGCAGCGCAATCGCCGCCGAAATCCAGTGGAAGAGGTCGCGCGTCGAATCCTCGGCCCCCGACCAGACCGCGATCGAGAGCATCATGATGTTCATCATCGCGAAACCCGACACGCCGATCCGCATCAGCAGGTCGCGCCCGCGCTTGTCGGCCTCGGTCGCAGACAGCATGCCGGGATCAAGCTCGTGCGCCTCATAGCCGATCTTGTCGAGCGCCGCGATCAGCCCCGCCGGTTCGACATCGCCCGCCGCATCGACGGAGGCGCGCTTCAGCGTCAGGTTGACCCGGGCCGACTTCACGCCCGGCTGTTTCATCAACTCGCGCTCGACATCGGTGATGCAGACCGCGCAATGCGCCGTGGGAAGCGAGAGCATGATCCGCGCGCCCTTGACGTCACCCGATTTCGCCATCTGCTCGGCCGAGGGGGCCGCGATGCAGGCGGGACAGGCCGAGGCCGAGACGCGCTCGTCTTCGAACGGTTCGTTGCGTGTGGGCGAAGCGGGCGACACCGACATCGGTTCAGCCTTTCACGAAGAGGTCAATCCGCTGACGGAACTCCGTGCCGTCTGCGGCTTTCGCGTCGAGATGCACCAGCCAGACGCCCGGAGCAAGGTCGACCTTGGAGGTGAAGATGCCACCGACATAGTCGAAATCGGGGGTCATGTCCTCGCGGACATGGGTCGTCCGCCCGACCAGCGCCTTGAACTCGGCCACCCGCGCGGGCAACCCATTCTCGTCGCGGATGACGAAGCTGAGCTTGCCGTCGGAATAGTCCGGCGACACAGTCCAGCCAAGCGCATCCTGCGCGCGTTTTTCTTCGTTGAAGGACTGCGAGGCGACATAGGAATTGTCGACCTCGAGGCCGGGAAACGTGCTGATCGCCTGCCACGCCATGACAAAGTTGACCGCGATGATCACCCCGAAGGAGCCCACCGCGATCATCAGCACTTTTCTTCCGGTCAGCGGTTTCGCCATCTCGGTCATTGTACCCTTCCGTTGAATACGGTCGTTTCCGACACGCGGTCAGTATTGGTCATGTCCTCGATCCACATCGTCAGCTCGGTGCGCTCGCTGGTGGCGATGGACGAACCGGGATCGGCGACAATATAGACCCTTTGGGTCATGGTTTCATCCGCGGGCACCGTCACGGTGGTCCCGTCCTGGCCTTCGAGCAACACGCTCAGCGTGCTCTGGTCGGCCGGATCGGGCGCCTTGACGGAGACCTTGAACTCGGTCGCCTCGCCCGCCTTGTTGCGCAGCCGCAGCGTGTAGATGTTCCGGATCGCGCCCGACGGTTCCACCACGAAGAGCGGATCGCGGTTCGGGGTCACGTTGAAATCGATGGGCGAGCGCATGAACAGCGCGACCACGAGGCCGACCCCGATCAGCGACCACATCGCGAAATAGAGGATGGTGCGCGGGCGCAGGATGTGCTTCCAGACGTTGACGACCGGGTTGCCAGAACGCTCGTTCGCTTCGTCCTTCAGGGCCATGTAGCCGATCAGGCCGCGAGGTTTGCCGATCTTGTCCATGACCTCGTTGCAGGCGTCGATGCACAACCCGCAGGTGATGCATTCGAGCTGTTGGCCATCGCGGATATCGATGCCCATCGGGCAGACGTTGAAACAAGCCATGCAGTCGATGCAATCGCCCTGCGTCGGGTCGTGCTGACCCTTCTTGAGCTTGCCGCGCGGCTCGCCCCGCCATTCGCGATAGGCGATCGTGATCGTGTCTTCGTCCATCATCGCGGCCTGAATGCGCGGCCACGGACAGGCGTAGATGCAAATCTGTTCGCGCGCGAAGCCGCCGAAAGCGAAGGTCGTGAGCGTTGCCACCGCGATCGTCGTGTAAGCGATCGGCGAGGCGCTGCCGGTGAACAGATCGTGCAGCAGCGTCGGCGCATCGGTGAAATAGAACACCCAGGCCCCGCCCGTCGCGACACCAATCAGAAGCCAGAGCACCCATTTGGTGATCCGCTTGCGGACCTTCTCGGCGTTCCATTTCTGGCGCAGCAGGCGGATACGTGCGTTGCGGTCGCCCTCGACCCAGCGCTCGACGAGGATGAACAGATCGGTCCAGACGGTCTGCGGGCAGGCATAGCCGCACCAGACGCGCCCCAGCGCCGAGGTGAACAGGAACAGCCCCAGACCGGCCATGATCAGCAGACCCGCGACGAAGTAGAATTCATGCGGCCAGATTTCGATCATGAAGAAGAAGAAGCGACGGTTCGCGAGGTCCAGAAGCACCGCTTGATCGGGCAGCTCCGGCCCACGATCCCAGCGAATCCACGGCGTGATGTAATAGATGCCGAGCATCACCGCCATCAACACCCATTTCAAGTTGCGGAACTGGCCATGCACACGGCGCGGGAAAATCGGCTCGCGGGCGGCGTAGAGCGGCGGGGGATCGACTGGTTCGGTGGAGCTCACGACTCTCTCCGTTCATAAATCATTCTGCGTCAACGGTTCTTCTGGTATGACACAGTCGTGAAGACTTTGACCTGCGTCAAAAAGACAGGTCTCCCATACAGGAAATCGTCACTGGTTGGTGTTTTCACTCGTCATCGGCATATGCTGCCTGCTTGAAAAGCCACGACATCAGGTGGCGTTGCGCCGGTCGCCTCACGCCCGGTCGCGTTCCCGTGTAATAGCGCTTTTGCGCGCTGTCTTCAAACGGAAGCCGCACCGCCCGACCGCGACATTTCGTTCGCCCCGGACCAACGCGGTCGCACCCCCGCCGGCCTCCCCGGTCCGCCACCCAGCGCTTCGCGCAGAAGGATCCCGGGCATCGCGGCGAGGTCACAACGGCGTGCAACGGCTGGCACGGCGCTTGTTTTGCCCGGGAACGCCCCCCAACTTAGGCAGCAGGTAACCCTCGACAGACGAGAGGGCCCGCGAAGGGGCCCTCTGGAATTGGGCACCGGCACCCCCAGGAAACGCGCGAACAGGACGGGGTGCCGGTGCGGCCCGCCAGACCGAAGCCCCGCGGGATCTCTCTTGTTTTCGACCGTTACTGGCCGCCGCCCAAGCTGTGAACGTAGGCCGCGACGGCGCGGATATCCGCTTCCGAGAGACGCTCGTTCCAGTTCGGCATCACGCCGAAGCGGGCATTGGTGACCGTGTAGGTCAGCGTGTCGACGTCACCGCCATAGAGCCAGACGGCATCGGTGAGGTTCGGCGCACCCATGGTGTTGTCGCCTTTGCCATTCTCACCGTGACAGGCTGCGCAGTTATCCGCGAAGATCGTCTCGCCTTCCGCAGCCATCGCCGCGTCATGCTCCTGGTCCGAAATCTTGCGGACATATTGTACGACCTGGTCGATCTGCTCGGGCTCGAGAAGACCATCTTTCCCGAAGGCCGGCATTTGCGAGAACCGCGCCTCGCCTTCCGGGTCCGTCTCGTTGCGGATGCCATGGGTGACGGTGAAATGGATGTCCTCCATCGTGCCGCCCCACAGCCATGCGCTGTCGAGAAGGTTCGGATAGCCGTGCTTCGGGTTGCCGCCCGCGCCCGCACCGTGACATTGCGCGCACCAGGTGCGGAACACCGCAGCGCCCGCGTTCTGGGTGTAGTTCTTCAGCTCGGGATCGTTCGAAATCTCGTTGAGATCGACCGAGACGAGCTTCTCCTGGATCGGCTTGTTCGCCGCGGCGACCTTGTCGATCTCGGCCTGCACGTTCGCGCGGGTCGAGGAGCCCAGAATCCCCGGCGTCGCGCCGGATTTGAAGATCGGCCATGCGGGCATCGCGATCGAGTAACCGATCCCCCAGATGACGCAGGCATAGAAGGTCCACAGCCACCATTTGGGCAGCGGGTTGTTGTATTCCTCGATGCCGTCCCACGAGTGTCCCGTGGTCTCGACCTCGTGCTTTTGCTTGCTTGGTCTCTTGCTCATGTTTTCCACGCCTCCTTACAACGTGGCGCCGTCAGTCCTTGGAGGACCGGCTCTCGCCGGCCTCCGAGGCATTGGCGGGTTTGTCTTCGTACCGGAAGGGAATCTCGGACGTATCTTCGTAGGTCTTGCGCGCGCCGGGCCGGAAGACCCAGACGACGACGGCCAGGAAGAAGACGAACATGAAGATCAGAAACCAGCTGTCCGCGAATTCCCTGAAGATATGATAGTCCATTGATCAGCCCCCCTTACCGGCTGGCCACGGGTTCGAAGGTCGAGAAGTCGACCATGGTGCCGAGCACCTGCAGATAGGCCACCAGCGCGTCCATCTCGGAAATGCCCGGGCGACCGTCGAAGTTGCGGACGTTCACCGCGTTAGGATAGCGCTCCAGCAGACCGTCGGTGTCGCTGTTCGGATCGGCCTGGGCCGCGAAGTCCGCCTTGGCGTTCTCGATCATGTCCGACGTGTAGGGCACACCCACCATCGCATCGGTCGCGATCCGCTCGTCGATATGCTTGGAATCGACCATGCGATTGAGCAGGAAGCCGTATTTCGGCATCACCGATTCTGGCACGACCGACTGCGGGTTGGTCAGGTGATCCACATGCCAGGCGTCCGAGTAGCGGCCGCCGACGCGGGCGAGGTCAGGCCCCGTCCGCTTGGAGCCCCACTGGAACGGGTGGTCGTATTGCGACTCCGCTGCCAGCGAGTAATGGCCGTAACGCTCCACTTCGTCGCGCATCGGGCGGATCATCTGCGAGTGGCAGACATAGCAGCCCTCACGGATGTAGATGTCGCGCCCGGTAAGCTCCAGCGGGGTGTAGGGACGCATGCCGTCCACGTCCTCGATGGTGTTTTCGAGGTAGAAGAGCGGCGCGATCTCCACGATGCCGCCGATCGTGACGACCAGGAAGGCAAAGATCAGCAGGAGCGTGGCGTTCTTTTCAAGGACGCCGTGTTTGTCGAGAAGTCCCATTGATCTCCTCCTTATTCAGCCGGCACGGCGGCAACCGAACGCGATTCCACGCGCGGCTGACGAGCGACGGTCATCCACAGATTGTAAGCCATGATGATGCCACCCGTGAGGTAGAGCACACCACCCAGACCACGGACCACGAACATCGGATGCATGGCGGCCACGGTGTCGGCGAAGGCGTTCACGAGGAAGCCCTGGCTGTCCGTTTCGCGCCACATCAGGCCCTGCATGATCCCGGCGACCCACATCGACGCGGCATAGAGCACGATCCCGATGGTGGAGAGCCAGAAGTGCCAGCTGACCAGTTTCAGCGAGTAGAGCCCTTCACGCGCCCACAGACGCGGCACGAGGAAGTAGAGCGTGCCGAAGGTGATCATGCCGTTCCAGCCGAGCGCGCCCGAGTGCACGTGACCGATCGTCCAGTCGGTGTAGTGCGACAGCGAGTTCACCGCCTTGATCGACATCATCGGGCCTTCGAAGGTCGACATGCCGTAGAAGCCGACCGACACCACCATCATTCGGATGATCGGATCGGTGCGCAGCTTGTCCCATGCGCCCGAGAGCGTCATCAGACCGTTGATCATGCCACCCCAGGAAGGCATCCACAGGATCACCGAGAAGGTCATGCCCAGCGTCGAGGCCCAGTCGGGCAGCGCCGTGTAGTGGAGGTGGTGCGGACCGGCCCAGATGTACAGGAAGATCAGCGCCCAGAAGTGCACGATCGACAGCTTGTAGGAATAGACCGGACGTTCAGCCTGCTTCGGGACGAAGTAATACATCATGCCGAGGAAGCCCGCGGTCAGGAAGAAGCCCACCGCATTGTGGCCGTACCACCACTGCGTCATCGCGTCCTGCACGCCCGAGAAGACCTGCACCGACTTCGATCCGAAGAGCGAGACCGGGATCGACAGGTTGTTCACGATATGCAGCATCGCGATGGTCACGATGAAGGACAGGTAGAACCAGTTGGCGACGTAGATATGGGGTTCCTTGCGCTTGAAGATCGTGCCGAGGAAGACAACCAGATAGGCGACCCAGACGATCGTCAGCCAGATATCGACATACCATTCCGGCTCGGCATATTCCTTCGACTGCGTTGCGCCGAGGATGTAGCCGGACGCGGCGAGCACGATGAACAGGTTATAGCCCCAGAACACGAACCAGCCCAGCGCGTTGCCGCCGAACAGCCGCGCTGCCGAGGTGCGCTGCACCACGTAGAACGACGATGCGATCAGCGCGTTGCCACCGAAAGCGAAGATCACCGCCGAGGTGTGCAGCGGGCGCAGCTTGCCGAAGTTCAGGTAGCCTTGCGCCCATTCGAAGTTGAGCGCCGGATAGGCCAGCTGGAAAGCGATGATGACGGCGACCAGGAAGCCCACGACACCCCAGAAGGTCGTCGCGATAACCCCGGCGCGAACCACGCCGTCGAAATACTCGTTGTGAGCCACCGGCTGGCGGCTCCCCATGGTGCGAAGCACCCAGATGAACGCGATTGCCGCGGCCAGCATGACCTCGACAGCATTCACCTGATAGGCAAGATCGCGCGCGTAGCCGGCCGCAATGGCGGCCAGAACCGCCACAAGACCAAGCGCGATCAGCTTGATATAATCCCACATTTTGTGCGTCCCTTCGTCTGGTCTGCCCCTGCGGCACCCTCTTGAACCGAGAATCCTCCTGGGCCTGACTGGAGTCCTTGTGGTCCGAGGGTATGCACGATGCCTTGATCTGCATCAAATGCTCGCGATCAAACTGCGCCATTCGGTCGCAGTTCTGTGATCTGACAATCACGTCTCTTGATCCGAGTCAAAGTGCGGCCGATCTCTTCGGGTTAGGCTTTGGTCTCACATACTTAATCGCTTATGGCGCAAGGACAGGACCCATGGCTTACAAGACACTTCTCACGATCGTCACGGATCCCAAGGCGGCCGCGACACAAATCGACACGGCCGTGGCCGTCGCACGACGGCGCGACGCCCACCTAGACGTGCTCTGCCTCGGTGTGGATCGCACGCAGACCGGATATTACTACGCGGGGGCGACCGCCTTCGTACAACAGGAAACGATGGATCGCGCGCAAGACGACGCACGCAACGCGGAAGCCGCGGTGCGCGCGCGCCTCGAAGCCGAAGACATTCGCTGGGGCGTCGATGCGGTCGTCTCGCAAATCGGGGCGATGGCTACCGTCGTCGGGCAGCGCGCCCGCTTTGCCGATCTGGTCGTGATGGGCCGCCCCTATGGCGAGGGCCGCGGCCCGGAGATCGAGGCCGCAGTCGAAGCCGCGCTCTTCGAGGGCCAGGTTCCGGTCGCGATCGTACCCGACGGGTATAACGGCGACATGCCTGCCAAGCGCGTCGTGATCGCGTGGAACCAGTCGCACGAAGCGATGCGCGCCGTGCGGGCCGCCCTGCCCGTCCTGAAATCCGCCGATCTGGTCGACATCACCGTGATCGACCCGCCCGCGCATGGGCCCGAGCGCTCGGATCCGGGCGGCCAACTCAGCCAGATGCTCTCGCGTCACGGCGTCCACGCCGAGGTGTCGGTGCTCGCCAAGACGATGCCGCGCGTTTCGGACGTGCTCAACCGCCATATCAGCGACAGCGACGCCGATGCGGTGGTGATGGGGGCTTACGGCCATTCGCGATTCCGCGAAGCGATCCTGGGCGGCGCGACGCGCCACATGCTCGAGATGGCCGAGGTTCCGGTGATCATGGCGCATTGAGCGCGCCGCCTTTCAAGACTGTCGACGGCGCCTCTCGGGGCGCCGTTTTTCGTCACTCGGGACCGATCCCGACGCCCTTCCCGTTGCCCGCGCGGCGTCGGACATGCTTTCGCGGATGTCGTGGAACAGACCCGAGCATTGCGCCATTCTCTGCAATACGGTTGGCAACACTCGGGCCCGGGGCGACAACGAGAAAGACACAAGTAAACGGGATACGCATAACCCTTCCCCGCTGCAGCCTCCTTCCGTTTACCTTACGACAATGTCCAAACCGCGACGGAACGCGTGCGAAATAACGACCTTCTCGCGACATCTGTGTCCGGCGCGGAACTCCGGCCGCGCTGGCGGGTTGGCTGGCTGACGAAAGACCGGAGCCCCCAATGACCCGCCATATTCTTCCCACCCTTCTCGCCAGCCTCGCCCTGCTGTCTGCCTGTCAGGAGATGACGCCGAAACAGGACGGGACGATGCCGAAGACACTGCCGGAGGGGATGGTCGGACGCTGGGGGCTGACAAAGGCCGATTGCGACGCCTCACGCGATGACAACAAAGGCCTGATGGTGGTGAAGCCGGACAGCCTGAAATTCTACGAGTCGCAAGCCAAGCTCGCTGAGATCGACAGCGCGACCGATCGCGTGGTTCGGGCCACGTGGAATTTCACCGGCGAAGGGCAGAAATGGCAGCGCGATATCGTGCTCACCCTGTCGAGCACCGGCATCTACCTATCGCGTCAGGATATCTCGCAGGGCGGAATGAAGCCACTCACCTATCGGCAGTGCGTATCCCCCTGACCGGACGTATGCTCAGATAAGGAAACCGCCGTCGCTGTCATCGCCCGCCTCAAGCAGCAGCCGATCCATGTCCGGCACGGTGACGTGGCGCTTACCCTGCAGCTCGATCACCCCGTCGCGTTTCAGCGCGGACATCTGACGACTTACCGTCTCTAGCGTGAGGCCAAGGTAATCGGCCATCGCTTCGCGCGTCAGCGGCAGATCGAACACCATCTGCCGGGCGCTGGGGCTCATGTTGATCGAGGCATCACGCCGCGCCACGATCGACAGGAGCGAGGCGATCTTCTCGCGCGCGGTCTTGCGGCCCAGCAGCAGCATCCATTCGCGCGCGGCGTCCAGTTCGTCGAGCGTCATCTGCAACAGGCGCTGCGCGATATGGGGCGTGCGCTCCATCATTTCCTCGAAGGGCTTGCGGCGGAAACAGCACATCAGGATGTCGGTCGTCGCGGTCACGTTATACGCAGCACGGGTGCGCCCGGGGCGCCCCACGAAATCCGAGGGCAGCAACAGACCCACCATCTGCGTACGCCCGTCTTCGAGCGTTTGCGTCAGCGTCGCGATCCCTGAGACGACCGAGGCCACGAAATCCATCTGGTCGCCCGCCCAGATGATCGTCTGCCCCGCTTCGAAGCTTCGGTAATATTTGATCTTCTCAAGCTGCTCGAGCTCCTCCGCGTCACATCGCGCACAGACCGCGCGATGTTGGATCGGGCAGTCTCCGCATGCGAGCGAAGCAGGCTGAACGTCATCATGTGCCATATGGATATTGCTTGATCTGGGTCAAATTCTGTCGCGCGTGTTACCTCTAAAGATACGCGCATGGAACAGGAATCGCAACTTACCCGACTCGGACTCTTCGACGCACGGGTGCCCCGCTATACGAGCTACCCCACCGCCCCCCATTTCGCGGGCGATGTCGGCCCCATGGAATTCGCGCATTGGATCGAGGCGATCCCCGAAGGCGCGTCGATTTCGCTCTACATGCACGTGCCGTTTTGTCGTCGGCTCTGCTGGTTCTGCGCCTGCCGCACGCAAGGCACGCAAAGCGAGGAACCGGTCCGCGCCTATGCCGAGACGCTGCTGGCCGAGCTGCGCCTCTTCAAGGAGCGTTTGGCGCCCGGCGTCACGCTGTCGCGTCTGCATTGGGGCGGCGGCACGCCGACGCTGATGCCCCCCGACATGATGCGCCGCCTCGCCGATGCGGTCTTCGACGTGGTACCGATGGGCGAAGGCGCGGAATTCTCGGTCGAGATCGACCCCAACGAAATCGACGCCGCCCGCCTCGACGCGCTCGCCGAGTCGGGTATGAACCGCGCCTCGATCGGGGTGCAGGATTTCGACCCGCAGATTCAGGGCGTGATCGGGCGCGACCAGAGCTATGAGGCAACCAAAGCTGCGGTCGACATGATTCGCGAACGCGATGTCGCGAGCCTCAACGCCGATATCCTCTACGGCCTGCCTTACCAGACACCGACGAAAATCGCGGCCTCGGTGCAAAAGCTGCTGTCGCTCGGACCCGATCGCGTGGCGCTCTACGGCTACGCGCATGTGCCGTGGATGGCGCGCCGCCAAACGATGATCCCATCAGACCATCTGCCCACCCCGCAAGAGCGCCTGAAGCTGTTCGAGGTGGCGCGCGAGTTGTTCGTGGCCGATGGTTATGACGAGATCGGAATCGACCATTTCGCGCTGCCGACCGACGGGCTCTCGACCGCCCAGAAGGGAGGTCAGTTGCGGCGCAATTTCCAAGGCTATACCGACGATCAGGCCGAGGCGCTGGTCGGGCTCGGAGCGTCCTCGATCTCGCGCTTCCCGCAAGGCTATGCACAGAACGCGCCAGCTACTTCAGCCCATACAGCTGCGATCCGGGCGGATCGCTTCTCGACCTCGCGCGGGCACCGCTTCACTGCGGATGACAAGATGCGCGCGCGGCTGATCGAGGCGTTGATGTGCGATTTCGAAGTGAAAGCGGCAGAGCTGGTGCGGGATTACGGCGCCGATCCGAAGGAACTCGCCGCAATGTTCGCCGCCTGCGCGGAGCATTTCGGCGACATGGTTCAGGTGAACGCGGACGGGCTGCGCATTCCGGCGAAGGCGCGCCCGCTCACCCGCATGATCGCGCGCCATTTCGATGCTTACGATCTGTCGAAAGCCGGGCATAGTTCGGCGATCTGATCGCCGGGGAAGAGGGACGAGGGAGGGGTCGCCGCGCGCGGCCCCTTTTCCTTTGGCCGGCGGTCATCCGGCCACGCGTCCGCCGCGTATCGAATTGCATGAAGATGCGCCGCAAATCCGACCTGCCGACAAAGCTCTGCGCCAGCTGTGGCCGCCCCTTCGCGTGGCGCAAAAAGTGGGCCCGTGACTGGGAGAGCGTGCGCTACTGTTCCGATCGCTGCCGCCGCTCGGCAAAGGCCGCACTGGCGAGGGGGGACATTCGCGGCGGTTGATTTTACATACCGTATGGTATATTAATTCTATATGAGCGTTACTCCAGCCCCCGCGCGCCGCGGCCGCCCGCGCCGCAAGCCCGAGGATCAGGACGCCCGCAAGGCGCTGATCCAGGCAGGGCTCGCCCAATTGACCGAGCGCGGCTACGCAAGCGTCGCTCTCGAAGAGATCACCGCCGCTGCCGGTGTCACAAAGGGCAGCTTCTACCACTACTTCCCGACGAAAGCGGCTTTTGGCGCGGCGCTCATCGACGCCTATGACGCCTATTTCGAAGACAAGCTCCGCCGCGCCTTCAACCGCA
Source organism: Thioclava nitratireducens (assembly GCF_001940525.2). Taxonomy (NCBI): domain Bacteria; kingdom Pseudomonadati; phylum Pseudomonadota; class Alphaproteobacteria; order Rhodobacterales; family Paracoccaceae; genus Thioclava; species Thioclava nitratireducens. The sequence continues at coordinate 3,363,882 of NZ_CP019437.1, forward strand.
CGGACATCACCCCACTCGCCCGGCTCACCGCCTTCACCGAAGAAGCGGAGGCGGGCATGGCGCGGTTCGACTTCCGCCGCGGCTGCCTGATCGGCAATCTCGGTCAGGAGATGGGCAGCCTGCCCGAAGAGTTCCGCAGCCGCCTGATCGCGGTGTTCGAGCGCTGGCAAAACCTTACCGTATCCTGCCTGCGTGACGCGCAAATGGCGGGCGAAATCGGCGCCGATCACGACCCCGAAGCACTCGCAGAACTGTTCTGGACCGGCTGGGAAGGCGCGGTTCTGCGCACGAAACTTCAACGCAACCCCGAGCCGCTGCGCCGTTTCACCGACGGCTTCCTGCGGCTCGCCCGAAGCTGAAAGGATACCCCATGGTCAAAGCCATCCTGATCGAGAAACCCGAAGAGACTCAGAGCGCCGCGCTCAAGGATATCGACCTGCCCGATCTGGCAGAGGGCGAGGTGGCGGTCGACGTCGCCTACTCGACGATGAACTACAAGGACGCACTGGCGATCACCGGTGCAGGCCCCGTGGTGCGCAGCTTCCCGATGGTGCCGGGCATCGACTGCTCCGGCATCGTCGCGACCAGCAAGCATCCCGATTTCGCCAAGGGCGACCGGGTAGTGCTCAACGGCTGGGGCGTGGGCGAGAAACACTGGGGCGGGCTGGCAGAGCGCGCCCATCTGAAAGGCGAGTGGCTGGTGAAACTGCCCGACGGCATCTCGTTGCGTCAGGCAATGGCGATCGGCACTGCGGGCTACACGGCGATGCTCTGCGTGATGGCGCTCGAGGCGCATGGCGTGACGCCCGAGAGCGGCGAGATCGTCGTGACCGGAGCGACCGGCGGCGTGGGTAGCGTCGCGATCGCTCTTCTGGGCAAGCTCGGCTATAAAGTGGCTGCCGTTACCGGGCGCCCGGAAGAGGAAGACTACCTCAAGCGCCTCGGCGCATCGTCGATCGTTCCGCGCGAGGACGTTTCTGGCAAGCCGCGCCCGCTGAACAAGGAACGCTGGGCCGGTGCGGTCGACGTGGTCGGCGGTGAGGTGTTGGCCAATGTTCTGTCGATGATGGCCTATCGCGGCACCGTCGCCGCCTGTGGTCTCGCGGGTTCGATGAACCTGCCGACCTCGGTCGCGCCCTTCATCCTGCGCGGCGTGACGCTCGCAGGCGTCGACAGCGTGATGTGCCCGATCGAGGATCGCGTCGAAGCATGGCGTCGTCTGGCTGCCGATCTCGACATGGAGAAGCTCGCCGCGATGGAGATGGAAGTCGCCCTGGACGAAGTGATTGCAACCGCGCCGAAATTCCTCGATGGAAAGGTTCGCGGGCGGATCGTCGTTCCGGTCGCACCTGACCTCGGCTGACTACGGTAAGAAATGCTATCCTTCCTGATCCTCGCGCTCGCCGGTCTCGCGGCGGGCGCTTTGAATGCGGTCGCGGGCGGCGGGACGTTCCTGTCCTTCCCCGCGCTTGTCTGGACCGGCGTACCGCCGATCACCGCCAATGCCACCGCGACGCTGGCGGCCCTGCCCGGCTATCTGTCGAGTGCCTGGGCCTTCCGCCACGAGCTGCGCCACAAGGGGCCGATGGCGCTGCGCACGATCCTGATCGCCGCCGTCGCGGGCGGGTTCCTCGGCGCGCTCCTGCTGCTGATCACGCCCGAAAAACTGTTCGCCGGCGTGGTGCCGTGGCTTCTGCTGCTGGCGACCGCGGCGTTTGCCTTCGGGCCGATGCTGCTGAAGGCGCTGCAACGCTCTGGCCGCACGATGGGCGCCGTGTCCGCCTTCGCCCTGCTACTCGCGGTGACGATCTACGGCGGCTATTTCAACGGCGGGCTCGGCATCATGCTGCTCGCCGCGCTCGGCCTGATTGGCTTCACCGATCTGCATGCGATGAACGGCCTGAAGAACCTCGTCTCGGCCGTGCTGTCGCTGGTCTCGGTCGTGACCTACGCGGTGGCCGGGCTGATCGACTGGCAGGCGGTTCTGGTGCTGGGCATCGCGAGCGCCGTCGGCGGCTACCTGGGCGCGCATCTGTCAAAGCGGATCACCAATATGGCGCTGCTGCGCGGCTTCATCATTGCGGTCGGGCTGGTGATGGCGGCGGTTTTCTTCGTACGCGGCTAACCCAGCCAGAGCGCCGAGCCGAACATCTTGCGCAACAGTCCCGTCTGACCGCTGACCCCGGCGCGGGCATAGATCTGCTTTGAGGTCGAGCGCGCGGTCTCCAGCGTCCAGCCAAGCCGCTCGGCCGCCTCGCGCAGGCTCGCCCCATCGCATAGAAGCGCCGCGAGCCGCGCCTCGGACCGGTTGAGATCTAGCGCCCCCGCGACACGCGCGACCGGCAGCGCCTCAGCCAGCGGCATGGCGCGCAGATGTCCGATCAGTGCAGGACTGCCCCGCCATCGCCCCGGCGCGAGCCGGAGCACGCCCTGCCCCTCGGGGCCAAGCGGGATCGGCCGGACGACCTCCCCGCCTTCCCCGAGTTTCGCGAGGCTCTGCCGAAAGCGCAGCGCGGCGTCGGGGTCGGCGAATTCCGGGCGCGCGCCGATGCGCAGCCGCAGCCAACCTCCCGCATCGAATTCCGCCGCTACGCGCGGATCGAATTCCAGCACCGTACCCGCGGGCGTCAGGACCAACCACCCCGCGCCGAGCGCCGCCGTGGCCTCGGCATCGCGCGCGGCTCGCGCCCGCTCGCCGCCCAGCGCCTCGCGTATCATCACCGCCTGCCCCAGATGCGGCGCGAGCGTCGAGAGGGCCAACGCCTCCGCCGCGCGGAAATCCCGGTTCGAGCGCGCGATCATCAGCACCACGCGCCCCGCCCCCCCTGCCGCGACCTTCAGCGCCCGGAGCGGTTCGGGCCACGCCACTTCACCCGGCAGGTCGATCTGCGAATAGACACGATCCAGTCGCATCGGGTGGAGTCGCGCGGCGTCCGGCAAGGCGATCCTGCCGACCTGCCAGCCCGCGCCCTCCCCCTCGGGTGCGAGAATCTGCACCGCCGCACCCTCGGCATGGGCGACCGAACAGAGCCGCTCGAGAAAGCGCACCCAGCCAGCCTTTCCCGCCTCGCTCGCCGCGGCGAAGAGCGCGTTGATCAACAGTGTGTTCTCGGACTGCCCCAACATAAGCCGTATTTACCCCCCATTTGGGGGGTTATCCAGCAAAACCCGCCGCCTATATCTCGGAAAACCGCGATCAGACAGAGACCTCCCGCATGAACAAGACCCTGACTCACCTGCAGCGGCTCGAAGCCGAAAGCATTCACATCCTGCGCGAAGTCGTGGCCGAAGCCGACAATCCGGTCATGCTCTATTCGGTCGGCAAGGACAGCGCGGTGATGCTGCATCTCGCGAAGAAGGCCTTCTACCCGTCGCCGCCGCCCTTCCCGCTGATGCATGTCGACACGACGTGGAAATTCCAGGCGATGTACAACCTGCGCGACAAGGCCGCGAAGGATGCGGGGATGGAGCTGATCGTGCACCAGAACCCCGAGGCGAAGGCCAAGGGGATCAACCCGTTCGATCACGGCTCGCTGCATACCGACATGTGGAAGACCGAAGGTCTGAAACAGGCTCTGGACAAGCACGGCTTCGACGTGGCCTTCGGCGGCGCGCGCCGCGACGAGGAGAAATCCCGCGCGAAGGAACGCGTGTTCTCGTTCCGCTCGGCCAATCATCGCTGGGATCCGAAGAACCAGCGTCCCGAGCTCTGGCGCCTCTACAACGCCAAGAAAGCGAAGGGCGAGAGCGTCCGCGTCTTCCCGATCTCGAACTGGACCGAGCTGGACATCTGGCAATATATTCACCTCGAAGGGATCGAGATCGTCCCGCTCTATTTCTCGGCCCCGCGCCCGACAGTCGAGCGCGACGGGCTGATCCTGATGGTGGACGACGACCGCTTCCCGCTGCGCGACGGCGAGGAGCCGGTGATGCGCTCGGTCCGCTTCCGCACTCTGGGCTGCTACCCGCTGACCGGCGCCGTCGAGAGCGAGGCGCAGACCCTTCCGGAAGTCATTCAGGAAATGCTGCTGACCACCACCTCCGAGCGTCAGGGCCGCGCGATCGACCACGATCAGAGCGCCTCGATGGAGAAGAAAAAGCAGGAAGGCTATTTCTGAGCCCTCCCCTCCCGAGCCGCACGCGCGCCTTCATTTCCACCCTATCAGGTGAGCCGACATGACGACCAACGATCCGATCTACAAGACCGACGCGCTGATTGCGCAGGATATCGACGCCTATCTCGAGGCGCATCAACACAAGACCATGCTGCGCTTCATCACCTGCGGCTCGGTCGATGACGGGAAATCGACGCTGATCGGGCGGCTGCTCTATGACAGCAAGATGATCTTCGAAGATCAGCTAGCCGCGCTGGAGGCCGACTCCAAGCGCGTCGGCACCCAAGGCCAGGAGATCGACTTCGCACTGCTGGTCGACGGGCTCGCTGCCGAGCGCGAACAGGGCATCACGATCGACGTGGCCTACCGCTTCTTCGCGACCGAGAAGCGCAAGTTCATCGTCGCGGACACCCCCGGCCACGAACAGTATACCCGCAACATGGTCACCGGTGCCTCGACCGCCGATCTGGCGGTGATCCTGATCGATGCGCGCAAGGGCGTACTGACCCAAACGCGGCGCCACTCCTACCTCGTCCACCAGCTCGGCATCCGCCATATCGTGCTGGCGGTGAACAAGATGGATCTGGTGGACTACGATCAGGCGACCTTCGACGAGATCGTGGCCGATTACCAAACCTTCGCCGACAGCATCGGCATCGAAGGCTTCACCGCGATCCCGATCTCGGGCTTCAAGGGCGATAACATCACAGGCCCGAGCGAGAATACCCCCTGGTACAAGGGGCCGTCGCTCCTACCCTATCTCGAAGCGGTCGAGGTGGACGTGACCTCCGATCAGGAGCGCCCCTTCCGGATGCCCGTGCAATGGGTGAACCGCCCCAACCTCGACTTCCGCGGCTTCTCGGGGCTGATCGCGTCGGGCACCGTGCGTCCGGGCGACGAGGTGCGCGTGCTGCCCTCGGGCAAAACCTCGAAAGTGGCGCGCATCGTCAGCTTGGAGGGCGACCGCGACATGGCGGTGGCGGGTGAATCCATCACGATCACGCTGGTCGACGAGATCGACTGCTCGCGCGGGCAGGTCATCGTCTCCGCGAAAGAACCGCTGGAAGTGGCCGACCAGTTCGAGACCACCATCGTCTGGATGGACGAGAACGAACTGCTGCCAGGCCGCGCCTATTGGCTGAAAATCGGCACGCAGACCGTCTCGGCGACCGTGCAGGAGCCGAAATACGAGGTGAACGTCAACACGCAGGAGCATCTGGCGACGAAGACGCTGGACCTGAACGCGATCGGCGTGGCCAACATCACCACCGACCGCGAGATCCCCTTCGCCCCCTATGCCGAGAACCGCGATCTGGGCGGGTTCATCCTGATCGACAAGATGACCAACCAGACTGCGGCTGCGGGCATGATCAACTTCGCGCTGCGCCGGGCCCAGAACATCCACTGGCAGGCGACCGATATCGGGCGCGAGCATCATGCCAACATGAAGCACCAGAAGCCGGCGGTGGTCTGGCTCACGGGCCTGTCGGGCTCGGGCAAATCCACGATCGCCAACATGGTCGAGAAGAAGCTGGCGCGGATGAACCGCCACACTTTCCTGCTCGATGGCGACAACGTGCGCCACGGCCTGAACAAGGATCTGGGCTTCACCGAGGCCGACCGCGTGGAAAACATCCGCCGCGTCGGCGAGGTCGCGAAGCTGATGACCGACGCGGGCCTCATCGTGGTCACGGCCTTCATCTCGCCCTTCCGCTCGGAGCGCGACATGGTGCGCGCAATGATGCAGCCGGGCGAGTTCCTCGAAGTCTTCGTGGATACGCCGCTCGAAGTGGCCGAGGCGCGCGACGTGAAAGGGCTCTATGCCAAGGCGCGATCCGGCCAGCTGAAGAACTTCACCGGCATCGACTCGCCCTACGAGGCACCCGAGAACCCCGAGATGCGGATCGACACCACCGCGATCAGCCCCGAGGAAGCGGCGGAATTGATCCTCGCTCGGCTCATTCCGTAAGCGACGACAACGACTGCACCATTTCACGCGAACGTGCAGCCCTCCCGGGGGTTGCACGTTTTCGTTTTGGCCTTGACCTTGCTCGGGGGCGCGCCCCAACCTGCCCGAAATACCGCCAGCAGAAAGAAGCCCGAATGCCGATCGAAAACGTGCACTTCAGCGAACTCGAATTTTCCCGCCGGATCGCGCTCGTACGCGCGGCAATGGCGCAGCGCGAGATCGACATTCTCTTCATCACCAACCCGTCTAACCAGTTCTGGCTGACGGGTTATGACGGCTGGTCCTTCTACACCCATCAGGGCGTGATCCTGCCGATGGAGGGCGCCCCCTATTGGTGGGGCCGCTTCATGGATTCCAACGGCGCGCGCCGCACCGTCTGGATGGAGGAGGAAAACATCCTCCATTACAACGACGCGATGGTGCAATCCGACATCATGCACCCGATGGAAGACCTCGCCTCTCACCTGCGGATCATGGGCTACGGCAAGGCCCGGATCGGCGTCGAAATGGAGACCTATTTCTACACCGCGAAAGCGCATGCAGTCCTCTTCGAAGGGCTGCCCGAAGCGACGCTGCTCGATGCCTCTGTGCTGGTGAACTGGCAGCGCCTGATCAAATCCGACGAGGAGCTGCGTTTCATGCGCCGTGCCGCACGGATCTCCGAACTGGTGATCCAGCGTGCGGTGGAACTGGCCGAGCCGGGGCTGCGCAAGCATGATCTGGTCGGCGAATTGTACAAGACCGCCGTGCAGGGCGAGGAAGACAGCTGGGGCGATTATCCGGCCATCGTGCCGATGCTGCCCTCGGGCCCGGATGCCTCCGCGCCGCACCTGACATGGAACGGCGAGGCACTGAAAGCTGGCGAAGCGACCTTCGTCGAGCAATCCGGCTGCTACCGTCGCTATCACGCGCCGCTCTCGCGCACGATCTTTCTGGGCAAGCCCCCGCAGCATGTCCTCGATGCGAGCGAAGCGCTAACCGAAGGCCTCAACGCCGGGATCGAAGTCGCGCGTGCCGGGAACCGCGCCTGTGACATCGCCCGCGCACTGAACGTCGAGCTGGCCAAGGTCGGCATCGAACGCCCGAACCGCGCGGGTTACGCGGTGGGCTGTTCCTACCCGCCGGATTGGGGCGAGCATACCGTCTCGATCCGCGACACCGACGAGACGATCCTCGAGCCCGGCATGACCTTCCACTTCATGCCCGGCCTCTGGATGGATGACTGGGGGATGGAGACGACCGAGACCATCCTCATCACCGAGGACGGCCCCGCCGAGCCGCTGTGCAACATCGAGCGCAAACTGTTCGTCAAGGACTGAGCCGATGCGGATCGACACCACCCGCGCGATCCTCTCGGACCTGATCGCCTATCCGACGATATCGACCGACAGCAACCTGCCGATCATCCACTACATCGCGGACCGGCTGGAAACCGTCGGCGCGGCGGTAGAGGTCATGGTCGACGAGAGCGGCCACAAGGCGAACCTTTTCGCGACGCTGGGCGAGGCAGGCGATGGCGGGCTGGTGCTGTCGGGCCATTCGGACGTGGTACCGGTCACCGATCAGGACTGGACCAGCGATCCTTTCACCATGACCGAGCGCGACGGCAAGCTCTACGGGCGCGGCGCCTGCGACATGAAAGGCTTCATCGCCGCCTGTCTCGGCTCGCTCGATCTGCTGGCCGAGGCCGCGAAAACCCGCCCGATCCATTTCGCCTTCACCCATGACGAGGAAGTCGGCTGTCTGGGCGCGCATGAACTGGTGAAGCTGCTGGCGAAACGCCCGGTCAGACCGGCGCTGTGCATCATCGGAGAGCCGACTTCGATGCAGGTCTTCGACGGCAACAAGGGCTGCTGCGAATATACCGTGCGCTTCGAGGGGCTGCCGGGCCATAGCTCCGCGCCTGAGAAGGGCGTGAACGCGGTCGAATACGCTGTGCGCTACATCAACCGCCTGTTCGAGCTGCGCGCCGAGCTGATCAAACGCTGCCCCGAAGGCTCGCGCTTCGATCCGCCGCAGACGACGCTCAACGTAGGCGCGCTGAAAGGCGGCATTTCTCATAACGTGATCGCGCCGCGCGCCGAACTGGCCTGGGAGATGCGCCCGATCAATGCCGCTGACATGGATTTCGTCAAAGCCGAGATCGCGAGCTACGTCGAAGACACGCTGCTGCCCGAGATGCGCGCCATCGCGCCGGAAGCCGCGATCTCCACCGAGACCATCGGCGAGGTCGTGGGGCTCGAGCCGATGGACGACAACGCCGCGCGCGATCTGGTCTTCGCGCTGACCGGGCAGAACCACGCAGGCTGCGTTGCTTTCAACACCGAGGCCGGGCTGTTCCAGTCGCTCGGAATGGACGCGGTGATCTGCGGGCCCGGCTCGATCGAGCAGGCCCATAAGGCCGACGAGTTCGTCTCGCTCGAGCAGATGGATCAGGCGCTGACGATGTTGGGCAAGCTCACCAGCGCCCGGAACTGAGTGCGCCTGGCCGCCTCTCCGATCAGTTCAGGCGCTTGCCGGTTTTCGGATCGAAGAGATGCAGATCTTCGGCGTTCACCGACAGCCGCACCTGCCCCACCGCCTGCTTCTCCATATGCACGCCCGGCAGCGCCGCGGTCATCGGCTCGCCGCGCCCTTCCAGCGTTCCGTGCAGAAGCGTATTCGCCCCTAGCGGTTCGGACAGGGTAACATTCAGCGTCAGCGGGCCATTGTCATCGGGATGCAGGTGTTCGGGCCGAATCCCGAGGCTGACGGGGCGATCGGGCAGATCGGTCGGCCCGAGCGTCACATGGCCCAGCATCACCCGCCCTCCGCGCACCTCGGCATCGATGACGTTCATCGACGGGCTGCCGATGAACTGCGCCGCGAAGATGGTCACGGGGCGCTCATAGACTTCGAGCGGGGTGCCGATCTGCTCGGCCACGCCGCCGTTCATCACGATCATCCGGTCGGCCATGGTCATCGCCTCGACCTGATCGTGGGTCACGTAAAGCGCGGTCACGCCGAGCTTGCGCTGCAGCTCGCGGATTTCGACGCGCATCTGCACCCGCAGCTTGGCATCGAGGTTGGACAGCGGTTCGTCGAACAGGAAGACCGACGGCTCGCGCACGATGGCGCGGCCCATCGCGACCCGCTGACGCTGCCCGCCGGACAGTTCGCGCGGCTTTCGCTCGAGATAGTCCGACAGCTGCAACAGCTTCGCGGCCTCATCGACGCGGCGCTTGATCTCGGACTTCGACATGCCCGCGATCTTCAGCCCGTAGCCCATGTTCTGGCGCACCGACATATGCGGGTAGAGCGCGTAGTTCTGGAACACCATCGCGATATCGCGGTCCATCGGCTCGCGCTCGTTCACGCGGGCCTCGCCGATGCGGATCTCACCCTCTGAGATGCTCTCCAGCCCCGCAACCATGCGCAACAGCGTCGATTTCCCGCAGCCGGAGGGACCGACGATGACGATGAATTCGCCGTCCTGGATGTCGATCGAGACCCCGTGCAGCACCTCGGTCTTGCCGAAACGTTTCTTGATATTTTCGAGTTCAACGGTCGCCATTGTCTGCCCTTATTTCTCGCTGTCCACGAGACCGCGAATGAAGAGTTTCTGCATCGAGATCACCACGATCACCGGCGGGATCATCGCGAGGATGGAGGTCGCCATGATGACCGGCCAATCGGCGATATCGTCGCCCGAGGGGAACATCTGCTTGAGCCCCATGACGATCGTGTTCATCTCGGGATTTGTGGTGATGAGGAGCGGCCAGAGATACTGGTTCCAGCCGTAGATGAAGAGGATCACGAAGAGCGCCGCGATATTCGTGCGGCTCATCGGCAGCAGGATATCGAAGAAGAAGCGCATCGGACGCGCGCCATCGACTCGGGCGGCCTCTGCCAGCTCGTCCGGCACCGTCAGGAAGAACTGCCGGAACAGGAAGGTCGCCGTCGCCGACGCGATCAGAGGCAGGATCAGGCCGGAATAGCTGTTGAGCATCCCGAAGCCCGCGACCACCTCGTAGGTCGGCACGATCCGCACCTCGACCGGCAGCATCAGCGTGATGAAGATCATCCAGAAGAAGAAGCGCCGTCCCGGAAAGCGGAAATAGACGATCGCGAAGGCCGAGAGGAGCGAGATCGCGATCTTTCCGAGCGCGATCCCCAACGCCATCACCAGCGAGTTCACCAGCATCGTCGCGACCGGCACATTCACCCCGGAGAACAGCGCATCCGAGTAGTTCTCGATCAGGTGCGAGCCCGGCATCACCGGCATCGGCGCCTGCGCGATCTCCTGCTGGGTATGGGTCGAGGCCACGAAGGCCAGCCAAATCGGGAAGAAGATCACCAGTACGCCCGCGATCATCAGCACATGGGTCAGCCACAGGCCGGAGCCGCGTTTTTCCACCATGCCCGGGGGCGGTTCGTTGTGCATGTCAGCCATCAGTAATGCACCCGCTTCTCGACGAATTTGAATTGCAGCACCGTCAGGAAGCCCACGACCACCAGCAGCACCACGGATTGCGCGGCAGAGCTTCCGAGATCCTGACCCACGAAGCCATCGGCGTAGACCTTGTAGACCAGGATCGTGGTCGCCTGTTGCGGCCCGCCGGAGGTGATCGTGTGGATCACGCCGAAGGTCTCGAAGAAGGCGTAGACGATATTGACGACCAGCAGAAAGAAGGTCGTGGGCGACAGGAGCGGCAGCACGATCGTGAAGAAGCGCCGCCAGAACCGCGCCCCGTCGATCGCCGCCGCCTCGATCACCGATTTCGGCACCGCTTGCAGCGCCGCGAAATAGAACAGGAAGTTATAGCTGATGCGGCCCCAGGCCGACGCCACGACGACGAGGCCCATCGCCTCGTTCTCGTTGAGCACATGGTTCCAGTCATAACCCATCTGGTTGAGATAGAAGGCGACCAAACCGATCCGCGTGTTGAACATGAAGAGCCACAGCACACCGGCCACCGCGGGCGCGACCGCGTAGGGCCAGATCAGAAGCGTGCGGTAAGTTCCCGCCCCTTTCACCAGCCGATCCGCCAGCACCGCGAGGAACAGCGCCGGGATCATCGAGACCAGTGTCACAAGGGTCGAGAACACCGCCGTCGTCACAAAAGACGCGCGATAATAGGGGTCGTTGAACAGGTATTCGAAATTGCCGAGGCCCACATATTGCATCGACAGGCCGAACGGATCGGGGATGAACAGCGATTGCCACACCGCCTCGCCCGCCGGGTAGAAGAAGAACACGGCCGAGATGATCAACTGCGGCGCGAGCAGCAGCATCGGCAAGAGCCAGCCCTTGAAGGTTACGCGTTTTTCCATATCGGGATCGGGGCCTTAGAATAGAAATAGCCGCGGGCAGGGTTCTCCCCGCCCGCGGCTGGATTTGGGTTAGCGGTTGGCTTGCTCGAAGCGGCGCAGCAGCTGGTTGCCACGCTCCACCGCGTTGTCGAGCGCGTCTTGCGCGGTCTTGTCACCGGCCCAGACAGCCTCCAGTTCCTCGTCGATGATGCCGCGGATCTGGTCGAAGTTGCCCAGGCGGATGCCCTTCGAATTCTCGGTCGGCGCATTCGCGGTCATCTGCTTCACGGCCACGTCAGTGCCGGGGTTCTTTTCGTAGAAGCCCTGCTCACGGGTCAGCTCGGCCGCGGCCTTGGTGATCGGCAGGTAGCCGGTATCCTGGTGCCACTTCGCCTGCACTTCCGGCGACGAGAGGTAGTTCAGGAATTCAGCGACGCCCTTGTAGTGGTCGTCATCCTTGCCAGCCATGACCCAGAGCGAGGCGCCCCCGATGATTGTGTTCTGCGGCGCGCCGTCGACGTCACCCCAATAGGGCAGCGGGTGCACTTCGAAGTTGAACTTGGCTTCGGACTTGATGCCCGCGTAACCGGCCGAGCTCTCGGTGAAGAGCGCGCAGGTGCCGGCACGGAAGTCGGCACCGCCTTCGTTGCGGCGGCCCTTGTAGACGAACTCGCCCTTCTTGGCCCAGTCACCCAGCGTCTGGATGTGCTTGACCTGAACGGGGCCGTTGAACTCCAGCTTCGCGTCGAGACCGGCGAAGCCGTTCTCCTGGCTCGCGAAGGGCACGTTGTGATAGGCTGAGAGGTTCTCGAGCTGGATCCAGCTCTGCCAGGCGGTGGTCATCGGGCAATCGACGCCCGCTTCCTTCAGCTGGTCGAGCACCTTGCCGACATCTTCCCAGGTAGTCAGCGGCGCATCCTTGGCGACGCCTGCCTTGTCGAGCATGTCGCGGTTGACCCAGAGAACCGGCGTCGAGGAGTTGAAGGGCAGCGACAGCATCTTGCCGTCGGTGGTGGTGTAGTAGCCCTTCACCGCGCCGATGTAATCGTCGGGATTGAAGTCCACGCCGGCGTCTTCCATCACCTGGTAGACCGGCTTGATCGCGCCCTTGGCGGCCATCATCGTCGCCGTGCCGACCTCGAACACCATCAGGATGTCGGGCTGTTCCCCGGCGCGGAACGCGGCGATCCCGGCGTTCAGCGTTTCCGAGTAGTTGCCCTTGTTGGTCGCCACGACCTCATACTGGTCCTGGCTGGCATTGAAGTCCTTGACCTGCTGATCGACGAGCTCGCCGAGACGGCCGGTAAAGGCGTGCCAGAACTGGATTTCCGTTGCTGCATTGGCCGTGAAGGGCGCAATGAGCGAGGCCGACGCAAGCGCCGCACCGAGTGCAAAATTCTTCATGTCTTCCTCCCATATGTAGCGGGATTCATTGTTGGATGGATCTGAGGCCCCGTGCGAAGCCTCCGCGCTACGCGGCGTAGTGTGCGGATGTAACAGGAACAAAACAAGAGAGTGATTTCGGTTTCGCTTTGCCTCTCGGTCGCGCGATCCAGCGCGGTACGGCGGCTTCTCACCCCTTTCCTGCTAAGCTTTTTCGAGATTCCTCGAAGTTTTGCACGACGCTATATCACGACTTTGTGAAGCGCATTTTTGCGCGATTCGATCGAAACCGAACAAAAACCGACAGTCGCGCGAAACACCCGAGCATGTTTGGCCTCGCCCCCGCCGCGCTTTGCCGAATCCCTCCGATTTGTTAACCTGTTGGAATGGTGCAACTCGGTTCGGATCATCGTCATGTTCGTTGCGTCGTCTCAGATGTCTGCCTTTCCGATCCTTGCCGCCGCAGGGATCGCCCTCGCATCGACGGGCGCTGCCTTTGCCCAAAGCTCCGGTGAAGGTCCCGCCCTGCGATGGGATCAGGCCGAATGCCTGCGCGATCATGCAACCGACTACCTCGAGCAACGGGCATTCCCGTCAATCCTCTTCGTGGGCTTCTGCAAAGACGGGGTTTTCGACCCCACTGCAGCGGAGATCGCACAGGGAACGAGCCGCAATTCCGCCATCGACTCGGAAGGTCTGCCGCGGTTGCAATCCGGCGCGGTCATCCCCGCCAACCCCAAAGCTGCAGTGCTCGTCTTGACACGTGCGCAGCTCGAATGCCTGCGCGATAGGTTCGACAGCGTCGCGCGCAAGCAGGTCGCAAAGCTCGACGAGAAGACCGAAATTCCGGTGGCCGAGCT